>JBEKBW010000140.1:0-12023 GCA_050015215.1 Candidatus Sulfotelmatobacter sp.
CGCGAAGACAACTCCTGCTCCTAGCCCTGCTGCTCCTGGCTCTGCTGCTCCGGCCGCTAGTCCGGTTGCCGCTACAAAGGCTGCTACAGCCTCGAAGGTTCCGGTTGCTGCTCCGGCTCCTGCCGCAAAGGCTGCCGCAGCTCCGGCCCCCGCTGCAAAGCCCACCACAAAAAAAGAGACGAACATCATCGCCAAGGCTGATGCTGCGCCGGCGGTTGCGCCTCCGGCTCCGGCTGCCGTTCCGACCACGCGGACTAAACTTCCTCCGTTGGAAGTGGAAGTGGTGGCGGGCGATACGCACCGCTCGCTGCGAGCAGGGAGCAATGCAGTGCTGGTGGAAATCCCCACGCACGCGGACGTTCGAGCCGCGAAGACTTTTGAGTGGAATCCTGTAACTAATGCCGCTGAGTTAACGCGGATGCCTTCGGACCTGCCGGAGAGAGTAGCGCAAGCCGAACCGGCTTCGTATCCTTCCCTGGCCAAGCAGATGAAGGTGCAGGGCGCGGTGGTACTGCAGGCCGTTGTTGGCGCGGATGGCGGTATTAAGGACCTGCACGTGATCAGCGGAAATCCGATCCTGGTCTCGGCGGCGGTGGAAGCGGCGCGGCAATGGCGCTTCGCTCCTTACCTGCAGAATGGGCAGCCGGTGGAGACGCAGGCTAAGATTCAGGTGAACTTCATGATTAAGGTGCTGTAATTCGCTGCCCTTTGCGACCGTGCAGATGGAGGCCCTTCGCTCCGCTCAGGATGACACCCCTCATTAAGAGTCACACCTTCATAAATGTCTGCCAGCCGCTGCCCCCGATGCCCAAGCCCACTGAAAATTGAAACCGCCCAGTTCACCGGTTACGTCCAAGACCTCACCAATAAAAAATAAGCCTGGGATTTTTCGACTCTCCATTGTCTTAGCCAAGAGTTCGTCCGTGTCGATCCCGCTGGCCGTTACTTCGGCTTTTTCGTAGCCTTCGGTTCCCTCAGGATAAATGGGCCAATCGTGTAGTCGTCTTTCGAAATCGGGGAGTGCCTGGTTCGTCCAATTTGATGGAGGATGGAGATCCAGCCAGCGATCAGCTAGACGTTGGGGAAGAAATCGTCGCAGTTCTGCGCGCAGAGTTGTGAGAGTTCGCGGCACTTTGGCGTCGCGGAATGCGGCAGTAACTTCGCGGGCGGGCAGGAGATCGATGTGGATGGGCTCTGGTTTTTTCCAATACGAGGAGACCTGGAGGATCGCGGGGCCGCTTAGGCCGCGATGCGTGATCAGCATTTTTTCGCGAAATTGTTGTGCGCCGCATGAGGCGACCACTTCCGTAGATACTCCCGCGAGATCGCAGTAGCGCTGACGGTCTTCGGCGTTCAGAATGAGCGGCACGAGTGCTGGATAAGGGTCTCTAATGGCGATGCCGAACTGCCTAGCCAGGTCGTAACCGAACGAGGTCGCGCCGATTTTTGGGATGGATAGGCCGCCGGTGGCGACTACGAGAGCCGGGGCGCAGAATTCTGCGTCGGATGTGTGGACCGTGAAGCCTGTGCTGCGTTCGACCTCTTGAATTGTCTTATTTAGGAAGATCGCTACATTAACTTCGCGGCATTCGGCTTCGAGCATTTCTAGAATGTCACGAGCGGAGCGGTCGCAGAAAAGCTGGCCGAGAGTTTTTTCGTGATAGGGGATGCGATGTTTTTCGACGAGAGCGATGAAATCGGCGGGCGTGTAGCGTGCGAGGGCGGATTTCGCGAAGTGCGGGTTCGCGGAAAGAAAGTTCTCGGGTTGACAGTGCAGATTGGCAAAGTTGCAGCGTCCGCCGCCGGAAATGAGGATTTTTTTGCCGAGGCGATCGGCGCGTTCGAGTACGGCGACTTTGCGGCCGCGTTTGCCGGCTTCGATGGCGCACATCAGGCCGGCCGCGCCTCCGCCGAGGATGAGAGCGTCGAAGGAGTGGGTCATCACATGTAAAACAGGCTTAGCCGAGGTAATGAGTATTTTTGCAGAAGACGCTTGTGCACATACTGTTTCTGCAGTTGCTCAATTTGCGGTGCGGACATTTTGCGGCGGTAGGGGGAGAGTTCGCGGTCGGCTTCGGCGCGGACGGTTACGATTTCTTCGTCGGGTGTGGCAGTAAGCAACGCTGCTAGAAGCTTCTCTTCGAGCACGGTCAGATGACGCTCCAGATCTTCTAGCTTTGACGGAGTTTTCTTAGTTTCAATCTCCTCCGCCAGTTTCCGCAACGCTGCGGCGGAGTTCTGAGCAACGGAGTGTACGGAAATCCCGGCACCGTGCGGCAACTTCGCGCTTTCCAGCAGCTCTGCATTGCGGCGCAGGAAGGTCGCGATCGTATCCGGCTCAAAGCCTTGCGCGGCGGTCGGTTTCGATGATGGGTCTGACGCAGATGCGCCGACGGCTGCCTCCTTCATGTCTTCCGCTGCCGTCAGTACGGCTTGCGAGCACCAGGCGAGACTATTGATCTTGCGCGTTTTTGACGGACGCTGATCGTAGTGGTCGAAAGCGGTGTCGACGCCACGTAGTACGGCTTCGAGCGGAATGCCTGCGTCCTTCCAGGTTTCGATCAACGCCCAATCGAGCGTTGTGAGCAGCAAGCCTCCCCCGCGGCGGCGCAGGAAGTGCTCTTCGATTTCGGTGAAGTAGTTGAAATAATTTTCCACGATGGTCAGCGAGGCGAGCGCTGGGCTGAGGGAACGCGCTGAGAGCCGCCATTCTTGCTTTTCGCCGGGGATTGGGGAGTTGCCGACGATGATGCTTTGGATGCCGAACGCGAAGATGCGTTTCTTTCCCAGATGATACGTAGTCCGTCAAGAGTCAGAAAGTCGTCCACCTTTTTGATGTATTTCGATCCCGTGCCGATCATCGGGCCGAGGCCACCAGTGGCGAGTACCTTGGTTTCTTTGCCTAGTTCGGCGAGCAGAAGTTCAAGAATGCCGTCGACCAGGCCGAGATAGCCGTAATAAAGGCCGGATTGCAGACTGCCCACCGTGTTGGTGCCAATGACGCGCGCCGGTTTGCGAATTTCTACGCGGGGCAGGCGAGCGGTGCGCGAGAAAAGAGCGTCGGCGGAAATGCCGATGCCGGGGCAGATTATGCCGCCGAGATATTCGCCTTTTGTCGATACGCAGTCGAAAGTCGTGGCTGTGCCGAAGTCGACGATCACACACGGGCCGCCGTATTTTTCGAAGGCAGCTACCGCATTGACGATGCGATCGGCACCCACCTCGGCGGGATTTTCGTATTGCACCGGCATACCGGTTTTAACACCGGGTTCGATGAACAGAGGCTTGGTTTGGAAATAGCGCTCGCAGACCTGGCGCAGAACGGGGTCGAGTGGAGGGACCACCGAGGAGATAACGATACCAGCTATGCCGGAGGCTTCCAGGCTGGCCATGGAAAACAGGTTGCGAAACAGCACGCCGTACTCGTCGACGGTACTGCTTTGACGGGTGGTGACGCGCCAGTGGGCGACGAGGCGGTCGTAGTGCTGGGCAGAGTCGTGCTCCTTCGCGGCTGGGGCGAAGACGCCGAGGACCGTGTTGGTGTTGCCGACATCGAGAACGAAGAGCATAGGAGCAGTCAGCGATGAGCGATGAGCTATGAGCAATGAGCAGCGAGCAACAAGCGGTGAGCACTGTGGCTTCGTTTTGGCCAACCGCTAATTGCTGCCAATTGCTCCCTGATTCATCTTGCTCTCACGGTGCCGCTTAGAATCGTCTGCAAGCCCTGAGTAGTGCGCAGCTGCAGAAAGCCGCGGTCGTCTAATCCTTCCGTAGTCCCTTCCAGTTTGGAACCATTCTCTTCCACTCGAACTTGCTTACCTTTCACCCACGAGGAGTGCTCGGAAAAACGGCGCAGAATCGAGTGGCGGGCGTCCGGCCGCGTAATCAGTTGACCGTACTCCCGGTCGAGTGATTTTAACAAAGCGGCTGCGAGTTCAACGCGCGATCGTTCGCTTCCGGTAACTAAGCGCAAGGATGTTGCATCGGCTTCAAGTTCCCGGGGAAAGCTTGACTGGTTCACGTTGATGCCGATGCCAACAACCACATGGCGTACATGGGTGGCTTCGGCGTTCATCTCGGTGAGAATGCCGCAAATTTTTTTACCGCCGATGAGAACATCATTGGGCCACTTGAGATCGGGAGAAACGCGCGAATCTACCTGCTCGATGGCCGAGCGCACCGCCAGTCCTGCGGCGAGCGACAATACGAGAACATCCGCGGGCGGCAGGTGCGGACGGAGCACAGCCGAGCAATAAATTCCCGCGGAGCGCGCGGACTCCCAAGTGTGCGCCGCGCGGCCGCGGCCTGCGGTCTGCTCCTCCGCCAGAAAAACACTGCCTTCGGATGCGCCATCAGTGGCGGCGAGCATGGCTGTAGTATTGGTCGAACCGATTTTGTAGTAGTGATGAAGGTGATTCTCGAAGATGGTGCCGCGAATCATGGGCTCGAGAATTTCCGGCAGCAGCAGATCGGGAACCGACTTGAGTTGATAGCCGGTCGCGGGATGGCCTGCAACATCCACGCCTAAGCCACGCAGTTGCTGGATCAAGCGCCAGACTTCGGAACGGTTGGAGGAAATTTCCTGCGCGATTTTTGTGCCGCTGGCTACTACTGTGGCGTTCTCCATTAGCAGGCGAATGATTTTGCCGAGGCGCGCGTCTGTGGCCTGGGCGCGGTCGTGGTTATTGGGCTGCGCGGGTGGGAGCACCCGCGCCACACGGGTTGTCTTCGTCCTGGCGATGCTGGAATTATGCGGGAATTGTTGAAAAACAACAATCGGCGGAGTAGACTTCGCGCCTGAGAGGCCCTGCTTATGATCATGGGCACGCATATTCTTTTTTACAGCGGGAAACCTGAAGCCGACCGCGCTTTCCTGCGCGATGTTCTGGGGTTCAAATCGGTGGATGCGGGCGGGGGCTGGTTGATCTTTGCATTTCCTCCGGCGGAAGCGGCGGTTCATCCTATCGATGGCGGAACCCGGGAACAAACGCAGGGTGTGATGCTCGAGGCTGACATTTATCTGATGTGCGACGATCTGGAAGCGGAGATGAAGAAATTGAAGGCGAAGAAAGTGACTTGCTCGCCGGTTGAGACCGCGCGCTGGGGAATGAAGACCTCGTTGCGTTTACCCAGCGGGGGCGAGTTGGGTTTGTATCAGCCGATGCATCCTGTCGCCATCGATATGAAATCGTAGCGGCACGCGAAAGTGGCTACTGCTGCGCGGTCTCGGTGAATGTGACCACGGGATGACCCAGCGCGTATTCGCCTTCTGCAGTCACTTTCACAGTGCCGGGACTCGACGGCAACGTGAGAACGACGGGTGCATTGCCGTTGGCATCCGTGACCACGGTACGGCTGGAGAGTGTGCCCGCACTTGTCGTGAAAAAGATTGTGCCTCCTGCGGCGTTGCCGCCTGATTGTCCTGCATTCAACGTTGCCGAAAGATTCAGTTGAGTTCCTGCCGCGCCCTTCTGTTTGTCGCCGGTTTTGGTCAGCGATGCGGGCGGATTGCCGACCAGAATCCATCCACTTTGAGTTTGAGAAACTCCGGTGCTGTCGTCGCTGGGAACGCTGTAGTGATAGAGACCGGCAGTCGAGCCCGCGGTCACCGTGATGCTGCCTTCTTCGCTTTTGCTTACGGCGGGTTGCGTTACGGCTACGGTGATTCCGCTGTCGGCTTGGGGCGCGCCGAGCGTTACTGTGGCTGATCCGGAAACGATCTTTGGATGAAGAACAACTTTGTTCCCTGCCGATAACTGGGTCGTGTCCGGATCTAGATCCCACTCCGCGCCCGGCAACTGCGCTGTGCCGCCGATCACCAACAGCGTGACTGTATAGGGTGCAAAGTTCATCGTCGGCGTCCATGCTTGTGTGGACGAAGCGACGATTTGCGTCGGATTGGTCGAAGAGAGTGTGTAACTGGTGAACTGTTGCGGCGTAAAGCCATTCAATGCGAATTGCACCTGTGTTGTGTTATTCGGATCCTTGTTGAGAATCATCGCAGTGAGAGTTGTTCCGGTCGAACTCAAAGCCGCGTAGCTGCTGAACAGATCGGGATCTCCTTTGTTTGCAGCTGAGACTGAGGTGGTGGCGAACGAACTGTGCTTGCCGTCGTAATTTCGGTAGAGCTTAAGCGCAAGATAATTTGGATTTGTGGGAACTGGCGCGACCCAGCGCGATGCGAGGTAGGCTCGCTCGCGGCCGAGAATTCCATAGGCGTCGGCATCGGCAATTGCCGTCGAAAAATCGGATTCTCCCGCAAAGTTGGCGCTCCACTCGGTCACGCTTAACGGCGTGTTGGGATAAATCATGTTGGCGACCGCGCGCATGCGTGGCAAGCGGAACGGGATCGTCTTGTTCGGCTGCAGGAAAGTTGTCCAGTACTGGTTGATGTCGCCCGACTCGCTTACATAGGTGGGATCCCAGTAGTCGCGGTAGATGCGGGCGGAGAGCGCTTGCAGTTCCGCCTGGGTCCAGCCTGAGGTATCGGGGCCATCGGGATAAGCGTGGATATCGAAGATATCGAGCGTGCGGGCTCCGGCGATTTTGTCCTGCCAGTAGACTTCGTTGAGCCACCACGGCAGGAAGTCAACACCGGCGTGCGCGGCTTTGTCGGTGTTATTCGCGCCGTTCCAATAAAACCACCAGCAGCAACTTACTGGGCCGAAACGAATTGCTTTCGCGTCCCAACCCTTTAATGCTGCCGCTTCGGCACGATAGGTATCGCGCAGTTCGTCGTACGCCGAGGGATTCGGGTGGACATCGCGATGCGTGCTGCCCCAAATGTCGATCTCGTTGTCCATGTCGTAAAAATGTGGAGCGCTGCCGAAAGCCTTGGCCAGCGCGGCGGCCCACTGGTTGCGATAGACACTTCCAGGAGGATCGTTGACGCCAGGTTGGTCGAGCAGCGGCCAGTAAGCGTCGTTCGGATTGGCGGTTAGATCGGTCACGCAATCGGACTTTACGCCATTGCCGGCATCGGGGTTGTAAGGATCGACGCTGCACTGCGGTCCGTACTTCGCGACCGAGAAGCTCCAGTGGCCGTTGCCGTTGCCTTCGGCGGTTTGGGCGACCCACGGAAGCATAACCATCGTCATCAGCGGGCTGCTGCCGGCGGCTTTCACATCTGAGATGTATTGCGTCGAACTGCCATCGCCGATTTCGGAGTAGGCAAAGTCTTCGAAGTACCAGTCGGCGGCGGCGTTGTCGGTGAAGAGTTGCCAGTTGTAGGTGGAGGTCGCGTCTCCGCCCCAGCGCACAGTGGTAAGTCCGCTGTCGGTGATCGTACCCGCGTCCTGCGGGTAAGCGCCGCCGTAGACATATTGGCTGATGGAATGGCGGTTGGTGAGGACGTCGAGGGTAACGCTGACATTCGTGGTCGCGGGAGCTGCAGCGCTTGCGGGAGAAGATTGAGTCGAATCTGAGACTGCAAAAGAATTGGCGACTAGTGACAGTGCAAGAAACAGGGACGCGGCAGGTCGGAACAGGGAAGTCATGGGGAGGGCCTCCGTTTCAACTAATCTAACGCGACTGCCCGAGCTTTGGAACACACGGAGGTACAGCCGAAACCGCGGAGGGAATCGCGCAAACTTGATGTCCGGAAATTCGGAACAGAGGGTCCATCGGTACATTGCGAAATTGGTCGGCAGGCTTACGCCGGAGAGACACGCAGGCTCATATCGACGGCTTGCGGTGAGTGCGTGAGCAGGCCAACGGAGATGAAATCGACGCCTGTCTCGGAGTAGGCGCGGACATTTTCCAAGCGAATGCCGCCGGAACATTCCAGAGGAAGAGTGCGCCCATTTTTTTGCGCATCGGGCTGGGCACAGCGCTCGACCGCTCGGCGCACTTCTTCGGGAGACATGTTATCTAAGAGGATTGCCTCCGCGCCGTGCGTGAGCGCGTCCTCGAGTTCTGCCATCGTACGCACTTCGACTTCAATCGGCTGGGAGCCGCGGCGGTTGTGCACGGCGCGTTCCAGGGCCGGAACGATTCCGCCCGCGAGCGCGATGTGGTTGTTCTTGATGAGAACGCCGTCGGAGAGATCAAGGCGGTGATTCTGTCCGCCGCCGCAGCGGACGGCGTATTTGTCGATGACGCGCAGGCCGGGGGCGGTTTTGCGCGTGTCAAGAATCCGGGCTTTCGTGCCGGAGATGGCTTCGACAAATTTTCGCGTAAGAGTGGCGATGCCGCCCATGCGCTGCAGAAAATTCAGTATGACGCGCTCGCAGGAAAGGATCACACGCGCATTGTGTTGAATGACCGCGACTGACTGGCCTTTGCGCAGGCGCACTCCGTCGAATATTTCTGGATGCGTGGTGACTTCGTAGTGAGAAGTTACAGCGCCATCGAGAGCGGCGTAAACATCAAGGATACGGGCGATGACGCCGATGCCCGCAAGAATGCAATCCTGTTTGGCGAGGATAGTGGCGGAGGCCCGCTGGTTGGGATCGATGCAGGCGTAGCTGGTGGCATCGCGCGTGGCGCGGTCTTCGAGCAGCGCGTTCTCGATGATGGCGGTAATGCGTCTTGAGTTCCAGTCCATGTTCGTGGAGGGACGGACGCCTTCGTCCGTCCAGGGCCGCAGGGCCGTAATTACTTATCTTAACTGCATCCCAACTCCGCCAGCTTGCTTTGCGCTTTTTCCTGCAAGACGGCAAGCTCCTGCTGCTGCTTGCGCAAGCCGTCTACAACATTCGCCGGCGCTTTAGAAAGGAATTGTTCGTTGCCTAACTGCTTTTGGCTGCTGGCCATCCCTTTTTCAATTTTCTCCAGTTCCTTTTTCAAGCGCTCGCATTCAGCGGCCACATCGATCTTTCGCTCGTAGATTACATTGACGTCGAATCGCGCGGTGCTGCGTGCCGCTGACCGTTTGGCCAGTAAGCTTTCGGCAAATGTTATTTTCTCCACGCTGGCCAGACGCTCGACTGCGCCGCGATTCTGTTCGATCATCGCGCGTATTGCCGGCTCGTGCGCAACAATCTCTATGGGAACCTTGATCTTGGACTCGACTTTCAGTTCTGCGCGGACGTTGCGGACGTTCACAATCAGATCTTGCAGGATCGCCATTTCGGTTTCGGCTGCGAGATCGAATTGCTTCTCGTCAACTTGCGGATATGCAGCCAGGGCGATTGATTTCTGCACTGGATGGCCTTCGTGTAGCGCCTGCCAGATTTCTTCGGTGATAAACGGCATCACGGGATGGAGTAGGCGCAGCGCTGCATCGAATAGACTTACGAGGTTGGCGCAAGCGAGTTTTGCCGTGTTCTCATCCGCGCCTTCTGCCAGCCGTGGCTTGATCAGTTCCAGATACCAGTCGCAGAATTCGCCCCAGAAAAAATCGTAGATGCGGTTGGCGGCTTCGTGGAAGCGGTAGGTTTCAAGGGCTTCGTTCACTTCTTTCGTGACTCGGTTGAAGCGGGAGAGAATCCAGCGGTCTTCCAGAGTTGCGGCGGAAAAGCCAACTACTCCTGTGGAATTGGACAAGACTTCGCGGGCGGGGGCGCCCGCGCCGCAGCCGATGCGGTCTACGTTCATGAACATGAATCTGGCGGCGTTCCAGATTTTGTTGGCGAAGGCGCGGTAGCCTTCGGTGCGGCTTTCGTTGAACGCGATGTCGGTGCCGGGCGCAGCCATTGCCGCGAGTGTGAAGCGGGTCGCGTCGGTGCCGAAGCGCTCGATGATTTCAAGCGGATCGATTACGTTGCCCTTGGTCTTCGACATTTTCTGCCGGTCGGCGTCGCGCACCAGAGCGTGAATGTAGACCTGGCGGAAGGGAACGCTGTCGTCCTTCTTGTCGGCCCAGCCGCTAGCCTTCTTGATCGCAGGATCTTGCTTGTGATCCTTCATGAAGTAGCAGCCGGTCATGATCATTCGCGAAACCCATAGGAAAAGGATTTCGTAAGCGGTAACCAGCAGCGTTGAAGGATAGAAAACTTCCTGGTCGCGAGTCTTCTCGGGCCAGCCGAGCGTGGTAAAAGGCAGGAAGCCGGACGAGAACCAGGTATCGAGCACGTCGGGGTCTTGTTCGAGTTTGCCGCCGCAAGCGCACTGCGCAGGCTCTTCGCGGGCGACGATGAATTTACTGCAGCTCTGGCAGTGCCACGCCGGGATGCGGTGCCCCCACCACAGCTGGCGGGAGATGCACCAGTCGTGGATGTTGTACATCCAGTTGAGGTACATCTGCTTGAAGTTTTCCGGAACAATGGTGATCTCGCCCTCTTCGACAACTTTGATGGCGTGATCTGCCAGCGGTTTTATCTTCACGAACCACTGGGCGGAAAGCCTTGGCTCGATGACGGTCCCGCAGCGCTCGCACTTGCCGATGCCGAGCGTGTAGTCTTTTTCACCGACTAAGAATCCCTGGGCTTGCAAATCTTCCAACACTCGCGCGCGCGCCTTGTAACGGTCGAGGCCGGCGTACGCGCCGGCATTCTCGTTCATGTGCGCGTGCTCGTCCATCACGTCAATCTGTGGAAGATTGTGGCGCAAGCCGGCTTGAAAATCGTTAGGATCGTGCGCTGGAGTCACCTTCACCGCGCCGGTGCCGAACTCGGGCTGCGCGAGCTCGTCGGTGATGATGGGAATCTCGCGGTTCATCAACGGCAGTAAAACTTTTTTGCCGTGGAGATGCGTATAGCGTTCATCCTTTGCATTCACGGCAATGGCGGTGTCGCCTAACATTGTTTCGGGGCGGGTGGTTGCTACCGTGATGAACTCACTGCTGCCGATGACGGGATAACGAATCTCCCACAATTTTCCGGCAACGTCTTCGTGCTTCACCTCAAGATCGGAAATGGCCGTGCCGCAGCGCGGGCACCAGTTCACGATGTACTTGCCGCGATAGATCAGGCCGTCTTCATAGAGGCGAACGAAAACCTCGCGGACGGCGCGGGAAAGATTTTCGTCCATGGTGAAATATTCGCGATCCCAGTCGACGGATGCGCCGAGGCGCTTCATCTGATCGAGAATTGCGCCGCCGTAAAGCTTTTTCCACTCCCACACGCGCTCGATGAATTTTTCGCGGCCCAGGTCGCGCCGCTTGATGCCTTCGCTGGCGAGCTGGCGCTCGACCATCATTTGCGTGGCGATGGAGGCGTGGTCGGTGCCGGGCAGCCAGAGGGTGATGAAGCCGCGCATGCGATGCCAGCGCGCGATGATGTCCATCTGCGTCTGGTTGAGCATGTGACCCATGTGCAGGCGGCCGGTGACATTGGGCGGTGGGAGCAGCATGGCGAAGACGGGCCGCGTTTCGCCTTCCGGCGGCGTGGGGACGGAGAAGAGTTTTTCTTCGATCCAGTAGTCGGCCCAGCGCTTTTCGATGGCGGAGGGCTCGTAGGATTTCGGCAGGTCGTGAGGCATGGAAATCGGCAGTTAGCAATTAGCACTTAGCCGTTGGCTTTTCACCCTTCGCGTTCATTGTGCCTGCTTTGATGCGGAGGGCTAAATGCTAGCGGCTAAGTGCTGAATCTTGAGTTTACAGGCGGGGAAAAGAGGGGGTCAAACTTCATGCGAGGGAGAGTCGATGCCCCCGCCCGTGAAACTGCCGCGAGTGGTGGGGCGTCCCTTGCCGTGCTAGAGTACGGCTGGGCCAGCCCCCCTGCCCCTCAGGTGCCACCCCCACTTTGATTGTCCCGGTATTTTCTAAGGTGGGGAGCTCGCGGAGGGCTTGGGGCAGGTACGACGGCATTGCGACATGCGAAGGACTGGGGTAATGTTTCAACATCGAGTCGAAATTGCCGATGTTGATGCCGTGCACAAATGGCATCCCTGGGACTCCTAATGCCACTTCATCCTTGGTATGCGCTGAGGTTCCAGTTTCTGTTTGAGACGACTCACGGCACTGAGTTTCAGGATTTTGTTGGGAACATTTTCGAACGAAGGTTCGGTGGCGATTTCTTGAAGATCAAGCCGTATGGGAGACAGGGCGACAAAAAATGCGACGGAATCGTAAAATCCTCGCGAAAGCTCCTGCAGGTGTACGCTCCTCATCAGATGCATTCCGCTACGACCATAGCGAAGAT
>JBEKBW010000141.1:0-11692 GCA_050015215.1 Candidatus Sulfotelmatobacter sp.
CCGTCCTATCCCCGCATTTTACCCGTCCCGCCTTTTTTAGGTATAATCCCGACCAACCGAAGTGTTCGGAGGAATTATGCGCCACTCTCTTCCCCGGATTGTTTTCGTATCTCTGCTCATCGTAATCGGCACTAGCTGTGGACAAATGGGGACCACCCCCACAAGCACTCCTCCTCCTTCTCCACCCAGTTGCGTAAAGTCGATGCACCCGTCATTCGCTTATGTTCTGAATTCTTCTGACGCGACAATTTCCATGTATACCGCAGACTCATGCACAGGCGCTCTGACTCCGACTGGGTCGGGAACCATTCCCACGGGAGTCGACAACGGTTTCAATGCCGAGTCGATGGCGATCGATCCGACGGGTAAATTCCTCTATGTTGCGAATCTCGGCTCCAATGCAACCGATGCCGCAACCGTTTCCATGTTCACCATTAATCCCAGTACGGGCGTGCTGAGTGCGATCAGCCCGTCGCAGGTTCCGGCTGGCTTCTACCCACAGGGAATCACAGCTTCCAGCAAATTCGTTTACACGGCCAACAGCGATGACAACTCAGTTTCAATGTTCACCATCAATTCGAGCGTCGGCTCGTTAACCCCCTTGTCGCCCTCCGAAACCTTGGTGCCTCCGGTCTTCACGTCGCGTTCTTTGGAGTCGAGCCCGGGTTTTGTTACCGTCAGCCCATCGGAGAACTTCCTTTACGTGACCGATCAGGAAAACGGATCAATTTCGACGTTTTCCATAAATTCCGAAACCGGAACTTTAAGCGCAACTACCCCGGCAGGAGTTCTCGCAGGAGCATATCCGTGGAAACTCACCTTCAACCCTGCGGGCACATTTGCGTACTCTGCGGACGAGGACATAGGGAATGTTTGGATGTACTCCGTGGATACCGCGACGGGAACATTGACCCAGAATCCGGAGATCCTTGTTCCCGCAGGAAGCCAGCCGTCCTACATGGCAGTGCACCCTTCCGGCAAGTTTGCGTATGTGGTAAATCGTTACGACGGGACCGTGTCCATGTACACAATAAACGCTGACACTGGCACTCTGGTTCCGAATGCTCCGGGTACGGTTCAGGCGGGCTCCTGGCCCTATTCAATCGCCCTGAATGCCGCCGGTACCTTCGCTTACGTTGGAAATCAAAGTGACGGGACGCTATCCATCTACACCATCAACGCGAGCGGAGTCTTGATTCCGGCAGGAACGGTGCCAACCGGAAATAATCCCGTAGACATAGCGCTGATTAATTGACTTGGGAACACCGGCTTTGGCACTTTTAACCCGACCGCTTTATTTGCTCCCCGGACTAACCGTTATCGTGGTAAAGGTTTTGCCCACGTTCCCGCAATTATCCCAGGACTGCACAACGGTATTATTGTTTCCCGCCGGCAGAGAAATCGACTGGTTCAAACTATCGCTATCCACGGTGTATTCACTCACCCCATTGCTATAGACACGCATGGACGCCACTCCCTTGGAACAATTCGGGCTGGCCGCGGATGCGGTGAACAAAACTGGAGAAGTGACCGTCGATCCGTTGACGGGCGAGCTTACAGTTACCGCCGGAGCGGGCGTGAAGTCGTAAACTTTATTGTTGCCAGTAGCGCCCGACATCCTGCGATAACCCGATCCCCAATAGAGATTGCCGCTTACGATGGATGGGCCATCAATGAGAGATCCTCCGCTCGCGTAACTCCAAAGAATGTCACCGTTAGAACTGTTCAGCGCATACGTGTGTCCCGCAGAGTCCAGCGATTCGGCATACACGATTCCATTCGCCACGCTCAACGCTCCGACGTCACGCGTGCCGGAAGCAGGATCCGCAGTCTGCCACAAAATTTCTCCGGTCGAAGCGCCCACGGCGCTCCAATATCCCCAAGTCACCGTCTGCCCGGAAAGCAACTTATACGACTGGTAGCTCGAGTTAGCGCTCGCGATGTAGATGTTCGTTCCGTCGCTCGCCGTGCCCCACTGAATTCCTCCAAAAGGACCGCCCGGTCCAATCGCCAGACTCCAAACAGTCGCGCCAGTATCGGGATCGAGCGCCCAATAAACTCCGCTCTTCTGACCGAATCCGACGATGTTGCCGACAAGATTCGGACCGGACCCGCCAAGGTCGTAGTCGGGACCTGCAGGGCTCGGGCAGTTAGGCGGAGGGCCTGATTCGTCGCAGGCAAGGTTCCACGCATCGTAGCCATAAAGATGTTCAGCCCATTGGATAACTCCTGTACTCAGATCCAACGCCAGCGCAGAATCGAAATAATCGTCCTTTGCGTCACATCGGTTGTCGGTGGGATATTTCAGCCGGCAACTTTCCACGGTCTTGGGCACGCTGTAATTGTTGCCGGTGCCAACGTAGAGCTGATTGCGCGTGGTATCGATCGCGGGTGGTTGCCAAATGGGACCACCGCTGTATTTACCGGCTCTACCGTCATTATCGGGCACGGTGTAGGTTTGCCAAAGAATCGCGCCCGTCTCGGCATCAAGCGCGACGACACTTCCGCGAAAGGTGCAGCAAGCATAGGTTGAGCTAGTCGCCAAACCTTCTTCAATGGATGAAATTCCTTGGTAGATCGTACTTCCAACCACAACCGGCGAACCTGTGATGATAGCCGCTGGATGCGATTCGACATTGGTAATCCACTGCAAAGTGCCGGTAGTCTGGTCGACGGAAATTACGTTCGCGCCATTGTGGCTCGTACCCACGCTGTCGCCGATGATCAGCGAACTGTCGTACAGAGCCGGACTGACGCGGCTGTATGAGCCCGACTCGTTGTCATACTCGGAGATTTGGTGAGACCAGAGTTGCGCACCCGTCGCCAGATCAACGGCGTAGAGATTGCCGTTCCAGTCCGGAAAAAACACTGCCGTGGTTCCCACCGTCGGAGTTGCCGACACGTCACTGCCGGTGTTGAATACCCATTTCGCCACTAACGATGCGGCATTCGATGTGCCGAGATAAGTTTCCTCCGGCTGGCTTCGCAAATTTGCCGCACTCTGGCCGGCAACCGGCCATTGCACCACTTGGGCAAATGCAGAAGCGATAGAGCCAAAGCTAGAGAGAAGAAGAAAGAGAAGCGCGGTCGAAGTGCGCAAGTGGCGGAAACCTCTGAGTGAAAGCATGGCCAGACCTCTGTAAAAGAGTGGCGGCTACGGCCATACTAGGTCTATAGGGCGGTTACCGTAAGAGTGCGTGGACTGCACCGGGGATGAGCTGCCCGAAACCGACACCAAGTCAACCGCGGCTGCCATTGGAATGACAAAAGTTGCGTAGTTCCCTAAGTTGGGCTACTACGAATTGCCTTTCCACTAACACTCTCCCCTCGCGCTGTTATATGCTGTGGCCTCGCGAGCGGTGCGTCTCTCAGCTCTACCACTTTTCTTTAAATCCGGAGGTCAAAATGTCAAACTCATTTTCACGCTTCGCGCGCCGCTCGTCCTGGATGGTCCTTGCAGTCGTCTTCACCGTTAACGCCTCGGCGCAGAGCAACGAGCGCGTGCTCTTCAGCTTTCCGAAATCCGGTGCGGATGGTACGTACGCCGGGCATCCTCTTTATCTTGACGCCTCCGGAAACCTCTTCGGCACCGCCGACAATGGCGGAGAGAAAAATGAAGGTACCGTTTTCGAGCTAAGCGCGCCCGTACAAGGTGTGCGAAAGCTCAGCGTTCTGTATTCCTTCAAGAATGGTTCCGACGGTCGCAATCCCGGCGGTGCAATCGTCTTCGACGCCAGCGGAAATCTGTATGGGGCCGCTCTGGGCGGGGCTGACGATGACGGGGTAATTTACAAACTTACGCCGAGTGCAGGAGGAACCTCGACCCAGAGCGTGATCTACACATTCGGTCCCACGTACGTCAACGGCATGTATCCGAATGGACTCACCATCGATGCGGCGGGGAACTTGTACGGAACTACGTATGAGGGTGGGACTGGCTACGGCGAATACGGCACAGTTTTCAAGCTCGCACCCAATTCCGACGGCACATGGAGCTTGACGACGCTCTACAACTTTAGCGGATCGGATGGCGCTCTTCCGATGGCGGAGCTGGTGCTAGATGCAGCGGGAAATCTCTATGGAACGACTTCGGGCGGCGGAGCAGATGATGGCTTCGGGACGGTCTTCGAATTGTCGTCCTCTTCGGGAGGAACTTGGACGGAGAAGTTGCTGTGCACTTTTCCTTACGGCAGATATTATGAAAGGCCCCAAACCGCAGTCTGGTTCGACGCGGCTGGAAATATCTACGGCACAACGGCGGGCTCCGATACCACCCCCGCATACGGATCGGTATATGAATTGACTCCGAATGGAGACGGAAGCTGGGCGTCGCAGACGCTACACCGTTTCGGCGGACCTAGCGATGGCTCTCTGCCAGCAGGCTTGGTCGGGGACAGCTCGGGAGATTTGTTTGGCACCACAGCATCAGGGGGCGCTGACAATGACGGGATCGCATATGAACTAGAGAAGAACGCCGACGGCCAATGGACTGAAAAAATTATTCACAATTTTACCGATGGCAACGACGGTGGATTTCCCGGAACATTGGTGAGGGGCGCGGGCAATGTTTTCTATGGCGCTACCTACGCCGGCGGGTCAGGCGAAGTCGGAGTGATCTTCGAGATCGATTAGGGAATGGAAAATCGACTAAGCCGCAGAAGTATGATGAGGTCGAGGAACCTCCAGCCGTGATCAGGCGCCAACCCCAGCCTCAAACTCCAATCGCTCAATCTGCAGTCCAGATCTTTGCCGCCAACGAGCGCATCAACCAGCTTCTCATCGAGCATCTCAACCCCGCCGCGTGGAGAGCAAAACCCCCAGCCCAACCACCCGGCAAAGTCCGCACCATTGCGGCGATCTTCACCCACATGCACAACATCCGCTGCAAGTGGATCAGGCTCACCGCTCCGCACCTCAAAGTTTCCCAACAACTCAACCGCACTAACTGCACGCCCAAACAAGCTCGCGCAGGACTAGCCGAGAGCGCCGCCCGCTGCTCCGAAATGCTAAGCGAAGTCCTCGGCGGCAGTGGGCGAGTCAAAGAGTTTCTCCGAGACGGCTGGGCCAAGCCCTGGCCCGTCGGCCCGGAAATGCTGTGCTACATGCTCGCTCACGAAGCCCACCATCGTGGCCAAATATGCATGCTGGCCCATCAACTCGGGTTCTCCCTCTCCACGAAGCTGACCTCCGACATGTGGAATTGGGAAAAGCTATGGAAAGATTGTGGAGCCCCCATCGGCCGCCGCTACGACTCATCGAATTAAGGTAGCGATACGGTGTGAAAACGCCGTAATCTTATCGGAAGCCGTCATCCCGAAGGGCCCGCGTTTTCACCAGCGGGCCGAGGGATATCCCTGAGCACGCTGGTTGCGCCCCGAGGGCACCTGCGCCAGCAGCCAACCTTTGACTCCCTCCCTCGCACTCCGTTACCCTAACCTTCCCCAATGAACTCTGTCGCCCCAGCCATCTCAGTCCAAGGCCTGAAAAAATCCTACGGCGATGTCCACGCCCTAAAAGGCATCGACTTCGAGATCCGCCCCGGAGAAGTCTTCGGCCTGCTAGGCCCGAACGGCGCAGGCAAAACCACAACAGTAGAAATCCTGGAAGGCCTCCGCCCGCGCACCGGAGGCGAAGTAGCAGTCCTCGGCTTCGATCCCGACCGCCAGCGCCAAAGACTAAAAGACCGCATCGGCGTCTGCCTCCAAGCCACCAATTTGCCGGAAAAAATTCGCGTCCGCGAGGCCATGCAAGTCTTCGCCGCCTTCTATACCCGCCACGTTGACCTCAACAAACTTCTGCACCGCCTGCAGTTGGATGAAAAACGCGACGCTTTCTATGGCACCCTCTCGGGAGGCCAAAAGCAGCGCCTCGCGCTGGCCCTAGCCTTAATCAACGACCCGCAACTCATCTTCCTCGACGAGCCCACCACTGGCCTCGACCCGCAAGTCCGGGCCGAAATTCACTCGCTGCTCGAAGAACTTAAGCGCGAGCACCGCACCATCCTGATGACCACCCACTACATCGAGGAAGCCGAACGTCTTTGCGACCGTGTCGCCATCGTCGACGAAGGCCGCATCGTCGCTCTCGACACCCCCGCCCGCCTGCAGCAGCAGAGCCGCACCGCATCGAGCATAGTAGTCACCTGCGCCACACCCTTTCCCGAAAATCGTCCTCCATGGGCCGAAGCCATCCAAACCAGCGTCGATCAAAGCGGCCGAACGCTCACCGTCCACTCCCGCCGCCCAGCAGCAACGCTGGTCGATCTGGTCAAGTGGATCGATCAGCAAGGGCTCGAGCTAACCGACGTCAACCTAAAGCAGCCCAGCCTCGAAGACGTCTTCATCGAGCTAACCGGAAAGAGCCTCCGAGAATGACCGCATAGAATAAAGCCCGCATCGTCCGCTTAAACAAATACATTAATGAAAGCCTTCAAAGCCCTTATCGCCCTCGATCTAAAGCTGGCCCTCCGCCAGCGTTCTGTAATCTTCTTTAACTATCTCTTTCCCTTAATCTTCTTCTTCATCTTCAGCGAAAGCATGCACGCCGAGCGCGGCAGCGCCATGACGATGGTGATCTCCATGGTCCTGATCATCGGCATCCTCGGCAACGGCCTCTTCGGCGCTGGCATTCGCGCCGTGCAGGAGCGGGAAGCCAACCTCCTCCGCCGCTACAAGGTCACGCCCATCACCCCCGCGCCGCTCCTGCTCGCATCAGTAGTCACGGGATGGGTGCTCTACCTGCCCAATGTGATCCTGGTTCTGGCGCTCGCCCATTTTCTCTACGGCATGCCCTGGCCGCAATCGATGGCCTCAATCCTTGTCTTCACTACGATAGCTATCGTCGGCTTCCGCTCCATCGGACTAATCCTCGCCTCCGTAGTCAACTCGATGCAGGAGAGCCAACTTCTCGTCCAACTGATTTATCTGCCCATGCTGTTCCTGAGCGGCGCAACTTTCCCGCTCGCCATGTTCCCGCCCTGGCTGCTGGTCATCACTCAATTCGTCCCCGCGACCTACATGGTCGTCGGCATCCAAGGCATGTTGCTGCGCAACGAAGGCCTGGCCGCCAACATCCAGCCCGCGTTAGCGCTGCTTCTAACCGCCGCCGTCGGACTCTTCATCTCCTACAAACTCTTCCGCTGGGAAAAAGAAGAAAAAATCCGGTCATCGGCAAAGTTGTGGCTGGCGGCAGTATTGACGCCGTTCTTGGCGCTAGGCTTCTACCAAATGCACGCCCACACCGGCATAGCAAAAACCAAAATTCTGAATCGCCAACTAGCCCGCGGCGACACAATTTTGATTCGCAATGCCCGCATCTTCGTCGGCGACGGCAAGATAGTCGAGAACGGCTCAGTCCTAATCCGCGGCGGAAAAATCGCTGCAGTCTACAAAGGCGAGAGCCCCGACGCAAAATCTCTCCACGCCGAAACCGTCGAAGCGGCAGGCAAGACCATTCTTCCGGGACTCATCGACGTTCACATCCACCTCGGCGCGCCCGGCGGTTTCTATTCCGACATGAGCAAGTATGACGCCGAAAAAACCATGCGCCGCAATCTCGCCGCCTATCTCTACAGCGGCATCACCACAGTCCGAAGCGTGGGCGACAGTCTGGATCGCATTCTCAAAATTCGCGCCGAGGTCGCTAGCGGCGAAGTTCTGGGCGCCGATCTCCAAACCTGCGGCCCCATGTTCACTACCACGGGCGGCCACGGTACCGAATATTTCAAAGACTTCCCGCCGACACTTCGCTCGAAACTGGAAGCACAAGCCCTGCGCCTTCCCGTCACGGCCGACGAAGCCCGTCAGCAAGTCAACGCCCTGAAAAAACAAAAAGTAGATTGCATTAAGGCAATCTTGGAAGCTGGCGCCGGAGGCAGCGTCTTCAACCGCCTCGACACAAATCTATTCGACGCCGTAGCCCAACAAACCCACGCCGACAATCTCCCGCTAGCCGTCCACACCGGCGACGCGCGCGATGTAGCCGACGCTCTCCGAGCCCAAGCCAATTCCATCGAGCACGGATCCTTCCGCGAAAAAATTCCCGACGCGCTCTTCGATCAAATGGCCAAGCAGGGAACTTTCTACGATCCCACGCTGAGCGTAGGAGAAGCATTCAAAGATTTCGCCGCCGGAAAAGCCGACTTACTGAAGCACTCGTTGGTCCAGCAAGTAGGCCCTCCAGAACTATTGCAGGGAACCGAAGAGGCTCTCTCCTCGCCAGAAACCGAATCCATGCGCAAGGGGCTGGCCAGCTATCCGATCGATATGCAAATCGCCGTCGATAACCTGAAGCGCGCGCACTCCCACGGAGTGGAGTTGGTAACCGGCAGCGACGCCGGCAACTTCCTGGTAATCCACGGACCCACGATCCAACGCGAACTGGAACTCTGGGTGCAAGCCGGCCTGTCCCCGGCAGTAGCGCTCCAAGCCGCAACCGGCAACGCCGCGAAACTGCTCAACGCCGAGGACCACGTGGGCACAATAACCGAGGGCAAAGACGCCGACCTGCTGGTAGTAGACGGCAATCCCCTGGACGACATCACCGCCACCGAACGCATCTCGCTGGTAGTCTTCAAAGGCGAACGCCTCGATCGCAGCGAACTTTTCAACCCACGATAAAGCGGCCCGAACAAAGTGATTCGTATGTCGAACAATTCGAATACCGAACAATTCGTACATCGAACAATTCATACAAAGAGCGATTGGTTTGTCGATCGATTCGCAACCGAACGATTCGTATCAGGGCATCGCTTTAGCGATGCCGTAACTACAACAAAAGCGGGACCGGCTTTAGCCGCTGTTTCATAAGGCCCGCCGGATCAGAGGCTTCCGTTTTTCGTAAATTTTCCTTCCCGAAATTACAATCCACAGACTTCCGAGTTAAGCTTCAATTCTGTCCCCCACCTCGTCTTTGCCCCCACCTCGTCAGTTTTCGTAAGACTTCGCCTGCATCTTCACCAAACGGCTTAACAAGTCTTCCGGTCTTAAGGCCGCCCAATGAATAAGGAGAAGAAAGATGACGAGAATAAGCGAGATAGTCTGCACCGCTCTATTGGTTGTACTCTGTGGAACTCTACTGCACGCTCAGGCCCCAGCAGGACCGAGGCTTCCAGCGGGAGTGCCGGATGGATATGTGATCACCCCGTTCGGCTACTTCCATCCCAGCTGCGTCCTGAAAATTGCGGAAGGGGAAACCCTGCTGGCAAATGGACGCATTCTCCAACGGGCCGATGGAACTCTAGAAAACATCCCGGCATGTGCGTACCCGCATTACGCCGCAAGCGGACCAATTACCGCCGCGGGCGCCACTAAAGTCGAATCGCCGACAATCGACGGCTGGGTTGGGTCAGAAAGCGTAACCACAGGCACCTCGTACGGAGAGATCGTGGCAGACTGGGTGGTGCCACCAGCGCCGGCCTCCAGCAACGGCGAGATCGTGTACTTCTTTCCGGGTATGGAGGACAGCAACGACGTGGTGAGCATTATTCAACCTGTGCTGCAATACGGAGATAACGGTTATTTTGGCGGCAACGACTGGGTAATCGCCAGCTGGAACTGCTGCCCCTCAGGCATTACGGATTACAGCACGCCAGTAAGTGTGAACACCGGCGATGTCATCCAAGGTACAGTCAAGTCCACCTGCAGCGCGGGAACGGAATCCTGCTCCACGTGGAATATCACAACTGCCGATGAAACCACCGGCGGGAGCACAACCCTAGCTAACAGCTCAAGTGAGGGGCAAACGTTCAATTGGGCGTTCGGCGGAGTGCTCGAGGCCTACAACATCTCGCAGTGCAGCGATTACCCTCCCAACGGGGGAATATTTTTCTTCAATTTAGCGCTGTATGACTACAACTTTAACCAAATTTCCAGTCCGGCCTGGTCAGGCACCGATTGGGCTTCAGGAGCTACCCCCCAATGCAGCTATAGCCAAAACGTAGACTATCCGACAGAGGTGGAGCTCCAGTACGGGACGCCAGCAATCGGAGGGGTACAGCCGTCGTCACTGACCACGCAAACGAGTTCAGGCTATGTTGTGCTTTATGGGGTGGGCCTGGACAACTCGAACGGTACGACCAGCACAACGATAAGTGGCGGCGGGATGACCTGGACCACTTCGTACGTGTCCGCGAGCCAGATCAATGTTTATTACACGCTTGCCTCCAATGCGCCTTTGGGCACGCGCACCATCAAAGTGACCACCAGCGCGGGAACGGCAACGGCGCCTCTGACCATCACCAATTCCGCTCCTCGGCCCAACACGGTTGCCCCGTAGTCCCTTGCCAACCAGAAACCCACCCTTTCGCTTTTCCCGCGGAAGGGTGGATTCCCTAGGGCATTCTCATGCGAAACTGGTTCGCCCCGATTCACCGGGTGCGGAGGCTCGCGTGCGTAATTTCCCCTTCCAGCACTTAACCCTGATCACGATCATAATTCTGGTCGCGATCCATCCATGCCTTGCTCAAGTTCACAACGAAGCCGCAGCACTCGAAGTCGAGCACGTTCTGCGCCAACAGCAGGAAGCCTGGAATCGCCACGACCTGGGAAGCTTCATGGCAGGCTACTGGAATTCCGCAGAGCTGACATTCTTTTCCGGCGCAAAAGAACAACACGGCTGGCAAGCCACGTTAGATCGTTACCGCGCGGCCTACGCCAGCCCGGGTCACGAGATGGGAAAGCTGGAATTTTCGGACCTGCGAGTGGAGACCCTCGGCCCCGGTGCAGCCTTCGTCCGCGGAGCATGGCATTTAACAATGCCTGACGGTAATACGCCGCATGGTTTATTCACGCTCGTTTTGCGCAAGTTCCCGAACGGCTGGAAAATTGTGCACGACCACACCTCGGCGGAATAAAAAGCCCCACCCTGATTGCAGACATATAAACCTTTGCAGACATAAAAAGAAGAGCAGAAGCAACCTCCGCTCTTCGGCATGATTCGAGATGTAACCCCCCGCTAAGTTCCAGTCCCCGACAGCGCCAACGGCCTGATTCCCGAAGTTGACGCTGAGAGGCAAGACAATCAATTCAGTTCCTGTGCCAGTCAGGCCGACGGTAACCGTTTTGAGCGTTACTGGAAACGCTGAGCGCACCGTATCCATTGATCGAAGTTGGAGAGAACGTAAACGAAAATCTGGCAAGTAGCATTCGGCGACGTCAACATGCAACTATTTGGGCAATAATATACTTGACACAGTACGGCTATTTTGGTAAGGTTTGGTCATGGCAACCGAACCTAAAACCCTCCAACAAGCCATCGCCTACTTCGCCGATCCAGAGCGCTGCTTCCAGTTCCTCAAAGCGCGTATCTTCCCAGATGGTGCGGTTTGCCCTACCTGCCAATCGAAGGATGTGCGCTTCGTCGCTACCCGCCGAATCTGGGAGTGCAAGACCAAGCACGCTAAACGGCAATTCTCGATCAAGGTAGGAACGATTTTCGAGGATAGCCCGATTCCTCTGGACAAGTGGATGACTGCGGTTTGGCTCATTGCGAATTGCAAGAATGGCGTAAGCAGCTACGAGATTCACAGGGCTGTCGGAGTGACTCAAAAGTCCGCATGGTTCATGCTGCATCGGATTCGGGTTGCGCTTCGCACTGGTAGCTTCTCTAAGATCGGCGGGGAAGGAACCGAGGTGGAAGTAGATGAGACTTTCATCGGCGGAAAAATGAAGAACATGCACAAGGAAAAACAGAA
>JBEKBW010000142.1:0-11567 GCA_050015215.1 Candidatus Sulfotelmatobacter sp.
GCAGATAATAAGCAGGAGAAGAAAAGCTCGTCGAATTAGAATCACTAAGAACCGCCTGAACATTGTGGATTATACGTCGATTATCTCACAGCGAGAACAAGCCGCGGGAAATGTCCCAGTCGCAGATTCTGAGAATAGACGCAAACCGCTTAACCCGGATTTAACCGGCTCGCCGAAGCAGGCCCTCGGCCGGCAGCAAAGCATTCATCGATCCGGAGCGGAAGCCTTCCAGATCGAGGGTCACAAACTTGAAGCCAAGTGCCTTGAAAATGCGGGTGAACTCCGCGGCCATAGCCGGATCGAGAGCACGGTGCAACTGCTCTCGGGCAATCTCGATGCGGACAATCTCGCCATGGTGTCGCACGCGAACCTGGCGGAAGCCCAGGTCATGTAGAGCCTCTTCACCTTTCTCGACCGCGGCTAGCGTGTTTCGCGTAACCGGGCGCCCGTATTCGATCCGGGATGAAAGACAAGCCGAAGCGGGCTTATCCCAGACACGCAGTCCTGCCTGCCGGGCTAATTCGCGAATTTCGTGCTTGCCAAGACCAGCATCGAGGAGCGGCGCGGCCACGCGATGGTTCGCAGCTGCCTTCTGCCCCGGACGGAAGTCACCCTGGTCGTCAACATTGACTCCGTACGCGATTGCATCGAAGCCACGTGCCTGGCGCAGCCTTTCCATCAGGGTAAACAACTCGTCTTTGCAGAAGAAGCATCGTTGCGCATCGTTGCGTGCGTACTCGGGACGGTCCAGTTCGCTCGTTGCTACAACCTCGAGCGGGATCGCCTGCTCTTTCGCGAACGCAATTGCATCCGCGAGCTGCGTGCGCGCCAGGCTGGGAGAGTCGGCAATGATCGCCAGCATTTTGTTACCAAGAGCTTGATAAGCGGCCCATGCGAGATAAGCTGAATCGACTCCGCCAGAGTAGGCAACCAGGAGACGGCGTAGCTTCTCGAGTTGCGCGCGCAAAACCGCGCTCTTAGAAATTGTTTCGTTTGCGAGGGCAGACATGGTTGTCATGCTAACAGGATTGGATGCAATGACATCGCGCTAGGTAACGGCAAAAGATTAGTAAAGGCTTTCCTGGTGGCGCAAGCTGCCGAATCCGCCGATATTCGCCAGGGTGAAGGTGAAGCGAAACAAGTTCTCGTTGCGGACATTCGCCACCGCATAACTGCGATATTCCAGCGTCATGCCGCAGCAATCCCAGTTGTAGGTGGCCTGCGTGCTGACAAATTGCAATTGGCCGACTTCGTAGTCGAAACCGAAATTGCCGGCGGTGCTAAAGCCACGCTTGTTGGCGCTGCCGTATCCGAGCGCCGCCCGGAATTGGTTGAAGCGTTCGGATTGGGCGGGACCAGTCGTCGTTGATTGCGTGGTGGGAATCTGGAGGAAGGCATCGCCTCCGCCCAGAGTCACCTGGCCAACGTGGTAGTTGAGAAACAAAGTGCTGGCGTTCAGGGCGGTACTTTGAAAGTCGTAATCCATGTCCCACTCGGCATCGGTGCGCGAGCTGGTTTCCACGCGCACGCGCGAGATCAGAGGCGAAAGATGGCGCGGTTCCGTGATAAAGGCGATGCCGGTGAGGTCGGCCGTGGTCGTGAAAACGTTGCGCTGTCCGGGAACCAGTGCGCCGCCGAAAGTGGGATCGAGGAAATATTTCTGCTCCAGTTCCCAGGTAACAATCTCGTGCACTTGCGGTCCCGGCTGGCAGGGCGTATTCGCGAGCGGATGGGCATGCTGCCACGGAATCGTGGAGGCGGGAGACGCGCCGCCCACGGTAAGGGCGGACATGATCTGGTCGCAATCCTCCGGCTTCCCGGAAGTGCGCTTCGCGTAGAGACGCGTGATGAACCCGTATTGCACTTCATGGGTATCGGTGAGTATGTCTCGCTCGTCGAACTTGACGATATTTCCGAAATTGTTTACGCCGGTGACGAACCGGTAATCGATGCGCGGCTCGATCACGTGCTTCCACTTTCTTCCCAGGAACTGCCCATCGAAGGTTCGTTCAAGCGGAGCAGGTCGCAACTCTACGGAAGCGTCCAAGGCTTGCCGATTGATGGGATCGCCAATCGCCTGGCCGGGGTTCGATCCGGTGGCTCCAATCAGCCTCTCTGTGTAATAAGTTTCGTGCAAGGTGAAGTCCGGACGCAGAGACCAGCCTTTATACAACAGGGGCAAGGAAACTTCTGGATTCACGTCAAACCGCCCCAGCAGATTTGCCGTGCGGAATGCCGGCGTGCAGGATTGCGATGCTCCCGTCCCCGAGCACTGCTCGGGCTCGCTGCGGGAAAGGCCTGCGGTCGACGCGTCAAACGACCAGTAAAATGGCGTATGCCGCAAATTTTGGTCGAAGCTGGAGAAATCGAAACTCGGAGCGTGGAGGATTGTGATCACCTGTCCCGGAGTCGTGGTCAGAAAATTCTGATAGCGTTCGGTGACGCCATTAAGATTGAATCCGTCGACGGACTTCGAAAGAAACGCCTGCGATTTCACCTCCGAATTAACCGCCTGGCTGAAAACTTCATTGAACGCCAGACGAAAAAGGAACGAACTCAGATAGTCGATGTTCGCCACGCCTCGAAATCCATCGATCATCCCGGCAGCGTTCAAGCGGGCATTTTCTCCACCTTCTTTCAAAGGAGGAGTGCCGATGCCACGATCGATCACACCGAAATAATTGAGATCGACGTAAGATGATTCACTCGGTCGCGCGCGGAACTCGCCTCTTTGAGACCAACCGCGTAGCGAGAAATACTCAGTGCCGACGTTGGCATCCATCATGCGATTGATGGCCCAATAGTAGCCTGCGCCGATAATATTGCCTTTGGTGGAAGAGCGTCCGACAGAAGGCAGCAAGAAACCGGATTGGCGCGATTCTTTTTCGACAGGGTGAGTCGCGAACGGGAAATAGAGGATCGGAATTCCGTGCAACGCAAATTCGCTGCGGTAGATTTTCGCGTTGCCGCCCACGTCCACGTCCACTTTGCGCGCGTCGAACTGCCACTTGGGATGGGGCAATTCACAGGTTGTAATCGTGCCGTCAAAAACCAGGTAATGGTTGGCGCTAATCTTCTCGACTCGATTGCCGGTGAAGGCGAAGGGAGCGGTCGATGTCAGGATCGGCCGGTTGGCGCGAAAGCGGAGGCCCGTGGTTCCAGTCACATCGTAAAATTTGCCGGTTTCCAGGGCGAAGTTGTAGGTACCATGGGAGGCGCGAATGTGATCGTCATTCGGTCCGCCATCCAGCGCGAAATGCCCGCTCCCGGTGGCTTCGTGGGTATCCGAGTTGAAGGTCGCTTCATCGGCTTTTAAAACATAGGTTTCGTAGTAAATTTCGACGGCGCCGTGCAGTTTATAGAGGTCCCCCTCCCTCTCCTGCGTTATCGCACAGATCGTAGGGCGGTTATTGGTTTGTTCGGCGAACGCCCGGCCGCAAGGCGTCATCTGACCTTCCGTCTTTGATCGAGGCTCGCTTGCAGGCGCGGAAGCCGAATTCAGGGGCAGCAACTGGCTGGTAACTATGGGAAGAAGCAGAAGCAGGTGACAAAGGAGTGCCGCCGTGATAAGGAATCTGTTGCGAAGAATCATCGGGACGAGATTATCGGAACAAGATCATCGGAACAAAGTCAATTGGAACGCGATCATCCGGAGCGTGCGAGAGAAGCGTTCGAACGCCGCAGCGGCAGTCGTGGTGAACTTAGCACGGCTGCGCCTCTAGAGGCAAAGTCGTCGATGGTTTGGATTCCGCCGATTTCTTCGCGGTTATCTGAATTGCTCAAACTATTTACGTTCTTATAAGACGTGATTCATGCCTTGTCTGCTTTGTGGTGAGATTTGCCGGTGTTCGTCCGCTCCAGAATCTTTTGCGTTACCGCGCTGGCTGCCTGAGTCCGAGGCGCCTGCCGAGGCAGTTCCACCAGCGGAGGAGAGCAAGGAGATCAGCGATAGAGAGCAGCCACCGGATGGCATGCCCGCTTCGCCCGTGACGAATGAGGGTGCGGCCGACGAAGCCGCGTGGCGACAGGAGGTGGCTGCCCGGCTGAATCGTTATCAATCCCGGCGAAAGCCGCGCCCGCCTCGTTACCCGTCGTTGCGGCTGCACTTCGAGCAGGAAGCCGACAAGGTAGTCGGTGCCACGGAATTCTCCTACTCGACGCAGGTTTCTAATCAGGCAGTTGCCTTTCACGAGGTCGCTGCCAGCCACTCGATTGTCCGCCCCGACGCGGCTTCGTCGCGGGTTTCAAACGTTGACCCGAACGGTGCCTTCGCAGAGGGCGCGCAGTGGCGGGACGAAGCGTCCCATTCGAACGCAGTTGCCGTGCCGGTTTCAGCCCCGACTTCAGCCCCAACTTCAGCAAAGATCATCGAGTTTCCACGTTCCTGGGCCCTCCCCGTGGCACCGCTCGACGAACTGGCAGAGCCGGTCATGACCAGCCCGCGGATACTTGAGGCGCCGGAGATGGTTCCTCCGCCACCAGCGCTGGGTGGAATCACCATAGAACGGATCGAGCCGCCAGCGCTCGAAAAGCGGCCCGGCATCGATATTCCTCTGCAGACCGCGCCTCGCGGAAGGCGTCTTCTGGCCGCCCTGGTGGATTTCATTTTCATTGCCGCTGCCTGTACGGTCTTTTCTCTTATCTTTTGGAAGTTGACCGCAATCCGGCCGCCTAAAACCCAAATTCTCGGAGTCCTAACCGGGATGGCTGCAGTGTTCTGCTCGGCTTATCAGTATTTGCTCATTATCTATGCAGCAACTACTCCGGGTCTTCGGTTGGCGCGGCTCGAACTGTCGCGCTTCGACGGCAGCCCTGCGAACCGGCGGCTGCGCCGCTGGCGGGTCCTGGCATCGTTTCTTTCCGCGGCCGCGTTGGGTATGGGATATGGCTGGGTCTTCCTGGATGAAGACTCTCTTTGTTGGCACGACAGAATCACGCACACTTACCTTGCGCGCCGATCTCAGCCGAAAGCCGGATCTTCCGCCACGACCGATCCCGCGTCATAAATATCGTCCGGAGATGGCCGTCCGGCTTGATTCGAGACGCGGGCGGTCTGCCTTCGCCTGTGTTATCTTCATGGAGTTTCCATTTCATAGCGCTGTCTGGCACTCCTCTTAAGCATGGCTTCTTCGGTGGAAGGTTCCAAACCGGCCATAAAGGTGTTCGTCGCCACCACGGTGATGTTGACCTTCATCTCCTTCTGGCGGGCTTCCGCCATCGTTCTGTCTGACCTGGCCTCTTCGGCTTACTACGCGGGCGGAGACGCGGAGAAGGTGATCGGCAAAAGCGCTCCCTGGTTCATTCTGGCGGTCATGCTTTTTAGCTACGCCGTGCGAGCGCTTTATATCGAATCCAGCAGCATGTTCGTCCGTGGCGGCGTCTATCGCGTCGTGAAGGAGGCCATGGGCGGAGGATTGGCCAAGTTCTCCGTATCCGCCCTGCTTTTCGATTATGTCCTGACAGGGCCCATCAGCGCCGTTTCCGCCGGCCAATACCTGGCGGGCTTCATCAAGGACATGGGCGTGTACCTGCATCATCCTCTGAGTTTTTCCGACGACTACTTCGCGGCGGGATTGGCGATCGTGGTGGTGGCTTATTTCTGGTGGAAGAATACTCAGGGCATGCACGAATCCAGCCAGAAGGCGCTGCAGATCATGGTGATCACCACGGTCATGGTGGTGATTCTGATTGTCTGGTGTACCATTACCGTCCTGCGTGCGCCCATTCAGTTACCTCCCAACCCGCTGCACGCGGGCGTGATCCCGCTCAACAAGGAATCGCTGGGCTGGTTGAATGGAACCATATTCGGAAAGCTTACGTGGATCATTCTCTTTGTCGGTTTCGGCCACTCTGTGCTGGCCATGAGCGGCGAGGAGACTCTGGCGCAGGTCAATCGCGAGATCGAGCATCCCAAGCTGAAGAATCTGGAGAAGACCGGGCTGGTTATTTTCGTTTACAGCCTGCTGTTTACTTCTCTGGTTTCGTTCTTCGCGGTGATGATCATTCCCGATAAAGTCCGGCCGGACTACTTTGCCAACCTCATCGGCGGCATTGCCGTGTACTTGGCCGGACCACAAAGCTTGAAATTGCTTTTCCATGGATTTGTAGTCCTGGTTGGCGTGCTGATTCTCGCCGGCGCGCAGAACACTTCCATCGTCGGCGCGAATGGCGTTTTAAACCGGGTGGCGGAAGATGGCGTGCTCACCAGTTGGTTTCAGAAGCCGCACAACCGCTTCGGTACCAGCTACCGCATCATCAACCTAATCGTTGGGATGCAACTGCTCGTCATCTTTCTCAGCCTGGGCAACGTGTATGTTCTGGCGGCGCTCTACGCTTTCGGCGTGATCTGGAGCTTTGCCATGAAGTCGATCGCCGTGCTGGTGCTTCGCTTTACCGAGCCTGGAAACCGGCAGTGGAAGGTTCCGGGCAACCTGCACTTTGGCAAAACCGAGATTCCCATCGGCTTAATGATTATCTCCGCCGTGCTGCTGATGACGGCGGTCGTGAATCTGTTTACAAAATACCAAGCCACGATTGCCGGACTGATTTTCAGCGGAGTCTTCTTTACCATTTTCACGTTTTCCGAGCGCCATGTAGCCAGGGAGCGGCACGGCAAGCCGGAGCAACTTGACCAGTTCCGCGTATACGGCAATCAGGAGTTGGGCAGCGGGGCCATGGGAGTGCGCCCTGGGAACATTCTAGTGGCCGTACGCGATCCGCGTAATCTCTACTATTTGCGCCAGGTACTGGCGCACACTAATACGGCGAAGTTAGATGTGATCGTAATGAGTGCGCGCCTGTACCATCGCGAACCTACTTTTGGCGGCAGTTCGGTTCTCGAAGCCAGCCAGGTTTTCGACCACTACGAGCAGGAGTTGTTTACTGCAGCCGTTGCGGTTGCAGAAAAAGAAGGCAAGCCGATTTCGCTTCTCGTGGTCCCGGCTACTGACGTTTTCGAAGCCATCATGGTGACTGCTCAACGCCTGGATTCCTGCCGGGTCATCTGCGGGCTCTCGAATAAGCTCACCTCCGACGAGCAAGCCAAACTTACCGGTGATGCCTGGGAGCGCATGCCCGAACCGCGTCCGCGGCTGACTCTGGAGGTCTGCGCACCGGACGGCAGTGTGCGCGAGTACACAATCGGCCCTCATACGCCGCGTCTGCGTGCGCAGGACGTTGAGCTGATGCACAAACTTTGGTTGAACATTACGACCGATCCAAAGTTTGCCGGAGCGCACCATTACCACATCGTGGCTCTGGCGCTGGAAGAACTCCAGCGTGAACTGACTACGGACCAGAGGGCGGAACTCTTGCAAAAACTGCAGGAGGAGATTAACCGGCCCAATCCGCAGTGATTCCCGCTTGGTCCTGTTAAGGAATCGGTTCTGAGACGACCATGGCTGATTTCACACTACGCGTAAATGGCAGTGAGAAGAAAGTAAGCGTCGCACCGGAAACGCCTTTGCTTTGGGTATTACGCGACACCCTGGCGCTCACCGGAACTAAGTTCGGGTGCGGCGCGGGACTGTGCGGGGCTTGCACCGTGCATCTGGATGGCGAAGCGATTCGTTCCTGCTCCATGCCGGTCTCGCAGGTTGGCGGGAAATCGATCACAACAATAGAAGGCTTAGGTGCCAAGGGCATGCACGTGTTGCAGCAGGCGTGGATTGCCGAAGAGGTTCCGCAGTGCGGTTACTGCCAGACTGGGCAGATTATGACGGCCGCAGCGCTGCTGTCTAAAACTCCGAACCCGACGGATGAGCAAATCACGCAAGCGATGAACGGGAACCTTTGCCGATGCGGCACCTACGAACGCATTCGCAAGGCGATTCATCGCGCAGCTGGTTCTGGTGGAAATGCAGGGGCGACGCCATGAGCCCGCTGAGCCGGAGAGAATTCGTTGCCGCAGGAGTGGCTGCTGGCGCTGGATTGGTGATTGGTTTCTACCTGCCTCATGGGGAGAAAGTTGGGCAAGAGAGCTTTTCGCCCAACGCTTACCTGCGCATTACTCCCGATAACAAGGTCACAATTGTCGTGGCGCGCTCGGAGATGGGGCAGGGTGTGCGCACTGCGTTGCCGATGATTTTGGCTGAGGAGTTGGAAGCGGATTGGAAGCAGATCGAAATCGAGCAAGCGGGCGCGAGCACGCTATATGGCGATCAGACAACCGGCGGCAGCGCCAGCGTGCGGACCACATGGGATCCCATGCGGAAGGCGGGAGCGGCCGCACGCGAGATGCTGATATCGGCTGCGGCGCTGACTTGGGGCGTGCCGCGGTCAGGTTGCACGGCGCAGAGTGGAAGCGTTGTTCACGCTGCCTCCAAACGGAGGCTGACGTATGGCGAACTTGTGTCGAAAGCGTCCACTTTACCAATTCCTACCGACGTCACTTTGAAACAGAGCAAAGACTACAAGATCGTGGGGCAACGCTTGCCGCGAGTCGACACGCCCTCCAAGGTGAAAGGCGAAGCCGAATTCGGAATCGACTTCCGGCTGCCGGGCATGAAGTATGCGGTGCTTTCGCGCTGTCCAACCATCGGCGGAAAAGTTGGGAACTTCGAGGACAAAGAGTCGAAAAAAGTTTCCGGCGTGAGTTATGCGGGCAAAATCAGCGACAGTGCAGTCGCAGTTATTGCCGATAGCGTTTGGGGAGCGATGGAAGGGCGGCGACTCCTGAACGTGAGTTGGGACGATGGTCCGAACAAAGATTTGAATACTGCGGCGGTGATGGAGTCGCTGAAGCAGGCGGCAGCGAAGAAGGGCGTCAGCTTGTATTCGGCGGGAGATGTGTCGAAGGCTGCGGGGCGGCACATTTCGGCGGAATATCAGTTGCCCTTTATGGCGCACGCGCCCATGGAGCCGGGAAATTGTACCGCTCATTTCAAAGGGTCAACTTGCGAACTCTGGGCGCCTACGCAAGTGCCGCAGGACTGCCGCGATTCGGTCGCGCAAGCGGTCGGCCTCGACGGAGATCAGGTAAAGGTAAATGTCACGCTGATGGGCGGGGGGTTTGGACGGCGGCTTGAGCACGATTATGCGGTGGAAGCCGCGCTGGTGTCGAAAGCAATCAGCGGTCCGGTAAAGGTAATTTGGACGCGGGAAGACGATATGCGCTTCTCGACGTATCGTCCCGCGAGCCTGCATCAGTTGAGCGCCGTGCTGGACGGAGCCGGATGGCCGGTTGCGTTCACGCATCGCATCGTCGCTCCTTCGATCAGCGGACAGAAAGGTCAGCCTGGGCCTAATGGCATCGATCCCGATCTGCCGGACGAGGCTGCGTTCATTTATGGAGTACCGAACGTTTCGCTCGAATACGCACTCGCGGAGACACCTGTGCCTCTGGGCTGGATGCGGTCGGTCTATGCGCTGCAGGTCGGATTTGCGAGTGAGAGTTTTATCGACGAACTGGCGACGGCGGCGGGGAAGGATCCGCTGGAGTACCGGTTGCACATGCTGGCGAAAGATCAGGACATTCAGTACTTCACAACCACCTGGCATACTGCGCGAATGCGGGGGGTGCTGAAGCTCGCCGCCGATAAAGCCGGATGGAGTAAACCATTGCCAGCCGGACATTACCGCGGCATTGCCTGCTTCGGATGTTTTGCTTCCTACATGGCCGAGGTGGTTGAGATCACGATGGAAAACGACACGCCGCGAGTTCATCGCGTTGTGGCCGCCGTGGATTGTGGACAAGTCGTAAATCCGGGCATTCTGGAGCAGCAGATTCCGGGTGGCGTGGTTTATGCGCTGGGCAACGCGCTGCGCGCGAAGATCACGATTGAGAAAGGCCGCGTGGTGCAGGGAAACTTTGACGACTACGCGCCGGTGCGGATGGATGAAACTCCGGTGGTGGAAGTCTATGCCCTGCCCAGCACGGAATCGCCTACTGGAATTGGAGAACCATCCGTACCTCCGCTCGCCCCAGCCTTATGCAGCGCAATCTATTCGGCAACTAAGAAGAGGATTCGTGCGTTGCCCATTTTGAGTTGAAGGTCTTGAGTTGCGACAACGCTCGCCTCACTCGACTGTTGCCGGAGAACGCGGCATGGGTTGGCCCACGGTCATTTTGAAGATTTTGATGTTCTTGCCGAAGGTTTCAAACTTCAAATCGCGGAATTGCAGATATTGCTCGCGCAATTCTTCCGGAAGCTCGACGTCCCATCCGGCTTGCACAATCCAAACGGTATCCCCGGGCGTTAGTCGGTAGGCTTCAACAAACCGCTGCCACTGCTGCGGGAAATTGTTTCCCAAAAACATCCAGCCTCTGTAATCCCGTGAAACGATGCGGTGGCCTGCGCACGAAAATTGTTCGAAGGTGGGCGGCGCGGGCTCGAATGAGATTGGTTGTTGCTGGCAGAGGTAATAGCCGAGAATGAGATCTGTTTGATAGTCCGTGAAGATCAGTTCGGCCGGGGCGGCGGTTTGTTGGACAAAAGTCATCGCGGCGGTCATGTGGTCACGGTTTTGATCGGCGCGGTCCATGTACGGGCGGCGTGGCTTGCCGAATGCGATACATGCGAGCAATACAGCGACCGCGATTCCGATTCCACGCGACCATTTTCCCGATGCTAAGCGCGCGGTCGCAACGCTAACGCCTGCGACACCCGGAATGACCAGAAAGGCCACGTGCCGTGTGCCCCCGTACGGATAAACATGTGCAATGCTCGCGGCGCAGGCGACCGCAAATGGAAGAAGCAAAAGAAGACCCAGTCGCGGCGAGGTATTTCGCGTGTCCGAGCCGCCAGTATTCGCTAGCAGGAGCACGATTGCGATCAAGAAAAATATCCCCATCACATCGCCGACTGCGAGCTGGCCAAAAAAATACTGGAACACTCCGAATGAGTGACCGAGTAAAAAAGTAATCCAGTGGTCATGGGCAGGATCGTAGTACGAACGGCGCAAAAAGAATTCGCTCATCCAACCTTCGAGCGCGGTTCTTGATTCGCCTACTCCAAGCTTCGAAATGTGGGTTTCGTAGAGAACAATTGCGAGAGTTAGGCCGCCAAGTTCACCTGCAGCCCAGATTGTCGTCAACCTTGCGGTTGGTCGCTCAAGAACAATTGCGATGAGTGCATACAGGCCCAGAGCCGCGGCGAATAAGAAAGCGGAGTAGTGAGACAACATCGCGAAATATAAACACAAAGAAAAAACGCAGATCCGGCCTGCGGAAAATTTGGCGAGAGCCTCATCCAGGAAAAACAATGCGCCCGCCAGGAAAGCCAGTAACAACGAATACTGGCGAATCTCGGCCGCAAGCATCACAACCGGCGGCAGGAACGCAACCAGCAGTAACCCGATGAAGCCCGCGAGAGCACCGGCGGCATTGACCAGCCACTTGTAAAACAGCCAGCAAAAAACCGCGCCCGCCAGCACGGAGGGCAGTCGCAGCCAGAGTTCCGAGGTGCCCATCGCGCGCCAGAAATAAAGAATGACGGTAAGAAGCGGCGGATGTGACGCTGTGAGACTCGCCTTGTAGGCTTGAGCAAGAGAGAGTAGATTCGCAAGGCGAAAGTGCAGGGCCTCGTCGGGATTGAGGAATGTTCCGTGTGCTCCCCAAAGGCGCGCAA
>JBEKBW010000143.1:0-22692 GCA_050015215.1 Candidatus Sulfotelmatobacter sp.
TGATACCTGCGAGACTCTTCTTCCGCCTGCACCAGTCGCGCGTTTTCAATCAGCGAAGCCGCTTCTGTCGCGATCGCCCGCAAAATATCGTGGCCGACGCCGGAAAACTCCCGCGAGGCAAAGCGCGAGTCCACATATAAAACTCCCAGCACCTCGATCGGCGCATCCGGCGCGGGTGTCTGCTCGCGCGTAGTCTGCACGGAGCGTTTGCGCAGCGGAATGCAAATCACTGTCCGAAGATCGTAGGCGACGATGCTTTGCCGCGCCGCAACGTCCATCGAACTTCCGGTGTCGGTAAGCAGAAATTCCGAATTCGACCGCAGCGACTCATCCAGCGCCGAGTGCGAGATCGTTTTATCGTCGAGTAGTGATTCGCCCTTGCTGTTGCGCCCTGCCGCCAGCCGCAGCCCGCCTTCTTCGTCTTTCAAAAAAACATAGCCCCGCTCGGCGCGCGTCAGCCGCAGCGTTACCTCCAGCATGGTCATCAAAATCTCGTCCAGCACACCGGCGGTGTTCAGCTTGCGCGCCGCTTCCAGGAACAAGGTCAGCTTCTCCAGGTCGGTCGTTTCCTGGGAAATCTGAATCCCAGAAATCTGGCTCAGGAAGTCGCGGGCCGTGTTTGAGGTACCGTGCGCCGGATTGAAAATCGCATAACTCGAATCCCGTGCACCAAACTCCAGCCGGTCATTGCGCTCCAGCTTCTGCCGCTGAACCCGTTCGCCGTTGACGAACGTTCCGTGCTTGCTCCCCTGATCGACGAGATAAAATCCATCCTCCTCGAGCACAATCAGCGCATGGTCGCGCGACACCCGCGGATCCGCAATCACCAGATCTTTGTCCACCTTCCGCCCGACGCTGAACGGTGTGCGATTGAGCACAACATTCTTCTGCTCGTTTCCCTGCACCATAACCAGCGCCGGAAACACGCCCGAGCCGGAACTCTTCGGAGCTTTCATCAGATTCAGAGTCATAGGAAAACTGCTGTAAGCTTACGCGCTGCGTGCTCCATTCGCACTGATTAGATCGTCACCATAAATAATGACAGGAATGAGGCCGGCCTTGGAACAGGGTCAATCTTTTCGCGGAGGACGCGTGGAATTCCTACGCCACCAAGAATCTTCCCTCATAAAACCACAATACGTCCAAATTTACGGCGAAAAGGTCACCGAACAGCACGGCAAATCCAGAGCGCCAACAGTGCAGGCGCGCGAACCGGTAAACATTGGAAAGACTACAACTTGTACCGCATCCTTTGGCACTATATTAGCTCAGCTGGCCCCCGGGCCCAGCTGAAAGTAAGTGGGCCGCTTCGTCCTCACATGTATGAAAATCAAGCCGAAAATCCACAAGGGAAAGGCAAACGTTCCGAATAATGGCCAAGTCCAGCCCTGCAGCGCCCGATCCCGCGATATCAAGTAGTACACAAATACCAAGCCGACACTGGCAACCCACTGCCATACCACAACTACTACGCCAATGCCGAACCCCAACCTCCGCCATCGCATCCGCGAAACGAATTCCTTCCGCTCTTTGAGCAACACAAAAATCGCTGGCAGCAAAAGAACTTGATTGTAGGGCGCGTACATCGGCACTACCACTACGGTCAAGGCCAGCACCAACGCCATCGCATGCCCGAAGTTCGAACCCTCCGCCTTAACCTTCCTGAACCTCCACAACACCACCCCGCAAGCAATCACCACGGCCATCGAGAGCAGTAGCGCGCTCAGGTGCGCCAGGTTGTCCTTGCGCTCAGCGCCGAAAACTTCACTCAGCGTAACCTCGACCACCGACTGGTTCCCCGTGTACTGGTGATATTGCCTCACCGCTTCGGCGAAAAATCGCCACCATCCGGGGAGCACGATTTCAGCTCCAATCAGCAGCAGCGCCATGGTTGCAGCGAAGCCGATCGCGAACCCTTTCCGCTTCCGCCAGTCGCTGATCGCCCAGAGCAAGAGTACTGCGACGGGCTCCCAGGCTAGCTGCGGTTTGATCGTCGTAAGTGCCATCAGCACTCCCCCCGCAAATAAGTGCCCCTTGGAAATACTAGCCACGGCTAGGGCTATCAACCCGGCAACGAGTAAGCTCAATTGCTGAATCTTAATGCCCTGCACTGCGGGGAGATTCCCAAGAACCAACCCGATCGTGGCCAGGATGGCCAGCCATGATAACGACCACCGCAGCGTTCGCAACCACAGCCATGCGCTGCCGGCAGTTGCTGATACAAGCAGCCAATAAAAAAAGAGTTGTACGTCGTGAAACGGCCACCACATCAAAGGCGCCAGCAGAAATACCACGTATAGGGGATAAGCGAAGCCTTCTCGGTCTTTGGGATCATTTGGCCGCGCCGGATCGATGGCGCGACCGTAGTATCCCTTCTGGATTTCCACCGTAACGTCGTCGAAATAGGGATTGCGATGGTTGAGCAGCAGCTCTCGCGCACCCACCCATCGAGGGTACAAGTCAGATAGATTGCCTCGCGGACGGTCATATGCCGCCGCATCCTTCACCTGACGAGCAACGAGGATTTGGTCGGCGTAAAACCAAACGCTGGCCGCGCACAGAATCGCGATCAGAAAAAAAGAAATGGACCTCGCATTGAAACCCAGCCTAGCGAAACGGCTTTCATCCGCCAGAGGAACATTCGCAGCCGGAGCTTCGGCTCCCTTGAAGTTGTCATGTCGGGGCTGTAACATTTCTCGCGCCTCCAGACAATTCTTCCCCGATTTTCCAAGCCCACCAAATCATTGGGATCGCCACCAAATTCACCCGCCCTAGCGGTAACCAAAGGATCATCCAGAAGGGACCGACCAATAGCGGCAGGGCAGGATAAAGGAGATGGAACCTCGACCGCCCCGAATCGCGATGGCGCAGACCATAGCTTATCAGCAGGATCAGAGGTAGAGTAAGCAGGCACAGATCGTGGATATTGGTCTGCCATGCCACCAGAACCGTGACCACCACCGCCAAAGAAAACTGAAGGTCGAAATCGTCGCCGGAGAAAGCGTCGGCCATTTCGCCCCTCGCAGTCGCAAACACAAATAGCAAGGCCGATGCCGCCAAGGCAATCGCTATCCCGGGCCATCCCGATGGAATTCCGCTCCAGCCAACCACCAAACCATGCAAGTTTGGCAGAAGGCTCAGAGGTACTCCGCCCAGCCCCTGCGTTTCGACGACTCTGAACGCGAATTGGGGATAGTCGATCAAAGATCGGAAACCTGAAATCCCGACGGAAACCAGCACGAGAATAAGTGCGATCGGCAGAAAACCCAGGGCCACGCGCCTCCGCCTCCACAAAAAAAACAGCACCACGATAGGAACGGTAAATTGAAACTTGAACGATCCCAGCGCCAACCAGCAACCGGCAAGCACGTCCGATTTCCGTTTCATCGCCCGCAACGCCAACGAGCAGAATAAGAGCAGCAAAATCGAATCCTGCCCCTGCAACAGACACATGACAACGGGGAAGAAAGCGAGAGCACAGACCATAAACTTCCACACCGCCAGCGCACGAAACTCCTCAATGCAGGAACGCAATGGGATAGCCGAACCAAGCAGCATAAGCAAGGAAACCGCATCCCACACGAGAAATGCAGTGCGGTATCTGAGCCAGCTCAAGGGCCAAAAAAACAAGCCTTCGAATGGAGGATGAATGAATGGTAAGGGTCCACGCCGGAAACCAAGATGGCCGGTAAAGCCTTCCTGAACCTCGTATTGGACCTGCCTGTCATAAAGCCGCTGTCCAAGCCCCTGCCGCAAAATAGTCCCCGCCGTGTACAAAACCGAAAAATCGGTAAGACCGCGCTTCGCCCCCTCCCAGTAATCGCGGACAAACAGTAGGTTCAACCACAACATGGCCACGACGAAAAATGCCACCCCACGCAGCCTTCGATGACGCGAAACAGATGCGATTTCAGTTTTCGTAAGCGTCACGGCGAACCAAAATTGTACTCTGTGTCGAATGGGGTAGCTATCATAGGAACGTGATGAATGGGTCACGTGGGGGCACAAGGTCTTTCAGACGGTTTCCCTTCGCGGCCTCTTCCCTGCCCTTTGCTTCAAAAAGTTCGTAAATCGGAAGGGCATCCGATAGAGTTTGCAGATGCCTAAGTCGGCCCGCACGCAAACCGGTAGCCGTTTTGCGCCAGGGCGCGGCACAAACTTCGCGCGGCCCTCGTTCACCACCAAGCGGACGTTCCTTGCGGTGCTCTTCCTCGGCCTATTCGCCATGGCCGCCCGCAATGTGGACGATCCCGACGTCTGGTGGCACCTTAAAACCGGAGAGTACATCGCCGCTCACAAAAGCGTCCCTCACACCGATCCTTTTTCTTACACCCGCGCGGGTCAACCCTGGGTCGCTCACGAATGGCTCACCGAGCTTGGGCTTTATGAAATCCAGCGCAGCGCGGGATTCGCCGGGTTAATTCTCGTCTTCGCCGCGATTCTCACGGCGGCATTCGTTCTGCTCTACCTGCGCTGCGGACCCGCAGCCTACATCGCCGGAGTAATGACTCTGTGGGGCGCACTGGCAGCCCGGCCGGTTTGGGGCGTGCGTCCGCAGGTGATTTCCCTGCTCTTGACGAGCCTGTGGCTTTTCATCCTCGAACGCGCCGAAAAAAATGCAAAACTTGTGTGGTGGACTCTTCCCCTCACGCTACTTTGGGTCAACCTGCACGCCGGATTCGCTCTGGGCATCGCGATCTCCGCATTATTTATCGCGGGATCGCTCACCGAGCGAATTTTTCACTGCGAAGCGCATCGATTATGGCTGCCCGTCGCCGTCTTTGCCCTCGATCTTCTCCTCGTCCCCTTGAATCCGAATGGCCTGCGCATGTTCTCCTACCCGTTCGAAACCCTGCGCTCCACGGCCATGCAGAAATACATTGCCGAATGGGCATCTCCCAACTTCCATCGCGCCGAGTACTGGCCTTTCCTGCTCCTGGTGCTCGCCACATTTGTTGCACTCGGCTGCTCTCGCATTTCGCTGCGTCCGAACGATCTTCTTTTACTGCTCGTAAGCTTGTTCGCCAGTCTGGTTTCCATCCGCATGATCCCATTTTTCGTGCTGATTGCCGTGCCCATTGTCTGCCGCCGTCTCGGAGTCTGGCCTCGAATCGATCCCAATCTTCGGAAGAGGGCCTTCAGCAGAGACAAGAGAGCCTTCGCCACGGCTTTCAACATCGCCATCGTCACCGGAATGATTCTGTTTGCCGTGATTCATAGTCGCCAGGTCATTCAGCAGCAGGCGACCGTCGAGAACAATCGATTTCCTGCCAGGGCCGTTGCATTTCTCCACACGCATCCGCCCTCCGGACCAATGTTCAACTACTACGACTGGGGCGGTTTCCTGATCTGGAAACTCTATCCCCCCCTCCGCGTATTCATCGACGGGCGCGCCGACGTTTACGGCGAAAAAATCTTCCAAGACTTTGCCGACGCCTACGGACTTAAGGATTCCTGGAAGCAGATTCTGCAGCGCTGGCACATTCAAACCGTGCTCGTCCCGTCGGATTCCGCTCTAGCGACAGCTCTGCGAGCCGACCCCGCCTGGAAGGTCGCCTATCAGGACTCGCAGGCAACAATTTTGATGACTTCTGGAGAGAGTCGTGAGATGCTGTCTCCGTCTAAACCAGCCCAAACCCTCCGCGAGTAGAATGGTTACCCCGGTATGCATTTAATTGCACGTTTTGGGGTGTTCGCGGGTATTATGGTTTATATTCTGCACAATCCTCCCTCTGCACCGGCAAGGAATCGCTGTGCGCTGGTGCTGTGGAGGGCGATGCGGAGTTCTGTTGTTTGGAACAATATCGCTCAAAGAAAAACAGAAAGAAAAAACCCAGGGCTTTTCCCTTGGAGGTCACGATTATGCATCACCTGTACAAGCTATGGCACGACGATGAAGGCCAGGACATTGCGGAATACGCCGTAATGCTCGCCGTCATTCTGGTTATCGTTGTGGGCACGATTCGGCTGATTGGCTCGAATGCCAACAACGTTTTCTCGAATGTGGCCAGCTCCATTCAGTAAAAGCTCCGCCTAGCCGGAATTAAGCTTAGCGCTGCGCGGTCGGCTCTCGCGATTTCGCGAGGGGTGGCGTTTATGCTCGTTTTAGTGGAGTGCTATGAATCGCACGCGATTGTTGATGATCGGGGTGGTCGCCCTTGCCCTGGGCGGCGCAGTCAGCCTTGTCGTCTACAAAAACCTGCAGGGCAGAGGCCCGGTCAGCAACGAACCTGGGGCCGATGTCATTGTCGCGGCCGATGACATTCAGGTGGGCGCCAGAATCGAAGAGCATGATGTCCGCACCGTGAGGTATCCTGCCCCGTCTCTTCCTGCCGGCACCTACAGCGCGCGCTCCAAGGTTCTTGGCCGCGGAGTCATTCTTCCCATCTCTAGAGGCGAATTCATCCTGCCCAGCAAACTGGCGCCGGAAAATGCGGGCTCGGGTTTGCCATCGCTGATTCCGCCCGGCATGCGCGCCGTCTCTGTGAGGGTAAATGAAGTTGTATCCGTTGCCGGCTTCGTTGGCCCGGGCACCCGCGTCGATGTTCTTCTTACCGGCACCCCGAACGGTAGCGCCGAAAATCAGACCACGACAGTCCTGCAGAATGTTGCCGTAATTGCTGCTGGCAACAAACTGGAGCGCAACGCCGCGGGCGACGCTATGAATACGCCAGTCATTACGCTCCTGGCTTCTCCCGACGACGCCGAGCGTCTTACTCTGGCCAGCAACGAAGGCCACATTCAACTCGTCCTGCGCAACCCCCTCGATACCCAGCAGGATGACCTGGCCCCGGCTAATGCCAGGGGTCTGTACAAGGGCGGCACGCCGCCGCCAGTTCAACCCGTGGTCCACACACATTCCGTAAAGGTACAAAAAACTCAGCCGCCTCCCCCACCAACGGTCCTGGGTATTGAGGTTTATCAAGGTGACAAAAAGTCCGACGTCAAATGTTCAGAAGACGGTTGTAAAGACTCCAAGTAGCTCTCGGTCAGTTTGGACCGCATGCTCAATAAGCTGCATTGCAGGTTTCCTCATTCGGAGAGGAATCACACGATGAAGTTGCGTTCGACCCTTCTAATCCGGCTCGCGCTCTTGCTTGTATTCCCGGTTTCTCTTGTCGCCGAGCCTGCTCCGCAGCAGCCCGATGCGCCCGCCACACCTGTTCCTGCTCCCGCCCAGGAATCGACCGCTCCCGTGGCCCAGACCACGCTTCCCGCCGCCCAGCCTCAAGGTTCGGCGCCGCTGCGCGTTATGGTCGACAAGTCTCTGCTCATCAATACCACCGAGCGCATCAAACGAGTCTCAGTTACCGACCCCGGCGTGGCTTCGGTCCAAGTCGTCACTCCTACAGAAATCCTGGTTCATGGCCGGGCTGCCGGCGAAATCTCGCTTCTCATCTGGGACGAACTTGAGCGCTCCCGCAGCTTCGATCTCCGTGTAGACGTCGACGTCAGCGCCTGCGCCGACGAAGAGCATCGTGTTTTCCCCGATGAGCAGATTTCCGTCACGCCATCTCGTTCCGCCATCGTTCTCTCCGGCCACGTCACTACGGAAGACGTCGCTAAGCGTGCCGGAGAACTCGCATCCGCTTATTCCAAAAATGTTGTCAACGTTCTCACCTTCGGACCGGTAGGCGCACAAGAGGTTCTGCTGGAAGTGAAGTTTGCCGAGGTGGACCGCTCCGCTCTCACGCAGCTTGGTTCCAACTTTTTCTCCACCGGCGCCGGCAATACCATCGGCACTACAACCACGGGTCAGTACGGTGGATTCGGAACCTCCTCCATTACCCAAACCACGGGCCAGAATCCTCCTTTCGACGCCACCCAGACTATTAGCAACGTCCTAAACTTGTTCTTGTTCCGGCCGGATATTCACTTTGGCGCGGTCATCGAGGCTCTTCAGACAAAAAACCTCCTGCAGATTTTGGCCGAGCCTAACCTCATCGCCGTGAATGGAAAGAAAGCCAGTTTTCTGGCCGGTGGTCAATTCCCTTTCCCCATCGTCCAGCCGGGCGCGGGTTTTACCGCCGTTACCATTTCTTTTAAGGAATTCGGTGTCAAGCTCGATTTCACTCCCGTAATCATGCCAAACGGTAACATCCATCTGACGGTCGCACCCGAAGTCAGCACGCTTGATTTTGCCGACGCTCTCACCATCTCCGGTTTTACCATCCCGGCCCTGAGCACCCGCAAGGCCGAGACGGAGTTTGAACTGCGCGATGGCCAAAGTTTCGTTATTGCCGGCTTAATCGATAACCGCGTCACCGATATTTGGAACAAGGTTCCCGGCCTGGGCGATATCCCGATTCTCGGCACATTTTTCAAGAGCAAGAGTATTTCGAAGACGAATTCTGAGCTGATGGTGCTCTGTACGGTTCACCGCGTCTCCCCCGACGCAGCAGCACCGGAAACTCCCAAGAACCCGCAGCCGTTCATGGATAAAAACAAATTTGACGGGAGTAAGGGATCCAAGCCTTCCGGTAAGTGATTTCCCGCATTCCAAGGTAAAATGCTTATCGCGGTCGAGTATTGGTTATGGCGGAGCTTTCAGTAGTCGTAGTTGCCACCGACAACGAGCAGCGCACGGTGCTGCAGGTGCTGGTCGATGGCACCAGTGTGGCGCGAACGGTGCATAGCTGCGCCAGCTTTCCCGTGGCCGCATCCGATCCCGTCATGCGCCGCGTGCAGGCGGCCAATCCTGACGTCCTGCTGGTCGACATTCCGGCCGACAATGCCAGCCCAGCCATGCACGCCATCGAACTGCTGCATCAGGAGCTTCCCGACTCCGCCGTCTTCGCCATTGGAAACCTCAACCAACCGCAGGCGATCGTCAGCGCCATGCGCTCCGGCGCTCGGGAGTTTATCGAGCGCCCCACCACGACCACCGATCTGCTGGAGGCCTTCGTGCGCCTCAGCACGGCGCAGCGTCGCGTCAGCAAAGAAGGTCCGCGCGGAAGAGTCTTTACGGTGGTCAATGCCAAAGGCGGCAGCGGCTCCACCACTGTCGCCGTTAACCTGGCACTGGCTCTGCACTCGGCCCACGGTCAAACTGCCCTCATCGATTTTGCTCCTCTCGGCCACGCCGCGTTGCACCTCAACCTAAAGCCGCTGTTCAACATCTCTGACGCCACGCGCAATCTGCATCGCATGGACAGTTCCCTGCTCGAAAGTTTCATGACCCGCCACAGCGGCGGCCTGCAACTTCTAGCGGGCACAAATGCGCCAGCTACTCTCGAGCCTTCCACCTCCGAGTTTGTCCGCCTGTTCGACATGTTGGTAACCCAGTACAAATATGTGGTTGTGGATAATTCCTCGCGCCTCGATGCCGCCAGCCGGATGGTCGCCAATCTGTCGGAATGTGTGCTGCTGGTCGCCCACGCTGACGTGGCCTCGCTGTGGAGCGCCGCCCGCGTGCAGCAATATTTCGGAGAAACCGGAAACCGCGATCGCCTGCGCCTGGTGCTCAATCGCTTCCGCAAAGTTCCCGGATTCACAGAGGCCGACGCCGAGAACGCCGCCGGGGTCAAACTCCTATGGCGGGTTCCCAACCAGTATTTCGCCATTTCCTCAGCCATTGATCGTGGCGCTCCGGTGATGGAGCAGAGTCATAGCGAGATCGCGCGCTGTTTCGCTGGACTGGCCCAGGAACTGACTCGCAATGACGTAGACGTAAAACGCGCAGCCTGGTCGCTGTTCAAGACTGTATGATGGGAAGAGAGGGACGTCAGGGGGAAGTTCGGGGATCAGGGGCTAACCAGCTTCGGGGCTGGACGGACCAGACTCGATAGACCTTGACTCGACAGACCACGGGCCTCTTTGCCCTAATGGGACCTTCCCTGCGACCCAGAAGTTCCTATAATTTTGTATGCCCAACTTGCAGACCTTCGAGCGGACTGAGTACCAGCAGGTAAAATCCGACCTGCACCGCAAGATCCTCGACCGCCTCGATCTCGAAAAACTCGGCCGCTCCAACGGCGATTCCGCCCGCGAAGAAGTCCTCGTCCTGATTCGCAATGCGGTCAACAACGAAATCGTTCCCCTCAGCTTCGCCGAACGCGAACGCCTCTCGCGCGAAATCCTCGACGAAATCTTTGGACTGGGTCCGCTGGAACCGCTGCTCAAAGACCACACCATCTCCGACATCCTGGTGAACCGCTACGACCGCGTCTACATTGAGCGCGCCGGCAAACTCGAACTCACTGGCCTGTCCTTCAAAGACAATCAACACCTCATGCAGATCATCGAACGCATCGTCTCCCGCGTGGGCCGCCGCGTCGATGAATCTTCGCCCATGGTTGATGCCCGCCTCGCCGACGGCTCCCGCGTCAACGCCATCATTCCCCCGCTGGCTCTCGACGGCGCTTGCCTCTCCATCCGCCGTTTCGGCCGCGACCCACTGACCGCTCGGAACATGATCGAGAATCACACCCTCACCGAGCCCATGCTCGAACTGCTCTCGACCATGGTGAAGGGAAAACTGAATCTCCTGATCTCCGGCGGTACCGGCGCGGGCAAAACAACTTTGCTGAATGTTCTCTCCGGCTACATTCCCAACGTCGAGCGCATCGTCACCATCGAAGACGCCGCCGAACTCCAGCTCAAACAGGAGCATGTAGTGCGCCTGGAAACCCGCGCCCCTAACATTGAAGGCAAAGGCGCGGTCCGCCAGCGGCAGTTGGTCATCAACAGCTTGCGTATGCGCCCCGACCGCATCGTGGTCGGCGAGGTCCGCGGCGAAGAAGCTTTCGACATGTTGCAGGCCATGAACACCGGCCACGAAGGCTCGCTCACCACCGTCCACGCCAATTCCGTGCGCGACGCGCTTTCCCGTATTGAAAACATGGTTTCCATGGCCAACCTCAACATTCCCGAGCGCGCCATTCGCAGCCAGATCGCTTCTGCCATTCACGCGGTCGTACAAATCGCGCGCCTGTCTGACGGTACGCGCAAAGTCATCTCCGTTTCCGAAGTGACTGGCATGGAAAACGACGGCATCGTCATGCAGGACATTTTCGTCTTCGAGCGCCGCGCCATCGATGAAAACGGCAAGGTTCGTGGCGCTTTCAAAGCCACCGGGCATCGCCCATTGTTTGCTGACCGCCTGGCCACATACGGCGCCCGCTTGCGTCCCGCTTTGTTCGAGTCACGGTCGGAAGTATGATGAACATCGGCCCAGCACCACCGTTGTGCTTTTGTGTGGCGCAGCGCTTCAGCCCTGCGATGTGCCGTTTATATGTCACTGCGGCTTTAGCCGCTGAGGTGCTTACTAAGTGCCGGCTCTAATCGCGCTAATAGTCTTCATCGTGGTCGGCGTAGCCGCCTTCAGCAAGATTCCCGCTTTCGATACCCTGCTCCGCCGCTCCGCCCGCGTCTCTGCCATTCAGGATTCGCTGGTGCAGGCGGGCATGAAGTTTCGCGCCGGCAATTTTCTTCTACTCTGCATTTTTTGCGGCGCGCTCGCCGGACTAGCCTCCATCCTCTGGACCGGCAATGCCGCCATCGCCTGGGCCGCCCTTATCATTGGCGCATTTCTTCCTTACTCGGTCGTTTCTTACCGCCGCCAGAAGCGCTTCGAAAAAATCGAGGAACTTTTTCCCGAAGCCATCGACACGCTCGCCCGCGCCGTCCGCGCCGGACACGCCTTCACCACCGCTCTCGAAATGATCTCGAACGAAGTCGCCGAGCCGCTGGCCAGCGAGTTCCGCAAACTCTACGAGGAACAAAAATTCGGCATGCCGGTGCGCGACGCGCTGATGAATCTCACCGAACGCGTTCCGCTTGTCGACATCAAATTCTTCGTCACTGCAGTCATGCTGCAGCGCGAAACCGGCGGCAACCTCGCCGAAATTCTCGACAACCTGTCCTACGTCATCCGCGAACGTTTCAAGATTCAGCGCCAGGTCAGAGTGCACACCGCGCAAGGCCGCCTCACCATGGCTCTGCTTATGGCGATGCCGCCGGCCGTCGTCGGAATTTTGCTGATCTTTAGCCCGGAGTTCGTGCGTCCGCTGTTTGCCGACCCAATTGGCCACGCACTGCTCGTGGCCAGTATTGCCCTGCAAACGCTCGGCTATTTTGTAATTCGCAAGATCATTAAGATTCAGGTATGACGCAGTGAGGGTGAGAGAGTAGGGTGAGAGAGTAAAGTTCAAGCCATGCCGCTGATACTGACCATCGTCGTATTCGTCACCATCGTGCTGGTGGTCTTCGCCTTCGGTGCGGCTGCAGTGACGCCCTCATCAGTATTAGGCGCCCGCCTGCGCGCCCTCGGTGGTCAAGCGGTAGCCCAGGAAAAACCTGCGTTAAAAGTAAAAGAGCGAATCGAGCAGGCCCTCGATCCGCTGAGCAAGGCCATTCCCCTTTCTCCGGCGGACGTCTCCCGCACCCGCGCCTGGCTCATTCAGGCGGGACTGCGCGAGCCCCGCCACGTCACTCTTTATTTCGGCGCCCGCCTGCTTCTCGCATTCCTCGGCTTCGTCGGCGTCGTAATTTTTTCCGGTTTCAATAGTCTTCCCTTGCTCGTCTGCATTCCCGCGCTCGGATTTTTCATCCCGCGCTTTTTCCTCAAGCGCATGATCAAGGCGCGGCAGCAGCGCATCCGCATCGCCCTGCCCGACGCTCTCGATCTCACCGTCATTTGCGTGGAAGCCGGTCTCGCCCTTGATCAGGCCCTTTTGCGCGTCGGCGTCGATCTGCACCACGCCCATCCCGATCTCGGCGATGAATTCCATTTCGTGAATCTCGAAATGCGCGCCGGCAAGCCGCGCCCCGAAGCCCTGCGCAATATGGTCGAGCGCACCGGCGTCGACGACATTCGTTCCCTCGTCGGCACCCTAATCCAAACCGACCGCTTCGGCACCAGCGTCGCCCAGGCTCTGCGCGTTCACTCCGACTCTCTGCGCACCCAGCGCCGCCAGCGCGCCGAAGAGCAAGCTGCCAAGACCACCATCAAAATGGTCCCCCCGCTGGTAATTTTCATTCTTGTGCCATTCCTCTTCGTCACCATCGGTCCTGCGCTGATCCAGGCCTACCACTCGCTCTCGGGCAAGTAGAATTCTGCCGTCGGACGCCCCCTTCCTGTTCAAGGCTCGCCGGACGCGGACTGCTGAACCGCAAGTTGGCGGCAGGTGGACTGCAGGATTTCGCGAACGGAGTTCGACTCGATGAACTCAAAGCCGTAGCGAAAAAAAGAGCTTCTTTGGCGAACCGTGGCGCAAATCGTCACCGGACCGGAGGGAAGCGGAATGTTTAACTTCACGACCTCACCAAGGGGAATGTCCTCTCCCAGCACGGCCCCGATTCCGATCTCACTGATGTCCAAAGTTCGACCTTTCAACAAACCGCACGACTGGGAGTGGATACCGATATCGACCGCAAATTTAAACCGCGGTTTGCGACGGGCTTCGCCAACGTCTCGCACGGGACCACTCGCGGGCTGATTTTGAAGTTCCAAAGTTCCGCTTTCTCCGGCAAGGGCCAGGCGGCGGTGTTCTGACCTCGGCAATCTGTGCTCTATCGGCATAGATGCGCAAAACTTTAGGCGCGGAACAAACCTAAAATTAAGAGAAAACCTAAATTGGCGAGCCGCCGCCTGCGAGACCTGACCGCCATCTCGGTGAAGATCACCCCCTGCCGTTTGCACTTCTTTATATTCCCGTAACATCTCCGTAACTTTCGTAGAGTAGCCTTCCCTGAACCAAGTAGGGTTATCCCTTCACCGCAATTAGAAAGGACAAAATTTATGCGTCAACTGTTGTCTTGGTGCCTCGTCGCCGCCATTGTGGCCGGCCCAGTAGCAACGCCAATAGCCTCCGCCGCCGAGGCGAAAACCGCCACCCCGATCAAGCACATCGTCATCATCTTCGGGGAGAATCAGTCTTTCGACCACTATTTCGGAACGTATCCGAACGCGCTCAACGTGAATGGAGAGCCGGCTTTCAACGCGCTTCCGAACACGCCCAGCGTCAACGGCTTGAGCAACGCCCTGCTAAACAATAACCCCAACCTTAATCCTGCCAATGGCGCCGGCGCGGCCAATCCCTTCCGGCTCGATCGCACGCAAGCCTTCACACAAGATATGAGTCACGACTACATGCCGGAGCAGCAAGCTTTCGATGGCGGCGCGATGGATCTGTTCCCCGAGTACACGGGCTACCCCGGACCCCCGCCCACGCAGCGCGACAAACAACCCGTGCTTACGACCGGTCTCGTGATGGGCTACTACGACGGCAATACGACTACCGCCTTGTGGAATTATGCGCAACACTTCGCGATGAGCGACAACTCTTATAGCACCGACTTCGGTCCTTCCACGGTGGGCGCAATCAACCTGATTTCGGGCCAGACCAACGGCGTCGTGAATTACACCGGCGGTACCGGTTCATTTGTCGGAGACGGGAACGGCGGATACACGGTAATCGGCGATCCCGATCCTTACGGCGACGTGTGCTCGGGTTCAGAAACGGCGCAGATGGGCAGCAAAAACATTGGCGATCTGCTCAACGCCGCCGGCATCACTTGGGGATGGTTTGCCGGAGGATTCAACCTTGGCATCGTAAACTCGAACGGGACCACGGGATGCAACCGCTCGTCGAGTTCACCGATTGTTGTTGCAGGGCCGCAGGCGGATTACGTTCCGCATCACACTCCGTTCCAGTACTACGCTTCCACCTCGAATCCAACCCACGCCCGCCCTAAATCGCTGCAGACCATTGGCTACTCCCTCGATCCCGCTAATCACGACTACGACATCAATGATTTCTTTAGCGCGGTTTCTGCCGGCAATTTCCCGGCGGTAAGTTTCCTCAAAGCAATCGCCATCCAGGACGCACATCCTGGCAATTCCGATCCGTTGGATGAGCAGCAATTCGTGGTTAAAGTTGCCAACTTCCTGCAAAGCCTGCCGGATTGGTCTAGCACCGCGCTAATCGTTCTCTACGACGATTCCGACGGTTGGTACGATCATCAGCTCGGCACGATCGTGAACGGATCGAACACCTCTGCCGACGCTCTCAGTGGTCCGGGGAACTGCGGCAGTGGCGCCAATGCGCTGCCCGGCGTCAATCCCGCCACTGTGCACGCCCAAGGCCGCTGCGGATACGGCCCGCGGCAACCGCTCCTCGTTATCTCGCCCTGGGCGCAGCACAACTACGTGGATCACTCGGTAACCGATCAAACCGCGGTCCTCCGCTTCATCGAGGACAATTGGCTTGGCGGTCAACGGATCGGTCAGGGTTCCTATGATGGAATCGCGAACTCGATCACTTCCCTCTTCGATTTCAGCCAGACTATAAACACCACCCCGTACATACTCAACGAATGGACAGGCGAACCCGCAAAGTAAGACCACTTTGAGCGGTCTGAAATAACAATTAAGGATAACGGCAAGGCCGATGGGACGCTCTCACCGCCTTGCCGTTGTTGTATGCTCGGTACGCGAAAAGTTACATGGTGATTACACGGCGAGAGTTTCTACATCGGTCGAGCCTGCTGGCTGCAACGTTCTCGGCGAGGAAAGCAGAACTGTTAAGGGCGGCCACGCACCAGGCGACCATCATGCCTGCGGCGCTCGACGTCAATACTCTGGCGCAATTCGTAGATCCGCTTCCCATCCCGGTAATCGCGCAGCGCCACGGACTTCGCCCCAGTCCAACGGATCCAAAGAGAAGCGTCCCGTTCTACCGCATCCAAGCGCGGGCGATCCGCAGTAAAGTTCATCGCGATTTGAAGCCGACGGGGTTCTGGACCTTCGGGCCTTCGCCGTGCGGTCCCACATACGAGACGCGCTCAGGCGAACCGTTGCTAGTCGAATGGGTAAACGCGCTGCCCACCGAACATTTCCTGCCCATTGACCATTCCATTCATGGGGCCGAGTCCGACAAGCCCGCAGTTCGCACAGTCGTGCATCTTCACGGCGCGAAAACCGCACCCGATAGCGACGGATATCCGGAAGACTGGATTGTGCCCGGGAAATCCTCTCTTTATTACTATCCCAACGAGCAAGATGCGGCGATGCTCTGGTACCACGATCATGCCCTGGGCATCAATCGCCTCAACGTTTATGCCGGGCTGCTCGGGGCGTTCTTCATTCGAGACAGCGTGGAGGACGCGCTCAATCTGCCCAAGAATAAGTATGAGCTGCCTCTCATTCTTTTCGACCGCCTGCTGACGCGAGATGCTCAGCTTCTATATCCAACGTCGGGAGATCCGCAGTCGCCGTGGGTCCCGGAGGTCTTCGGCAACGCCATTCTGGTCAACGGAAAGCTTTTTCCCTATCTAGACGTCGAGCCGCGAAGATATCGCCTGCGTGTTCTGAATGGTTCCAATGCCCGCACCTACCATTTATCGTTTGGTAATTCCAACGACGTGCCCTTTCACCAGATTGGAACAGACCAGGGATTATTACCTGCGCCGGTTCCGCTGACGACGCTTGAAATTTCACCGGGGGAGCGCGCCGATCTCGTCGTCAATTTCAGTGAGCACCGCGGCGCGCAACTCATTCTTAAGAGCGATGCCTTTGTAGTGATGCAGTTCCGCGTCTCAACAGCCAAGGTGACCGACGCGAGTTCATTGCCCGCGACGCTTCGGCCGGTTCCCAGGATTCCAGAATCCCAAGCCGTGCAAACCCGCTTGCTCACACTCGACGAATATGTAAACAAGGCAGGCAACTCCACCCTGCTGCTGCTGAACGCTTCCCACTGGAATATGCCAGTCACGGAGAAGCCCGTGCTGGGATCGACCGAAATCTGGACGCTGATCAATCCCACCAACGACACTCATCCCATTCACCTGCATCTGGTGCGCTTCCAAATCCTGGACCGCCAACCCTACGAGCCCTGGCTGTTCCAAACCAAGCGCCAGTTGCACTTCATAGGACCGCCCCAACCTCCCGCTCCCAATGAGGCCGGCTGGAAAGATACGGTACGAGCCTATTCTCGAATGGTCACGCGTATTATTGTCCCTTTCACCGGGTTCGTCGGACGTTATGTATGGCACTGCCATATCCTCGAACACGAAGACAACGAAATGATGCGTCCTTATGAAGTCATCGCCAGCGGCTGAAACCACAAGCAAGCCACTCAGCGCAGGAACGTCCTGCCGCAGTCACACCGCAGCAAGTAGACGAGATCACGAACCGTCTATTAAGCGGTTTCGGGGATTATGTTCTTCCAGAAATCGCGAATATGCCGTGGCGGACGGTTCAGGGTACATCTACAATAATCTGGAAGACGCAAGCGTGGTGCTGAAGATTAACGCCCGCACCCTGAAAGTTGAGCAACGCTGGCAAACTGCTCCTTGCTCGCCGCCCCTCGAGCATCGCCATGGACCGGCAGAGCCGCGGTTGTTCATTGGTTGCCGCAGCAAAGTGATGGCCGTCATGAATGCAGACAATGGCAAAATGATAACCCTTCCAATCGGCGAACATGTCGATGCGACCGCCTTCGATCCTGAGTCTCGCCTTATCTTCAATGCCAACGGCGAGGGCACTATCCCTGCGATTCGCGAATACACTTCGGACAAGTACTCGGTTGTTGCAACGGTGAAAACGCTGCCCAAGGCCAAGACGATGGCGCTCGATCCTAAGACGCATCAGCTTCTCTTGTCGACGGCGGAAGCGGGACAGTTTGAAGTGCTGGTGGTGGGCCGCTGATAAAGTCTCTCCAGAAGGTGGCGATCATTAACCTGCCGGTCATGATTCTCATTCTTTTTCTGGGTTGCTCCTGTTCCCGTTCGCATTCGCAGCCTCAGCCGCAAACTCAGCCGGTGGAATTGAAACTGCAGGCGAGCACGCCCTTCCACTTCGTCGTGTATGGAGATTCGCGCTTTCATGATCCCAAAGATACGGACGCGGCAAATCCTCCGGTACGGCAGGCACTGGTGCAGGCCATTGCCCAAACAGATCCATCGTTCATTTCGTTTGGCGGCGACATCGTCTACAACGGCTACGATAAGGACGACTGGAAAGTCTACGACAAGGAAACCGCGGCTTGGCACGAGAAAAAGATTCCGGTCTATCCTGCATTGGGCAATCACGATTTGCACGGCAGTGAGAAAGACGCGCTGGGCAACTACTTCGAACGCTTCCCTGATCTGAAGGCCAGCCGCTACTATTCCGTACGTGCCGCCAACATTCTGATGTTGGTTCTGGACAGCTCGCTCAGCGAAATCTCCGGCCCGCAGGGGCAATGGCTTACCCAGAAACTGGATCATCTTCCCGCCGACGTGGACTTCGTTTTAATCGTTCTTCATCACCCTCCCTACACCAGTTCGTCCGACTCCAAAGTTTTCGGCGGAGGTCACTCTGCCCGCTCACAGGAGTTGGAGATGGCCAAGATGCTGGAAGCGCGGCAGCAGAATCTTCGCGCGCGCATCGTCGTCTTCTCCGGACATGTGCATAATTACGAGCGCCACGAGCACGGCGGCATCACTTACATCGTGACCGGCGGAGCCGGAGCGCATGCCTATCCGATTGAACGCGCCAAGGACGATCCGTTCCAGAGCACAGAAGTCAACTATCACTATCTGCAGGTGGAAGACGATACAGGCAAGCTAAAGATCACCATGAACCGTTTAGATTTGACCAGCGGTACTGCCGTGTGGACGCAACCTGATTCGGTCACAATTTCGGTACCGGCGACGAAAGTTGCCGCGCAAGGTAAGTAATTTCCACCTGCGATTGATCTGGAAATTATCGGTCTCGCATTCGACAACAATCGCAAAAGCTTACGGGGCGCAGCCCCCGAGCGAACATGCCCTCATACCAAGCCTTCAACCAGACCCGCAATCTTCCCCTAGCCACCGACCTCTCCATCGCCCAAACCCACCTCACCCGCCTGCGCGGCCTGATCGGCGTCCACCCTGATAACTTCCGTAATGGCACCGGCCTATGGATTCGTCCCTGCCGCGGCGTACATACTCTTGCCATGCGCTTCCCGATTGACGTAGTCTATTTAGACCACGCCGGTACGGTGGTGCACCTCGAGCACGATCTCCACCCCTGGCGTTTCTCCCCCATCCGATTGCGGGCAGCCTCAGTCCTGGAGTTACCCAGCCACACCGTGGCCAGAACTGGAACTGCGTTGGGCGATATTGTCGAAATTCAGTTGGTCGAAATTCGGTTGAAGGAGTCCTAGCAGCATCCACCCATCCCCAGGGCCGGATCAAACCTCCACGAAAGCGCGCTTGGCACAAACGGTTTTGATCAGATTTTGACGCAAACGCTCCAACTCGAAACCCGCACCATCCGCCAGCTTCACGAAGCGCCCAAGTTGCTGGTCGAGTGGTCGCCGCGATGGGAGGAGTTTGTCACCTCCATCCCCCCCGCCTTCGCGCGCTCTGCCCCGCGCCTGGCCGGAGAAGCTCCGCTCGGCGGCTTCGATTACCGCAGCATGGGGACTTCTTTTCTGCTTCAGGTAATCGCGGCTCTGTTCTTGATATTTGTTCCGGGAGAAATCGCGCACCTGCGTCCCTACGCCACACCGCGCATGACTCCCGATGAAGTCATCTATTACTCCGCCGACGAACTGCCGCGCACCCAGGATCTAAGTGGAGCGGAATCCGGCGCAACCGGCCGCGCCGGTGGACGCGAAGCTCATCACCGCACGCAAACCATTCGCGTCGCCCGCGGCGCGTCCCTAACCCCGAGAGTTGTCGACGCGCCCAATCTCAAACTTCCCTCGTCCCCCGGCGCGGTGGCCAATCTTCTAGCCTTTAAGAACGTCATTCCACCGCCTCCGGCGGAAGGTTTGCATGCCTCGCACAATGGCCCTCGCCTCGACGCCAACGTAATCGCTCCATCGCCGAATGTCACGCGCGATCAATCGCGCAGCATGACTCTAAACTCCGGCATCATCCCGCCAGCGCCGAATGTCTCATCGGACAGATCCCGCACGGTTCCGTCGCTGAACGCAGGAATCGTAGCTCCAGCGCCCACGGTCCAATCCGATCACACGCTATTCGCGCCGCGGCTCGATTCCTCCATCATCGGACCAGCGCCAAACGTTTCCAGCAACAACAATCGCAACGCGCCTTCTCTCAGCGCCAACGTGATCGCACCCGCATCCACGCGCGTTTCGCGCGATCAGGCGCGATCGGCTCCATCGCTCAACGGCCGCGTAATTACCCCAGCACCCTCCGACGTCACGCACGAAGTTTCTCCCTCGCGCGTGCAAATGAATAGTATCGTCGTGCCTCCGCCCGTCTCCGCGCCCGAACGAGAAAGCACGCGCACAGCGAAGCTGAACTTGCCGTCGCCCTCCGTAGTCGCGCCTCCACCGTCTGCCTCAAATGATCGAGAAATTCGTAGACTCGAAAGTGGCGGTGTGCCATCCTCGGCCCCGCACGTAATTCCGCCCCCACCAACGCAGGCGGCCAACGGTTCGTTCGTAAGCTCGATCATCGGCAAACTTTTCGGCACGCAAGAAGTCGTCCCGCCTCCACCGAATGTTTCCTCCAGCGCCGCCGGCGGCAGTTCTCGCACCTCGCCCAACGGCGGACAGGGCACATCGCTCAACGCAAATGTGGTTCCGCCGCCGCCATCCGTAGGCAGTGCAGCTTCAGGCTTCGGCGGTTCACCGACGGGCCGCCCTCAAGGAGGATCGAATGTGATCCCTCCGCCACCATCCGTGCAAGCGGCTGACGGCGGGTCTTCGGGGCAAGTGGGAGGCCGGCAAGGCTCGTCTCTCGGCGCGTCGAACGTGATCCCCCCACCGCCTTCAATCTCTGGCGCTAGCCAAGGATCAAACTCCGGCAGAGGTCAAAAATCCGGCGGGCAAAATTCTGGTGGCTCCGGCAACGGCACGCTGCTAGCCTCCAACATCATCCCTCCCCCACCGTCAGCCGACTCAGGCAACGGCAACTCAGGCTACGGAAGAAGAGGCTCCGGCCTAGGCGGTCCAGGCGACGTAGGCTCAGTCCTAGCCCCGCCCAGAAGTGCCAACAGCGGCGAAGGCTCCGGCGTAGTCCTCTCCACCGATCCCGGCTCAAAACCCGGCCTAGGCAACGGGGGCAAAGGATCGCTAGCGCTCTCGCCCAACGGAGGCGACAAGCCCGGCCTAGGCGGCAACGGCGGCGGCACAGGCATAGGCAACGGCACAGGCCCCGGCAGCGGACTCACCGGCGAAAGCACCGGGGCAGGCCGCACCGGCACCGGCCGCGGCTCCGACCCCAGCGCCCGCGGCGGCATCTCGCCCACTCCCGGCCCGGGCGGAGCAGGCACATCTCCCACCGGAGCGCCCGCCATCTCCGGCGTAGACGTTCGCGGCGGCAGCACCAGCAGCGTAGTCAACTTGCCCAGCTTCAACGACGGCAGCAGCAACGCCCCAAGCCTTCCCACTCGCTCCGACATACATAAAGACGAAGGCCCCGCCATCACCATTGTCGCCACCTCCCGCTCCGGCGGCGCATTCGATTTCTACGGCAAGCTCCCCGGCGACAACTACACCGTCTACGTCGACACCAACCTGGGCACCGTAGTAATGCAGTTCGCCGAAGCCGACCCCAACTCCCACGCCGCCGGAGCGCTAACCGGCCCCTCCGGCATCCGCACCGACCTGCCCCAAAACCTTCCCCACAACCGCGTAGTAATCAAATGCAAGCTGGACGCAACCGGCAACCTGAAAAACATCCAAGTCTTAGAGCCCGGCCCCGCCGCCATGACCGCCAAAATCATGGCCGCCCTGCCCAGCTGGAAATTCCGCCCAGCCCAACGCGGCGCCCAGCCCGTAGAAGTCAATGCCCTGCTAGGCTTCAACATCGACACCAACGACCGCTATTAACGCTCAACGGGATACTCGAACCCTTGTCATTCCGACCAGCGACCGAAGGGAGCGCCGAGGAACCCAACGTCCCCCAGACGCAACGATGTCCCGTAAGCGCACCTCCCGCCCTTGACCCACCAAGTATAATAACTATAAGCAAACCAAAAGCACGGCAGGAAAGCTAAACCGCAATTCCCAGGAGTCCCGATGTCCCCACGCCGCTCCGACCGCAACAACCACAACCTCCACAACACCAAGCGCACCGGAGAGCGCTCCGAAGCCGCCTTCCTCTACCAGGCCACCCAGCGCAACTTCGGCATCTGCAAGCCCTGGGGAGACAGCGAGCGCTACGACTTCATCCTCGACAACCGCCCCAAACCCAACGTCCATCTCTTCCGCATCCAGGTCAAATGCACCGACTCCCTCCGCGCCGGCGCCTACGAAACCCGCGCCACCTACACCACCGGCAAAGGCCGCGCCGTCTACACCAAGCGCGACATCGACTTCCTCGCCGCGCACGTGATCGAACTCAACATCTGGTACATCCTCCCCGTAGAAATCTGCACGCCCCAACCCATGCTCCGCTTCTACCCCCACCGCAAAGCCCGCCAGATGCGCCTCGAACCCTACCGCGAAGCCTGGCACCTCCTCGATCCCCCGCTAACCATCCACGCTTGCGTGGACGAGGATTATGCCGAAGGCTACATGCCGCGAGCAGAACCCTAAAACGCTGTTTGTCATTCCGACCAGCGACCGAAGGGAGCGGCACGGAGGAACCTGCTGTCCCCATAGAAATCTGCACCCCCCAACCCATGCTCCGCTTCTACCCCCATCGCAAAGCCCGCCAGATGCGCCTCGAACCCTACCGCGAAGCCTGGCACCTCCTCGATCCCCCACTAACCATCCACGCCTGCGTGGACCCCGATTATCAGGA
>JBEKBW010000144.1:0-11387 GCA_050015215.1 Candidatus Sulfotelmatobacter sp.
TGGCTGGCCCACACGCTGCTGCCCATCAGATTCAATCCGACGAACAATACGGTAGTTAGTATGGTCCAAACGATCTCCAGTCTGGTATTGCCGTGCGAATAAAGCGCCGGCGGCGAGGAAGGCTTCTGCTGATATCGCCAAACGATATATCCCAGCGAAAGTTGCGCCGCCAGAAAAACAATCCCCATCAAAATAAGTGTGAGAGTGAATTGTCCGTCAATAAATCCCGCAGCGGCAGAGGCGCCGGCCGGTAACCACCAGGTTTTGGCGGCAAAAAAGTAAGTGCTGGCCAACGTGATCAGCCAGATCACAGCCATTAACGCGAGGCCCATTCCCCAGTCCTCCAAACGAAAGACGAAGCGAGACGATTTCCCCACGGCCGATGCATCGCCCACAGAGCGAAAGCACCAGTCGGCGGCGAGTGTACCACACCCAGCCAGCAAAAAAGCAAGCGCCTTGTAGCAGAAAAATCAATCGACGAAGCGCAAGCTCCGTCTCGACAAAAAGACTTTGTCATTCCGAGCGAAGCGAGGAACCTGTTGTCGCGTGCACTGCCCCCGGCCCAACCAGAAGCACACCCCGTTACTTCTCCGACCACTCCGGCACCCTACCCGGAGTCCAAGGCGCCCCAGCAGCCTCCATATCCTTCTCCAACTTCGCCAAATCAACTTCAAGCAGGGTATGCAATTTCCCGAGTTGCTCGCCAAACTCCGCCGCCGCAATGTTGTAGTCGTCAACGTGACTCTGCGTAGGCCTCGCCAGCGAGAACCGTTCCCCCTCCATAATTGCCTCAATCCGATCATTGATCGCCGAAGGGGTAGGCTCCTGCCGCTTAGCGATTTCTTTATCCCCGCTCAAAGCCCGCAAAATCAAACGATCATTCGCCTCAATCGAATCCGCCGCCGCCTCCAGCTTCTCCGCCGCAGGCGTATCGCGCAAAGCCTCGCGAATCTTCTTCATCCGCTCCTGCACTTCCTCGGCAGTGCGAATCGCTCCAGACTCCGCCCGATAAAGCCGCGCCACCTTGCGATGAAACTCCTCCCGCGTGGCAAGATCGCCGGCATTCATCGATCCCTCGCCCTCAGTAACAACCTTGAACTTCTGCTCCGATCCCAACTCAGTTACGACTCCACCCACCTTCTGAAAAGCCCGCACAGAATAAGACCCTGGCAAAACCAGCATCCCGTGCAACGAAGCGGGCGGGAAATCATCCTCGTCCTCTTCATGCTCCGGCAGCGTCACCACGGGATACCGCAAGTCCCAAGCCGCCCGCTGAAATCCCGCCTCAATACTGCCCTCAACGCGCCGAATCGCCGCACCCGCCTCGTCATAAACCATGAAGCAAACTTCCGGCTTCCGTTCCTCCGCCTCAGCCCGCAACTCATCGTTCGAAGGGTAGGGAAGCGTCTGCCCTTTTTTCGCTGCCTCTTTCTCCGCCTCCTGCCGCTTTTCCTTCTTCGTTTTCAACTTATCTTTGAGATAAGCCGTAAACACCGCCCCATAAGGCGGATTCTCCGCCGTATAAAAGGAATCCCCCTCGAATCCCTTTTTCGGCAACCCCAATGGATGCCGCTCCATATACAACAGCGAATCCTTCACTGGAAACAAGCCCGCGCTCTGTTCGAGCGATTTCTCACTCATCCCCCGCAGCGCCGAAATATCGTCAAGCACATAGAACCCGCGCCCAAACGTGGCAATCACCAGATCGCCCTCGCGCCCCTGCAACACCATGTCGCGCACCGCAATCGTCGGCAGTCCGCCCTTCAACTGCACCCAATGCGCGCCACCATCTACTGTAAAAAACGCACCAAATTCCGTCCCCGCAAACAGCAAATTCGCGTTCACCGGATCTTCCGCAAACGCCAACACCGGCCCATTCTCCGGCAAATTTCCCGCAATCGACGCCCAGGTTTTTCCAGCATCGGAAGACTTCAACAAGTAAGGCTTAAAGTCCTCATTCTTATGATTGTCAAACGCCGCATACACCGTATTCTCATCATGCGAAGATGCCGCCAACCGGCTCACATAAGTCTTCTCAGGAACCCCAGCAAACGTCTCATACTTGGTCCAACTCCCGCCGCCGTCAGAGGTGACCTGAATCAACCCATCATCGGTCCCAACATAAAGAAGCCCCTCTTTTTTCGGCGACTCGGACAAAGCGACAATATTCCCGTACAGCGAAGTCGAAGCATTCTTGGCTACCGCGTCCGGCTCCCAAACCCGCCCCATCACCGGCAAAGTATTGCGATTAATCTGCCGCGTCAGATCGCCGCTAATAGCCTTCCACGTATCCCCGCGATCATCGCTGCGAAACAATTTATTCGCCGCAAAATAGAGCCGCGTGTGCGAGTGCGGCGAGATAATCACCGGCGAATCCCAATTCCATCGCAGCGGAGGCTCACCCTTACCCTCCTGCGGCTGCAACACCATCTCCTGCCCGGTAGGCTTGTCATACCGCACCAGCACGCCATACTGCGATTCCGAATAAATCGTGTTCGCATCCACTGGATCGACCACCGAGCGAAATCCATCTCCGCCAGTGGTAACGAACCAATCCGAATTCATAATCCCGTTGATGTTCCGCGTCCGCGAAGGACCGCACCACGAAAAATTATCCTGCGTCCCGCCGCAGACGTTGTAGAAGGGAAGCGCGTTGTCGACAGCCACGTCGTAAAACTGCACCGTAGGCAAATTCGCCTTGAACTCCCACGACTTCGCGTTATCCCAGGTCTCATACATCCCGCCATCCGAACCCAGCAGCCAATGCTTCGTATCATCCGGATCGATCCAGATCGCGTGATTATCTCCGTGATGATTTACCTCATTAACTTTATGCAAAGTCTTGCCGCCATCCAGCGACTCGCGCAGCGAAACATTCATCACGATAATTCGATCCACATTTTTCGGATCGCAAACCACCCGCGCGTAATACATCGCGCCCACATCAAACTCATTCCGCTTCTCCCAGTTCGCGCCCTTATCTTCTGACCGGAAAATTCCGCCCTTGCCATCCGCCGCCTCAACCGTCGCATAAACAACATTCGTATCGACCGGCGAAACCGCCAAACCAATCCGCCCCATATCCACGGAAGGCAATCCATTTTTCAACTTGTTCCAGGTCGTCCCCGCGTCAGTAGACTTATAAATCGCGCTCTCCGGCCCGCCATCGATCAAGGTAAAAACATGCCGCCGCCGCTGATAAGCCGCCGCATAAATGATGTCCGGATTCGCCGGATCCAAAGCCACATCCACCACTCCGGTGTTCTCACTGATCGTCAGAACTGCCTTCCAATTCTTCCCAGCGTCGGTAGTTTTATATAATCCACGATCCCCGCCCGGCCCCCACAGCGGACCCTCCGCCGCCACATACACCACCTTCGAATCCCGCGGATCAATTACCACCCGCCCAATATGCTCCGACTTCTTCAACCCCAAATTCGTCCAATTTTTCCCGCCATCCTCCGACCGGTAAATCCCATCGCCGTAAGAAACGCTGCGCTGCGAATTGCTCTCGCCCGACCCCACCCAAACCACCGCCGCATCATTCGGATCCAGCGCCACCCACCCAATCGAATACGACCCCTCCTTATCAAACACCGGAGTCCACGTAGTCCCATCGTTCACCGTCTTCCAAACCCCTCCCGAAGCCACGCCCACGTAATACTCAAACTTGTTCTTGGGATTCACCGCAATCGACATCACCCGCCCCGAAGCCACAGCCGGCCCAATCGACCGAAATGCCAACCCAGAAAAGGTGTCGGCATTCATCCCAGGCTTCTTCTCTTCTTTCTTGTCCGCGGCAGGCGCAGCCTTGCCCTCGTCCTTCTTCGCAGACTTCTTGCTCTTAGGAGAAGTAGGTACGGCCTGCGGCGTAATGTCGGAATCCTGCGCAACAGAATTCATGTGGAAGGCGAACGCAATGACAAAGAGGACTGCGGCAAGTCGAGCTCTCACGAGCATCTCCGATGCAAAGAATTTCCGAACGGATATGTATATAGCTTTAGCCCACCATTTGGAAGAGCCGCCCTCTGATTGTGAAGGAAAGCATCTCAGAGTGAGAGAGAGAAGCACCATCCCGAACGCGGCGAAAAGCCGCGAGAGGGACCCTATACCAGCAGACCGAATCGATGCTGTGGAGAGGAAATCCATTGGCACCCGCCAATGACCGCTTGAAGCATCGGCATTATGAATTTCAAATCCCATACTGAAACGTTCTGTCCCCTCCCTGCACTATCCCATCAACTGCGGAACAAGCCGGGGCCAAACGCGCTTTACAAGTGGCGTCGGCCCATCAGCCACCAACCCGCAGCAGGAGGTTCTTCATGGCCACAACAATCGAAAGTCCGGCAACGACCACTCCACCTACTACACCCAAAGTTTCGTCTGTGCCGCCCCGCTTCCAGCAGGGCCCGCTAACAACCGCACTACAACTCGGCCCACTCGCGTCCCTGGCAGGCAGTTGGAAAGGGCGTGGCTTCAACGTGATGTGGCGGCCCGACAATCCGCAATCGCCGCCCTTCAGCCAAACCAAACGTTTTCTCGAACTCAACCTCACCAGCGAGACACTCGACTTCCATGTGATCCCAGGCGTGGTGCCAAACCGCGGCCTGAATCCGCAAACCGATCTCAGCCTCTACGGCCTCCACTATCTCCAGCGCGTCACCGACGCCGACAAGAAGCCGTTTTCAACCGCCGGGGAGGCGCTGCACATCGAGCCCGGCCTGTTCATGAACGTACCGGCGAGTCAGGAGCCGGTAGTCGCACCCAGCATCGTGCGTATGGCCAGCATCCCGCACGGAGTTTCATTGCTGATGCAGGGGCCAACTCCGAGCACCACGCCCAAGCCGGGCGCGCCGACCATTCCGCCGATCTACCCCATCGCTGGTATGCCGGCATTCACGCCGCCGGCGGGCGCGCTGGGCCTCGGCATTCAGCCCGTGGATATCCCGGCTACTGACGGCGCAGAGCACATCGTCCCGGAGGTCGTTCTCTCCAGTGATGTCGCAGGCTCGCAAAGCAACGGCCCATATCCTCCGTCCATCCCGCAAGCCTACGTCAACGACCCGAATTCCGTCTTGCGCGACGCAATTGCCGGCCAGGATATCCTCGGCACAATCACCATCCAACTCTCCACCACCGGAGCAGGCAGCGGCATCGAAAACATTCCGTTCCTCGGCACTGCAAATCCGGCCGCACCAACCGATCCCAGCAACGCCAACGCCTTCGTCCTGCAATCCGAGGCGACGTTCTGGATCGAGTGGGTGCGAATGGATGGTTATCCGGTCCCAGCGGCACAGGTGAAGCTTGACCCCAGCCTCTTGGGAATCGAGCCATTCTGGCCAACTCCAACCTTCCTGCAATTGCAGTACTCGCAGGTATCGATCCTGGTCTTCAACAACGTCCTCTGGCCGCACGTAAACGTAGCCACGCTGACACTAAGCGCTGGCTAAACAAGTCAGTGATGACGGGTGCCCCACTTCTCGCATCTGTTGCGAGAAGTGGGACTCCGCGTGCCATCAAAGTAAGGTGACCACCATGAACTCCATCAGCAACATCCAGCGGACCAGCACCCTAAGAGCCGAAAGCTTTACTCACACGTTCAGTAATGGATACGGCGCAATCAGCCTCGACCGAACTTCTCCGCAAGCAGCCGAGGAAGTTTCCGCAATATTCTCCGGCCTGATCGCCGGAGTTCTCACCTTCGTCGCCATCGAAGGAGCCGCACTCTTATTGGCGATCATCGCCATCCTCGTGGAAAATCGCACCGGCTGGTTTAATCTGGGGAGCGATCGGAACTCACGACTGGACTTCGTTTTCTTGTATTGGTCTTTCGTGCCAGCTGTGTTCGCAGCTCTCACCGTTTCCGCCAAAGGAATTCAATACCGGCTAAAGCGTATGGGTCGGCCTGAATCCGCTAAAACGGCCCCATGAGGCCCAAGGCCACGAAACCCGCTCCATGAAAATGTAGAAAAACCGCTGCTTCCTCTGTGGCCACGACAGCCGCGATGGCATGCGGTTGAAGTTCATACCTCAGATAATCGCGTGGCGCCGCTCGTCGGACTCGAATTTTACAAATTCTTTACAACCCTGTGACCTGACCACCCGACACATTAGGTACGCTGCATCCGGCCGGACCTGTTGGGAGGGAGACCATGTTCAATCGCAGCGCTGTAGCGGTGCTCGGCGCAATATGTCTTACCGTGATTCTTGCCGAAAGCTCACGGGCGTCGGGGCCGCCCGCCAAGTCTCCGTTCCAGATTGTGACTACGCCCAATGAGAATCAGCCCTACCCAAAGGAGAACTACCTGCTCTCCGTCTCGGCATCTTCCTCAACCGATATATGGTCAGTCGGTGCGAGTACGATTCATTATGACGGCACGAACTGGACTGCCTTTCCTGCGCCCGACATGCCGGGCAACGGAAGCAATCTTCTGAACGGCGTCGCCGATGTTTCCCCGGACAACGTGTGGGCCGTGGGTTATATCAACTTTCAGATCGTTGGGGCCTATCAATCGCCCATCGTCGAGCACTTTGATGGAACCAGCTGGAGTGTCTTCCCCAGCCCGCAGTTCCCAGCGCCTCAGACGGCGGAACTGAACTCAATCACGGCGATTTCCGCAAACGATATTTGGGCAGGCGGCGAAGAGTTCGAGGACCCGTACGCGTTCCCCCTGCTGGAACACTTCGACGGCACTTCCTGGACGCAATACTCGCCCCCCGTAAGCAACTGCATTGTGCGCGGCATTTCGGCCGATTCCACGGACGATATCTGGGCTGTGGGCAGCACACTGGGCGGAGGCACTTGCACCCTGCACTATAACGGTTCGGCATGGACCGGCATTCACAGCCCGAACCAATGCTGCGGATACAACATCCTCAACGGAGTGGTCGCCTTGGCTCCAAATAACGTATGGGCTGCGGGCTGGTACATTCAGAGTCCCACCGATGACCGGCCAGTGTTTACCCTGGTGGAACACTGGACTGGCTCGAGCTGGCAAATTGTGCACAGCCCGAATGTAGGTCAGTCCGGCAAGACAAGTAACGAGCTCCGCGGAATTTTTGCCGCCACGGCCAACAATGTTTGGGCGGTCGGCGAAACCATTGACATCGCCAGTGACCAGGGATACACGCTGGCTATGCGCTGGAACGGCGAAAAATGGACGGCCGTTTCCACTCCCAATATCGCGCTGCACGGCTTCTATGCCGATGTCCTGGACGGGGGCATTGCTATTCCGGGTAGCGATATCTGGCTGGTAGGAAGCAACGACGTCGCCTACACCCTCGCGTTAAAGAGTCCGACGCAGTAAGCAGTAGGAACTTTGTTTAGGAATCCACTTTCCCCGCTAGCGCTGTCCCCTCGTCGCCGCGTACTGACTCGTGACCGAAATTTATCCCGAAGCCGAGTCGGTTGGCACTGCAGCGGCAAGCGCAGTCGCGGAAACCCACGTCGAACATCCGCTAGAATCCCTACCATGCCTCCCAAGCCCCAAGGCCACGAAACCCGCTACATGAAAATGCAGAAGAACCGCTGCTTCGTCTGCGGCCAGGATAACCCCGACGGCATGAAGTTGAAATTCATCCTCGACGAAGCCCGCCAAACCTTCGTCTGCCGTTTACGCCTAAGCAAGCGCTATACCGGACCCCCCGGCCACTGCCACGGCGGCATCATCGCCAGCATCCTCGACGACGCCATGGGCAAAGTCAACAAGCTCCACCACGTAGTAGCGCTAACGAGAGAAATGACGGTCGAATACCTAAAGCCAGTCCCGCTGCACACACCGTTGCGCGTAGAAGGCCGCGAGATCAGCAAGAAAGGCCGTACCCACATCAACACTGCTGAAATCCTAAATGAAAAAAACGAAGTCCTGGCCCGCAGCCGCGGCATCTTCATCGCCATCAACCCAGAAAAAATGTTCGCCAAATATGTGAAGCGTTAATCGACGAGGTTTACCCTGTGTCCCTCTGTGCCCCCTGTGGTAATAGTTTTGCCTGACAGGTGAGCGCCACACGCGAGGCGACTAGAGCGCTCTGCGCCCTATTATTGCTATACTGCGCGCTCAAGCTCCAAAATAAAAACGGAGGACTCCGTTGCGCCGATCGCTCGTGCATTCTTTTATTCCTCTACTCTTCCTGATCTCCGCCGCCGCCCAAACCGCGCAACAATCGGCCACTCAGCCCGAAGCCAAACCGCTCTTCACCTACCAGGAAGTTATGATCCCCGTGCGCGATGGCATTCACCTCCAAACCGTCATTCTCACGCCGGTCGATCAGCAAGTCCCGTTACCCATCCTGTTTCGCCGCACGCCCTATGGGGTTCCCGCAAAGACCTACACCGAGATGCCCGCATCATTAAAAGAGTTCTCCCAAGACGGCTACATCCTCGTCGTTCAGAATCTTCGCGGCCGCTTTAAATCCGAAGGTATTTTCAAACTCTCCTCGCAAGTCAATCTCAAAGACCCGAACGACACCAACGAAACCACCGACGCCTACGACTCCATCGACTGGCTCGTCAAAAATGTCCCCAACAATAACGGCAAAGTAGGAATGTACGGCGTCTCCTATGACGGACTAACCACCGCGCTAACTCTTCTCCATCCCCACCCCGCGCTAAAAGCCATCAGCGAGCAAGCCTCCCCCGTCGACCAATGGATGAACGACGACGATCATCGCTACGGCGCTCTTCGCGAAAGCTACGACTTCGAATACGCCGTGCTCGAGCAGGCCGACAAAAACAAGAACACCCATTTTGATTTCGAAACCTACGACACCTTCCAGTGGTATCTCGATCTCGGTCCGCTCTCCAACATTAACGCGAAATATCTTCACGGCTCGATTCCGTACTGGAACGAAACTATCGACCACCCTGACTACGACGATTTCTGGAAAAAGGAAGCCTGGGTCAATCAACTTCACTCTTCAACCGTGCCCAACCTCAACGTAGCCGGATTTTGGGACCAGGAAGATCCCTGGGGACCGTGGCAGATTTTCCGCCGCGCCGAAGAGCACGATCCCGATCATACAAATTTCATCGTTGCCGGCCCCTGGTATCACGGCGAGTGGCAATCGCCAAAAGGTGACAGCATCGGCCTGATCCCATTTGGCGGCCATGAAACTGCCCGCGAATTCCGCGAGAACATCGAGGCCCCATTCTTCCGCTACTACCTCCATGGCGAAGGCGACAAGCCCGCCTGGCAGGCCAGCACATTCCAGAGCGGATCGAACACCTGGCACACCTACGCGGCTTGGCCGCCGAATGAATCCAAACCAACCAATCTCTATCTGCACAGCGACGGCACGCTATCCTTCACTGCACCGAATGCCGCTAACTCAAAGTCTTATCGCCAGTACGTCTCCGACCCGGCGAATCCCGTGCCCTATCGCCAGCGTCCCATCTCTCCGACCTATCCCGCCGGCGACTGGCGCACCTGGGAGGCCGCCGATCAGCGCTTCGTAGACAACCGCTCCGACGTTCTCACCTTCACCAGCGAACCGCTCGATCACGACCTGACCGTCACCGGCCCGCTCGCCGCCGATCTCTTCGCCTCAACCTCCGGCACCGACAGCGACTTCATCGTGAAGCTGATCGACGTGTACCCGCAGGACGCCCAGAAAAACGATTGGAAGCCGGAAGACGGACCAAAGCCCGGCCAGTACGCGCAATCGCTGAACGGTTACGAATTACCAATCGCCATGGAAGTCCGCCGCGGCCGCTATCTAGCCAGCTTCGAGCAACCGCACCCGCTCACGCCAAACAAACCAGCTGAATGGCAAATACCTCTGCGCGACCGCGACCACGTGTTCCTCAAAGGCCATCGGATTATGGTCCAGATCCAATCCACCTGGTTCCCAGTAATCGACCGCAACCCGCAGAAATTCGTCCCCAGCATCTACAAAGCCGCCGCGACCGATTACGTCTCCGCCACCCAGCGCATCTATTGTTCGCGCGATCTACCGTCGCATCTGATTCTGCCGCTGATTCCGTAATGCAACGAGTGTCATCCTGAGCGGAGTAACTGCTTCGCGCAGCGAAGCAGTTACGGAGTCGAAGGATCCCTATATTCCCGTCTGGACCCCGGACAGGGTGGGAAGTTGACATCGCCGAAAGCCGGCGGCTCCACAGCTGCGGCGCACTCGTAGCTTGGGGATACCGCGAATGATGAATGCCCTGTAAAATAAAAGCAGCCGGCAGTCACGCGCAAGCCGGCTCATCCTTCGCGCTTGCGAAAAGGTATCCACGGTATCCCACAATGTCGCAGAACAATGGTTCCAACAACACCTCCCTCCGCCTGAAAACCGGCCTAGCCGAAATGCTAAAAGGGGGCGTAGTGATGGACGTGACGAATGCCGAGCAGGCTGTAATCGCCGAAAAAGCCGGGGCAGTCTCTGTGATGGCTTTGGAGCGCGTCCCAGCGCAAATCCGCGCCGAGGGCGGCGTGGCGCGCATGGCTTCGCCAAAAAAGATTCGCGAGATCATGGCTGCTGTGTCGATCCCGGTGATGGCGAAATGCCGCATCGGGCATTTTGCCGAAGCGCAGATTCTGCAGGAGCTTGGGGTCGACTACATCGACGAGTCCGAAGTGCTTACTCCTGCTGACGAAGCTCATCATGTCGATAAGCACGACTTCAAAGTTCCCTTCGTCTGCGGCGCGCGCAATCTTGGGGAAGCTCTACGCCGCATCGCCGAAGGCGCAGCCATGATCCGCACCAAAGGTGAAGCTGGCACTGGAGACGTAGTCCACGCCGTCAAGCACATCCGCCAAATCGTGCAGGAGATGAAAATTCTCACCGTGCTCAGCGAACAAGAACTCTACGCCAAAGCCAAAGAGCTGCAAGCCCCGTACGAGTTGGTGAGGATCGTAGCGAAAGAAGGCAAGCTGCCGGTGCCGAACTTCAGCGCGGGAGGAATCGCCACGCCCGCCGACGCTTCGCTGGTAATGCAACTGGGAGCCGAGGCCGTGTTTGTGGGCAGCGGCATCTTCATGGGCAAGCGCACCACGTGTACGCATTCGGTAGAGAGACATCCCTTCGACGAAACCTGCGCCTTCACTCCTCCCGAAGAAGCCGAAAAGCGAGCGCGAGCCATCGTGAAAGCCGCAACGCACTATCAAGACCCGAAGGTGCTGCTGGAAGTGAGCGAAGATTTGACGGGAGCGATGAAGGGGCTGGCAGTGTCAGCATTGGATGAGGCGCAGATGCTGCAGACTCGGGGCTGGTGACACGCTGAGGAGCTATGTGTGGTGTGTCAACAGGTTGTTCCGGTCGAGACCGGAACGGCTGATGGGTGGAGCGTGATTCAGGCTAGCATGCGGACGATGCCAGTTGTACTGATGGAGCCAGCGCGGCAGCTCGAGAGCGCGCTGCTGGGAGTTTTCGTAGGCGCGGCTGTA
>JBEKBW010000145.1:0-11311 GCA_050015215.1 Candidatus Sulfotelmatobacter sp.
GGATTGTGCTTCGACAAAACCTTCGTGATGGCCGCCGTCAGCGTGGTCTTGCCATGGTCGATGTGACCGATGGTGCCCACGTTGCAGTGCGGCTTATTGCGATCAAATTTCTCTTTCGCCATTTCCTATCTTCCTCAGGGGCTAAAGCCCCGAATGATTTCTGCTCGTTACGGCGCGACTGAAGCCGCGCCCTGATACGAAACTTAGCTCGGTAATTCAGCTCAGTAATACTGATACAGCTTCTTAAATCTGTGCCGCAGCGCGATGTCTACCGTTTCCAGCTTCGACAGATAAAACTCCCGCATCTGCGCCTGATCCGAGAGCGACAGCGCTTGATATAGATGCGCCGCGCTTACATCCGACTTCGCTTTGGCGGCATCTTCCAACACCCGCTTGGCCAGCACGCCATCGAAATCCCGCACGCGAATGCCCTTGCGGTCCAATTGCTTCAGGAAGCGTTCTGCGTTCTCCGGCAGAAAAGCTTGCTCTATTGCGGCTTGCAGCCTGGAAAACTCTTCCTGTTTCTCGACCCTGATTGTCGCCTGCTCGAAGCTCACGTCTCTTGCACCTGAACCAGTAATCTGGAGCGGGAGACGGGAATCGAACCCGCGACCAACAGCTTGGAAGGCTGTGACTCTACCACTGAGTTACTCCCGCCCTTAAACCCGCCATCAGCTTTCAGCGCCCAGCCAACCTCAGCGGCTAAAGCCGCCGTTTCACCGGAACTAATGCGGCACGACTGAAGTCGTGCCCTTCCCCAAACACATTTCTCAAACCAACCCGTTTCGGCGGATTTTCGATCCGCGCTCTTCCAAATCTGGAGCCGATGATCAGGATTGAACTGATGACCTCTCCCTTACCAAGGGAGTGCTCTACCAACTGAGCTACATCGGCTCAGCAAAACCTCACTCCGAATCGCTTTCGCCATCCGGATGCAGCACATCTTTCCTTCGCACCCAGCTCTTGAACGCGAACAGCCCAAGAATCAGCAGCGTCAGCGTCCGAATGCGAAAATCACTCAACGTAGCAAATGCCAGCGCACCCAACAACGAGTACGCAATCAACGCCATGGCCAAGCGACTCATAACATTTCAGATCCCTCGCACAAAACGCTCGGGATTTCGCCAGCGGGCTCCCGCTCCGCTCACGCCCGCTAAACGGCTCAACTCTGGTGCACAGGGAAGGATTCGAACCTTCGTACCTCGCTAGGAGGGACAGATTTACAGTCTGTTGGCTTTAACCACTCACCCACCTGTGCATAAAACCCGGGCGATGCAGCCGCATTCTCCGGCCAACGGCAGAACGGCGAGGCGTCATTAACGCGCTTACGCCTTGCCCGCCGGACTCGCCAGCCAACTTCTCGCAGAGCAAGTTTTCGCAGTCTCTCGTTTCGCAATGCAGGGAAACCAAGAATCTCACTTACGGATTACCGCGCTAGATCACCACACGCGGGAAAAGTTCCGAATGGAGTGCGTTGGAAAAACCTGTTGCGCCGCCGCTTACCTAAGTCCGCCGCCTGCCGGAAGTTCCTGTTCCCTCGCAAACCGCGCTCGGGATTTCGGCTGCGGGCTCCCGCCCGCAAACCGCCTCAAGCTGGAGCTGGCGAAGGGATTTGAACCCCTGACCCTCTGATTACAAATCAGATGCTCTACCACCTGAGCTACGCCAGCGTCGGGCACAAGTGCCCGAAGGCACAAGTATACCCCTAATCCCTTCCAGATGTCCGGGACAATTAAATAAAGTATCACAAAGAAGATTTTCAATGCAACCCACTGCTTCTGCCAAAGAGCGGGGTCGTAGTGCGGATGAGGGGGAGCTTGGGCCGGTGCCCAAGAGCCTAGCTATACGGCGTCTCGACATCCTCCAGTGGGGTTTCAAAATTAACGGCAGGGTTCGCACACCATGCGGAAGCTCCGCCGTTTTGTTTTTGATTAGTAAGGTTATTCCCTGCGTTCGCAGCGAACCGGCAATATATCCGCCGGAATTTCATCCTTGCCGACCGCTTTCCATTCGACCTCGAAGGCGCCTCGATAGCCGAACAACGGACCCCAAACGTCGTTGGAAACGTTCACCTCGATATGAAAGCGCTGGTCGTTTTCTTCATACCATTCGCACACGTCCGCGATTCCCGACAACAGCAGCGGAAAGCTGAAGCCGATCATGCCTTCGTAAAAGCGTTGCGCATTGGAGCGCAAACGAAGCCCACCTTGATCGCCAACCGAAAGATCAATATCAACCGCGAGATGCTGGTGCGTACCCAGGTAATCCACGATCCGCTTCCGTTGCTGGCTGTAGATCATGTAAGCGTCGAAACGGCGAGGCGTGTTAGTAGAGAAGTTTCGAATCCAGGTCACCGTCTCTCGCCCGTATTGATCCAGATAAGCATAGTTTCGAATCGTGAAAGGCACCGATTCTCCGCTCTCGGGAAACATAATCCTTCGCCAACTGCCAATGTACAGAAACGGCATCGTGTACAGTGGCCCATGCCAGACCGCTTCCATGGTTCCTGTTCCGATGCATGCGCTATTGTCGCGACTCGAGAAACCAAACCGTTCCTGTATCTTCGGATGGAGACGCAGGAATTCACGTCCAAGCGCTTGCTCGTAGATCGATCTCACCGGGAGCCCTCCTTGGGGTTTCGCAGGCAGTTCTTGGCGGTAGGTGTGTCTTTTGCAGTAACGATCCCACTAATGGCAAGAATTGCGACACTGAGGTTGAGCGTTAGCGGATCGAATGCGTTATGGAAGTACGCAGGCGCGCTAACTCCAACCATTAGCGTCGCCAGGGCCATTCCAACGACCGTCACCCACAGCGGCCACAGCGCTCTCCAAAAGACGAGCAGCAGAATGGCGAAACCAATCTCGAGCCATCCCGCCAGAGAGGTAAGTTGCGAAGCCAGCGGCGTGCCCACATTGTGCAGCATGGCGAGCTCATCCGGACTGCGATACAACAGTTTTGGAATTAGTCCGTGATAGAAAAAAACAAACGCGATCGTGATCCGAGTCGAGCCGTACACCAACGCGAGGTTACGGGATGTTTCGGGAGCAAGCCCCTTCTCGATCCACAAGCGAAGCCGGTCAAAACTCCACGCCGTGGCCCATCCGATGAGCGGTCGAAAGACAAACCTGTCGACTATTCGTCCGACCACTCCGAAACGGGTGCGATAGTCATATAAAGTGAAAAACCGAACACCTCCATCGATCGGCACGTACTTCCAATAGCCGGACCCAGTATCGATCAGCGACTTGGCATCGTCCGACCAAAACTTCAAGGCTGAGGTGCGTTGCCCGGATCGCGTGTCGCGCTCTCCTGTGCTTTCTCCTTCGCCGTTAATGTGGATACCAGCACCGATGCGGGTCGAATACAAAAACCTTTGCGGTTCTCCCACTTCGCGGGGAATGTAGTCAATCTCTGTAAATCGCAGGTCCCAACGCTGATGCAACTTTGGATCCTGAGTTTTCTCCCAAAGATCATCCAAGTCGCCGCGAATCATAATTTCGACATAAATGCTCATTCAAACCACAAATGCCCCCTAACGAGCAACGATAATGCGAGCGAGACGCCAAACCTAGTCCTGAATGGAGGACGCGCATGACCGTGGTTACGTCGGAGCGCCTGGAGGTGGGCCTTCCCCTCCCGACTCTGACACCCCCACCGCACAGTGTTATGATTTCAGCCCTGATCGCTTCCCATGCGAATTAGGCGCACTTTCCCCATCTTCCTGGGCGTCATTGTGGTCGTGGCGGCCGTCGTTCTGGCCGTCCAACTGAGGAAGCATGCGCCCCCTGAGCCAGCCCGCCTGCTGCCCGGAGCGGATTCCTTCGTCTATTTCGACCTCAGCTGGGTGCGCCGTGCGAATGCGGAAAAAGAGTTGCCAGTCGTAAGCCACGATCCGGAATACGAGCGCTTCATTCGCGAGACCGGCTTCCAGTTTGAGCGCGATCTGGATGAGGCGGCCTTCGCCGTGCATTATCCCGCGAAATGGCCAGGAGGAGGCACTGGCGGCTCGGCTCCGGAGCCGCGGTTTTCGGAGGTGCTGGTCGGAAAATTTCACAGCGAGCGGCTGACCAATTATCTCCGGCAGATCGCGCAATCGATTGAGAACTATCAATCGGTCGACATCTTTACCATTCAAATCGAAAGCAGGATGTTGCGCGTGGCCGTGCTGAGTGCCGATTCCGTGGCTGCCTCGAATCACGACGACCCGGCCGTGATCCGCGGAATCATCGACCGTTCGAAGCGGCTGGCTTCGCCGTTCGGGGGTCCGGCTTTGCTGCGGCAGTATTACAAGCATGTTCAGTTCGCCAGCCTGGCTTGGGCCGTGGCGCGCATTGAGCCCTCGGCCTCAGGAACCTGGGGGGCTCTGTTCCCGGCACCAGCGACGGTGGTTGCCTCGGGAACCTATCTCAGTCCGCTTCATCTAAAGCTGAAGGCCGATGCCATTCATCTTCGCGCCGAGGCGTTCACGGAGAACGAAGATCAAGCGCGGGCCCTCGTCGACAAAGTAAACGTCTTCCTCGCCTTGAGCCACAGCGCGGAAGCTGCGGTAGGGATGCACGGCACGGATCCAGATGTGAAGGCGTTTTTCGACAGCCTGCAGGTGAAACAGGAAGGTGAGCGCGCGATGCTGAACGCTTCCGTGCCTTTCGGTTTTCTACACAAGATGCTGGCGGAATCGGCAAGTGAGCTGCCCGGACCGGCAGCAACGCCCGCACAGGCGCCGGCGAAATCAAAGTAGGGTTACTCTAGCATCGCGAAACTAATCGCAGGTACGAACGTCTGATGAATGGGTCATACTTGAAGGCGTCATCCCGAATTGCGGCGCTGATCAGCCCGAGAGGGATCTCCTGAACACAGATGCCGTATTGCTGGAGATCCCTCGCTCCGCCTGAAGAACGGCTGCGCTCAGGACGACGCCGAGGTTAAGAACGAGGTTGAAACTGGGTTGCTCCGCCAACGGGTACAATAAAGACGCATGTCCAGCCTACCGCTACCGATCGCCGCATTTTTCGCCGGGCTGATCTCGTTCCTATCCCCCTGCGTGCTGCCACTGGTACCGGGCTATGTGTCTTTGATTTCGGGCGCGGGCGTGGATGAACTTAAGTCGTCGCAGGGCCGCCTGATGCGACGGGTGATGACCAACTCCGTGGGATTCATTCTCGGTTTCAGTGTGGTCTTCATCACTCTCGGCGCTATCTCCACCGAGATCGGCCAGATCGCCGCGCAATACAAACACACACTCGCCATTGTGGCCGGCGTGGTCATCATTATTTTTGGTTTGCACCTGACTGGCATTCTGAAGATCAAAGCTCTGTACTCCGACACCCGTTTGCATGAGTTAAAGGGCGGGAGCACTCCCATCGGAGCCTTCGTGATCGGCTTTGCCTTCGCTTTTGGTTGGACGCCGTGCATTGGGCCAATTCTCGCCGGCATCCTTACGCTGGCCGCGGCGCAGGATACGCTTTCGAAGGGAATGGTGCTGCTGGCAATTTATTCTTTAGGCTTGGCCGTTCCGTTTTTGCTGACCGCCTTAGGCGTGGAGCGCTTCCTGAAATTTTATAGCCGCTTCCGCTCGCACATGCATGCGGTGGAAGTTGCCTCGGGCGGGCTGTTAATCGCTCTCGGAATCTTGCTGGTGATTGGTAGATTTACTTTGATCTCGAACTGGCTTTCGTTCCTAAACCGGTTCGCGCTGTAAATTGACTGTAGAGATCCTTCGACTACGCGGATGCTTGCTTCGCGGCGCATCCACTCCGCTCAGGCTTACAAGACACGGGCGGAACGAAGATGAAAATGGAGTTTCTGTGAATCGTAATCCGCTTGCACTCGTTCTCGTCGCGTTCGTCATCGCGTTCGGGATTTACGTCGGCTATCACAAGGCGCGGCGCGAAGGCCCGTCGTTCGCACCGAAGCTCGCCACTTCCACGCTCGCGCCGGATTTTTCGCTCGAATCGCTTGACGGCAAGACCGTGCGCCTCTCCGACCTGCGCGGCAAGGCCGTTCTGCTCAATTTTTGGGCAACCTGGTGCGGTCCCTGCAAAATCGAGATGCCGTGGTTTGTTGAGTTGCAGAATGAGTACGCATCGCAGGGATTGCAAATCGTTGGCGTCGCCATGGACGATGCGAGTAAAGAAGACATCGCGAAGTTCACGAAAGAGATGGGCGTAAATTATCCCATTCTGATTGGAAAAGAATCGGTCGGCGATCAATACGGCGGCGTGCCGGCATTGCCCGAGAGCTTTGTGATTGGGCGCGACGGCAAGATCGTGGATAAAATTCTCGGCCTGCGCGGCAAGGCAGAGATTGAGGATTCGATTAAGAAAGCGTTGAACACTCGCGCTGCCACAAACCAGGCATCGATTCCGATGACGAATTTCAATTCACAACCGAGCTCGATTTCACGATGACACTTAACCAGTCCGCCGCGCACACTCGACAATCGAAAATCCGCACGTTGCAGGCTTTAGCGCTCGTGCTTTTTGTTCTGATGGGCGCGAGCATTTGCCCGGCGCAAATGCCGCCCAAAGCTCCGACAATCACCGTGACTCCGGTGCCGCTGACAACCACGCAGCGCGCCACCCAGACGATGGTGAACCTTAACTTTCGCGTGCCTGCGGGTTACCACATCAACTCGAACACGCCGAAATCGGAGTTCCTGATTCCCACCGCATTAAAAATGGACCTGCCGACCGACATTATCCTGGGAAAGATTGAATATCCCCCCGGCGAGGAATTGACCTTTCCGTTTTCTCCAGACGAAAAACTCAGCGTCTACACTGGAGACTTCACGATCGCGCTCGGAGTGCATCCGCTGCACTCGGTTGTGCCCGGAAAATATGTGATGCACGGCGTGCTGCGCTACCAGGGATGCGACAATGCGCAATGCTTTCCCCCGAAAAACCTGCCGGTGAGTTTTGAGGTGAAAGTCGTGAAGGAACCGCCCGCGCACAAGGCGAACCCGGCCCAGAGCCCGCACGTGCATAATTAGCCGTTTGCCATCATCGCAAATCCGTTGTCATTCAGAGCGAAGCGAAGAATCCCTATAGCCACCGAGGTGCGTGCCAGCGGTAGGGATCCTTCGATTTCGCTCGGGATGACAAGCACTTAGGAATCCGTACGCTGCATCGCGCGCGCAAGCGCGAGAATCACTCCGGCATACAGCATAGTGTCGGTAAAGTAATTGACCGCCTCGACCTTCACGTCGGTGCTCGGGTCTGAGAACGAGGCGATCAGGATCGCCAAGTAGACCGTAAAGACCAAAAGCGCGATCCACGTGCCGAGGTAAGTGGCCGCCATGCGCGTCTTCTTTCCGAGCAGAATGCACAGCCCGCAAGCCAGCAGAAGTGCGCCGGTCAGATAGCTGATGGCCATGCGCCCCGGAATCCAGACAGGCATCAATTTTTCCAGAGGAACGCCTGGAACATTGATGGGATGAAGAAAGTGCTCGACGCCGTAAAATATCGCGCCGACGCCGATTATGACTCGACCCGCGGCGACGAGCTTGCTTCCCCAATGCCCATCCCGCTTGGCCCTTGCCGCTCCCGCAAGGACCCACCCGCCCGCGCCGAACGACAGCTCGCGTAACAGCAGGGCCCAGCTAATCCGGTTGTGGGGGTCGGCCAGCGTTCCGGGCAGGTCCATCATCGCCACGAACAGAAACATCATGATTCCCCACAGCAGCCCCGACCAACTCACCAGAAATTTCGTGGCAATGCTCAACGACGCGGCGAGCAACGCAACTCCCACAAAATACGCCCAAAATAGATGCCAAGGCACAAACTTAGGCACCATCTGCGAAATGCCCTGGGCGGCAGAGAAGTGCTCCGCGGCAAAAACCGCCAACGGCAGGGCGAAGAAGAGATTGCCGAGGGCAACAACCTTATCGAGGCCGCGAGCCTGGGCGACGTCGCTTTTCGCAGCTAGAGCCCCAATTACGAAGAGCGCGATGCCGGCGGTGTAGGTAGAGACTACGATGGGGGAGATTTCAAGGAGTAGCAGCGCGGGAAGAGTGTCGGGAATGGTTGGGCTCATGTTTATGGGAGACGACCTGACGCGACGTCGCTCGAAATCATAGCCGTTTAGACCGCGCAGCAGGCGAAAAGTTAGGGCTGTTTGTGGAGGGACGGACGCCTTCGTCCGTCCTGCTCGGGGCTTTGCTCTTCGCCTGTCATTCAGAGCGAAGCGAAGAATCCCTATTGCCACCGAAATGTGTGCAGGAGGTAGGGATCTTTCGACTCCGCTCAAGATGACAGAGGAAAGAATGTCTCTTCCTATATTGGACCGCGAAGCCGAATTTTCTTCCGCGCAGCCTTGCAGGTCGCCGACCCCTACCACTAGGCTGTCTTCGGGCCCGTGGTGTAACTGGCAGCACGCTAGCCTGTCCTGCTGAGGGGTCCGGGTTCGAATCCCGTCGGGTCCACAGCGTTCCCTATCTTGGTAGGGAATCTGCTGGGGCGTCCCAGGACAGGCGGGACGCCTCAAGTAATCTTGACTTTCGTCTCTTGGCTTTCGATAATTAGCTTACAGCTGGACAGGCTAGTGATGCCCCGAGTGGAAGACGCGCTCGGGGTTTTGCTTTCTTAGGCGGGGTGGGAACGTGAGTCGTGCGGTTGGCGTCTAAGCTAATAGTGAGAAGGATTTTGGTTTTCGGGATCCAGCGGGAGTACATGGGCGTTCGAGAAAACAACCGCGGGCTGGAAGAAGACCAGTCAGCAATGCGGTGGATGGGTGTCCTAGCGTCGCATTCAGCCAGAACCTACTTCCCACCCTGTTTCCTCTCCACCTTAGCCCAAGTATCCTTCAACGCCACAGTCCGGTTGAACACCGGCTTGCCCGGCTTCGAATCCGGATCGACGCAGAAATATCCCAGGCGCTCGAACTGATAGCGCCCGCCCACCGGCGCCGTGGCCAGCGATGGCTCCAGCTTCGCCTGCCGGATCACTTCGAGCGAATTTGGATTCAGGTTCGCGGTAAAATCCTGCCCCGGCTCAACCTCGTCAGGATTTTCTTTGCTGAATAGAGTCTCGTAAATCCGCACCTCGGCATCGACCGCGTGTGCGGCCGAAACCCAGTGGATGGTCGATTTCACCTTGCGCCCATCAGGCGAGTTGCCGCCGCGTGAGGCTGGATCGTAGGTGCAGTGCACTTCGACCACCTCGCCGCGATCGTTCTTCACCACGCTGTTCGCAGTGATGAAATATCCGTAGCGCAAACGAACCTCGCGCCCTGGCGACAAACGAAAATATCCTTTCGGCGGATCTTCGCGGAAATCGTCCTGCTCGATGTAGAGCACGCGCGAAAACGGCACCTTGCGCGTGCCCGCGCTCGCGTCCTCGGGATTGTTGACGGCGTCCATTTCTTCGACCTGCGTTTCCGGATAGTTATCGATCACCACTTTCAGCGGATGCAGCACGGCCATCACGCGCAGCGAACGCTTATTCAGGTCTTCGCGGACGAAGTGTTCGAGCATGGCCAGCTCGACGATTCCGTTGGTACGCGAAACTCCCGCGGCGGTGACGAAATTACGAATTGCCTCCGGTGTATATCCACGCCGCCGCATGCCGCTCAAAGTTGGCATGCGCGGATCATCCCATCCGTTGACGCGCTCTTCTTCGACAAGCTGGCGCAGCTTGCGCTTGCTCATCATCGTATAAGTCAGGCTCAGGCGGTCGAACTCGATCTGCCGCGACGGAAAAATTCCAAGGTGCTCGATATACCAGTTATAAAGCGGCTGATGGTCGGCGAATTCGAGCGAGCACATGGAGTGCGTGACTTTTTCGAGCGAGTCCGACTCTCCGTGCGCAAAATCGTACATCGGATAAATCGGCCACTTGTTGCCGGTGCGGTGATGCTCGGCGTGCAGAATGCGGTACATCACCGGGTCGCGCATGTTGAGGTTGGGCGATGACATATCGATCTTCGCGCGCAAAACCCGTGAGCCATCGGGAAATTCGCCAGCGCGCATGCGCTCGAACAAGCTCAGATTTTCTTCCACGGAGCGACTGCGATACGGGCTGTTTTCCCCTGGTTCAGTCAGCGTGCCGCGATTCTTGCGAATCTCTTCGGCGGTTGAATCGTCAACGTACGCCTTGCCATCTTTAATCAGCTTCACCGCCCACTCGTAGAGCTGATCGAAATAATCGGAAGCATAATACAGTCCATCCCACTTGAAGCCGAGCCAGTTCACGTCATTCTTGATCGCCTCGACGTACTCAACGTTTTCCTTCTCAGGATTCGTGTCGTCGAAGCGCAGATTTGTTTTTCCACTAAATTCGTTGGCCAAGCCGAAGTCGAGGCAGATCGCTTTTGCGTGGCCGATGTGCAGATAGCCGTTGGGCTCGGGGGGGAAGCGGGTCTGCACCCGGCCGCCGTGCTTGTTGGTGCGAACGTCTTCGGCGATGATGTCGCGGAGAAAGTTGGACGGACGAGGCTCGGGCGCGGCGGGTTCGCCGGGCCGGGCTTCAGCAGATAACGGTTTCATATTTCGATCCTATCGCAATGGCTCAGACTGCATAGTGTTCGGAGCGAAGTTTAAGCTCGTTTTAAATCCTTACGCCAATGAGAAGGGCAACCACAGTAACTGAGAACAGGTATCAGTGGATTAAATATTACTTGCTATTTGTAATCCGCTGAAATACAGTACTTCCTGTAACAGGCTGACAGGTATGAGCATCGACCCACTTGACTACGCGAAGGAGGGGTATGAAACAGAAGTTGCCCAGCGGGTGCTCCTTGAGGAGGGCCTCAATTATGTATTGGAATACCAGCTCCAGGAGGTTGTGGACGCGGTCCGGCGAAAAGAGGCCGAGGACTGGCTTGAACGCTCCCGCAACTGGTTGGAACTAGTTAATTTGGTCGCGCGTCACGACGGAGATCAGCGCCGCAGCGCGATTCGGAAGCGCGCCTACGGGCAGAACACTAATGAGACCCCCGCCCCAGCCGTGCAGCTGTTCAACTTGGCTAGCGATATCTCAAAACTCCTCGAGTCGCTAGCGGAGCGAGAAGGTGGTGTTAAATCCGAAACCGCATTTGGGGGACCGCAAACATCCCGTTATGGCTATCGCCCTGGGCCCACGACCCCGACGCTCGCGCTGTACGCGCAGAGCTGTACCTTCAGCGACGATCTGGCTTGGGTGTCTGATCTCGTTGCAGTAACCCGGGCGTTCCGCGAGATGCTTTTTTTGATTGGGGACTCCCAGCGTAAGTGCTCACTTCATTGGGAGCTTTCCGAACACATTAAAATCATAGACCGATCCCTCCGGGAAGGAGCAAGGCCGCTCTTGGTGTATCGCGGAATCGAGGCCAAGCAGCA
>JBEKBW010000146.1:0-11127 GCA_050015215.1 Candidatus Sulfotelmatobacter sp.
TGATGTTAAACGTGCTTACTATTCAAGTCACCAAGTCTAATTCTGACTTGGCAGCTGTTTACCGAAAAATAGATGCGGCCAAGGGAAACCCGCAACTAATCGCCGTCCTACAGGGGCAGGCAGCGGAAGCAAAAAAGAAGGCTGATTCAGCTTCGCGGCAATGGCTGCTCGCCCTCGTGCCAGTGATTTCCGAAAACCTGTCACAAGTCGCCCACCCTTGGGTCGGAAGGATCGCATTAATGGACTACTACAATCGGGCGGTGATAGCTAATGATGATCCAAATGTTAAGGCGAAATTGAGAAAAGAAGAACAGCAGGAGCTTTCGAGGTTGGACGCTAAGTACGCGGAGCAGGCGCGCCCCCTAATGCAGATCGCCGACAACGTTCGGAAGCAATTACTAGAATTGTTGGCGTCCAGTCAGACCGAAGAGGACAAAAGGGAAGCTGATGTATTCGCAAAGAGTCCATACGAACTCCAAGATGTAACTGAGGCGCTGCAGTACCTAAGAGAACTTGCCCACCGAGTTTCTGTTGCATCCTAGGCATTCACTCCCACCAGTTCGCTGATTCCCCAAACGTGGTCTGTAACCCCAGCTTCCATCGCGGGCGTCCCTCGTAAACTGCGATGCACGTGCACAAAGCTGTACCAAGCAAGGTGCAGAGCCACTGCCGCCTTCAGATGCGACAGTTTTTTGCTGAAAGCATTTGTTAGGACACTACCTGGATATTGCCCCGCTTGCGCAATTCCCTTCCCCCCGACGATACTGGATTGTTACCCAATAACTCCCCAACGACATCATGAAAACGACAATCTCTCTTTCTACGCCTGCCCAACTCGAAGCCGAATCCCTTGTTGCCGTAGTTCTGGACGAGACCGATCCGGCGCAAAAAGAAAAAAACAAAGACGCCAAGCCGCAGCTCAAGCTGGCCGCGGGCGACAACGCGGTGCAAGCGGTCGCAGCCGATTTACTTTCCAGCGGCGAACTCACCGGCAAGCCTTTTGAAGTTAATCTGCTTCACAAACCTGCGGGATTGAAAGCCAAACGGTTGTTGTTGATCGGCGGCGGCGCTGCGAAAAAATTTGCCAGCTACGATCTGCGCCGCGTCGCGGGAGCAGCAGCCCGGACCCTCAAATCGCGCGGCCTTCGCAGCTTCGCCTTCATCGCTCCTCCAGACATTCCGGCGGCTGAGGCCGTCACTGCCATCGTAGAAGGCGCGCTGGTCGGCAACTTCGATTCTGACTACTATCGCAGCGACCGTAAAGATCAAAAGATTGACGCGATAACCATTCTGGCGGGAGCGAACGAGGATGCTGCTGCTCTCGAAAAGTCTGCGAACGAAGCACGTATTATCGGCGAATCGCAGAACTTTACCCGCGACTTGGTCAACGAGCCGTCGAATCGTATGACGCCGACAATCCTTGGCGAGCGCGCAAAGAAAATGAGCCAGGAAACCGGGTTGAAGTGCGAAGTGTATGGCGCCGACAAGATTAAAGAGTTGAAGATGGGAGCGTTCTGGAGCGTAGCCCAGGGATCCGACGAACCTCCTGCGCTCATCGTGATGACCTACGAGCCTGCGGGCGCGCCCGCCAAGCCGGTCTTAGGGCTGGTCGGCAAAGGCATCACCTTCGACACCGGCGGCATCTCCATTAAACCCGCCGACGGCATGGAGAAGATGAAATATGACATGGCGGGCGGGGCGACGATGATCGGTGCCATGCGCGCCATCGCCATGCTCAAACCTAAAGTGAAGGTGATCGGCATTGTTTGTGCCACCGAAAACATGCCGTCTGGGCACGCGCAGAAGCCCGGCGATGTGCAGATCGCGATGTCAGGCAAGTCGATCGAGATCATCAATACGGATGCCGAAGGCCGGCTGGTGCTGGCTGACGGTCTTTACTACGCGCGCCAACTCGGCTGCACACACCTGGTGGACGCAGCCACTCTAACCGGCGCTGTGGTAGTCGCACTCGGCCAGGCCAACGCCGGCATCTGGGCCAACGATGATGCCATCTACGAGCGCTTCCATAAGGCGAATGAAGAAGCGGGAGAAAAAATGTGGCGGCTGCCGCTCGATGATGAATACAAAGAGCAGATTCGCTCGTCGATTGCCGACATTATGAACACCGGCGGGCGCTGGGGCGGCGCAATCAATGCGGCCATGTTTTTGAAGGAGTTCGCGGAAGACACGCCCTGGATTCATCTCGACATCGCAGGTACTGCGTGGATGGACGAGCAGAAGCCTTGGATTTCGAAAGGGCCGTCGGGCATTGCTCTGCGCAGCCTGGTGGAGTTTGTCCGGAGCTTCGCCAACTAAGCGCGTCTTAACGTTCAACCCTGCCCGCCGACGAGGCGCTGCAAGACATGAGCCTTTCCCTGCAAACCTTTGCCGGCAAAGAGCATCTTATGCTGGCTGCAACGGCTCGAAGTTTTTTTATTTGGCCGATTTCGGGGTTGGAGGAACACATGAAAGGCTTGGCTATCGCGGGAGTCGTGCTGCTCGTCTTGGGGATCCTGTCATTCGTCGTGCCGTTTCCGAGCTACCATCACCATGGCGCGACAATTGGCGACGCCCACATTGGCGTTACCACGGAACACGACCAAAAAATTCCTCCGGTGCTGAGTGTTGTGCTGGTGGTTGCGGGTGCAGGACTGCTGATCACCGGAAGAAAGGGCTAGGTTCCATCGCCTATCTTCACGCGCCGGCCCAATTTGCGGCGCCAACCTTTGCCCTTTGTTGAAGTCGCGCGAGGAGACTGACGCCGTCTCCTCCTTTACGCGACAAGTTACCTCAACACACCGCATCACCAGCGTTCGATTGATCTACCTCACTGCACGGTTACGGACAGCGGCGTCGGGATCGATTGCTGCATCCCGCTGGCGCTTCCGCTGATGGTTACGCTGTAAACTCCTGCCGGCGTTCCTGAATTTCCCGAAGGAGGCGGAGTTGTAGTTTTGCTGCCGCCGCCTCCGCACGCCATGTGCGCCATACATCCGGCGAGCGCAAGGAAGAGGCAGAGGTTCATCAGCTTCTTGCGTCCGGGCTTGGTCAGTCCAACTCCTCCCAGCAACATCGCCGGAATCACCAACCCGACCGCGAACAGGACGTTCGGGCCGCGATCTCCAGCAGGCACCGCCAAAGCGGCCTGCGGACCGGCTGCCGCGAAGGTGACCGTCGCCGTGCCTTTGCCGCCGGCTACTGCAACCGTCCCCAGAGAACAACTAGCAGCAGGGCTGACTGCAGGAGTGACCGCGCAAGTCAGATTCACCGTGGATGGATTCAGTCCACCCTCCGGGCTGATCGTGACCACGGATGTAGCCGACGCGCCCGGCGCGATGCTGCCGGGGCTTAGCCCGTTGGCGGCAAGGCTGAAGCCTGGAGCGGTTACCACCAATCCCATCGCAGAAGACGTGCTGGGCAGGAAGTCGTTACTGCCAGAGTACGATGCAGTAATGTTATCCGTTCCCGCCGCGAGCGAGGAGGTTGAGTACGTTGCCACGCCGCCCGCGTTCAGCGTGCCAGTTCCCAGCTGCGCGGTTCCGCTAAAGAATGTTACCGTTCCCGTCGGAACCCCGCCCACGCCTGAAACGGTAGCCGTGAAGGTGACACTCTGATTTAGGTTCGCTGCGCTGGGATTCGAAGACAGCGCGACCGTTGTGCTTGCTTGTCCAATCACCTGCGGCAGGATAGAAGAAGTGCTGCTGGCGAAATCGGAATTGCCTGCGTATTTAGCAGTGAGACTATGCGTTCCGACGGCCAACGACGAGGTCGAGAATGTGGCTTGCGTCCCGCTGATTGAGCCGGTTCCAAGAACCGTTGACCCGTCAAGGAATGTTACCGTGCCTGTAGGCTGGCCAACGCCCGAGGTCACGGTCGCCGTGAAGGCTACTGACTGACCCGGAATCGACGGACTGCCTGAAGAGTTCAGCGTGGTAGTCGAGTTCGCCGCCGTCACGACCTGCGACAGCGTCACAGTATGGGGTTGATAGTTGCTGTCCCCGGAATATACCGCCGACAGCGCGTTTGTTCCCACCGCCAGATTTCCCACAGTTACTGAGGCCTGTCCGCTTTGCAAGCCCGGCGCGCCAAGCACCGTGCTTCCGTTCATGAACGTCACCTTGCCGGTTGGCGCTGCGCCATTCGACACGCTGGCAGCAACGGTAGCAGTCAAAGTGGTGGATTCGCCGTAAGTTAACGCGCTGGGCGATGACTTGAGAGTCATATCCGTTCCCGTCAGGTTCAGCAAAATGCTAACTGTGTTGCTCTTGCCATTGGCCACTGCGAGATCGTAGGCTCCGTCTCCGTTGAAGTCGGCAGAAACCAGGGAGTACGAGTAATATCCCGCGCCAAAAAATGCGGGCGCCTGAAAGGTGCCATCGCCATTGCCCGAGAGCAAACTTACTTCGTCGCCCGGGGAGCCGCTTATTGGCGTGCTCGTCACCGCAAGGTCGAGTTTGCCATCGCCGTTGAAGTCTTGGGCGACCAACGCAGATGGGTACGCGCCGACGGCATAAAACGACGGCGCTGAGAAGCCGGTTCCTTGCCACGAGCCCGCGCCCAGCAAGATGCTCACTTGCTGCGATGTCAAGTCAGCAACCGCAAGGTCAGGGATGAGGTCGCCGTTGAAGTCTCCTACGACCACAAACAACGGGTTCCCGCCTCCAATGTTGTTAATAACTGTTTCTTCGGAAAAGGCGCCTTGCCCATTGCCTTGCAGAATCGTCGCGCTATTGCTCGTCTCATTGATTACAACCAGGTCGAAAGACTGATCTCCATTCAATTTCGCGGCCGCCAATGAGATTGGGCCGTTGCCAACGCCAAAAGATGAGCCATAGTTCACCGTCGTCGCAAATGTGCCGGGGCTACTCTTGCCGTTGTTCAATAGCACGCTGACGCTGCCTTCATTGAAGTTGGTGATCGCCAGATCCGGATATCCATCGCCATTGAAATCTGCGATCGCGATAGAAGTTGGCTCAGCCTCCGGATGATTGACCCCCAGATTGCCCACGGCGTAGTCGACGTGCGGTTGGAATGTCCCATTGCCCACACCTATAAATATGCTGACAGTGCTGGTGGAATAATTTGCCACCGCCAGATCCGGAATTCCATCCTGGTTAAAATCGCCAACCATAATTGCCACGGGATCGGTGTCGGTTCCAGTAGAGAAAAAGCTTGGAGGTTTGAAGGTTCCATCGCCGTTGCCCAGGAGAATCGAAATCTGGCTTGCCCCGGTACTATCGGCCAACGCCAGATCCGGAATGCCATCTCCATTGAAATCGGCCGACGCCACCGCGTACGGACTGGGTCCTGCAACGTAATCCAGCCGCGACTGGAAGGATTCATTGCCATTGTTCATAATCACGCTGACGGAATTGCCCTGCGAGTTGGCGACCACGAGGTCGTTGACCGGCAGGCCGTTCTGTTTCTCGTTATTCAAATCTGCGATGGCGAGAGCGTAAGGAATATCTCCCGTTCCGCAATTCACCGGTCCGGAGAAACCTCCGGCTCCATCACCCCAAAAAACGCTAACGACATTGCCTTGAGCAGCGGAGACTGCCAGGTCGAGGTTGCCGTCACCGTTGAGGTCGGCAACCGCCACTGCGGTGGGGAACGGCGCCGTCGGATAGATTACTGGCGTCGCAAAACTACCTGCTCCCTTCCCAATTAGAATGCTGACTGCATCCTGGCCGCCTGTCCCCCCTTGAACCGCAACAGCGATATCTAAATTGCTGGCACCGGGCAGGCCGGTGAAGTTGCCGACAGCAATTGAGACCGGGCTGCCTTTCCCGACACCAGTGGATGCCTGAAGTTGCGTTCCGAATCCGCCCGTCCCGTTGTTCAAATAGATGCTGACCAGGTTGAGGTTGAAATTGTTCGCAACAACGATGTCGGGGAATCCGTCGCCATTGACATCCCCCACCGCAACCGCCCAGGGGCTATTGCCCGAGTTATACGTCTTCTGCGCGCCGAAACCTCCGCTGCCATTGTTCAGGAGGACTCCAATGTTGGCTGGACTGGTCCCGGAATTCGTTACGACGATGTCGGGGTACCCATCTCCGTTGAAGTCTGCCACGGCAATGCCGTGCGGTTGGGTCCCGGTTGCCGGCGACACCGCTTGCGCAGTGAACGTTCCGTCACCGTTGCCGAACAGAATCGTTATGCTGTTACTGTTGAAATTGGTTACGGCGAGATCCAGATTTCCGTCCTGGTTGAAATCTCCGACCGCAATACCCTCAGGCGATGTACCAACCGTCGGGGAAGTTTTCTGGGCAGTGAACGTGCCATCGCCGTTTCCCAGAAAAATTGTGACGTTGTTTGTTCCTGAATTCGCGACGGCCATGTCGGGAATGCCATCGTTGTTGAAATCGCCAACGGCGAGGGCTTGCGGATCCGAGTTGGCGCCCGTCGGATATTGAGGCGCCTGCAGAAATTGTCTCGCCTGCGCGGCTGCTGAAATCGACATCAGCGCGCAAACCACCAGAACCGAAACCGTGCGTTTCAACATGGAGCCTCCTCCAGAACCTGTCTTGCGAACATCTTTGGCAGTCTGCTCAAGCGTCGGTTTGCTCTCCCGCGAACCGCGCGAGGGCACCAGGGTGAACTTGGCAGCCGCCTTTGTCTTTGAATGAAAGTGCAAAACCTACAGGGGGAACCTACTGGGGGAGCATTTCTCACTACGGCCGCATGGGGGAACTTCTGCGGCACTTAGGTAGCACAGAGGATATACCTCATACAAACGAACTAAACAACCCCCTATTCGAATTAACCCGTAGGGAGGAAGCCTAACAACCCACAAAACAACTCAACAACTGGAGACAAAAGGCCCGATTTTGATCCGGGCCTTTGCTCTTGCAATGAGGGAGGGCTAAACAAACAGGGACTTGAATCCTTACTTGCTGCCAGCATTGCCCGAACCCTGGACTTTGGCTAGCATCAGTTGCTGGTCGACGATCTGACGCAAGGTGGCGTAGTCCAGCGCACCGCTGAGATAGTGTCCGTTGATGAAGAAGCTTGGGGTTCCGCTGATCCCAAGCTTTTCTCCTTCTTTACGGTCTTTTTCGATGGCCGCGGTTTCTTCGCCAGAATCCAGGCATTGATCGAAATCCGCCGTGTTTAGCTTCAACGCACTAGCTTGTGCCTTGAGTTGGTCGACATCCAATTCTTTGCTGCGGAAAATCTCGTCGTGGAACTCCCAGAACTTGCCCTGCTTGCTGGCGCAACGAACCGCCTCGGCGGCCTTTTCCGCGCGCGCGTGCATTTGCAGCGGAAAATCCTTGTACTCGAAATTAATCTTGTCGCCCAGGTCAGCGCGCAGCTTATTTACGTCGGCCGCGACCTTTTGGCAGTACGGACATTCATAGTCGGCGAACTCGACTAAGGTGATTTGCGGCTTATCCGAACTCGCCTTCGCCAACTCAGTTTCCATATTGGCAGCGGCCGGCGGCGCCAGCATGATCGACACCGTCGAATGCACGCGCAAGTCGGCTACATAAGCAGCTCGGATTCGTTCGGTACGCAGTTGCCGAATCTTCGCCAGAATTTTTTCGCGCACCTGCTCGTAAGGTTGACCGGTCTCCACGCCTTCGTAGTAGACCTTCATCTGGTCTTCGGTGGGATCTTGAACCTTCGACTTGATATCCCGGTCGATCAGTTGATCGACGGTCAGGTTCTCGCTCTTTGCTTTTTGCTCCAGCAGCTTCTTGTCGATGAGGTCATTCAGTGCTTTTGTCTCGGTTTGATAGTACTGATAATGCGCTGCCAGCAACTTCGCGGATTCTTCCCGCTCGAGGTCGGACATCGTCACCTTGACGCCGCCCACTTCCGCCACTACTGCGTTTTCGCTCTGGGCAAAGCAACCCGCACTCAAGAACAACAGCGCAGCTCCCAGCCCCAACTTCATAATCCTTGCTGAAACAAACATGAGATCCCCCATCTCTCAAAAATTAAAATCGATTACAAGAAGTTTCGCGTACAAGAAGTTTCGCGCGAATCCCGAAAAAGTAAGGACTTGTTTCGAAAACCCCACGAACTCCGCGAGGCAGATAATTGGGGGAGGGCGATAAATTGGGTCGGCGCTTCGTTCACTCTACAGGAGCACGCCGCGATCAAACATTCTCCTGCAGCATTAATCCAATCATACTAACCCTTCCCACGCCCGTTCGAGGCGCCGTTCTCCGACCCAGCCCGCGAACCGGCCAATTTGCCAATAATTCCCGAGCGAGTTGAAACCCCCATTTTTACCATGACCAAGCGGATAAAGGCTTTCACGGTATTGGGACTGATTTTCATCCGTTCCGCAATCTCTTTACTGGTAAAACCTTCAAGCAAGAACTCGACGGTCTCCCGCTCCCGTGTGGTTAACCCATAGCGCTCCGCGACTTCAGCCATCAGCACGGTTTCATTGCCAGTGCGCTCGAACATGACGATCAGAAAATTCTCCGATCGACCGTTTTTATGATTTCCGTTCTTTCGGGCAGCCGCCAGCTCTACAGGGAAAGAGCGGCAATGATACCTTCTGCGGGCGGAATGAAACTCTCCTACAATTCGCGCGGCGGAGTTCCGCTCCACCAAGCTGACGCGGATTTTGTTCGCCAGCCAGGAATCCAGGTGCAGGATGCCCTCTGGCTTGTCGGGAAATGTAAGTATCTGGATAGCCTCAGCATTGGAAGCCACTACGCTCAGCGCAGAGTCAACCACAATGAAGCCCGGGCGAGCCGGTGCAATATTCACTTAAGCTTCCCCTTTCCGGCGGCGCTGAGTCAACGATGAAGCCGCTGCGAACGAATTAATGGCCCCAGTACTTCCTAATAACTTATGTCCCGTCGCGACAAACCGGCACGACGCTCTCGCTTCCCGCGAGACTATTCGGCTTATTCCACACAGGTCAGCACTTCCCTGGGGGTAGGAAAGTCCAGTCAGCTCTCGTCCCGGAGGGCGGGAAGAGGGCGGCTGTATTGTCGCACATTAGAGAGCATTGTCAAGGCAATTTGGCCGAGTCTGGATTATTTCGACGAAACTAACCTATTTTACCTACTTCTAACGGATAGTATGTGATAGTTTCTTGCAGGTCGCGCCGGTTCTTGCACAGTTCGAAAATAGATTTTTACCCTGCTTTTCGCCGCCCTGTCTTCTTTTTCAACCGGTTTTGCACGACGCCTCTGCCGCTCTTTTTGATGTCGGTTTTAACGCCTGGCGGATGGGCCTCATCGTGCGCCTTCGCCGGTGGGCCGAGGACTTTCGCCCTGTAGGTAGCGATCGCTTTGCAGGCATTAATGGCGGCCTTACGCAGCTTGGCAAATTTTCCTTGTTCGCCGGAAGGCTGTTGCAGCGCCGCTCTGTACTTCGCGATCCATGCCTCGTCTCCGTCGTGTGCCCCACGCTCACTCATGAGACTCTGACTCCTCTTCGCCGGTTTCGGTCGCCAAGTTTTATACGCTCTTCTCACTCGCCAAGCATCACTCCGAAAGAACTACTTACTTGAGGTAGTGAACTGCGGCTCATTTCGTCGTGATACATTGGCTCTCGGTCGTCACCGTTGTTGCCGCGATATTCGGAGGAACAAGATGAGAAGGGAAACTGCGCACCGGCTTCGCATTCTTGTCGCAGGTTCGTTTCTATTGAACTGTCTCGTGCCCAACGCGCTGGGTCAAACGCCAACGCGCAAAGCAACCGTCATTTCCGAAGCCGATGGCAAAGTTCGCGTCGCTGCCGACGATCCCCGTCCTCTCGACAGAGCGTTGGATGCTCTCCAGGGGAAATACGGATGGCGCATCAATTACGAGGATCCGCAGTACATTTCCAAGCTTGACTTGGCCGATCCGAAAGCCTCAAGTGAAGGACGTCCGGAACCGGGCGGCGGGTCATTCGTCGTGGAATTTCCAGCTACGCCGAACACGACGCCGGACGAACAGAAGACGCTGCAGATCATCGTCGATGCCTACAATCAATCGAAGAATCCGGGCCGCTTCGAATTGCGCCATGGCGATCCAGAACAGTTCGATGTCGTGGCCACCGCAGCCCACGACGAGAAGGGCAACCTATCCAAGCAGGAGATCGTGCTCGATTTGCCGGTCATGATTCCTTCGGGAGACAGAACGGTGGCCGAGACGGTCGACCTGATTTGTCAGAAGGTCGCCGAAAAAAGCCATATTGCGGTCGCGCTGGGAGTTCATCCGATGGGCCTTGATCGCCAGCACGCGACGATCGGTGGCAAAGAGATGCCGGCGCGCGCTTATATTTCCGCCACCACCGAACCGACCGGGCGAAAAATCAGTTGGCGGCTGCTTTACGATCCGGATTCCAAGAGCTACGTTCTTAATCTGCACCAAACCAGGGTTCCCCCACCACCCAAACCTCCTACCCCGAGCCCAGCTCCCAGCTCTGCACCTCGATAGACAAGGGTCGGAAGGCTTAACGATATTGGGTTAGTCAAACTGGGGACTTGTAAAACAATGAGATGCGGCTAAAGTGCTATTGCGCCATTTCACAGTCCGAAGCCTCCCCCTACGGACAGCGCAATTCGAAGGAGGAATTTACAAATGACACGAAAGCTGGCAGTAGTCTGTAGTTTGTTTGTGGCCCTGGTAGTCTTCGCGGGCATGGCACAAGCCCAGAGCCCATATCGCGTTGATTACTTTTCGAACGCTAACACTGGGGGAGCGCCAGACGGCACTCTGAGACTGGATAACGATGGTTCCGCCGCGGCAGCTAACCTCTGCGCGGATATCTATGTGTTTGATTCGAACGAAGAACTGTCCGAGTGCTGCAGCTGCCTGGAGACTCCAGACGGCCTTCGCACTCTGTCGGTTGACACAGACCTGACCTCCAACCCGTTGACCGGTCGGGTTCTCACCACTGGCGTCATCAAGGTTGTTGCTGCGGCAACAAGCGCCAACACTTGCCCCGTTCCGACCCACATCACCCTGGTAAGCGGTGGCGAGATTCAGGGCTGGGCAACGCACATCCAGACCAGCAACTTCACCATCACCGAGACTGCCTCACAGGTTTCCAACCTCAGCAGCGCCGAGGAAAGCAATCTGGCAAAGCAGTGCGGTTCGATCGTGAAGGTCGGCAGCGGCAGCGGTATCTGCAGCTGCGGATCGGGTTCCTAACTCGAGCCTTCTCTGT
>JBEKBW010000147.1:0-11513 GCA_050015215.1 Candidatus Sulfotelmatobacter sp.
GCCTGCAAGTGCAAGTGGAGCGGCAGTATTACAGTCCGCAGATTCCGGAGGGACGAATCGTATCGCAGTTGCCGCTGCCCGGGGCTAAGGTGCGTCGCGGATGGCAGATTCGCGTCGCCGAAAGTCTTGGGCCACAGCGAGTCGTAATTCCGGATGTGACGAAGGAGAGTGAGCGCGCGGCCGAGTGGAACATCAAACGCCGGGGACTCGACCTGACCTCGACCGCGGAAATGCAGTTGCCGGGAACACCCGCCGATCAAGTGCTGGCGCAGAGTCCTCCCGCGAACGCCAGCCAGGTAGCAGCGCCGAAGACGAGCCTTCTGGTAAGCGTTGCTGCCGATTTGCCAGCCTACGTCATGCCAAGTTTTATTGGGCAGCCGTTGGGCACCGCGAATCGTACGTTGCAGGACGCAGGTTTCAAGCTGGGCAACGTGGGCGTCGCGCCTCCTCCGCCGCCAGTGAACCCGGCCAGTCCCGCAACAGTTCCTGCCGCGCCTAACACCCCGCCACCTCAGCCCTCGCCTGCAAGCATTATTGTGGTGCAAAACCCGCCCGTTGGGCAGAAGGTTTTTGCCGGAGCCGTCATCAGCTTCGAAGTGCGCTGACACGACGTTATCGATGTTTCTCCAGGATTGCCGCGAAGAATCCATCGCAGGGATGGACTCCGGGTATGGTTCGCAGGTATGGGCCCGATGTGAGGGAGGAGGCGTCGCCGAAAATAAGTTCGCCTTCTGCCTCAAGCCGCGCCAGTTCAGAGCGGCAGTCTACGACGCGAGAAGACGAATCCCGGGCCAACGCGCGCTCGATCACCTCTTCGTTTTCTTCGCGTTCCAGCGAGCACGTGGAATAAATTGCTCGCCCTCCCACGGCCACACGGTCCATGGCTGATTGCAGGATCGCGAGTTGTCGTTCCTGGAGATCGTTGATGTCTTCAGGCGCAAGCCGCCACTTGATTTCGGGGTTGCGCGACAGCGTGCCAGTGCCTGAGCAAGGAACATCCACGAGAACGCGATTAAAGTTCGTCGCGAAGGGCAGGGCCCGCGCATCGGCGGCGATCACTGCGATGCTTTCACGTCCCTCCTGCGCTGATCGACCGTCGGCTCGCGCTAACTTTCGTAGCAAACGTGCTCGATGCGGATGAACATCGACGGCGGTGATGCGTGATCCCGCATTGCGATCGGCGAGTAGCAGAGTTTTTCCGCCCGGGGCGGCACAACAATCGAGAATGCGATCGGCGCGCCCGACTAAGAGCGCGACCAGTTGCGAAGCTTCGTCTTGAATCGTAAACAGGCCATCTTTAAACGCGGAAGTCTTCGTGATATCCCCCCGCCCGACTCTCCGCGCAGAGGCAAGCATGGAACCTGGAGACAGTTCGATTCCGTCAGCACGAAGCCGGTTCTCCGCTTCCGCCTGTCGCAAGCGGATTGTGGTAACCGGTGGAGATTGATCGTGGCTGCATATTTGCGAAGCGGCCGTGTTGCCATAGCATTTGAACCAGCGCTCAACCAGCCATAACGGATGAGCGCTGCTGGCAGCGAGCGATGCGGCAGAAGACCCGTCTATGGCGGGCGGACTCAGTAATGCGCTGGCAGCAAATTTGCGTAGAACAGCATTTACGAATCCGGTGGCTGAACGCTTGCGCGCTCGCTTGACGAGTTCGACACTTTCGTTGATCGCGGCGCGGGCAGGAATGCGGCTGAGCCAGAGCATTTGGTATACGGCAAGTCGAAGCGCGACGAGAATTTCCGCATCGAGCCTCGTCACCGGCTGCGATGAATACCGGGAAATCTCGGAATCGAGCCACGACTGCCATCGCAATACGCCCATAACCAGTTCCATGGCCAGGGAATGATCGACACCGGTCAGGGAAGCGTAAGCGCGCGAGTGCAGCAATTCTGAGGCGTACGAAGACTCACGCTGGACTCGCAGCAGGATGTCAAAAGCGGCGGCACGCGCTGGCGACACGGCCGTCTTCAAACCTTGAGCTTTCTGATTCACATCACCAGTATGAAGGACGCGAGCAGAATTTGAGTCTCTAGGAACCGAGTTTCTCGCCCGGTCGAATATGGTAACCGCGAATAAAATCGGCGCCGGACGTTCGCTTCTTCCCCTCCAACTGCAACTCGATTACCTCAATGGCTGTGTTGTGCGCGCATCCTACCACTAGGCGGTTGCCATCTACTTGCAGCGCGGAAGGAGGCAGTACTCGCTCGAAGGCGGCTGCGCGCCACATTTGCAGATTCTTGCCGCGGAATGTGGAATAGGCTCCCGGCCACGGTTGAAATCCTCGCAAGCGATTCACGATCTCGGTGGCGCTGCGTGAGAAATCGATCAGGCCATCTTCTTTTTTGAGAATGGGAGCGAGCGTAGCTTGCGCATCATCCTGCTTGCGCGGAATAATAGCTCCACTCTGCAATTCGCGCAGCGTTTCAGCCATGAGTTCAGCGCCGACGGTCGCCAGCGTTGGCGCAAGCGTCTCCGCAGTGTCATCGGCAGCGATCATCATTTCACGCTGCAGCAGGATGTCGCCGGTGTCGAGGCCGGCATCGATTCTCATTGTCGTCACGCCGGTAATGGTGTCGGCGTGCGCGATTGCCCATTGAATCGGCGCCGCGCCGCGGTATTTCGGCAGTAACGAGGCGTGCAAGTTGATGTTGCCCTGGGGGGCAAGATCGAGCATCCATTGCGGAATGATGCGGCCGTAGCCCACGACGATAACGGCGTCAGGTTTTAGAGCGGTGAGTTGAGATCGGAACTGGTCGTTATTTTTGATTTTGTCAGGCTGCGCGATGGAGATCCCCAGGCGCAACGCGCACTCCTTGACCGGTGATGGAACCAGCTCAAGCCCACGTCCCTTCGGCCGGTCCGGCTGCGTAACCACCAAGTGTACATGGAATCCACTTTCAACCAGACGCTCGAGAGTAGGAACGGCGAAACGCGGCGTGCCGCAAAAGACCAAATTGAGAAGGGGAGACATTGAGTAATTAGATAATTGAGTGATCGGATTCCGAACCCCCGATTCTCCGATCCCCAGATTACCAAATTACTCAATGACAAAATTCCGCTACCATTCGCCCGCTTTTACCAGCTTGCGAATCTTGCGCTTAATCAGATCGCGTTTGATCGCGCTTATGTGGCTGATATAGAGCTTGCCATTTAAGTGATCGGTTTCGTGCTGAAAGGCGCGCGCCAGCAAGTCGTCGCCACTCCTCTCGAAAATTTTTCCGGATAAATCCTGAGCGCGAATGGTGGCCACCTTGGCGCGGCTCACGTTCTCACGAAAGTCTGGAATGCTCAAGCAGCCTTCGCTCTGCGAGTGCCGGCCCTCTTTGTGAATGATTTCGGGATTGATGAGAACCAGTTTCGCGTCGGGATCTTCCTTAAAGGTCACGTCGACCACGGCAATTCGCCGCGAGATTCCAATTTGCGGAGCGGCCAGTCCCACGCCGCGCGCGGCATACATCGATTCAAACATGTCATCGACTAACTTCTTCAGCTCTTCGTCGAAAACGGTAACGGTCTCGGACGGCTTTTCGAGGACAGGATTTCCGAACTTTACGATGGGATAGATCATCAATAACTTTCTAATTGCTGGCGGTAGCCTTCGAAATTGCGCAACGTTTCCACCATCGAATCTCCGCCGAATTTTTCGAGCGCGCAGCCCGCCAGAGTGAGCGCAACCATAGCTTCGGCGGCGACGCCCGCCGCAGGGACTACACAAACGTCGGAGCGCTCGTACGCTGCACTCATAGGTTGGCGAGTGGAAAAATCTACGGACTGCAAGGGCCTCCGCAGGGTCGATATCGGCTTCAAATATCCGCGTACGCGAATCTCTTCTCCATTGGAAACGCCACCTTCGATTCCACCGGCGTTGTTGCGAGTACGGGTGAATTTAGTGAACTCTCCCTTCTCGCCGTATCCGATTTCGTCATGGACTACAGACCCCGCCGCCGCCGCCGCGGCAATACCGGAGCCGATTTCCACCGCCTTAACCGCTTGCAGCGACATGACCGCGGCGGCCAATCGGGCATCCAGACGCTCATCCCACTGCGCATAGGTACCCAGACCGGGAGGCGCGCCATGCGCGACAACTTCAAAGACTCCTCCGAGCGAGTCGCCGGTTCGAAGAACCTTGTCGACTTCGCCTTTCATCCGCTCCTGAGTTTCCCCATCGGCACAATTCAGCAGGATTTCATCCTGATTGTAAAGAGCGTAAATCTGCTCCCAGCCGACATCTTTTTGCATAGCCGCGCTTCCAACAGCGATAACGTGGCTGACAACCTCCATGCCAAGCTCGCGCAGAAAAGCTTTTGCTATCGCTCCCGCGGCCACGCGCGCGGCGGACTCGCGCGCCGAAGCACGCTCCAAAACATAGCGCGCCTCGGGAAAATTGTATTTCAATGCGCCGGCAAGATCCGCGTGCCCGGGACGCGGCGAGCCTACCCGCTTGTGGCGCGCGGGATCGCCCTCGCCAACCGGCAGAGACTCCTGCCAGTTCTTCCAATCCTTGTTTTCAAGCTGAATTGAAATCGGCGAACCGATCGTGAAACCGTGGCGTACGCCGGACAAAATATGAGCCGCATCCCGCTCAATTTTCATGCGGCCGCCACGGCCATATCCCTGCTGCCTGCGCCACAGTTCACGATCAAGAAAACTTTGCTCAATTTTGAGCCCGGCGGGCACGCCTGAAATAAAAGCGACCAGAGCTTCGCCGTGAGACTCTCCCGCCGTGAAGTAGCGCAGCATAAACGGTCGATTTTACCTGACACGCCAGCCCAACTGTGAAAAACATTGCACTTGCGCCGCGATCTGGCCGGGGGGACGGGCGTTTTCCACGATTTTGACGTGCGCGAGAACGGTAATGGTTGTTACAATGGGCCACGTCATTTGTTTCTTCTTTTTGAACTCTTTTCATTCGTCCCTGTCACTTCGAATATTTCTCTGGCCAAATTTAAGCACGGAGGAACGGTGTGTCTACCCGTAGGAACATAAAAATTAGTACGAATAGAAAAATCCGATGTGTCGTTGTGCACGAACACATTTTGCTGCGGCAGGGGCTTCGCCGCATGCTGGAAGACGAGCCCGACATCGAGGTTGCGGGCGAAGCCGGAAATGCAATGGAGTGCCTGCAAAAGGTTTTTGACCATGCGCCGGAAGTGGTGATCGCAGATGCCAAGGCCTTTGGCCTTTCAGCGTCGGAGACTGCGTTGCTCTTCGAGCGCGAATCTCCCGACACAAAATTGGTTTTTTTGGACACGGAGCAAAAGAAAAATTCTTCATCGGTTCGTACGGCTGAAATGGAGCATTCCGCAACCCGGCAAACTTCCATGGAGGAATTGGTGGAGATGGTTCGGGACGTTTGCGGCTCGAACTATACGGATGCGTCCGAAGCGGTCGATCTGCAACGCATTTCGGCTGCTCCCCCCGAGCAGCGCGCGCTCACAGCCCGTGAACAAGAGGTACTCAAACTGCTCGCGGAAGGAAAAACCGTGCGCGCCGCCGCCAGTGATTTAGGCCTGAGCAGCAAGACCGTGGATTCGCACAAGTTCAACCTGATGCGGAAACTCGGCATTCACAACAAGGCCGATCTTGTGATGTGGGCGATTCAGAAGAAAGTGGTAAAAATTCCCGCCGAGCTGTAACCAATCATTTCGCCGCACAAGCTGCGGCAAGCTCCGCCAGGCTGGAAACCTGCAGATCGGGATGAGCTTCCGCAGCCTTCACGGCACCCACGCCTGTTCTCCTGGAAGGCCGATTCACCCACACCGCGGCAAGTCCGAGCGACTGCGCCGGAATCACATCGTGGTAAATGCTTTGCCCAACGTGCAGAATGCTACTTGGGGGCAGGCCGATGCGGCCCAACGCGAGCTGGAAAATTTTCGAAGACGGCTTGTAGGCCCGCGCCTGCTGCGCCGTGATAACGTGATCAAATTCGACGCCAAGTAGAGGGCGCGTGGCCGAGAAGAGATCGTCATCTATATTGGAGACGATGGCCAGCCGAAAGCGGCTTCGTAGTTTGCGAAGCGCGTCTACTGTGTCAGGCCACGGCCTCCAATTTTTCAACGATTCCGCGAGCGAGTTAGCCTCCTGATCTGAGGGAACAAACTCAAACTCTTTCCCGAAGTCACGCACGACGCTCGCAAGAACATCGCGGTAACAACGATAGTCGCCCTGCTCAGCGTTCGCTTCAAAATCGCCGTAAAGGCTGAGGATCCTAGCATCATCGACACTCTTGCCGTGCGCCTCCAGCACCCGATGCAAGCAGGTAAGAATTCCCTCTTCCCAACTGATCAGCGTGCCATAGCAATCGAAGGTGAGAATTTCGAAACGACTGAAGTCGAGCATGATTGAGGCCTGTGTCTGCGGAACGATTTTCAGGAATCGAAGCCTGGCAAAGTCAGGCTGGGCGAAGTCGCGGCCGGCTCGCGAGAATCGCCGACCGGTTCCGGCTCGGCCGTGGGCGAATCGCCTGAATTTCGAACGGGCTTAGGCGCCAAGAACTTTGCACTATTCAAAAGCGGACGCCCCAGCGATGGGTTGTAGCTGGTCCATGCGCTCTCAAGATCGCCTTCGCGCTCAAATTGAGCACGCATAGCTTCCATCTTCGAATCCAGATCGTCGAGATAGTGCAGCATCAGGGCTTCGGGAAACATCGGCAGCTTCGGAGAGCCGAATTCATACTCGCCGTGATGGCTGATGATGAGGTGCTCGAGCAGCGTCTTCAGCTCGGCAGGGAAATCGGGAACCAGCGCAAGCTTGGCCTGCAACATCTCCAGTTCGATCACCATGTGGCCCAGCAGTTGGCCGCGAGTCGTGTAAGTAAATGACCGATGGTAGGTGAGTTCGTGAATTTTGCCGATGTCGTGCAGAAAAGCGCCGGTCAGCAACAAGTCCCGGTTGACCAGCGGATAATTTCGACAGAGCAGATCGCATGAGCGGAACAGCGAAACCACGTGATCGAGAAGACCGCCGATGTACGCATGATGCAACGTCTTGGCAGCAGGCGCGTTGCGATATGCAGCCGCAAGATCGGGGTCAGACATGAAGCCCTGCACGAGAGCTTTCAGATGAGGATCGCGGAACGAGGCTACGAACTCCGACAGTGTTCGCCACAGTTCGTCAATGTCCTTCGTGGTCTTGGGAAGATAATCGTCGAACTCGATTTCCGCGTCGCCCAGCTTGCGCAGTTTGTGAATCGTGAGCTGGAAGCGATTTTTATACTTGTTGATTAAGCCCTTAACCTTGAGGAAGTCGTCCTGCTCGAAGGCGTTGAGGACCTCATCCACGTTGTCCCACATTTTGGCTTCGAGCTGGCCGCTACGGTCGCCGAGCGTTAACGCGAGATAAGGCTCACCGGTCTTCTTAGGCTTGATCTGTTTGGCAACGACGACGAAACTGGAAGTGATGACCTTGTTTTCGTGACGATGGCACTCGCAGATAAAAAAATCCTTCATTCGCCACAAGTGTAACGCAGAACGCTCGACGCCGCTAAACAGGGACTTGCGCGAGCGCTATAAATGCATGAACTTCTTTTTTTTCTTCTTCAGATTCTTGGCGTCGTTTTCCTTGGCCGCGCTAGTTTCAACGGGCTTGGTTTCGTTCGGGCTTGCGCCGGAGTCGACGTAGCCATCCTTAATATCGATGTAGGCGTCTTCGCGCAGCTTCGTCAGATAGGCGCGTAGCGCGGGCTGCAGCTTCTGATAATACAACGCGTCCTGAATCTTCATCGTGACGTCTTTCATGGCCGGAATTCCCGCCATCTGATGGTCGGTTACTTTCAGGATCACATAGCCCTGTTTCGTTTGGATCACTTTGGTTACGTCGCCGGACTTCATGGCAAACGTCTCGTCTTCCAGTTCTTTCGCCAGAGTTCCGCGCTTGAAGACTCCCAAATCGCCGCCCTGCGAGGCCGATGGACCGGCAGAATACTTCTTGGCGATATCGTCAAACTTCGCTCCATCGTGAATCTGCTTGAGCAGATCGTTCGCTTTGGCTTCAGCCGCACTCAGAGCTGCAGCATTCGCCGCTTGTTTGTCAGCGTCGTTCGCCGGCTGGGTCTGAGCATTCCCGTCCGCCGTACCGTCGGCAGGTTTTGCGGCTGGTGTTGCCGGCTTTTCTGCCGCGGGCTTATCCGGAGCGAGCTTTTCGGGTGCGATCAGGATCTCGCTCAGCCTCACCGTTTCCGGTTGCTCCATCTCGCTCTTGTGCTCGTTGTAGAATTTCTGCTGCTCATCGGTGGTGATGCTGAGGTGCGAGCCGACTTCTTCGCCGATCACCTTTTGCGTGACGATCTGGTTGCGCATGTTCTGCTTGAAGTCCTCGTAGGAAATGCCCTGCGCTGTTGCGGCCTTTTCCAGGTCTTCCATCGAATCCAGTTTCATGTCCTTCCGCATCTGGTCGAGGCGCTTCACCAGATCGGTGTCGCCGGTGATTCCGAGGTCCTTACCCTTCTCGATCAGAAGTTCCTTGTCGATGAGATCTCGCAGAACGTCTTTCTCGCGGTCCGCGAAAGCCTTGTCGGCTTCAGAGGGAGTTTCCTGCTTGACTTCTTCCGCCAGCTCATTTTTACTGCGCTGGAACTCGGAGAGCGTGATGATCTGGCTGTTCACGCGCGCAACAATTTCTTCCACCACTTGCGCGGAAACGAGCGCCGGCGCGCAAGCCAAAACGATCAACACCAAGGAAAGTTTTCTCATAGGAATTTCCGCAAGGCCGCCACGCAGCCTGGGCCTGCCGACTGGAGTATGGCCGTCCGGATATTTTACTACTTCAGGCTTTTTGACGCGCGAGTGCGTTTGCCAGCAAATCTGGGCATCGCGCCTGCAAAAGAAACATCTAAGAATTTCATCGGAGCCCGGTAAGGAGAACGGTATATGCGATTTTCGAACTATGCCTTGCTTTGCCTGCTGCTTTACGGCGTGATGGCCCCGGCGCAGGTCACGGTGCTTCGCCACGTCACCATCATCGACGGTAACGGTGGAGCGCCACGACACAATGTCGCGCTTGTGATCAAAGGTGAGAAGATTACCGGCATCACAGCGGCCGAGGTTGAACCGCCGAAAGACGCGATTGTGATCGATCTCTCTGGCAAATTCATCATGCCCGAGATCGTCAACTCGCACGGGCATTTGGGATTACTAAAGGGCACGAAGGTGTCTGGGGAGAACTACTCCAAGGAAAATGTCGAGCGGCACCTGCTGCAGTATCAGGATTACGGCGTCGGCGCAGTGATGGTAATGGGGACGGATCGCGACCAGGCTTATGAATGGCGGGCCGAATCGCACGAAGGCAAGATTCCCGGGGCGACGATCTACACCGCCGGGCGAGGCTTCGGTGTTCCCGGTGGACTGCTTCCCGCGGCAATGAACGTGGACCTTTATCGTCCGAACACTCCGGACGAGGCGCGCAAAGACGTCGATGAACTTGCGGCACATCATCCTGACATCGTGAAGTTGTGGCTGGACGATTTCTGGGGACAGTTCCCGAAGATGAAGCCCGAGGTTTATGCGGTGATCATCGAAGAAGCGCACAAGCAGCATCTGCGCGTGGCGGCGCATGTGTATCACGAAGAAGACGCGCAGCGGCTGGTCGATGACGGAGTCGACGCGCTGGCACACAGCGTGCGCGATGCCGAGATTCCCGACAGCCTGGTCGCGGAGATGAAGAAAAAGAACGTGGCTTACATCGGAACGATGTCATTGGACGAATTTCTTACCGCCTATGCGGACGATCCTGCGTGGCTCAACGATCCGTATTTTCGCGATGCCCTTGAACCGGGCGTCTACGAGATGATTACAAGCGCGCAGTACAAGAAATCGGTGCAGGACGACAAGAAAACTCCGGCGGAGATTGCCGCACAGTCGATCGAGAGGAAGAATCTCAAGAAACTCTTCGACGCAGGAGTTCTGGTGGCGCTCGGCACCGACTCCGGAGCGACTCCAACGCGCGCCTTTGGCTTTGCCGAACACCAGGAGTTGCAGCTTTTAGTCGAGGCCGGCCTAACGCCTCTGCAGGCGATCACCGTGGCCACGAAAGACGGCGCGGAGTTTCTGCATGCGTCAGACGAGTTCGGCGTGCTGCGTCGCGGGCTGAAGGCAAATCTCGTCGTGCTCGATAAGGATCCGTCGGCGGACATTCGGAATACCGAATCCATTTCCGCGGTGTGGAAGGATGGCAAGAAGGTGAGCGACGGGCCGCATGCACGGAACGAGTGATTCGCTGGTTGCCAAACAGTTATTCCTAGGCCTCGTACCGATGTGCGGCTATAGGGCGCTTCGGTGATCAGAACGGGTTGGCGATCACGACGCCGAAGTACTCCTGCCCCGCGCTTAAGTCTTCGGACCAAATCCGTTCGCAGCCTGCACGTTCCGCCGCGGCCACGATCATTCCATCGTAGAAATGCAGACCATACTTCGCGTGTGCTTGGACCGCGCGCCGGACGATGTCGCCGTCGGGCGTGATTAGGGGAATTGGCCCCAAGACGTCCAATAGGTCTGCTACGTCGGCAGCGGGCAGCGGCGGAGCCGGCTTGTGCAAGAGCGTGGAGGCAAATTCCGCGAGAACCTGGGTCGACACGATGCACTCGCCGTTAAGCGCTCTTCTCACTAGGTCCTGTGCGATGCCTTGCTTCGCTGGGTTGCCGACGTCGTAGGCGTAGACCAGAACATTTGTGTCGAGGAACTCAGGACCTGACATAAAGGTCTTCCCGTTTCCAGGTCTTCTTGGCAATGCGGAACTGGAACTGGCGGAAACTGCCCTCAAGGGCCTCGCGTTCGCGCCGCTTTCGTCCCGAAACAGAATTTTGGGCGGCCAGCGATTCCAGATAATCGCGCACCAGGCCGGTGAGCGTCGTGTCCCGTTCGATGGCGATTTTGCGAACGTCTTTAACCAGCTTTTCGTCCAGAGAGAGCGTAATATTCATATTCCCATAATAAGGGATACACGTATTATGGGCAAGTTTCCTGTAGCGTTATGGTCACTATTTAAACTTCCTGCTTGACAGGGTTGGGGGCGTTCAGTAGCATAGTCGCCGGTCGGTTTGCGTAGTGCTTTAGGATCAAGAACAAGTCAAGAGCGGCGGGCGAGGGCGCCCGCCCTACACGTACTTATAAGGAGCATCTTGTGGCCACTATCTTTTATGAGCATGACGCTAATCCCGATGCGCTGAAGGGCAAGACTATCGCCATCCTGGGCTATGGCAGCCAGGGACATGCGCAGGCGCAGAATTTGCGCGACAGCGGGGCCAAGGTGATTGTGGGCCTTGAGCCGAACCGGCCAAGCGCGGCGCAGGCGCGGCAGGACGGCATGGTGGTGGTGGCTCCGGATGAGGCGGCCAAGCGCGCGGACTGGATTCATGTGCTCACGCCGGATGAGACGCAGGCGGCGGTTTACGCGCAGTACATTCAGCCGTATCTGCATCCGGGGAAGATTCTGGGGTTCTCACACGGGTTCAGCATTCATTTCAAGACGATCGTCCCGCCCAGCGATGTGGATGTGGTGATGATCGCTCCGAA
>JBEKBW010000148.1:0-14749 GCA_050015215.1 Candidatus Sulfotelmatobacter sp.
AAGCAGCGCTTTCAGCGCGGCATTTGATTATCGGTGGGAGCAGCGCTTCAGCGCTGCATGAAAGACTCTGACCCTGGACTCCGGCGTTCTCGCCTGCCAAGGACACGCGATTCGTATCAGGGCATCGCTTTAGCGATCCCGTACTTGCAGCCAAAATAAGAACCGGCTTTAGCCGCTGCGGCCTCTAACTCCGCCGCTTGTACAACACCGCAAACTCAAACCCCGTATTCGCCGGAAACAACTCCGCCACCTTCCGCAACCGCTCCGCCAGCGCCGAAGGCGCAAGCAGCGGATAATCCCGCTCCCGCAAATCGTAATAATCCACATCTAAATAAAGCGACAGCAAATAAATCGAAATCGTATCGGCGAAAGTAGCCTCAAAATACTCGTTCTTATACCGCTCCGCATCCGGACCGCCAGCCGTAGCCAACTTCCGCGCCTCCCAAGCATCCAGCGAAGTCTCTCCGCGCGTTCCAGCCTCTACCTGCTTCCAGGCCAGCTCGCTGAACTCCTGCGAAACCCCCGCCGCTTCCACCAAAGCATGTCCCACATTGATGTAAAACTCGAAAGCCACCGAAAACTTATCATCCATCAAGCGAGTCGAGATAAACACACACTGCGAATCGCCCAGGTTGAAATTGCGATGGCAAACCGCGTTATCGCTAAGCTCCACATCGTAGCGATCGGCAATCACAACCTCATCGCCCTGCGTGACGGTAAGCGGCACAAAATAATAAGCCTTGCGCTTCAGACCCGCGGCAGCCTTGGCCGGCACGGCGGCAATCATCCGCTCCAAATCGATGGCCCCAATGGAGTTCTCCCCGGCCGTGGCGTAGCACACCCCATTCGCCGCCTGGGAGACAGGCGTCATCCTCACCACATCCGCGGGGCTCCGCGTAATTGCTGATGCAGCTTGTGACATGCTTTATCTTTTATACACTACCCGTGTGGAGCGGACACTCCTGTCCGTCACCTCGCCGGAAGGAGGTTCGCCATGAAAGACTTCCCAAGCTTCATGAAGCACCCGGCCAACCTAATCGCCACGGCCAGCCAAGCCACTCCCGGAGTAGAAGGCTACGTCTTCGACGGTGCCGACGGCAGCCAAATGGCCTTCTGGACCTGCCGCGAAACCGCCGCCTCGTCCGCCCATGTCCACGACTTTGACGAATACATGCTGGTCGTGCAAGGCCATTACACCTTGATCATCGATGCCAACAGAATTCCGCTCCATGCGGGAGAGGAGTGCTTGATTCCCCGCGGCGTTTCACATAGCGGCGAAGTCACGGCGGGAACCCGAACCATCCACGCCTTCGGTGGCCGCCGTGTCAACCGCGCCCTTTCCTAGGCCGCCGTAGAAGGTTTAGCGGACGCGCCGTAAGTGCGTGGCGCGTCCATTTCTCGCGACACCCAGTTTAAGGATTTATCTCATACAGCACTTGGGCGCCCGTGTCGCCGTTATCCGGCCCTCCGGTAGTCGCCCCAAACCACTTGCCTCCCGCCAAAGTCAGGCCCGTCGACGGGTTCCCTCCCTTTGAGCCGCTGGGAAACGTGTAGTAAACATCGTAGCCCCACGTGTTACCAGTCTGCCAATTCAACTGGTAAACCGTGCCCGCAAAGTCAGTGCCGCCTTCGCTTGTGGTGCCATACAGGTGCGCTTTTCCATCGAACGTTACGCCGCCCGCGGGGACCGCGCCATCGCCATCATCGCCGGTGAAAGTGTGCAGCGTGCTTTCCGTCCATGTACCACCCGTGTTGCGCAGCAGTTCATACACTGTGCCGAACAGAACGTTGTTTTCTGTTCCGATCGTGGTTCCGTAAAGATTGCCCTTCGAGTCCATCCAAACCGGAGCCTCCGGAAATCCCTGGTCCCCCCCGCCGGTAAAGTTGTAGATCACCGTCTCCGACCATCCGCCTCCGGATACAGGAGACATCTTGAAGACCACTCCATCGGAGTCCGTCCCTCCCGACATCGTGGTGCCGTACAAATCGCCCTTTGCGTCCATGATCAATTCTGCTTTCGGCCCGTATCCGTCGGGACCCGAGAAACTATGCAATATGCTCTCGTTCCATTGCCCGTTCGAGCCAGGGCTCAGTTCAAACACCGTGCCTGCGAAACTCGTTCCTCCGGAATCGGTCGTACCGTAAAGATTTCCCGCGCCATCGATAATCAAACCTGCGTCGGGCCCGCTGCCGTCATTATCCAATTCGCCAAAATCCCAGATGTCTGAGTGATTCCACGTCCCTCCAGTGCCGGGAGAGAGCTCCCAAACCGTACCCACGCTGGCTGCGCCTCCACTTCCCGTGACTCCATAGATGTTTCCAGAAGTGTCCGCGACAATGTTCCCGAGCGGCACGACTCCGTCACCTGCGTTCTTAAAGGTATAAATCGTTTTGTAAATTCCGCCGCTGGCGCTGGGAGTAAATTCATAGATCGTGCCGCAATTGCATCCCCCTCCTCCGCTGCTGGTTGTGCCATAGAATTTTCCATTGAGATACAGAGGCTTGGTAAGTGGGAAGGCTCCGGCCGGAGGTGTCCCGAAGGTATAGAGAACCTCCTCGGTAACACCGGCGGAAGCAAATGTGGTCAAACAGACTGTGGCGAGAATGAAAGCAGTTAGCAGGTGTGCAGCAATGCGTGCGGGCTGGGACATAAGTCTCCTCAGGAGAGAATTTTGCGGAGGCGGGAGGGGAGAATTGGCTGTCTCCGCAGGGCCACGACTATAACACAGGTCGGCGAGACTTCATCAGCTCAGATTTGCACAAGCCATAGCCGCACCAACAACCATGTGGCGACGGACGCCTTCGTCCGTCCCGCCGAGCGTAGCGAGACGGAACGAAGCAGGTCTGAGCGTCCGTCTTGTGAACTAGCTCATTGACCCCATGCCCCATCCGTCCTAAACTTTCAAAGCCAAAGAGGATCGTCCATGACCCGAACTCTACGCCGCCTGCTCCCATTGCTCCTCGTGCTAACCCCGCTCCTCCACGCCCAAACCCCGCGCCTGCTCGCCTACTACGGCTACTGGGACCAATGGAACACCCCGCCCTACACCGCCGCCAATATCCCGTATTCGCAGCTAACGCACATCGTCCACGCGAACATCGGCCCAGCCAACAAAGCCGATGGCTCCCTAGCCGTCCCCGCAGATTTCCTCGAGCCCAAACTCATCTCCCGCGCCCACGCCGCCGGAGTGAAAGTAGAAATCTGCATCAGCGGCTCCGCTTATCTTTTCGTAGTCATCGACGCCGACCCCACCCTCCGTGCCACCTTCGCGCAAAACATCGCCAACTTCGCCATCGCCAACGGATACGACGGCGTCGACTTCGACTACGAAGTCCCTTACAGCGAAGAGCAAGCTGACAACTTCACACAGTTAGTCAAAGACCTACGCAATCTAATGCCCGCCGGCCAATATCTAATCTCCGCCGCAGTTTCCTCCAGCCCCGGCGGCTACGGCGTCTACGATTTTCCTGGCTTAACTCCGCTGCTCGATTTCTACAACGTCATGACCTACGACTTCCACGGCGCATGGACCAACCACTCCGGCCACAACTCGCCGCTCTATCTAAGTCCGCTAGATCCCGGCCAGGAAGGTAGCCTCGATACCTCGACCACAAATTTTCTCTCGATCTACGCAGTGCCCGCTGCGCAAATCAATCTAGGCACGGCATTCTACGGCTACGCCTTCGACGTCGAAGGTCTCTGGACCTTCTGCAAAAATCAGCAACTCTGTGGCAACCAGGGCGCACCCACAGTAACGTACGCGCAAGTCGAGCAACTCATCAAACTCGGCGGGTGGACCGAAAGCTGGGACGACTTAGCCGACGCTCCCTATCTCCTCGACGCCAACTTCCCCACCTTCGGCTTCATCACCTACGACAACCCAACATCCACCACAGAAAAAGTGCAGTACGCATTAGGCAAACAACATCTAGGTGGCGTCTTCATGTGGGAGCTATCTCAGGACTACAACGGCGCCACCCAGCCATTGCTGGACGCCATGTCCTCCGCTCTCGAGGAATCGACAAAGTCAAAGTGACGTTACAAGCGAAAGCCTCTTGCTCCGAGCCGCGACGTAGCCGCGCGGCTCGCGGCAGCCACGGCGCCCTCCAGCCAAGCCCCTGCAACCCGGCCCCATTTCGTTCCTTTTATCACCCAATCCCAGAGCGCATACGCGGCGTGGAAACCGCATAGCCATTCCAGCGCGTCCGAGACAAACGCGTGACCATCGATCGCAAAGTTCAAAGCTGCACTGCTGGTCGAAAAGCCTCTGCCCTCGGGGATGAGTGCCGCTCCTGGTCGAAGGTATGCGATGAGCAGTCCCGAAACAACGGAAGCCGCCACTCCGAGATAGATTCCCCAATCGGTTATCCGCCGGACCTTGGACTGCGGGATTCGAACCGACGTCCCCACCCACCTCCCGCCGCCTGAGCGCCTGCTTCGCACCCAGAAGAGCCGGAAAAGAAAAATCAGGCCGACAACGAGGCCCAACTTTACTTCTCCTCTCATCGCAACGGGGTTCCTCATCGCGTGCGTCGTTTCCCCATTGCTGATGAAGGCGTAAACCAGCACGACTGCGCTAATCCAGTGAACGCCCGCATTCAACCATCGAACAGAATGGAACGAGCGAACTGGCCGACGAATCATCTCAGGGCGAGCGCCAGTCGAAAGCGGAGCCTGGGTTTCGTTATTCATAACGCACCTTTTTCAGCGGACAACCCATCGGGGTCTGGGAAAAGCTGCGCAAAGGCGGGGACGGCTTCTCCGGCTCAGGCGTCGAATCCGCAAGGCCCATTCTCCCTTCCATCAGGATTATTGATGTCTGTTTGTCTGGCATGTTACCTTCTTTTCCCCTTACAATATGAGCAAATGCTCACAAATAAAACTCGCGTTCGCGATGGCAGAGGCAGGCCACGCAAGAAGACGGCGAGAGCCCGTAAAGTGCCCGGCCAGGCCAGGTCGCAGGAGACGGTGAATGTCATTCTCGAAGCGTCTGCTCGTATTTTGGAATCGGACGGACTTCGTGGATTCAACACCAACGAGATCGCGGCGAAGGCCGGCGTAAGCATTGGGTCCCTCTACCAGTATTTTCCGAACAAGGACTCGATCGTCCTCGCCCTGATCGGCAGTTTTGAGAATTCCTTCCACGATACAGTCGTGAAGGCCGTGCAGGATGGGAAAGGAAAAGACCTGAAATCCCGCCTCAGGTTAGTCGTTCGGGCGCTTGTCAGCGCGCATTACTACCGCCCTCGGCTAAATCGTGTGCTGGAAGCTGAAGAGGAAAGGCTCGGAAGCGAGGCCGACAGCGGCGCGTTCCACGAAAGCCTGCTGCAACTATTACGGGATCACCAAAACGAATTCGCAGTGCCTGTCTCGAGGACAACGGAGCGGGTCGTCATTGCCGTTCTCCGCGCTTTGGTGGACCTTGGCCTTGCGTCCGGCGCGAGTCCGCGATCCACCGAACGGCGAGCTATGCATGCCGTATGTGGATATCTGCTCTATGCTGGCTAAGAATGCCCCATAATCAAGTGGGGAATGTTATAGCACTTCCATCCCCCACCTTATTACCATCGTGCCCTGCCAATCGGGGCCATTCCACTTTCCCGCCGCCTGTCGCAAACTACTTCTAACGACAATGTCCGCCAAAACAAAACTGAATCGCAAGCAAGATCGCATCCGCGCCGTACTTCCCGTACGGCTGCGCGGAAAAGACGTTTCAGGGAACGTCTTCGAATCGCTTGCGCATACGCTCGACCTTACGCCCTCGGGCGCAAAGCTGGGCGCGATCAGGCATGAACTGAAAACGCTGGACACCGTCACCGTACTTTTTCGCAAGCGCCGCATCGAGTTCACCGTCATGTGGACTAAAAAGCTGGAGGGCAGCGGCGAGTATCAGGCAGGACTGAAAATGCTGGCGCAGGAAAGCGATCCGTGGGGATTGAATGCAACTCATCCAGTCCCCCGCCCGCTCGCAACCGCAACTTCAGCTGCCGTCTGAGCGTACGGGTAGAACGATCAAGGAGAAAGCGCAATTATGAGAAACCTTCTAACCAAACTCTGGACTGACCAACAAGGTCAAGACGTAGCCGAGTATTCCATCATGCTGGCGGTGATCCTGGTCATTGTAGTCGGCACCGTCCGCCTCATCGGGTCCAACGCCCAAAACGTCTTCTCTAACGTCGGCAGCTCGATCCAGTAAGAATTCCCGGCCGACAAATCCGAAGAATGTTCCTCCTGAGAGGCTGCCCCGTCCTTGTCTCTGCGTTCTTCGCGGAGACAGGGCGGGGCTTTTGATTTGGGCGGGGCATCCGAACCCTGGGGTTGACCGCGAGCCGGCTTTCGCGTATTCATTACTGCAGTTCCTAGCCGGGTTCGTCTCCCAGTTCCACGCCATCACCCGTCCCACTTCGTCCAGAAAATCTAGTAAGGAGAACTTCGCCATGCGCACCCTGCAAACCTGCTGTCTTCTACTTGTCTCCCTCACACTTTCTCTAACCGCCTTCGCCAACAGTCAGCCGCAAGTCACCTACGATCAAATCGCAAAACTAACCGCGCCCGACGGCGCAGCCAACGACCAGTTCGGCAATAGCGTCGCCATCGACGGCGACATCATCGTCGTCGGGAAAGCCGACGGCGCCGTTCAAAGTGCGTTCGTCTACCAGAACAATTCCGGAGTAGTCACCCAGGTCGCCGAGTTAACCCCCTCCGACGGCGTCGCAGGCGACCGCTTTGGATATTCCGTAGCCATCAGCGGAAGCGTGATCGTTGTGGCCGCCATCGACCACGTCAACCATGATCCCGAAAACACCGGCTCGATATACGTTTACGTCGAGCCCGCCGGCGGCTGGACTAACATGACGGAAACCGCCGAGCTTAACCTGGGCCAGGCGGGCGCTGGAGTTGGCCGCAGCATTGGCACTACGGGAAGCGAAGTGGTCTCTACAGGCGGCGACGCGGTCGTGGTGTGGAACCAACCCAGCAGCGGATGGGTGAACAACTCAAAGCCGAATGCCCAGTTGCTCGGCACTGATAGCAATTCACTGGCCAACGTCGCCATCAGCGGCAACGTCATCGTCGCTGGATCACCGCAGGCCTTTGGATTTTATGGCTCGACTTTTCTTTATGTGAAACCCGCCGGCGGCTGGAACAAGATCGGCATCATGCCGACGGCTCGCCTGGTCGGAGCGAGCCAGAATGGCGGAGGTGGCCAAGCGGTCGCCATCAGCGGTAACACGGTCGTATCATCCACCGGCGCGGGTGTTTTCGTTTTCGTGAAACCTTCTTCGGGCTGGGCCAATATGAACGAGACTGCTACACTCACCGACGCCAACGCGCAGAATGATCTCTTTGCTGTCGCAGTCAGTGGAGGAACTGTGGTGGCCGGCGACCCGGCCCAACTGGTGGGAGTCGACCCGGGACAGGGCGCGGCATTTGTCTTCCTGAAGCCTTCCGGCGGCTGGAAAAACCTGACCACCGCGAATGCGGAACTGGCCGCGAACGACGGCAACATCGGCGACAACCTGGGCGCCTCGGTAGCCGTCAGCGGCGGAACGGTAGTAGCCGGCGCGCCGTTCGCCGAAATCGGCTCGAATGCTTCGCAAGGCGCCGCCTACGTGTTCGCCCAGCAGTAGGTTGCTTTGAAAGGGCGCGGCTTTTCAGCCGCGCCATTGCGAAGTCTCAGACTGGAGCAGCGCTTCAGCGCTGCGATCGGCCATTTGAGGGACCATGTAGACCACCGTGGAAGAGCGGCGCTTCAGCGCCGCGAAAGGAGTCAAAATCGATCAGGGCTTTAGCCCCGGTGGCGTTTGCATTGCGCCCACGAATTCCGGTGTTGAAACTCCGTTCCGGGTTATTCGCGCCGTTTCGCCCAGCGCTCTGCCGATGTCTGACAATACCGCCGCCTGAGTTATCCTAAAGTTGCTTCGCAGGCGGCATTCAGTATCAAGCAAAGCCCCGGATGACTACCGGGGCTTGCGTGTTTCTGCAATCGCCAGCGCGAAGCCTGGCCGGGCCTAGGGCCGATCGAGATCGAGGCCCGCGACTCCCAGCGCAAGCAGTCCGAGACGGGCCTTTTGAAGATAGGCTCGAGAGTCCTCCGTCGTCGATGGAGCGGTTTCTAGGCTCCTTTCAGGCGTCGCGGGATCCACGCCGTCACTTGCAGGCTCGCTCGTCTCACCGGCGGCGATGGGCTGATTTGCTACGGTTTCATAGGCGTAGCCGGTGATGACACCCTGCAGCCTAGCCGAGCCTCCGATGCTCAAACGAACCCATCCGTAGTGAATTTCTCCGTCAATCGGAAATCTAACACCGAGAAATTTCTCGCTCACGTCCCGCCACTGTCCCGCGTAGACAGTGTTGCAGCAGAAGTAGCGGCTGATCTCGGTTCGAACCAGGACCACGTCCCGATTCAGAAAAGCCCTCTTGGGGCCAATCGGCGCTCCTTTCGGCAGAGCCGAGCCGTACTGGTGGCCCGACACCAGGTAGCCCACGACTCCACCCTGCGACTGCGCTGCCGCCGCCAGCACAGTGCGGTCGAGCACTTTGTAATTACTGGATTCGCGCAGGAAGCTGATGTCGGAAATTCCGTCGTGGTTCAGGTCAACCTTGGTCCAGTTTTCGAATAGCAGAGATTTTTGCACGGGAGTATAGATGATCTCAGCCTGAGCCGATGGCTCAGCCAGCGCCATAACTCCGACGCCAGCTGCCACGGAGGCTAGACAATAACACCTCAGGCGCTCGTCTAACGAGCGCGGAAGCTTTGTGAATGTTCTCCCTCGGCGCAAATGCAAGTGAGCCTCCTGATCACTTCTGACTTGCGGCAGTCCGCAACACACCTGTGCCTGCTCTATTCGATCTGCTCCAGCACGTAGTACAGATTGTAGGCGCTACTGTCGGGTCCCTCGGCTTGGCTCATTGTGTAGGTAATAGGAGTTCCGGCCTTAGCCTCGACTATGGTAACCAGGCCGCCACTCAGGCCAGCCCACCACAGTTGGAACTGTCCGGGTGCACTAGAACCGTTCTGCTCGTAGAGGGATTGGGCATTCTCAGGGCCCGCGTCATCAGTCCATGCAAGGGTGAAATACCAATATGACTGACTGCTCGAGTCTGATTTTGTGAGGGTCGCATAGACCGACAACCGATACACGCCATCATTTGCGGGTGTGAAGATCGTTGTTGTTGGGATCGGAGCAGTCTGATTGACCAGCCTACGCTTCGCAACAATGGACGGTGATGTCGGACTCGCATTAGGAGCGCCCGCGCTTCCGAATGCCAACACCAAAGCGCCGCCAAGCAAAAGAACCAGCGCGCACAAAGTTTTATTCATGAATCTACCCCCCCCCAGGGCCGATGCGGATTATGCCCCGAAGCGAATCCCTTGTCCAGATGCAGGTTCTTGCATGTCGGTAGTCCTAAGTTTTTGCTTTCCAGAGCAAGCCACGCGACTTACGCCGTCTTCTGAGCCTGCGTCTGCCTCTGCTTTCTCATCCTTAAAAAAATCTCCCGATGCCGCGTAGCCTTCTCCAGATCCCCATTCGGATGCGTATACAGCGCAGCCAGCCAGCGATGCGCCGCCATCAGTCCCGGCAACATGCTGAGCGCGGTTTCAAACGCCAGCGCCGAACGGTCGCGATGCCCCAGCCGCGCCAGCGCCACTCCCAAATAAAAATGTCCCAGCGGCAAAAAATGCTGCAAACCCACAGCCAGCAAAGCCTGCTCCGCGGCCTCTTCATTGCGCCGCTGCCGCAACCGCACCACCGCCAACCCCAAGTGCGCCTCGGGACTATCTCCATCGATCTCCAGCGCCCGCTGAAACGCGCGATCCGCATCGTCAGTGCGCTTCTGCCGCAAATAAGTTTCACCAATACGCAAATGCAAATCCGGCAAATGCGGATCGGCGCTCTCCGCCTTCAACAAACAAGCCAGCGCCGCATCCATATCTCCCTCTTCAAACTGAATAATGCCCAAAAGCAAATCCGCCCAAGGCCGCGGCTTAAGCTCAGCAGATTCTTGAGCGGCAGGCGAACCCTCAACCGAGCCAGCCGTTTCAATCTTCTCAACTGCGTCATCCCGAAGCCCCGCGTTCTCACCAGCGGGGCGAGGGACCGCATCCACCACGGCGGCCTGCGCGCCAGCCACGCCAGCCTCCACCCCCTCCGCCACAATCCCATGCTCCGCCGCAGGCTGTGCCGCGGCCTCGCCCTCCTGCGCTTTCGGCGCAGGCCGCGGCTTAGGCTTCAGCACCATCAGCTTCTGCAACAAATCCTTAGCCTCAGCCCGCCGCCCCAAAGCCAAATAACTCTGCGCCAGATGCTGCATGAACCGCGCCTCATCCGGATTCTTCTCCACCAACTCTTGAAGCAGCGTCAAAGCATCCGAATACCGCCGCGCATCCATGTAAGCCCGAGCCAGGTTGTAATTCTGCTCGCGCACCGCCGTAGCCACAGCCTTTTCCTGATCCTCACTGAGCGGCTGAATATATCCCAGCGCCACAAACTGCTGCAGCACCGCCTGCGCCGCCGCCGGATCCATCCGCAAATCCGCCGGATGCATTCCGCAAGCGCCCTCTTCCTTCTCCCAACTCGGAATGCGCGCAATCTTCGGAGGCTCTTCAAACGCCTGCACCAGCACGCGCCCGTCCATGTCCTCGCCCACCGGCAAGCCAAACAAAGTCAAAATCGTCGGCGTAACATCGAGCAAAGTAGCGCCATAAATGCGCTCATCCTGCTTGACGTTCTCGCCCCGCATGCACACCACGCCAAACTGCCGATGCTGCACCGCCGGCCCCGCCGGCTCCATCGGAATGCCGCGCGGCCGCAGATGATCCGAATGAAATCCGTGATCCGAGACGAGAATCACAGTAGTCTCCGGCCCAGCCAGATCAAGCAGAGTCTGCAGCATCATGTCGTGAAAGCGATAAGCCCCGTCGGCGGGTGGTAATGCATGAATCCGTGGCAAAAATGATCGATGCCGTTGTAGTAAACCGCCAGAAAATCCCAAGGCTCGTTCTGCAAAATCCAGGTAGCCGCGTTGTGAATCGAGCAATTCTCCGACAAAATTTTCGCGAACGATTGCAGCCCCTTATCTTTTTCCTGATCGATCTTCGCCGCCAGCGGAATCCAAGGCAGAATCGCCGCCTCCGTCACCTCCGCCGGGTGCATGCGCAGCTTCGCAAACGTATCGCGCTTGTCCTCCGGATAAACCGCGCCCGGCGGCAAAGGCCAGGGTTTATCCAGCGGCCCGACAGCATAAGGAAAAAGATCGGAGACGGAAACGCCATTAATCGGTTCCGCCGGATGCCCCGCAAACCACCCCAGCACATGCGTCTTATAACCGCGCTGCGTCAGGATGTTCCAAATCGCCTTCACCTTGCGCGAAGTGCTGGTTACAGGGCGCACACCGCCCGTCTGCGGATCAGGCTCCATGAACCCGAGAATCCCATGCTTATCCGGCCGCTTGCCGGTAGCAATGGAATTCCAAAGCATGGGCGAAAGAATCGGCCGCAAGGTGGCCAGATTCCCGATCACGCCATGGTTAATAAAATCATCCAGAGTAGGCATCAGCCCCTCGTCGATTAAAGGATTGGCGATTTTCCAATCGGCCGCGTCCCAGCCGATAAGCAGAACTTTCTTGGCAAGCGCTGTCATGATGGAGGTCTCAATACGGGATGGAATCCCTGGGGGAGCACAAGTGTACTACAGGTTACAGGACCTGAGGACCGCTGTTTTCGGCTAATTGTGAGGATTGCTGTCCGGGTGCTTCTGTCATGCAGAGCGGAGACGAGTCGCAGAGCGCACTCGTCGGAGTCGAAGCATCCCTACTGAGATCGAGTAATTCAATCCCGCGGATTTGGAACAGCCTGAAAGCAATTTCACCTTGACTCGCCCCCGTCCTCAAAGCATAATTGCCCCCTACCCACGAAGACCCCTACTCCGGAAAGGACTCCAGATCGATGCTCCCAAATACGACTGTCTCTTCCCAAAAGGCGAACAAACGTTTCGCCACCGTCAATCCTAAACTCGAAAAACAACTCAGCGCCTACGCCGCTGCGGTCGGCGCTTCCGCCGTCGCCGTGCTCGCCGCCGCCCCGCCAGCCTCCGCCGAAATTGTCTACACGCCCGCCAATGTCGAGCTCGGAAATTCTTATGCGATCGACCTGAATGGCGATGGAATTTCCGATTTCACGCTGATTCGTTGCGAATGCGCCGGATCGCATACCCAATTTGTCCTGCTCGACTTCGATGTGCCTGGCAACGCGGTTCGTCCTCCCGTCGGCGCGGACAGGGGCGCAGCAGCTCTGCCAGTGGGTGCGATGATTGGGAACGGGCAAGCCTTCACCACCGCAACTTCCTATGGGGGTGCCGAAATGGTGTTTGGATTTGCCTACGGCTCGATCAGCCATCAAGGCGGCCCATGGATCAACGCCACAAATCGCTATCTCGGACTCAAGTTCATGGTCGATGGTAAGGTCCACTACGGCTGGGCGCGGCTCACCATAGGCTCGTTTGATTTCGCCCATCGCGATGTGACCTTAACCGGCTACGCCTACGAAACGGTTCCCGGCCGCATGCTTCACGCGGGCCAGAAATCGGAAACCGACGCTGAAACCGCATCGTCGGCAACTGACGCGCCGGCGCAACCAACCACGCTAGCCCTGCTGGCCCTCGGTGCAGATGGCCTAAGCGCCTCGCGGAACTGATCCACGCAATCTCCGGGTGCGCCATAGCCTGCCCTGAGGGAGTCGAAGGCTCTCGCTTCTTTTGCTACTGTCATGCTGAGCGAAGAACGAAGTTCGCGAAGCGAACTCGTCCGCAGTCGAAGCATCCCTACCCAAACGGCGCTGCCGGGTGTAGGTAAAATGTAGCTTCGAAAACTCCAAAGAAGTAAGTATTCCAGGGACTTCCGTAACCACCGATACCATCATTCACTCCTCATAATAGTCGTATAGCGCAGCTCTTATTCGGAAGAATGAAGGCTGATAACCCGGCTAACCCCCCAAACAATTTGCCAACGCAAGGAGAGTAACGAAGCGAACACTTCGTCTGGGGTTTGCCTGTGGCATCGCTAACAACCGTGACAGTTACTAACTGCCGCGTATTTGGATCAACTTCAGTTCACAGAAGAAGGGAAAAGGAATGAAGAAATTACTGATCATGTCACTGTTCGCGCTCGTCTCCGCCGGCGCCTATGCGGCGACGCCCACCACTAATCTTAACGGCAAATGGACAATCACCTGGATCAAGAATGGTTCATCGGCCAGCATCTCTTTGAATGATGACAACGGGAACCTTTCCGGCACTTACACCGCAGAAAGCAGAGGAGGCTGCTCTGTCGACGGCGTTCGCCTGGAAGAAAACCTCTCAATCCATGTCCGCTGCCCCAAGTCGGACAGTGATTTCGACGGTTCTCTTGCAAACGGCATCGTGCGGGGCACTTACACCGACTACAACATGGAAACCGGCGATCCTAGCTCCACCGCCAAATTCAGAATGGAGCGAAGCACTCCCTTGCTCACTCAGGCTACCCTACACCAGGGAAATAAATAACAGTTACACTGAACCTCCCCCAGGTTCAATAATCCCAGATACCGTTCGCAAAGCCACCCGCCTTTGTCATGCTGAGCGCAGTCGAAGCATCCCTACCCAAACGTCGCCGCGGGCGGCTAGAGATTTCTTACTAGGACTGACAGATCAACCGGGAAGGGCACGACTTGAGTCGTTGGCCACATGGGCGTCGCAAATGATTTGGGCTTCAGCTGCAAAGGGCCAACTCAATTCCGAAGCTCTGGGGACTCTACGGCCTCACCGAATTCCCCATCATCAGCGCAAACAGCAAAGGAAGGTAAATCACGGTAGCCTGCAGCACCTGCCGCGCCAGCATCTTTGACCGGCCGCTGTTCACCGGCAACTTAAGGAACGCAAGGCGCGCTCCAAAGTAAAACAAAGCCAAGCTCAACACAAAAGCGCCAACCAGATATATCTTTCCCGCCATCCCAAAGATGCTGGGCAGCAAACTCAGCGGAATCAGAATTAGCGAGTACGCCACAATCCGCCGCGCCGTCGACCGTCCATCTTCCTCGACCACCGGCAACATGCGAATGCCGCCCGCTGCGTAATCCTCGCGATACAGCCAAGCGATGGAAAAGAAATGCGGGAACTGCCACACGAAAAGAATGGCAAACAGAATCAGCGTGCCCCACTCCAGTTGCCCGCGCGCCGCCGTCCAACCCAAAACTCCCGGCATCGCTCCCGGAAACGCGCCCACGAAAGTGCAGATCGGAGAAATCCGCTTCAGCGGCGTGTACGCCGCCAGATAAACCACCGAAGTAAGAAAAGTCAGCAGCCCAGTCAGCGGATTGCAAAAAACCGCCAGATAAACAGATCCGCCCAAAGCAGCAATCAATCCCGCAACCGTAGCATGCAGCAAGCTCATCCGCCCCGTCGGCAGCGGACGCTGCGCCGTGCGCCGCATGTGCCCGTCCACCTTATATTCCATCACTTCATTCAGCGCCGCCGTCCCGCTCGAAACCAGCCCAATGCCCAGCAGCGCATGAAACAGTCCCCACGACACCGACGACACGCCCGACTTCTGCGCTCCAAAGTAGTATCCGCACCAAGCCGTCATCACAATCAAGGTGGTGACTCGGGCTTTCATCAACTCGGCATAGTCGCGCAGCAGGGAACCGGCATGCCTGCGAATCACAGCAGCAATCGGTTGGGTCATCGTGCTCATGAGCAAATGGTGTGGTTGTCC
>JBEKBW010000148.1:14755-24872 GCA_050015215.1 Candidatus Sulfotelmatobacter sp.
ACCGCGTTCGATGCACTGTGAAAGCTGCGTGGTAACGTCTAATTTCTCAAAGTGACAGGAAGGCCGGTGGCCCACAGACCACACCAAGCCCGGATTGCATAGGTACTACTCCGTCACCCGAAAGTCAAGTCGAAAAGTATCAGCGCCCACTAAGAGTGTAATTCACCGTAACCTGTGTTTCCACTTCCGCAGGTTTTCCATTCAGGAGATAAGGTTTGTACTTCCAATGTTTCACCGCCTCGATTGCGGATGGAGCCAGCATGGGATGTCCGGAAACCAATTCCAGGCTGATCACGTCTCCGGTTGTACTGATAGTCGCCTTGAGAACCACACTGCCGGAAATCCCCGCTGCTCGAGCCTCAGCAGGATAAATGGGGTTGACTTTGCTTGACAGCAAGCCGCTGGCAGCTCCTTGTGAAATCCGAACCCGCTGCGCTTGACTCTTGGGCGATGTCGAGTTGTTTGCGGAAAAGCTGGCGTTTGCCGTGCCCTCGGAAATTCCAACCTTCGGCGTGTCCGCCACCACTGTACCGTTGCTGATGCAAGTCGTCGCCTTCCCGTCAGAAGATGCGCGCAGCGCGCCGCTCTCGTCGGCGCAAAACGCGCGCTCACCCGCATCCGCAGACGCTGGCTCAGCCGCAAGTTGATAATGAGTGGCATCGCAATTCGAAATTGCGAAAACATACCCGTTCTTCTTGCCGCTCACCAATTGCGCATCCCAGAGGTAGCGCTGCAGCGCTCCGGTCGGCTTGCCGCCCAATGCCGAAAGCGAGCAGGCAAAGGCATTGTTGGCCGCCTGATAAGAAGTTTCCGCGACAATCACCGATCGCATCGAAAAAATCGCCATTTGCTCGTTCTCGGTTCGTTGCCGATCCAGCAGGCCCTTCAAAAAATCCGGATCCGCAAGCGGCACCGTCACAGAAGCGCCGACCTCATTCAGTCTCCACACTCCCGAATCTATCTTCATCGTGAACGTGAACCGCGGAATCACCGGCAGACTTTCTTCCTTTCCGGCGCGAATCACGTGCATTCCGAGTTCGATCTCATCTTCGTCTCCGGAAAGGCTGTCTTGTTCGACCGTAACGTCGAGTTCGTCGAAACTCGCTCCCGGCACACTTTTCACCGTAAACAGTGTCGAGCCCGTATCGAACGTCTCCAATTTCTCCTTGCCGCTCGCAGCCTGTTGCGCGAACCCGGAGAACGCGGTCAATACGCTGCTGCCATTGCCTGCCTGCAGCTTCTGCAAGGCTTGCTGCGTGATCTCCGGCAGATGTTTTTCCAGGTGCTTCGGTGCCTGGCTGAAAAACATTTCGATCAATGCCTGCCGCGCCGTCTGTTGCTCTACGGCTTGCGCCCACGCAGTCTGAGTCGCAAATGAAGCCAGGATCGCTAAGGCAAAGATCGCTAAAGCAAGGGCCCGACCGCAGAATCGACGCATACCAACCTCGCAGTAAGCCAAGTCTCAACGACACAGTCAGCCCAGTCTCAACCACCGGGTCGTTGCGATTTCAGCTACAAGTTCCCCCCGCTCGACTTTTCGTCACTCCCCGAACTGGGAACCCCGAAAGTTTCCGGCGGATCAAAGAAGCACGCATGCCACAAAGCCGCGTCCGTTAACTTGCCCGCCTTCCATTGTTGCAGCGTAGGGAAGGTAGCCGCGATCATTCCGCCATCCACCGCGTCAAAAATCACCACAATTCCAGCCAGTTCCTGCGTCTTCTGTGCCAACTCCGCATAGTCTTTTCGCAGCACCGACTTGGCGAACTCCAGCCGTAGCAGCGAGTCGGTCTTCGCGTTTTCCTGCGTGTCTTCTACCGAGACGATCTTCACGTTCTTTCCCCGCAGCGGCGCCCAGTCTCCGGGGAACTGCGCGATCTCTTCGCGGCTCACATGAAATAGTTCCGCCGCCGAGGGCAGCGCAGACTTGGTCGGCGCCGCGTCCGTGTTCGGAACCGTGCTGGGCATTTCCAAATTGTTCCGCCAGATCCATCCCCGCGACAAACCCGAAATCCGCACATGCACCCAATCCCGGTTGTAATCCAGCATCTCAAACTCGTCGTGCGCGCTGGCCATGAACAAGGTCTTCGCGCTTAAACTCGCCGACGAAACCACCGGCGTTCCGGATTTCTTCACCGCCACCAGATTCTTCGGATGCCCCTGGTTCTTGATGATCTGCTGCAGGCTCTCGAGTTCGGTTTGCAGCGGACCACCCGTATCCTCAAGCTTTTTGGCCCCCGGCTGAGAACTGGGCTTTTCGCTCGCCGCCAAACCTCTCGCCACAGAAGACGCTGAATAGCTCGTGTCCGGGAGTCTCGGCATTGGCGCTGAAATTTCCGGTTCGTTCCGCGCCGTAGTTGGAGCAGGCGAAGCCGCCGTTCCAGCCGGCTTCGTCGGCTTCGCCGCGGCCATAACCGGAGCTCTCGTGCCTCCAGCAGCGCCCGCTGGCGCCGTAGTCGCCAACTCATCGCTCAGCTGATCCAGCAGATCTCCCTCCAGCCGCCCGTTCGAAGCCAACACTCGGTAACCGGACTTGCCAGCCACAGGATCGTTGTACCAGGCTGTAACTTCCACGCTGACGCGCACAGTCGATCCGCCCGTTGGCGCCGTGCTCACCTGAAATTTTGCCTGATAGTATCCGCGCCGATAACTCTCCAATGCATGATCGGGAGAGGTCGCAAAGCCCTCCAGCGTCGGCAGCCGCCCGGCAGCCTGTATCTCCTTCAAAGCCTTTTCCACCGCGGCCTTCGACTGGGGAAACGCGCGCTCAGATTCCCCGCTTTGCGCCGCAACACTCGCGCCGCAGAAAAAAACTGCGCTCAAAACCGCAAGCCAGAAGCGCGGGCGAATGCTTGCTGCGCTCCGCTTCATGGCTGTTGCTCCAACTCGTCGCGCATCATCCATCCGTGCTGCCCGTCGTGCGTCTCCACTCCATACCAATAAGGCGTGTCGATCACGACCAAGACTTCGGCTCCCGTGGCAAGCAACTGCAACGTGCCGGCCGTGTGAAACGGCGCCGATTTCAGCGGCGCTCCCGGTGACTTCACCACGCGCTGCACCTGCCGCCGCAACTCCTTCACCTGCTGCTCCAATGTCAGCGCAGGATGGTTGTCAGGCGCTGACGGATCAGCCGCTGCCTCCGCGGCTTGCGGCACCTCGACCCGCGCTTCTGTGCCTGAATTTTCCTCTGCCGCCGCGCCTGAATTTTCTTCCGTTAGTGTCGGTGCCGGCGCCGCCGTTGCGACCGAAGACGACGAGTCGCCCTGCAGGCTCTGATTCTGCTTCTTCGCCAGTCTTTCCTTCCGCTCCTGTATCGCCTCAGCGTCCTGCTTTTTCATCACCTCAATGGCGTCAAGGTGCTCGCGAATGTCCTTATATTCGCTGCTTTCCACCGATCCGTCTGAGGGATGCACAGCATGGCGGAACTCCTCTTCGAACAGCGCGTTGATTCGCAGCACCGTATTTTTTTCGCCCTGAGTCTGCAAAATGTAGCGCACTTCCAGCGTCCCTACGTCGCTGGAGTCCTTGAAGTTTCTCGGGTCGAGAGCTTCCGTGCGAACCTTGTAGATAACCTTCCCGCCCTCGGTCCACGGCTGGAAAACGTGCGGGCTGCTGGCGGCTTTCGCCCCGGAAACGTATTGATCCTTGTTGTACTCTTTGGTTCCCCGGATCACACCGTTCCCCGCCACGTCTTCCACGACTTGCTCCACCTCCGCTTCCGGCAGCGGAATATTTACGATGAGTCCTTCGCCGTAAGAAATTTTCTCCTTATCGCGCGCCACCAGCGGCGTTGCGGCGAAAATCAGCGTAACGGTCACCAGGCTCAACCACCGCCAAGTCCCCGGCGGCGCAATCACTTGCTTGCGCCCCGCTCCAACTCGCACAGTTCCGCCATATCGCGCGCACAAGATTTGCGCGCCGGAGCGACATTCGTTCTTGCTATTCCACCGCATCTGCTACCCTGCACAGAGTCTCGTATGCCCGACATAAAGCTGTCAACCGGGACCCACGTCCAGAGTCGAACCTCAAAAAGTCGGCGTCCGTGTTACCGAGTTGTAAAAAATTTGTAAAAAATATTTCTGCAAAACCCTTGAACTTCTCATTTCGCTCGTAGTAGGATTCATCCCCGGTACGGTGGTAGGACCTTGCACAGAAAAAGATCTAGCCGGCATATTTGTCGGCAGGGTGGGTTCCCCGTTGACACTAGGTTACTTTTTTTGGCATCATCTGCGCCTTGTCGCATTTTGTGGGAATGCGGTTCAACAAATACAAATTCTGACTGAACGCCGAGGAGTCCGGCCATGTACGATTTGAGGCATTTGCAACGTCGCAACCTCACGAAGCTTTCCTCGTCTCTTGTCGCGCTTTCCCTGTTAGCGATTTTCATCGTCCTGGCCAGCAGCCAGCCCGCGAACGCCCTCCCCGCCTTCGCTCGCAAGTATGGCCTCCGCTGTTCCGCCTGCCATGAATCCTGGCCGATGCTCAATTACTTTGGACAAAAGTTCAAAGACAACGGCTACCAGATCATGAACGACCGGGATGCCCCGATCTGGCAGAATCCCGGTTATTGGCCGGTCACCATGCGCATGACGCCGATCTGGCACCGTGTGAGCGTGGGCAAGGTTCAAGAGGACGTTTACTCGGGTGGCTCGACGACCCCCACGGGTGCGACGGTCGCTCGTCTCACGACCCAAGGCTTCGATCTGAGCGGCCTCGACTTCCACACCGGCGGCACTCTCGAAAAGAACATCTCGTTCTACCTGTTGCCTTCTTCAGACCCCACCGGGGCTTTCCACTTCGAAACCGTGATGGCCAGGTTGGATAATGTATTCCACACGCCATGGTTAAACATCAAGCTCGGCAAGTTTGAACTCGATAACCTGCTTTCGGAAAAACGCATCCTTACGCTGACTGGTAACGGCGGTATCTACCAGCTTTACCATTTCATCCCGACGAATGACGGCAACATCTTCGGGCAGATGGGCGACAACCAGTTAGGTCTTGAAGTCTTGGGCCACTCCTGGAATGACCGCACCCGTTACTCCGCAGCCCTTCTCAGCTCCAGCGACGGTACTACCCAGTTGCCCTACGGGAACGCTTATACCGGGTTCTTCACTTTCTACACCGCCTTCGACGCCGGAAAAATGGGGGTTGACCGAGTCGGCGGCTACGCCATGATCGGCCAAGCCCCGACCACCTGGGCGACTCAGACCGGTCCAAGTGGCAGCACGATAATTCCGGGCTCCGGCATCGGCAACAAGAACTTTAGCCGCGAAGGTTTCTACGGCTTGTTCTACTTCGGCGAACACGCCGACGTTACGGTCGTGACTCAGCACGGCGAGGACAACGCCTGGTTTGGTCAGGGCTATGGCGACTTCATCGACGGAATCGCACCCAACAACAACGTGACCGGAACCACGCTGCCCGCCGGATCGCAAAATCCCACCTGGAACGGCGTCCTGGTTGAGCCCCACTTCGTTTACAGCCCGCAGCTCATCTTCCTGGGCCGCTTCGAAACCATTCGGATGTCGCAGCAGGCCAACGGGGCGTTCGGCACGGAAGCTTCCAACCTCGGCAACATCACCACTTATACTGTCGGCTTCCGCTATAACCCGTTCATGACCAACCGCGCCGGCTTTGCCTGGCACAACGAGTACAACTGGCTGCATCAGGATGGCACTGGTCCGTCTCTTGGACTGAACTCCGCCAATATCAATACCAGCGAGTTGCTGATGGGATTTGACTTTGATTTCTAAACGAATCAATTTCGTAGGGGAGAGATAGACATGCGGACACATCTGAGGAAGTGGTCGCTGCCCAATTTGGCGCTATGGTTGATCGCGGCTGTGGCTGTGGCCTTGCCGTTGACTTCCTGGGCGCAGCTGACGAAAGCCGATATCGCGGTCCGCGACAACATGGAAGCTCATATCGGCAATCTCACCGGTCACATCAACGCGGACTCAAAATACGCCTACCGGCGCTATTGTGTCAGTTGCCATGGCGATCTCGGAGACGGCAACGGCGAAGTCGCGCAGTGGCTCGATCCACCAATGTGGCCTAAACCCCGCAATTTCCAATTGGGTGTCTTCAAGTGCCGCTCCACCCCTACCGGCACTCTGCCCACCGACCAGGATCTTTTCGACACCATCGCTCGCGGGTTGGACCGTTCTGCCATGCCGCAGTGGAGCACCTTCACTAAGCAAGAACGCGCCGATTTAGTCGCCTATGTGAAGCACTACTCGCCGCGTTTCGCCACTGAAAAGCCGGGAACTCCGATCACGATTCCGCCCGAGCCGGAAGTCACTCCCGATCGCATCAAGGCCGGCCGCGATGTGTTTGCTCGCGTCCAGTGCTGGAAGTGCCACGGCGTGCAAGGCAATGCCGATGGTCCTTCGGCTCCGACCTTGCAGGATGATCTCGGCCGCCCGATCGCCCCCTACAACTTCACCGAAGGTTCGCGGCCCAAGTGCGGTGACACGGATGCCGACATCTATCGTATTTTCATGACCGGCCTCGATGGCACTCCCATGCCTTCCTTCGCCGACAACATTAAACCCGACGAGGCCTGGGACTTGGTCTTCTATTTGCGAACTTTCATGGCTCAATCCAGCAAAGCAAAACAGCTAGCCAAGGGGCTCCAACTCAAGCCAGTCGATCCCAACGCTCCAGCGGGGCAATAGCCGGGACTAGAATTGGCATCAAAGGCTGGCACTCAGCTTTGCAGTGTTTAAGGAGAAAGTAATGAGACACAAGATCGTAGTTGTTTTTTCCGTAGTCGCTTTGTTGTGCTCCGGCGCGCTTATCCTCAATCAGAACGTGAGCGCCGCTGGAGAAGGCAAAATTTCCGGCACCGTTAAACTCGATGGCGCTGCTCCTCACATGCGGGGCATCGACATGTCGAAAGATCCTTATTGCGTGAAGGCCAACTCAGCCACTCCCGCTAAAATGGAGACCTATGTGGTCGGCTCCGGCGGCGGGCTGGCAAACGTAGTGATCTCGATTCAGGGCTGGAGCGGCTCCGCCGACGTGGTCACCAGCGTCCCCGTCTTCAATCAGAAGAATTGCATGTACACTCCGCACGTTCTTGCGCTCGACACAACCCAGAGTTTCAAAGTGACCACCAGCGACCAGACCGCTCACAACATTCACCCGCTCCCCAATCCCATGGTCAACGTCGGCTGGAATCAATCGCAGCCACCGGGAGCCCCGCCAGTCGAAAAGAGCTGGAAGAACGCTGAAGTGATTCCGGTGCAGTGCAACATCCATCCGTGGATGCACGGCTTTTTCGTCGTCGTAAAGGGCCCCTATGCAACTTCCGATGACAGCGGCAACTACACCATTGAAAATGTTCCTCCCGGCAGCTATACCGTGCAGGCGTGGCATGAGCCGGACGAGACCCAGACGCAAAAAGTAACGGTCGCTGGTGGCGCTGCCGCCTCCGCCAACTTCACTTTCAAAGCCAAGTAGGATTCTATTCAAGTGTTGCGTTATTCAATGAATCGCCGCAGCCGAACACTGCGGCGATTCGACAATTAAGGCCGGATAATCCGGGGAGATAGTGCCAATATGGCAAAACTACTGGCGGTAGTTATCGTTATCATCGCAATTGGTTCGGCGATTCCCATCGTGATGCACATGTGGCCCTTGCCGCAGGACATCTCCACCCACGGTCACGTCATCGACGAGCAATTCGCCGACACCATGACCGAAGCTGGAATCTCCTTTCTCGCCTCGCAGATTCTCCTCGCCTTTTTCATCTGGAAATTTTCCGGCGCCAGGCCGGACGCGAAGATAAAGAAATTTCCCGGCGGCGCAGCCGGATTGGTAATCGCCGCTTTCCTGCTGGTCGGAACCGAAGTCCTTGCGCTCGGCGTATTCGGCGCAAAAGCCTGGGCCAACGTTTACCTTAGTCCTCCAGCGGCCAATGCCCTCCCCATTCAAGTACAAGCAGGACAGTTCGCTTTCTATTTCCGTTACCCCGGCCCCGATGGCAACTTCGGCCCGTTGCACGCGAATCTGATCAGCGAAGCCAACGCGAATTTCTTCGGCTTAGATCAAACCAACGACGCGGACTCGAAAGACGATATAGTCACCGCCGAAATGGCGATTCCGGTCAATCGCGAAATCCACCTCCTGATGCACTCGAAAGACCTCGGACATTCTTTCTATGTCCCCGAGTTGCGCATCCAGCAGGATTTCGTTCCCGGCTTGGACGTCTCCGTTCATTTCACCGCCACCCAGGTTGGCAAATACGAAATCGTCTGCACCCAGCTCTGTGGCCTGGGCCACTACAACATGAAAGCCTATTTAGAAGTAAAGTCCCAGGAAGATTACGACGCCTGGCTAAAACAGCAAGCCGCATTGCAGTAGTTTTGGGGAAGGGCACGAGTTCAGGCGTGCCGAAACGCACAAAGCTAATTTTGAAAGGGCGCGGCTCAGCCGCGCCGAGCGAGTAAACCAAATGGTGGAAGAGCGGCGCCTTAGCGCCGCGTAAAGCGCAACAAAAATGCGGGCTTTAGCCCCCGGAATAATCAGGATTCGTATCAGGGTACGGCTTTAGCCGTGCCGGAAGAGCACCGAAAGAAAGAGGGGCTTTAGCCCCGACAAGGCCTGGAGAAATCACCATGCACGATACGGCACACTCAGTACCCCACGGAGCTCCCACCAGCTTCATTCGAAAGCATGTCTTCAGCATCGACCACAAAGTCATCGGCAAGCAGTATTATGCCCTCGCTCTGGTCGCCGCCATCGTCGGCATGATCCTCTCCTGGCTGATGCGCATCCACCTGGGCTACGGAAGCTACGCCATCCCCGGCCTGCACCTGCTCTCCAAGAACGGCGCACCCGGCGACGTGATGACGCCGGAGTATTACCTCCAGCTCATGACCATGCACGGCACCATCATGGTCTTCTTCGTGCTCACCACCGCGCCCTTCGCCGCCTTCGGCAACTTCTTCCTGCCCATCCAAACCGGCGCAGAAGACATGCCCTTCCCTCATTTCAACATGATGTCGTTCTGGGTCACTTTCGTGGCGTTCATCGTGGCGATGGCATCGTTCTTTGTAGCCGATGGTCCAAGCCTCGGCGGCTGGACCCAATATGCCCCGCTCAACGCCGTGGGCGCGGTAGCCGGTCCCGGGCAGGGCTGGGGCGTAGTTCTCTGGATGGCCTCTATCGGCATCTTCTGTATCGGCCAACTGCTGGGCTCCCTCAACTTCATCACCACCACGCTCGACATGCGCTGCAAAGGCATGTCTCTGATGCGTCTCCCGCTCAGCGCCTGGGCATGGTTCATCACCTCCGTCATGGGCCTGACGGCATTCGCCGTTCTCATGCCCGCCTGCATCCTCTGCATCCTCGATCACGTGGCCGGCACCAGTTTCTTCGTCGCCTCCAACCTCGTGATCAATGATTCGGTCCTGCCGCATCAAGGTGGATCGACCCTGCTCTGGCAGCACCTCTTCTGGTTCTTCGGGCACCCCGAGGTTTATATCGCCATTCTTCCCGGCATGGGAATCGTGTCGCATCTCATCGCCAACTTTTCCCGCAAACCGGTCTTCGGATACCGGGCCATGGTCTGGGCCTCGATCTCGATCGCCTTCCTGGGATTGCTGGTCTGGGGGCACCACATGTTCATCAGCGGCCTCAATCCGTATTCAGCCATCGCCTTCTCTCTGCTTACTATGACGATCGGCGTGCCCTCCGCCCTCAAGACGCTGAACTGGATCGCGACGGCGTGGGGTGGCTCGCTGCGCCTCACGACAGCCATGCTCTTTGCGCTCGGCTTCGTGTCGGTCTTCGTCACCGGCGGCCTGTCCGGATTGTTCCTCGGCCAGCCCCAGCTCGACGCGTATTTTCACGATACGTACTTTGTCGTCGCGCATTTTCATCTCGTGATGGGGATCGCGGCGCTGTTCGGCGTTTTCGCCGGCACGTTCTACTGGTTCCCGCTGATGTTCGGCCGCATGCTCGATGAGCGCCTCGGCAAAGTGCACTTCTACCTCACGTTCATCGGCGCCTACTGCACATTTCTGCCCATGCACTTCGCCGGTTTCGCCGGCAATCCGCGCCGTTATCCGGACTTCACCACCTTCGATTTCCTCGCCAGGTCGATGCCGCT
>JBEKBW010000149.1:0-10451 GCA_050015215.1 Candidatus Sulfotelmatobacter sp.
ATCGTGCATTTGCGACGACGGATCCTGCCCGGCCTGCGTGCGTTTAGGAAAGGCCGACCTTCCGGAACGCTAAGAAAAATCTGTCCGAGAATTGTGAGGAGCGGAGAGGCGCCATCGCGTGAGTTCCAGACGTAACATCGAAAAAATAATCAGGGCCGAGTTTTGCTAGGGACGTCCACAGAAAATAAAGAGTTCTGCACAGATTAGTGTTTGTCTTCGCCGACTGTTCGCTTCAGGTTTCCCACCCCGCCAGCGTTAATATCTATTTACCAACGTGGTTCTCGCCCGGGCTGCGGCTGATCACGGAGGGCGGGTCGCTGTTTACGGGACCCAAATACCTCAAATAAAATAGATTCTCCTTATGTTCGCCTGCATCCAGTTCGGTGCGAGGCGGGTGGGATCTCATGCGCTTAATATGGCCACGACCGACTACCACATCAGCACTCTTCCCGCGAACGTAGAAGCCGAGCGCTCGATTCTGGGTGCGATCCTGCTCGATAACTTTGCTTACAACCAGGCGGCCGAGCATTTGCGCATCGAGGATTTTTCGCTCGATTCGCACCGGCGGATCTATGGACGCATGGTCGATCTGCAGGAGTCGTCGCGGCCGATCGACATGATCACGTTGATCGAGGAACTTGACCGGCACAAGGATCTGCAGGCGATTGGCGATGTGGGTTACGTGTCGAGCCTTCTCGATGGCGTGCCCGACCGGCCCAGCATTGAGCATTACGTCAAGATTGTGCGCGACAAGGCGCTGCTGCGCGGGCTGATTCATGCAGCGAATACGGCGATTGCGCGGGCGGCGGATCAGTCGGATGCGGCGGAGGAAGTTCTCAGCGACGCCGAGGCGGCGATCTTTCAGCTCTCGGAAAAGCGCATTGGGCGCGGCTTCATGGGTATTCAGGAGATTGTGCGCGAGTCGTTCGGCTCGGTCGATGCGCTACTGCAGCGCGGGCAGCGCATTACCGGATTGGCTACGCACTATACCGACTTGGACGAGATGACCAGCGGACTGCAGCGATCGGATCTGGTGATCATTGCCGCGCGGCCTTCCATGGGAAAGACGGCGTTCGTCATGAACATTGCCGAGAATGCCGCGATTGAGGATCAGCAGGTGGTGGGAGTTTTTTCGCTGGAAATGTCGCGCGAGGCGCTGCTGATGCGGTTGCTCTGTTCGCAGGCGAGAGTGGATGCACACAAGATGCGCACCGGCTCGCTATGGCAGGACGACACGCGCAAAGTTGTTCGCGCGATGGAACAACTGGCACATGCTCCGATCTTCATCGATGACACGCCAGGCATTACCTTGAGCGAGATGCGCGCCAAGGCGCGCCGGCTGAAGCAGTCGCAGGGAAAGCTGGATTTGATCATCGTGGATTATCTGCAGCTGATGTCTGGCGGCAGCAAGCGCTACGAAAATCGCACGCAGGAGGTATCGGCGATTTCGCGCGGGCTGAAGGCGCTGGCGAAAGAGCTCGCCGTGCCGGTGATTGCGCTTTCGCAGTTGAGCCGCGCGCCGGAAAGCCGTGGCGGGGATCATCGTCCGCAACTTGCTGATTTACGCGAGTCCGGATCGATCGAGCAGGATGCCGACCTGGTGATGTTCATTTTTCGCGAAGAGGTTTACAAGCAGGACGATCCTGACCTGCAAGGCAGGGCTGAGATCATCATTTCCAAGCAGCGCAACGGCCCCATCGGGAGAGTGAACCTTGCCTTCCTGAAAAGCTGCACCAGATTTGAGACACTGGTGGAAGGTGGAATCGCGCCGGAAGAGTAATTGCCGAAGTACAGGAAGCGCTGTAGTTTTGCCGGGTAACTACCTTAAGGAATTCAGGTTGCGGGTTTGGCCCGCTCTGTGGAAAGCTTGTGGAATTGCTGCCGCCTCGGAGAATACCTCTCGGCAAATATCGGTGACCGGGCTCACCGGGCTTCGGTTTTCCGCCCCTAAGATTCTGAATAGTAACCAGTTATACAATTCACTTGGCATTAACACGATTTGGACCTGGCAAGACCGGGCTTTTTCCCGATTTAGAGATTTGCACATTTCCGGTTTGAAACGGCTAGGGGATAGCAAGTTCCCGGGCGCGCGAAAACCACGTCGGCTTCAGTCGCTATCTTCCCCGACTTTCAGGACGGCTAGGAAAGCTTCCTGCGGAATATCTACACGGCCGATCCGCTTCATCCGCTTCTTGCCTTCCTTCTGTTTTTCCAGCAGTTTGCGTTTGCGGGAAATATCGCCGCCGTAGCATTTCGCGAGCACGTTTTTGCGCATGGCGGAAACGGTTTCACGGGCGATGATCTTCGCTCCGATCGAGGCCTGGATCGGGACCTCGAACATCTGCCGGGGGATGAGCTGTCTCATTTTGCTGACTAGGAGCTTGCCGCGCTCGTAGGCAAAGTCGCGATGCACGATGATCGACAGCGCGTCGACCGGCTCGCCCGCAACCAGAATGTCGAGCTTGACCATCGGCGACTCCCAATAACCGGCCAAGTGATAGTCGAGTGAGGCGTAGCCGCGGGAGACCGACTTTAAGCGATCGTAAAAATCGAGAACAATTTCATTCAGCGGTAACTCATAGTGCAACATCACGCGCGACGAGCTTACATATTCGAACGTCTTCTGCTTGCCGCGTTTCTCTTCGACCAACTTCAAAATTCCGCCGACATATTCCTCGCCGGTTAGAATTGTGGCCAGAATCACCGGCTCGTTTACTTTTCCGATCTCGCTGGGATCGGGCCAGCGCGAGGGATTGTCGACCTCGATTAACTCGCCATCCGTCTTGGTGATTTTGTAGCGCACGCTGGGCGCGGTCGTGATGAGTTCGAGCGCGAATTCACGTTCAAGGCGCTCCTGGATGATCTCCATGTGCAGCAGGCCGAGAAAGCCGCAACGGAAGCCGAACCCAAGGGCCGCTGAGCTTTCCGGCTCGAAGAAAAACGATGAATCGTTCAGACGCAATTTTTCCAATGCTTCGCGCAGGCGCGTGTGCTCGTGCGAATCGACGGTATAGAGTCCCGCGAACACCATCGGCTTGATTTCTTCAAAGCCGGGAAGGGCTTCGAACGCGGGGTTGGCCTCGTCCGTGATTGTGTCGCCGATTTTCGTGTCAGCGACGTTTTTTATGTTCGCTATAAGAAATCCGGCCTCGCCGGCTTTTAATTCGTCTATTTCCACCGGCTTTGGAGTGAGTACGCCGAGCGACTCTACGTCGAACACACGATTGTTCCACCACAGGCGAATCTTCTGGCCTTTGCGCAGCGTTCCTTGAAAGACGCGGGTGAGGACAATTACGCCCCGATAGGCGTCGAACCAGGAGTCGAAAATCAGCGCCTGCAAGCGATTGTCAGGATTCCCCTTCGGCGGCGGGACGCGCTTCACAATGGCTTCGAGCACGTCCGGCACTCCTTGCCCCGTTTTCGCGCTGATGAGCACAGCGTCGGTTGCATCCAGGCCGACCGCGCCTTCGATCATTTCTTTGGTGCGCGGAATGTCGGCGCTCTGCAAATCGATCTTGTTGATGACCGGAATGATTTCGAGGCCGTTGTTGATCGCGAGGTAAGCGTTAGCTAGTGTTTGCGCTTCCACTCCCTGTGAGGCATCGACCACGAGCAGCGCTCCTTCGCACGATGCGAGCGCGCGCGAAACCTCATACGAAAAATCAACGTGACCAGGAGTGTCGATCAGATTGAGCTGATAAGTTTGGCCATCCTGCGCGGTATATGCCATGCGAACCGCGTGTGCCTTGATGGTGATGCCGCGTTCGCGCTCCAAATCCATGGAGTCGAGCACCTGCGCCTGCATCTCGCGCGCGGTCAGCGAGCCGGTCAGCTCCAGCAACCGGTCGGCCAGCGTGGATTTGCCGTGGTCGATGTGCGCGATGATCGCGAAGTTGCGGATGTTGGAAGCGTCCATGGATGAGGGCTAACTTTCGATTCTAGCAGGGGAACTCACTCTTCCCGTTCCGGGCCTGGCGGTTCTATGAATGTGACATGTGAGCACGACGTCTCGTGGTTTGAAGACGAAAATCTTGCCGGGCCCGTGGTGTAACTGGAAACACAGCACCTCGCGATGGCCGCAGATGCGGGTTCAAATTCCGCCGGGTCCACGCTTAGGATGCGAAGCGTTGGTTCTGTGGGGGCGAAACGCGAGGATAAGCTCCCGACAAAAGTAACTTGACCCAGCGCGTTCGCGCCGCTCATACTGGTCTTGTCGCGGGGTGCCGTGTTTCACAGCAAAGTGTTAGAAGGCCTCGAAGAAATCGAGGCCTTTTGCTTTGTTGCTCGCCGATTTCTGCCGACTCTTCGGTTTTCCCGCGCCAACAGTCTCCATCCGTTACAATCGTCCCGCTTCTGAATTCGTACTAGGGGGCGTCTCATGGCGAAGTATTCGTTTGCGATCATGATCTCATTCTGTGCCACTTTTGCATTTTCCCAAGCGCCATCCCCGCAAATGAAAGCGTTTGTCAAAGTGGACGCGCCGACCATCGCTTTGACCCATGCCCGCGTAATCGACGGAACCGGCGCCCCCGCGCGCGAAGATCAGACGATCATTCTCAGCCACGGAAAGATCGAATCGATTTCCGATTCTGCGTCAGCCACCGCGCCGAAAGATGCGCAGGTGCTCGATCTGCATGGCTACACTGTGATTCCCGGCATCGTCGGCATGCACGATCATCTGGTCTATCCCATGGGCGATGGCATCTTCGGCGAGATGGCGTTCAGCTTTCCGCGTTTGTATTTGGCAGGAGGCGTGACCACGATCCGCACGACAGGGGCGCTCGAACCCTACACCGACATCGAGCTAAAGAAAGAAATCGATGCCGGGCAAGCGCTTGGGCCGAAGATTCACGTCACCGGGCCTTATCTCGAGGGCAAAGGATCGTGGGCATTGCAGATGCGTCAGCTTACCGGGCCCGAGGACGCCACACGCACGGTGAACTATTGGCTGGATGAGGGTGTCGACAATTTCAAAGCCTACATGTTCATCACGCCCGACGAGCTGGCCGCGGCAGTGGAGGCGGCACACAAGCGCGGCGCAAAGGTTACCGGACATCTGTGTTCGATCGGGTTCACGCAGGCGGCCGACATTGGAATTGATGACTTGGAGCATGGCATCTTTGTCGACAGCGAATTCCTGGCTGGATTCAAGCCGGGAACATGCGGACAGAAGCCCGATGACGTGGAACAGATGAACAAGCTTGACATGCAAAGTGGCCCGGTGCACGACATGATCGTTCATCTCGTGAATCGTCATGTTGCGGTTACTTCAACGCTGCCGGTGTTCGAGATGTTTGTTCCGGGACGTCCGGCGATCCAACCTCGTGTTCTCGACGCACTCTCGGCTGAGGCTCGCGCCGCGTTCCTCGCCAACAAAGTTCGAGCTGAGAATGACGCGCGAAACAAAAAAGTGTACGGAGCCGATGCATCACCCTGGCCGGCTGCGTTCAAGAAGGAAATGGAATTCGAACACGCGTTCGCGCAAGCAGGCGGACTACTTTTGGCGGGACTCGATCCTACTGGGATGGGCGGAGTGATCGCCGGTTTCGGTGATCAGCGGGAGGTCGAGTTGCTGGTGGAAGCCGGATTTACTCCAGTGGAGGCGATACATATCGCGACTGCAAACGGTGCTCAGTATTTAGGAGAACTGGATCGCATCGGCACAATTGCTCCCGGCAAGCAGGCTGATCTCGTGGTGATCAAAGGCGATCCGTCAAAGAATATTGTGGATATTGAGAATGTGGAGACCGTGTTCAAAGATGGCATCGGCTACGATTCGGCGAAGCTTAGTGAATCGGTGCGCGGCCACGTGGGCGTGAACTAGAATCACGAAGTCATGATCGTACTCGCTTCCGCTTCGCCGCGCCGCCAGGATTTGCTGCGCAGCGCGGGAATTGTGTTTACAGTTCAGCCCGCAGACATTGATGAAACTCCGCTCGCGAACGAATCTCCGCGAGACTGCGCCGAACGGCTGGCACGCGAGAAAGCTCTCGCCGTTTCCCAGGCGCGGACGCACCATTGGGTGCTCGGTGCGGATACCGTGGTCGTAGCCAACGGCGAAATTCTGGGAAAGCCCAGAGACAACGAGGATGCGGCGCGCATGCTGCGTTTACTCTCGGGGAAAAAACATACTGTAATTACGGGAGTCTGCTTGGTTGCTCCAAACAATTGCGGCCCGATCGTGACGACAGTGTCGGAGTCCACGCTGGTGAGCATGTCCGAAGTCTCGGACGACGAGATTCAGCAGTACGTCGCAACCGGCGAACCGATGGACAAAGCCGGCGCCTACGCGATCCAAGGCATCGCGTCGCGCTGGATTCCGCGAATCGAAGGCGATTACAGCAATGTGGTGGGACTTCCGGTCGCGAGGGTTTATTCGATGCTGAAAAGTTGCGGAGTGAAGCTGGCAGATTGAAATCGCTTATGCTTTCTTTTCCTCTCCTTCTTCTTTCTTGGCTTCCTTCTTTTCTTCCTCCGGCGTTTTCATCGCGGCTTTGAAGTTGCGGATGCCTTCACCCAGACCCTTGCCCACGGCAGAAAACTTGGTGGTGCCGAAGAGCAGAAGTGCGATTCCAATGACCAGCAGCCAATGCAAAGGCGAGAACTCACCCATAACTCCTCCGTTGCGGCGGTTGGAAAACTGAAGCTAAACCGGCCAACCCGACACGAAAAGTCTAGGCTATGGCGGACACGGAGTCAAAAGGCTTTAAGCGCCGCAAAGTTCGACCCAGCCGCTTACGTCGCCATCCGGTTGAAGTCTATTCTTAAAATGTTCGGCGCGGGAGGCTAGCTTTGAAACTCAGTTGTCGTGTTGTTCTTCTCTCCGTATTCCTTTCTTTTCTGGAGCTTTCTCCAGTCATCGCGCAAGCGCCGCCCCAGGCCCCTCCACCCAGCGAGCACCGCAAAACTAGCGAGCCCTACACCGGCGATCTTTCGATTTTTGATTCGCCGGGAAGGGATGAACGGCTTCAGATCAATCGCGTAATGGATATCCTCGACGTGGCTCCCGGGAAAACCGTCGCGGATATTGGGGCAGGATCTGGCTGGTTCACAGTGCGGGCGGCGAGACGAGTAGGCGAGCAAGGTGTAGTGTATGCGGTCGACATTAATCCGGAATCGATTCGCTACGTGGAGGAGCGCGCGCAAAAAGAGCACCTTCACAACGTAAAGACCATCTTAGGAAAACCCGACAACCCGCTGCTCCCGGCGGACAGTGTCGATGCGGTGCTATTGCTCAAGACCTATCACGAGATCGCCGAGCCGGTCGCGCTGCTTTCGAACCTGCGCGCGGCGCTGCGGCGCGGCGCGAAAATCGGAATCATCGATCGCAATGGAAATGGGGAAAATCATGGCGTCGGCAAGGAAGTTGTAATCCGCGAGGCCAGCCAGGCAGGTTATCGAGTGCTGGCGCAGTACGATTTTGTCAAGGGCGACAAGATGGATTATTTCCTGGTTCTGGTTCCGCGCGAGTAGGCTCCAGGGTAGGTCCCGCGCAGCAGGTCAGACGCTTTCGATCATCCCGGCCAGCAGCAGCGCACGCCGCGGCAGTTCAGAAATCACAATATATTCGTGCACCGCGTGCGCACCCTCGCCGACACCACCCAATCCATCCAGCGTCGGAATGCCCAAGCCGGCCGTAAAGTTTCCGTCGGAGCCGCCGCCGACGGCAGCCTCATCGAGCTTCCAGTCGATCTCGCGCGCTATTTCCTGAGCTTTGTTGTAGAGCGCCGCGACGCCGGCGGTTCGCTCCATGGGCCGGCGGTTGATTCCGCCGTCGATCGCCAGCTTGCAGTGCTTATCGAATGGTTTAAGCGAACGCAGCTTGAGGTCGATGCCGGAGGCTTGCTTTGCGCGTTTGATGCGGACGTCGATATCTGCAGAGGCTTCCGCCGCAACGACGTTGGTGCGCGTTCCGCCCGCAATCACGCCGGGATTGACGGAGATTCCCTGGCGCAAATCATTGAGTTTCGCGATCACGGCAAGCTGACGCGCCAGCTCCAGAATCGCGCTATGCCCTTTTCCGGGATCGAGTCCGGCATGAGCCGCTATACCTTTTACGTGCAGAGTATATTCGCCCACGCCTTTGCGCGCAGTCTTCACCGCGCCACGAAGGCCGGCAGCAGGTTCCAGCACCAAAACTCCCGCCGATTTCTTCGCCAAGCCCTCGGTGATCTTCCGGGAGGAATAGCTGCCAACTTCTTCGTCGGAAACCAGGAAAACGGTGATCGGCCGCGGAGCCGCGCCGTGCCATGCTTGCAGCGCCTCGATGGCATGGAGCATGAGCGCGATTCCAGATTTCATGTCGAGAACGCCGGGGCCGCGCAGGCGTCCGTTTTCGATTTCGCAGGGCATCTTCGCCAGCGTGCCGAGTGGATAGACCGTGTCGTAGTGCCCGAGGACCAGAACGGGCTTGCGCGTGGAGTCGGCCGCGAAGTCGATCTGCAGACTATCGCCGAACTCGCTGGTGCGATGGAATTGCGTCTGCCCACCAAGCGCTTCAAATTTCGCCGTGAGAAACTGCCCGATGCGGTCGACCGCCGCTTTATTGTCGCTGGGGGACTCGATTTCCACGAGTTCGCGAATCGCCTGAACCATCAACTCCCGACGTTGTTCGAAGTAGCGCAGGCGGGCGTTCCAATCGATTTGCGGCGCTCCGCCGGGTGCGGCGGCTACATTTTTCTTAGATGGCACAAATACCTTTCAATGGAGAAGGCCGTCGCGGCGTTGTCAAGCTGACGCGGTACAGTATAATCGTCGTTTTGTCTGAGACGAACTGATGACTGAGAGCACTTCACCGGTGAGCGAAACGGTCGCCGTTAAAACGGCGCTCGATATCCACGACATCCTGAAGATACTGCCGCATCGCTATCCGCTTTTGCTGATTGATCGTGTGCTTGAGCTGAAGCGGAAAGAAAGCATTGTCGCCATAAAGAACGTCAGCATCAACGAACCTTTTTTCAACGGACATTTTCCGGGACTGCCCATCATGCCCGGCGTTCTGGTTGTCGAAGCCATAGCGCAGGCCGGAGGCGCGCTTCTCTTGACTGAGGTCGAGGATCGCACTAATAAGGTAATGGTATTTACCGGCATCGACCGCGCCCGGTTCCGCCGTCCGGTAAGTCCCGGTGATCAGCTGCGCATTGAGGTTGAGGTGAAAAACTGGCGAGTTATGCCCAGAATGACGGCGGCCAAGATGCATGGCGTGGCATACGTCGCCGGTAAGCGCGTGGCGGAAGCGATTGTGTCTTGCCAGTTGATCGATAGTTCGCGGGGCCGCGGCGATGGCGGCGATAGCAACGCAAGGACGGAATGAATGTGAGTTCCGACCCTGTGCGCAAGAATCTGTCTTCCGATAGTCTGTCCTCCGGTAAACTGTCTTCCGATAAACTAGGCATGACTGTTCATCCCACCGCGATCCATCCGTCCGCAATAATCGATCCGCAGGCCAAAGTTCCGGCGTCATGCAAGGTCGGCCCATATTGCGTGATCGGGCCAGAGGTCGAGCTTGGGGAGAATTGCCGTTTGGTCTCTCACGTCGCTATCGAGGGGCCGGCGAAAATTGGCAGCGACAATTCGTTTTTTCCCTTCGCGGCCATCGGCATGGATCCTCAGGACGTCACTTATAAAGGCGAGCCGACGCGCCTCGAAATCGGCGACCACAACGAGATTCGCGAGTGCGTTACCATCAGCCGCGGCACCATCAAGGGCGGCGGCGTGACCCGTATCGGCAGCCATACGCTGATCATGGCCTACACCCACATCGGGCACGACAGCGTGATCGGCGACCACTGCATGTTAGTGAATGGCGCGACGCTGGCCGGTCACGTTACGGTGGAAGAGTGGGCGGTGGTGGGAGCGCTATGTCCGGTGCATCAGTTCGTCCGCATCGGCGCGCACTCCTACATCGGCGGCGGGACCACGATCACCCAGGATGTGCTGCCATTTTCCATGACCTCCGCTGCGCGCGACACGCACGCGTATGGAATGAATAAAGTTGGCCTTGAGCGACGCGGATTTTCCAGCGAGCGCATTCGCAAGATTCATCATGCTTACAAGATTCTGCTGGCTTCGAAGATGAATACTTCGCAGGCGCTGGAGAAGATGAAAGCGGAGGCGGATAAGGGCGAGGACGTGGATATGCTGATTCGGTTTATTGAGGCTTCGGAGCGGGGGATTATTAAGTAAGGAGCGCTAAGGCAACCATCGATTAACGTCAAAAGGACCGTGCCCAACGAAGCCGGGACGGGGATCCCTCAAGGGGATCATCGTTGTCGGTACGCAAGGTAGGGCGTAAATCTCTTAGTTGAAGAGTCTGGCATCAGGTCCGTAAGGGCCGCCGGTCCTCAAGGACCAGTTCTCGTCCTCCAGGCGTATTCGTTTTTTGAAGAACGCTTCTCGGACCCAGTCTTGATTACCAGACTCGACGCGCTCCGCGCCTAGCTCCTTATTGT
>JBEKBW010000150.1:0-10435 GCA_050015215.1 Candidatus Sulfotelmatobacter sp.
GGTGGTTGTGATCCAGAGTGTGGGCCATGCAATGAGGACGGAACCGGGCCTGGCCAAGTGACGGGGATGGACTGCGACAACGACTCCCCGATCATTGTGGACACAACTGGGCACGGATTTCACTTGACTTCGGCGGAGAGCGGCGTGATTTTCGATATTGCTGGCGACGGTTACCCGATCAAGCTTTCCTGGACGGCGGCGGATTCCGGCGACGCATTCCTAGCTCTTGATCGCAATCACAACGGCAGGATCGACAACGGCAAGGAGCTCTTCGGCAACTTCACGGAGCAGCCGAATTCTCCTAACCCGAATGGCTACCTCGCCCTGGCGGAGTTCGACAAGCCGGAAAACGGCGGGAACGGCGACGGAATTATCGACCGGCACGATGCTGTGTACTCGAAGCTGCTGCTCTGGATCGATGCCAACCACGACGGCATTTCGCAGCCGAACGAGTTGCATAGCCTGCCAGAGCTGGGCGTGTTTTCGATCCGCTTACGGTATCAACATGAACCGTATGTGGATCAATACGGAAACGCGTTTCGCTACCGAAGCGTATTGAACCCCGATGCAGCCGACGGCGAATCAAAGGATGGAAGGTACACCTACGACGTATTCTTCGAGACTGCGAAAACACAGGCCGCAAAGGCAATCTCCTCTGCGAAGGGAGTACTTTCTACGGCAATCCTCCCTTGAGCTAACTGCCGAGGCTGTGGGCACCGCTCGTCCGCAGCCCCGCGTTCTCCTTTATAAAGTTGGGCCACCGATGCGACTCGTCGACGATGAGATGCGAATACAATGACTTACGTTTGAGGCGAGCACTTTGGCGGCGGCGCCTCCGACTGGCATAAGGCTTGCAAGCTGTGAAGTGCGCCACCGCTCGGCGAAAAGCGAGGGGGGAAGCGCTTTTGAAACAGTTTTGCTGAGCAAGGCTATCAGGGATCCGAAGGGCCCCCTCATCGGATCCCTGATTTTTTCCCCGAACTTAAATTTGGCCTACCCCGAGGGAGAATTTTTCATGGGGGAAATATTGGTTCTTCTGGGTGTTCTTGCCGGAGTCGTGTCAGCAATCTTCTGGATGGTCGTCGGTGGCGCGGTATGAGAGCTATCGAGCACCTCGCCCGGGCGGCGGAGCATCTGGCGCGTAGGTCGTAGGGCGGTGTGAGTGGGAGGTGCAGGATGGAGTCATCAGACTTCATGGGTTTTGTAGTTATTCTGCTCACGCTGGGCGTGTTCTGTCTTGGCGTCATCGCATAGGGGGTGCTTGTCATTCGTGACGCGGTAGCAGACCCGAAAGGTGCGGCAAGAGCCGGAATCTTGAAAGGAAAATCACTGGATGACAAAAATTCTGCCGGATGACGGCTGCGGAGGAAACAAACTGGACTGGCGCGTCCGTGGCAAGAAGTAGTGGTGAAATGAAAGGTAGTCGTGCGACTTTGACTCATTCATCGCTAACCCGCGCCCGAGAGGTTTATGGTGTTGATCGGACGGTTCACAGAAATTGCTCTCTACCTCGCGCTGGTCGCTCTTGTGGTCTTCTGGCTGGCCTACGCGGTTCGCCCCGCACAGGGCGTCGGACGCCACGTGAAGGAAACCTTCCTCGCTTTTATCGCTTTCTATTTCCTGATTCTTGGCTTGCGCATGATGGCCCCACGCACTGGTCCCGACGAAGTAGTCTTGCTGGGAGATCTCTTCGCATCGCTGGGGCTTACCTTCTTCTGGGCGGCGCGGAGGCGAACCCCTGATCGTTGAAGAAATACCCTGTTCCAATGTTACAGTGATCCGCGAAACGTAAGTGCCGCGTCGTGGTTCGGGTCAATGCCACCGGACTAACGCTGCTGAAGGAGCATCCGTGCGATACCTCACCACCATTTGCGCCCTTGCCTGCCTCGTAGGAACTGCCGCCGCAGGAACGAAGCCGGAAGATGTTGTCGCAAAAAACCTGGACTCTATTGGCGCTCCGGATGCACGCGCTGCGGTCAAGTCTCGTTCCGTTCAAGGCACGCTCCGCTTTAAGAGTGTGGTAGGCGGAAGGATCGATGCAACCGGCGCCTGGCAAGAGGTTTCGGAGCAGCACAAATCGAATTTTCTGATGAAGTTCGACGCGATCAATTGGAGGGGAGAGCGGTTTGTCACCGATGGCGACAAGACCTCCATAGCTTCCGCTACCGCCGGATATCACCGGAGCACCCTCGCTGAATTCGTGAACAGTTACAGCTTTATCGTCAGCGACGGATTACTGGGTGGAGAACTCTCCACGAACTGGGCGTTGCAGGACCTTGACCGCCACAAGTGCAAACTGGAAAACATCGGCGTGAAAAAGGTCGATGGGCGCGAATTGCAGGGTCTCGAATACCTCTCGAAGAATAACAACGAAATGAAGGTTCGGCTTTATTTCGATCCGGAAACCGGGCGGCACGTGATGACGGTTTACGAGGTGGCGCAAGGGGCCATCATCGCGCACACGGACAAGGAGACCGCCCGCCAGAAGGATGTCCGTTATATCCTCGAGGAGCGTTTCAGCGACTTCCAGACCGAGGGCGGAATGACGCTGCCGCGAGCCTACGATTTGCGGTTCAGCCAGGAGTTGCAGAATGGCTCAACCAGCCTCTACGACTGGAGCATGACGGCGGAGAAGTTGGTGAATAACATCAGCCTTGACCCGAAGAACTTCGAGCTCAAGTAAAACGGGCAGTGCTCGCAAACACTCTCGCCGGCCGGCAGACGCCGCTGTTAGGTGACGCTGTTGCCGGAAATCGCAGGCATGGTTATGATCACCGTAAATCCGTAAGGCTAAGAATTCCCAATGTAACTTAGTGTCCTTCGTGGTGATCCTTCACTCCTTCATTCCTTAGGAAAATTCGCATCGGCCTTCACTTCCTCGATCTGCGCCGTGTGCCGCGCGCTATGCGCGGAAATCAGGAGCAGCCATTGATACCCATCGAGTGTCCCGAGCGTGGGATGATCGAAAAAGTGGTCGCGCAAGTCGTCATTCGTGCTGCGTACGTATTCCATGGTCGCCGCCCGCCGTTCCTCGAATGTCTTGGTCAAGTCAGCCTCACTGGCCCAGCGGCCAGTAGGCTTGAGAAACTCCGGTGCTTGCGCCTTGTGGCTCCGATCGGGAACTCTCTGGAGAATCAACTCATCCTTGCCAGCTACCTGTGCACGCTTGTCGGGCGTTGCGGGAGACTGCATCAGCCGCTTTTGCACCAGCCCCAGGAGTGCCTCTTCTGAAACCGTAATATGTTCTGCGACTTCCGCCACAGACCAGCGATCCGGCGCAGGCTTGAACGTCCATTGCTTCTGCGACAGTCCGGAAATCGATTTCAGAAAATTGTCGCGCGTCATCTCAAAGTGCTTAAGTGCCGCATCCCGCTCTTGCGCTGTTAGAGTTGTTGACGGGACCTGCATTGCGGCCTGCGGTGCCGTCTGGGCCAGCGCACAAGTCACCGCCACAAGCATTACGCCGCTCAAATACCCGAACGCCTTCGATCGCCGCATTTGAATATTCTCCTGAAAATTTTGCCGGATGGATTTCCGGTCCATCAAAAATACACGATTATCCAGAGGATCTCTTCAGCTCTTCCATCACGCTCTGGATCAACTCCTTCGCATCCGTCAGACCTTTCATGATGAGCTGAATATCCATCACCGGCTTGCCCGGCCACCGTTGGCTTTGGCAGTAAACCCCGTGCTGCCCAACCAGCGCCATCGCGTCGGTAATCGTATCCATGGTCACGGCCAGCCGCCCCCGCGGAACCCCCATCATGGTTTCGTAATGTTCCAATTCTTCCTGCTTTTCCTCGAATACCGGCATGTGGCGATTGTAACGTGCGCGCTCGCGAGCGCATAATGCTTCCGGCATTTCAATTCATACGTCAAAACAATCAGCAACTGGCAATTAGCATTTGGCCGCAGAGATCTGCGGCCGAAAATTCTACGATGCAGCCAACCGCTAATTGCCAACTGCTAATTGCTCGCTTAAGGAGAACCATGCAGAAACGAAACGCGCTTCGCGCACTCCTAGCCACCCTACTCGCTACCGCAGCCTTCGCTCAGATGGGCGGAAAGCCCAGCCCGCCAGCTTCGGCCAGCTGCGATCTCGGCGGCGGCAAAACCATCAAAACCGACTACTCCAGCCCGCGCATGAAGGGCCGCAAGATCTACGGCGGACTGGTGCCCTTCGGCGAAGTCTGGCGCACCGGCGCGAACGACGCGACCACCTTCGTCAACAGCGCAGACGTGACGGTGGGCGGCGCATCGGTTCCCGCCGGCAGTTACACGATTTTCACCGTTCCCAACGCCGACGGTTGGAAGCTGATCATTAACAAGAAAACCGGCGAGTGGGGCATTCCCTACAAATATGAGAGCGATGAACTCGCGCGAGTGGATATGAAGGTCTCCAAGCTTCCTTCGCCGGTTGAGAACTTCACCATCTCCTACACAAAATCCGGAAACGGGTGTGTGATGAACATCGATTGGGAAACGACACGCGCGTCCGTGAACATTTCAGCGAAGTAACTCGTGGAGCGCCGGACGCCTTCGTCGCCGCAAGCATGCAGCTTTGCGAAATGAAAACCCAGCGGTAATTTAAACAAAAAGGGCGGACGCTAGCATCCGCCCCATTCTTCTTTTTAAGTTTAAACCGCCCTTACGTACCCGGTTTCCATCGCAAAATCGGCTTCCTCGCTGCCGCCGTCTCATCCAGTCGCGAAACCCGCGTGGAGTGCGGCGCATCCAGCACCGTCTGCGGATCTTCCACCACTTCTTCTGCAATCGACTTCATGGCCTCGACAAACAAATCCATCTCTTCTTTCGATTCGCTCTCGGTCGGCTCGATCATCAGCGCACCGGGAACGATCAAGGGAAACGCAGTCGTGTAAGGATGGAATCCGTAATCGATCAGGCGCTTGGCAATATCCATCGTGCGCACACCCTTTTTCGCCTGCAGCTTGTCGCTGAAAACAACCTCGTGCATGGTCGGCGTGGAATACGGCAGATCGTAGGTTCCCTCAAGCCCCTTGCGAATGTAGTTGGCGTTCAGCACCGCATCTTCGGTCGTCTGGCGCAATCCATCCGGCCCATTCGCCTGAATGTAAGCCAGCGCCCGCACAAACATTCCAAAGTTGCCATAGAAGGCGCGCACTCGCCCCACCGATTGCGGACGATCATATTCAAAACCTAGCGTGCCGTCGGATTTCGTGACAAGAACAGGCTTAGGCAAAAACGGTTCGAGTTTCTTCTTGATTGCCACTGGCCCCGACCCCGGTCCGCCTCCGCCATGCGGAGTGGAAAAAGTCTTGTGCAGATTCAAGTGCATCAAGTCGACGCCAAAATCTCCCGGTCGCACTTTCCCCACGAGCGCATTCATGTTCGCGCCGTCCATGTAAAGCAACCCACCCTTGGCGTGCAGAATGTCGGCTATCTTATGAATCTCTTGCTCGAACACTCCCAAGGTGTTCGGATTCGTAAGCATGAGCGCGGCTACATCTTCATTCATCTGCGCCGCCAGCGCGCCAATATCCACCATGCCTTGGGCATTCGACTTCAGGTTCTCGACAGCGTAATCGACCATCGCGGCCGTCGCTGGATTCGTTCCATGCGCCGAGTCAGGAATCAGAACTTTCTTTCGCGGCCGCCCTTGCGAGTGATGATAGGCCCGCACCATAAGCAACCCGGTCATCTCGCCATGCGCCCCCGCCGCAGGCTGCAACGTGATCGCGTCCATGCCCGTAATTTCGATCAACGCCTCGCTCAGCGTCTTCAGAATCCGCAGCGCACCCTGCGAGATCTTCTCCGGCTGGTAAGGATGGCCGTTGGCGATTCCCTCCACCCGCGCCACCGCTTCGTTCACCCGCGGGTTGTATTTCATCGTGCACGAGCCTAGCGGATACATTCCCAGATCGATGGCGTAATTCCACGTCGAAAGCCGCGTAAAGTGTCGAATGATTTCGATCTCGCTCACCTCGGGCATGTTCCCGAGGTCTTTTCTCTCCGCCGCTCCCAGCAAAGCTGATGCGTCCGCTTCCGGTACATCGAGCGGGGGCAACTTCCATGCCGCTTTGCCCGCCGAAGATTTCTCGAAGATCAACCCTTCATTCTGATTGACGTGGCGCGTGGCTTTTCGTATCCCATCCTTCATCGCGTTACCTCTTCGATATCCGCCTCTTCTTTGGCCGACCCCACCGAGCGCTCGCTCTCCGCCACCAGTCCCACAGCCGCATCGATCGCGCTACGCGTCGTCAACTCCGTGCAGCACCAGAGCACCGCGTTGCCAAGTTCAGGATAAAACTTCCTCAGCGGTAGTCCGCCAATGATCTTGTGTCCGAGCAACCGGCTGTTGATGGCATAGGGATCTTCGCTAGTCTCGACTACAAATTCGTTGAACCGCGGAGCGCCGCTAAACAAAACCGTGCCGTGTTTGGCGAATTGCGCAGCAGCGTAGGCGGTCTTCGCCAGATTTTGTTTCGCCAATTCCTTTAAGCCAACCTTTCCATACACAGTCATGAAGATGTTGACCATGAGCGCGACCAGCGCCTGGTTGGTGCAGATGTTCGAAGTCGCCTTCTCACGACGGATGTGCTGTTCCCGTGTAGCCAGCGTCAGCACGAATCCGCGTCTACCCTTCGTGTCAACCGTCTGGCCCACCAACCGTCCCGGCATCTGCCGCACGAATTTTTCGCGCGTCGCGATCACACCACAATAAGGTCCACCAAATCCCATCGGCACGCCGAACGACTGCGCTTCCATCGCGATGATGTCGGCTTGCCGCGGCGGTTCAACAATTCCCAGCGAAACCGCCTCGGCAATCGAAACCACCAGCATCGCACCCGCCTTGTGCGCGATCTCAGCAATGGCCGCCACATTCTCGATCGTTCCAAAAAAATTCGGCGACTGAATCAGCACGCAAGCGGTGTCCTGCGTGATCGACTTCTCGATCTCCTTGACATTCAAGCGTCCGTCATCGCCAAAACTCGCCACAGAGAGCGGCATTCCCTGGTGCGTGGCGTAAGTCGCCAGCACCTCCCGATACTCTGGATGCAGGCTGCGCGACACCACCACCGACCGCCGCCCGGTAAGCCTCACCGCCATCATCACAGCTTCTGCCGCCGCGGTGGAACCGTCATACATGGAAGCATTGGCCACCTCCATGCCGGTCAGCTCGCAAATCATCGTCTGAAATTCGAATATCGATTGCAGCGTGCCCTGCGAAATCTCCGCCTGATAAGGTGTGTATGCCGTAAGAAATTCGCCGCGCGAGATCAGCGAATCAATAATCACCGGCCGATAATGCAAGTATGCTCCCGCCCCCAGGAAATTCTTGTAACCCTCGCCGTTCTCCAGCGAGCGCTCGCGAAAATAATCCACGATCTCCGATTCCGCCATCTGCCGCGGAATCGCGAGATCGCGGTTCAACCGGTATTCAGCCGGAATCGGCGCGAACAAATCATCGATCGAGCGCGCGCCAATCGCCTTCAGCATGGCTTCACGGTCGGCAGGAGATTTTGGGAGATAGCGCATAGGAAATTATTAGATGTAGTAAGGCGGTCTTTCGATCTTGCCACTCTTGATCTTGCCACTCTTGATCTTGCCACTCTTGATCTTGCCACTCTTGATCTTGCCACTCTTGATCTTGCCACTCTTGATCTTGCCACTCTTGATCTTGCCACTCGACGTTGGGCTCAGGCGCGGAGATTCCCGCTGAGTTGGCGTACTTCGCCGGGAGATAGAGGCGAAGATAAAAGCATGGTCTGTCAGTTTCCGCCCTCTTCCGCAACGAACTGTTCGTAAGCGGCGGCGGAGAGCAGATCGCCGATCTCCCCCGCATTTCTCAGGCTCATCTTCAACATCCACGAGCCGTGGGGGTCCTTATTCACCTTCTCCGGCGAGGTCGCGAGGTCGGCGTTGATCTCAGTGACCGTTCCCGTGACGGGGGCATACAAGTCCGAAACAGCTTTTACGGATTCCACCGTGCCAAACGAATTGCCGGCGGCCAGGTCCGCACCCACTTTGGGCAACTCAACAAACACAATGTCGCCCAGCGCCTCCTGCGCGTGGTCGGTGATGCCAACCGCGGCTTGCTGCCCCACGACTTTGACCCACTCATGCTGCTTCGTATATTTGCGATCGGTTGGGTACGCCATAAACGCCTATAGCTCCTAGCTGCTGCTTCCAGCAAAATCCTCTGTGAAACCCTGTGCCCTCTGTGTTTAAGCTTTCTTAGGCCGCTTATAAAAAGGAGTCGGCACCACTTGCGCCCCAACACCCTGGCCGCGAATCTCGACTTTCACTGTACCGCCCACAGAGCCGAATTCCGGCGGCACATAAGCCAGCGCAATATTTTTCTTCAAGAACGGCGCAGGCGACCCGCTGGTCACATATCCGATCTCTCGCCCGCCCTCGTCCATCACTTTGTATCCGTCGCGAGCGATGCCGCGTTCAGTCATTTCCAACCCAACCAGCGTGCGCTTGACGCCATCTGTTTTTGCCTTCTCTAGCGCAGCACGCCCAACAAACTCCGGCTTGTCCATCTTACAAAAGCGATCAAGCCCCGCTTCCCAAACATTTATCGTATCGGAAATCTCATGCCCGTAAAGGGGAAGTTTTCCCTCCAGGCGCAGAGTATTACGCGCCCCTAATCCGCAGGGGACAACCCCAAACTCTTTGCCAACTTCGAGGAGCCTATTCCACACCAGCGCACTGGTAGCTTCGTCGGAAGGCACGTAGATTTCAAATCCATCCTCCGCCGTGTAACCTGTTCGTGCGATCAGAGTATTTCCGAAGTGATGCCGCATACTGTGATCGAGAACTAAGATATCGCCACGTGTAACCCAGTAAAACTTCACCGCGGAGAGATCGGCAGACGTCATTTTCTGCAACAGATCGACCGCCTTCGGCCCCTGAATCGCAATCTGCGTGAAATCGTCGGACAAATTCTCTACCGCGCAATCAAACTGCCGCGTATTGTCCCGCACCCAGCTGAAATCCTTCTCCCGCGTGCCGGCATTGATGACAAGAAGATATTCATCGTCGCCCAGTCGATGGACGATCACGTCGTCCACAAACGTCCCCTGCGGATAGAGCAGCGCGGAATACTGCGCCTGCCCCACCACCAACTTCGAGGCATCGTTCATGGAAATGTACTGCACAGCGGCCAGCGCCTGCGGCCCCGCAAGGCGAATGTCGCCCATATGGCTGACATCAAAAATTCCCACGCCGGTCCGCACCGCCATATGCTCATTGATAACGCCGCATCCGATAGATGCGGGATACTCCACCGGCATGTCCCAGCCGTTGAAATCGACCATCTTCGCCCCCATCTGCCGATGAACGGCATTCAGCGCGGTCTTACGGACGGCGGCCGGGGGGCTGCCAGGAGAAGTCTCAATCGAAGACAAATCGAACCTCGAACGGCGAGCAGTCGAGACTGCAAGGATTCTGTGACTGTTTACCGTAACACGCGGTTTTTCGGCGGGTCAAACGAGAAGGACGATTGCTATCGAAGGAGGCTATGACGAGCCTATCGCCGTCCCTGTGAAGCTAGCCAGTCATAAAACGATTTTCCTCGTTTGCGCAGCTCGTTGCTGCTGATGGGGAATTTCCGGTCGAGCTCGTCCCTGCGATCCGTCGTTGCCCACACTCCGGCGACATAAAAGCCCACCCCCAGCCCTACTACAATCAGAACGGCCAGAGCGAAGTTCAGAGTGCGCAAGAATCCTTGCAACGCCGCAGCGACTAGGCCTACTCCTACAATCGCGAGGCATACACCCGAAAATCGGCCAATATTTTTTTTCCCCACCATAATCGAGCCATCGGCCCGTTCGACACTAATAATCGCACCAACTCTCCCGAATTCCAAGCATCACGATTACGTTCCGGGTGCGGTGAGGCAAGGATGTGCGGAACATGGACGCGCTGTCTTGTCGTGAACAGGCTTCCGAGGGTTGGGCCGAAGCTGATGCCGCACTAATAGGGTCAGCTGCTAACATAGAGGTCTTCAACGTCCCATGAAGCGAAGGAAAAAACGACCGATTCGGCCACGCCGAAAAGCTTCCAAGACTGGCACCTCAGAAGCAGAGATCCAGATCACCGCAGGCCGCAAATTTCTGGAAAAGTATCGCGAGACCTTCAGGGCTTTGGCGAATAGCCGCTAGCGTCCAAACTGCACCGTAACATGCGCCCCCGCAGCTACATGCGTGCCCGCAGCTGGAGACTGCTGCCGCGCCACACCGCTGCCTACGGCCTCCAACTCCAACCCGGCATCCTGCGCAGCCTCCAGAGCACTGCGAACGGTCTTCCCAACAAACGCAGGTACCTCGATTCCACCCTGCTCCACGTCAAGCACGACCGTTCCCGTGCTCGGCAGTTTAGCTTGCGCAGCCGCATTCGCTGTGGCCGAGCCAGAGGTGGTTAGAGGCGGCTTCAGCGGCGAAGGCTC
>JBEKBW010000151.1:0-12140 GCA_050015215.1 Candidatus Sulfotelmatobacter sp.
GCGCAGTACATTCAGCCGTATCTGCATCCGGGGAAGATTCTGGGGTTCTCACACGGGTTCAGCATTCATTTCAAGACGATCGTCCCGCCCAGCGATGTGGATGTGGTGATGATCGCTCCGAAGTCGCCGGGACACTTGCTGCGGCGGGTTTATGCGGAGGGGCGCGGCGTGCCGTCGCTGATTGCGGTTAGCCAGGATGCTAGCGGGCGGGCGCATGAATTTGCGCTGGCTTACGCGCATGGAATTGGGTCGACGCGGGCGGGCGTGCTGCAGACCACGTTCAAAGAAGAGACTGAGAGCGATCTGTTTGGCGAGCAGGCCGTGCTGTGCGGAGGGTTGACGTCGCTGATTAAGAAGGGATTTGAGACTTTGGTTGAGGCTGGCTACGCCCCGGAGATCGCTTACTTCGAGTGTCTGCACGAGATGAAGCTGATCGTCGATTTGATTTATGAAGGCGGTCTTGGTCGCATGCGGTATTCGATTTCGAATACCGCCGAGTATGGCGATTTGACTCGTGGGGAAAAAGTTGTGGGCGACCCCACGCGCACTGCGATGAAGAAGATTCTGGCCGACATTCAGGATGGAACGTTTGCACGTGAGTGGATCAAAGAGAACAAGGACGGCGGCTATCACTTCACGCAACTGAGGGAGAACGAGCAGCGGCATCCGATTGAGATTGTGGGAGCCGAGTTGCGCGGGATGATGAGTTGGCTACCCGGGAAAGATGGGAAGAAGGCTGAGGCCAAGCCGGCTGAGGGTGCTAAGGCTGCGAGTGCGCAGCCGGCTGCTCGGCAGGCGGTTAACGCTTAGGGCGGAGTAACGGTAGGGCTCCTTCGACTGCGTTGCCGTTCGCTTCGCGACCGGCAACTCCGCTCAGGATGACATCGGGATAAGGTAATCAGACGAATGCTTAAGGGTGCCGAGATCGTTTTGCAGTGCGTGAGGGCTGAGGGAGTCGACTTGGTTTTCGGCTACCCCGGCGGCGCGATCATGCCGTTGTACGACGCACTTGAGGGCAGCGGCGTGCGGCATGTGCTCACGCGGCACGAGCAGGGTGCGGCATTCGCGGCGGAAGGCTACGCACGCGTGACCGGCAAAGTTGGCGTGGCGATGGCCACAAGCGGGCCGGGCGCGACGAATCTTGTGACCGGGATCGCCGACGCGAAGATGGATTCAGTCCCGCTGGTCTGCATCACCGGCCAGGTGCGAACCGCGATGATCGGCACCGACGCGTTCCAGGAGACGGATGTCTTCGGCGTGACGTTGTCGCTTACGAAATGGAGTCGGCTGGTGCGGACGATTGATGAAATTCCCGAGGTGATTGCCGAAGGATTTCATTGGGCGCGCAGTGGGCGGCCGGGGCCGGTGGTCATCGATATTCCGACCGATATTCTGAAGGCGAAAAAAGAATTCTCCGGGCCAGTCAAGTTCACTCCGCATGCGCGGCCATCCGATGCTCACGCCGACGGCGCTTTCAGCGACACGATTGTGGCTTTACTGCAGCGGGCGGCGCGGCCTGTTGCGCTGGTTGGGGCGGGAGCAAAGTTGTCGGGAGCCGTTCCAGAGTTAAGAGCGCTGCTCGATCACTTGAATATTCCGACATTCGCCACTGTGCATGGGCTGGGCGCAGTGCCTCCGCAATCTCCGTGTTATCTGGGCATGGTTGGCATGCACGGAACGCATGCTGCGAACATGGCGCTGCACGAGACCGACCTGTTACTGGTTTTTGGAGCACGGCTGGATGACCGCGTAACTGGCGATCCGACGCGCTTCGCACCGCACGCCAAGATCGTGCATTTTGAAATCGATCCGGCGCAGTTGGATCGGGTGCGCACTTGCGAGATGCCTGTGATCGGCGATTTGGCCGATACGATTCCGGCATTCCATAAAGAGTTGCGACGACATTCTTTGCCTGACTGGAGCGAGTGGCGCGCCGTCGCTTGCGGACCAGAACGCGCGGAACGCGACCAGCACGGGCTGGCGCAGCCGACGAAGCGTTTTTTGGATGAGCTTTTCAGCCGCCTACCGCAAGACAACGTGGTGATCGCCGACGTAGGCCAACACCAGATGTGGGCGGCACAACGGTATCGATCATCTTCCCCGCGTGGTTTTATTACCTCGGGCGGCTTGGGAGCGATGGGCTTCGCCCTTCCAGCCGCGGTCGGCGTGCAGCTGGCCAGGCCCGACACTTGCGTCCTTTGTGTTTCCGGGGATGGCGGATTTCAGATGAACATTCAGGAACTTGCCACTGTGCACCGGCTTGGGTTGAAGATCAAGATGGTGATTGTCGATAACAAATATTTGGGCATGGTCCGGCAGTGGCAGCAGCTTTTTTACGAGCGCAACTATGCCGAAACCGATTTGAGCGACAATCCCGATTTCGTGGAGATTGCGAAGGCTTACAAGATTCACGCCTGGCGGCTGAATGAGGCTGCCATGGCGGAGTTTCCGGTGTCGCAGCAGACGGGAGATCTGATCGAGAACTTTCTGCGCTCGCCGGAACCGGAGTTGCTGGTGTTCGATTGCCATCCTGAGGCCAACGTTTACCCGATGGTTCCGGCGGGCGCGGCCCTCTCGGAGATGGTTTTCGGAGACAAAAGTTGAGTAATTGAGGGTTGGTAATTGGGTAATCCGATGCGATTACTTTGGCTAGTTTCAATACCAATCATTCAACTGCACAATTATTAAATGTTTTCTTAGGGGAACTGACATGCAAGCGTTTCACATCCGCTATCGCAATGCGCAGGGCGCGCTGATGCGCATTTTGAATGCAATTTCTCGTCGTGGCATCGATCTTACTTCGGTGCACGCGGAGTACGACGGCCAGCATCATTCAGTCATGCTGCTGCTGGATGTTTCGCAGAAGCAGATTGGCCAGCTTTCGCGCGAGTGGCATTCGATTGTCGATGTGATCGACGTGCGTTCTACCGTAGGGTTGCGCGGGCATGAAGAGTCATGGGCGCCGCATCCTCCGGCGTCGGCGGGCATTGGTGAGCAATCCCGCGCGGCGTTGGCATAAACAAGTTTCCGTAGCAATCGTGTCAGAAGCGTGATGCCTCCTGGGTAAGCGTCATGCGAATTGGGGAATCTGAGCTTGGGTGCGGTCTCCTGACGCCACTCGGACGAAGATTCCCCGTTTTTCTCTGCGCTTGCAGCGATCCCGTTTGTCGTACCGAACCCAACCGCTTGTCATTCCGAGCAACGCGGGGAATCTGATTTTGTTCGCGCTACCAATGCCGTCGTTGTACACACCCATGTTGTAATCTTTCCCTATGGATCTTAAGCATCGCAGCCGCGGTATCACCGACGGGCGCGACCGTGCACCGTCGCGCGCCATGTTCAAAGCCATTGGCTTCACCGACGCCGACCTGCGCAAACCGCTGATCGGCGTAGCCAATACATGGATCGAAACGATGCCTTGCAATTTTCATTTGCGCAGGCTTTCGGCAAAGGTGAAGGAAGGAATTCGCACCGCCGGAGGAACTCCCATGGAGTTCAACACCATCGCGATCTCCGATGGCGAAACCATGGGCACCGAGGGCATGCGCGCTTCGCTCGTCAGCCGCGAACTGATTGCGGATTCGATCGAATTGGTTTGCCGCGGGCAATTGTTTGACGCGGTCGTCTGCGTGGTCGGCTGCGATAAGACGATTCCGGCCGCGGCCATGGCCCTGGCGCGTATGAACCTTCCCGGATTTGTTCTCTATGGCGGAACCATCGCGGCGGGCAGCTATCGCGGCAAAGATGTAACGATTCAAGACGTGTTTGAAGCGGTTGGCGCCAACGCTGCGGGAAAAATCACGGACAAGGAATTACACGAATTGGAAGACGTGGCTTGTCCAGGAGCAGGCGCCTGCGGTGGGCAGTACACGGCCAACACCATGTCTACTGTGATGGAGATGATCGGCCTTTCCCCAATGGGCTATAACAGCGTCCCTGCGATGGATGCGAAGAAAGATTCTGTTGCCTACTCCTGCGGCAAGGTCGTGATGAATCAACTGGAGAAAGGCATTTGTCCGCGAGACATTCTTACTCGCGATGCGTTTGAAAATGCGATCGCATCCGTCGCCGCCACGGGCGGATCGACGAACGCGGTGCTGCATCTGCTGGCGATTGCGCGCGAAGCGGAAGTTGACCTAGAGATCGACGATTTTCAAACCGTCAGCGAGCGCACACCTCTGCTCGCCGATCTAAAGCCTTCCGGTCGTTTCGTGGCGGCGGACATGCATAGCGCCGGAGGCGTGCGCCTGCTGGCCCGGCGTCTGCTGCATGGAAAACATCTGCACGCCGATGCGACAACGGTGACTGGCCTCTCGCTGAAAGAAGAGAGTGAGAGCGCCTTCGAAGCTCCCGGACAGGAAGTGATTGCGCCTCTGGAAAAACCGTTGAAGAAAACCGGAGGGCTCGTTATTTTGAAAGGCAACATAGCTCCTGAGGGTTGCGTGGCGAAGATCAGTGGCCACGAGCGATTGGAACAGCGCGGCCCGGCGCGCGTTTTCGAATCCGAAGAAGACGCGATGGCCGCGGTTACTGGAAAGAAGATCAAGGCCGGCGACGTGATCGTTATCCGCAATGAAGGACCCAAAGGCGGCCCGGGAATGCGCGAAATGTTGAGCGTCACCGGCGCAATTGTCGGCGAAGGGTTGGGCGAGTCAGTCGCTCTGTTGACCGATGGTCGATTCAGCGGCGCGACGCACGGACTGATGGCCGGGCACGTTTCTCCGGAAGCCGCGTTGGGCGGGCCAATCGCAGCTATATGGGACGGAGATATCATCCACTTCGACGTAAATCAACGCCTGCTCGAAGTCGAAATCAGCGATGAAGTTCTTCGCCAAAGAATGCAGGATTGGAAGCCGCCGCAGCCGCGCTACGCCACCGGAGTGTTTGCCAAGTACGCGGCGCTCGTAACGTCAGCTTCGCAAGGAGCAATCACCCGGCCACCCAAGTAACGCAGCACACTCCAAGAATAGAGCGACTCGCTGTTGAGGGAATCGAAAGCGGGAAAGGCGAGCTGCTGTCCAGGAACCCGAGCCCGGGAAAGGCGAGTCACTGTCCAGGAAATCGAGACCGGAAAGGCGAGTTGCTATCCAGGAATCGAAACCGGGAGGGGCACGGCTTCAGCCGTGCCGTCAGACGCCCTAATCCATTCCGGCTTTAGCCGCTGCGGGCATGCGCGCGGCTTCGAGGTTCCGCGCAAAAATTTAAGAGTTCCGAGGTGATGTGGGGTCCATTCGTCTCAGCCAGTAGCTCGCGTTAGACCCTCGCTCGACCTGCGGTGCGGCTTCCCTTGCGGGATTCCGCGCTTGCGATCTGTCGCTCGGGCTCCGGGCTTACCGCCAACCGGAAAAACCTACCCCACGCCTCGGAACTCTATCCTGCCTTCGACGTTTCTTCTTGTTCTCCTCGACCAGCGCTTAGCTAATGACCCTTGCTCGCCCTCCCTCGTCATTTTCATGCGAGAGTGACTTTGCTTGAGTCCCGGACGCCGCACCAACCGGAAAAACTCTAGAAGCTGTCAAAGAACGATTATGTTTTTAACCGCTTCTGTTTTTTTCGTCAACGGAAAATCACAGTTTGTAAGTTTCGTGTTTTCAGGCGAGTGCGTGCTCTCCACAATCGAGTGACCGAAATTGGTGCAGGGACGAAGGGCAGCATGGCGCGCAAGCCGCAGCGAAAGCTAGTTTAGCGGCTCAGCTAAGCCCATGCCGGCGTTTCTGTTTTTCGGAGGCGTTTACGCAGATTGTGAAAATCACGCTAATCCCTTGCCAGGCAAAGTATCTTGGCCGAGCCTACCGCCGCCTTGACTCAAGGGCACAGCGTCATTCTGGAACGGTGCGCCATACGCTGCGGCGAATCGGCGCGAAATCCAGAAACCGCAGCGCGACTTTCTGAAATACGGGGGGTTGGCAGGCCTTAAGGAGGTTTCCATGAACAAGTTTCCCCTTCTCCCCGTTCTGCTTTTAACTTCCTCGATTCTGGGTTGCGGAAGCAGTAATCGGCAGCTCCAATCCGTCACCATCAATTCAACTGTGAACGGTCAGCAGATTCAATTCGTCGCAACGGGCAGCTTTTCGGCCTCACCCACAACCGTCACCCCGCTCCCGGTCAGTTGGTCTTATGCGCCGCCGCCGCCCGAGTACACCCTTACGACACAGCCTTTTTTGTTCAATTGTCAGCAGCCACAGTCTCCGGGGCCGATCGTTGCGTGCGCTCCTGCGGACCCCAATGCCCCGAGCAGCGGCTCGATGTCATCCACGAAGATGAGTTGTAACTCAGGGCCGATTCCGTGCCCCTAAGAAATAAACATGTAACTACGGCAGGGACGCATAACTCCTCTGCCCTTTGAAGAGTCCAGTCGCAGAGAGGCCCCAACCGCATCTCATTCGACTTCGATCTTCTCATCTAGTAGTTGTTTGTCCGCCTCGCCGGAGCCAGCCAGTTCAAATGAATTGGTGATCTCGGCTTTGCCTTTTTCCACGCTGGTGATGACGTAGGAGCAACCGATCCAGTGCGCTTCGGCGAAGTCGGTTGGCGACCAGCGCGCAGGATGGTCAGGATGAGAGTGGTAGAAGCCGACGACATCTTCTCCCCGCTCGCGGCCTTCGCGCTGGATGCGAACCAGTTCGCGCGGATCAATGTTGTAGCGATTATGCGCCGAATCGGTGCGAGTATTACCGCAGCGCGCCGTCGATGTTACGACGCGCGTGGCTTCGTCGTGAAAGCTGCCAAGCAGTACACCACAGCATTCGTGCGGGTAGGTTTCCTCCCCGTGGCGGCGGATAGCTTCGTAATCCTCAAGAGTAAATTTCAGCATAAGAAGAGAATTCACCACCGAGACACAGAAAAACTCCTGCGGTTAAAAAACGAAAGCTATTAAGACGCTGAACGACCTCTCGACCTAACCAATTTTCTCCGTGCCTCTGTGTCTCCGTGGTGAAAAAGCTCTACTTCTCCGTCCAGAATCTCTCGCTTAAATACTTGTCGCCCGAATCGCAAAGAATGGTCACGACCACCGCATCCTCATCGCCGCCAAGCCGCTCGGAAACCTTGAGGCTGCCAAACACTCCCGCCGCGGCGGAGATTCCCAGCAGCATTCCATTTTCGCGAGCCAGGCGCCGCGCCATCGCGTAGGCATCTTCAGTTGCGATCTCTAGATTCTCATCGGCGATAGACGCATCGTAAATCTTCGGAACGATCGCGCTGGCCATGTGCTTGGCTCCTTCAATCCCGTGGAATGCAGAATCAGGTTGCAGAGAAATGCAGCGAATCGCCGGATTGAGTTCTTTCAATCGCCGGGTAGTTCCCATGAATGTCCCGCTGGTGCCCAGCATGGCGACGAAATGCGTGATGCTACCCTGCGTCTGCTGCCAGATTTCGTTCGCAGTCCCGTGATAATGCGCCTGCCAGTTGGCGTCGTTCGAGTACTGATCGGCGTAGAAATATAGATCCGGATGTTCTGCGGCCACCTCGCGTGCCAGGCGGATGGCGCCATCGGAACCCTCGCCGGGGTCGGTGTAAAGAATGTTCGCACCGAAGGCGGTCAGAATTTTCTTACGTTCGGTGGAGACATTCTGCGGCATGCATAGTGTGACCGGAAATCCCTCGGCCGCGCCGAGCATGGCATATGCGATGCCGGTGTTGCCGCTGGTGGCGTCGAGCAGGATCTTGCCAGCAGTAAAGCGACCGCTGCGCCGCCCTTCGGCAACGATGTTAGAGGCAGCGCGATCCTTCACCGAGCCGCCGGGGTTGTACCATTCGGCCTTGCCCAAAAGTGTGACGTTAGGCAACTGGGAACTGAATTGATCGAATCGCAGCAGCGGAGTGTCTCCGATTCGTTCGAGCAAACTCTGTCCCGGACGCCCAAGTACGGTCGGTTGCGCATGCTGCACCGAAACCGTTGCCTCGAAATTAGTCGAACCCTGCGCCATGACGGAACTTCCTGCCCTATGACTATCGTAATATGCAACCGCGGACAAAACACGCTATGTAGTATGGTGTCCTTAGATGAGGCGAATGGCAAGTCTGATGCAGGGTTAAAAAGCGCTCACTTAATTAAGGCTGCTGCATCTAATCGGGAAGATTGGAAACGGAGAAATGACGAAAGCGATAGAAGCACGTACTTATGATGAGGCTGTTACCTGGCTGCGCGATCACGGTTTCGATGTGACGGAAGCGCCGGGAACCAACGGGCGCGTTTTCCTGAGGAAATACAACGTGTCGGCCGCGATTCAAAAGACCGACGACGATGGCGTCAAGATTTTTGCCTATCCCGGCTATTTGATTGGCAGCGAAATTTCCAAGCTGGTGAACCGCGGCTACCAGCAATTCATGAAAACTTCGAAAGCTGAAGTTCCTGCGACAGCTGAGCACCTGAAGGCGCTACAGTCGTTTGCCGAGGAACTGAAGCTGGGCCTCGGATTGCCCAGCCTGTATAACGAGTCGCTCGGAACGGTAAGCGATTCGTATCATTATGACCGCATTAAAGACGCCGACAAACCCGCGGTCGATCGCCCGAAGCGTCCCTGGGAAGTGGCCGGCAAAGCAGGTTCGGTGAGGGCCGTCGCAGCCAAGAAGGGACGCGCCTAACTCTTCGTCACCCAACGCCCGTCTATTTGTTTAGGAGGTCTTCTTCTTTAGAAGATCTTCGAGCGAAGCCCTCAGTTCGCGAAAGCGAAACGGATATCCGCTGGCGATCAACTTGCCGGGTTCGACTTTCTGGCTTGAAAGTAGGAGCTCTTCGCCCATTTCTCCAAAGATCGCTTTCGCCGCAAGAGCCGGCATCGGAAAAATCGCGGGCCGCGAAAGCACGCTGGCTAGCGTCTTGGTGAAATCTGCATTTCTCACGGGTCTCGGCGCGACCATATTTACTGCGCCTTGAATCAGGTCGTTCTTCAAAATGTGGTGGATTGCGCCCACCATATCTCCGATGTGAATCCAACTCATCCACTGCCGTCCATCGCCCGTTCGTCCGCCCAGCCCGAGCCTGAAAGGCAATAACATGGCGCGAAGCGCGCCGCCTTGTGAACTGAGAACGATTCCCGTCCGAATGTGCGCGGTGCGAATGTCCGCCTGCACCGCGGGCATGGTGGCTTCCTCCCACTCTTCGCAAACCTGGGCAAGATATCCCTTGCCCGGAGCGCTTTCCTCCCGCAATGCTTCGTCGCCACGGTCGCCGTAGTATCCGATCGCCGACCCGCAGATGAAAACTTGGGGCTTCTTTTCGGCCTCGGCGAGAGCAGTCGCAAGATTCAGAGTTCCCGCCACGCGACTGTCTCGAATTTTTGTCTTCTTTGCAGCGGACCACCGTCCGAATATGCTCTCGCCCGCAAGATGAATTACCGCATCGAATCCGGAGACGGCCGAGGGCGCCAGCGGCCTGCCAGGATCCCAGGATATTCCCTCTTCGCTTTTCGCTGGACCGCGCACCAGTCGAGCCACGGTGGATCCGTTCGCCTTCAGAGAAGGAAGCAGTGCGGCGCCGATTGTCCCGGAGACTCCGCTGACCAGGATTCTGGAAATCATGAGTGTCAAGTTGCACTCTACCAGCTGGTGAAGCGGGTGAACAAACTCGAGAACGTTTTGAAAGATTCGAAGCGTGCAAAATGGAACAGCCAGTTGATTTTCTAATTGATGGGCGAACGGCTTCACTTCGCCCCGCTGACGGCCGACGGCTGCTGTCCCCACATGGGGCTTGGCTGGCTGGGCACGGGCTATAATCCTACATGGCGAGTCTCCGCCAACAGATTGCTACTACCGCTCTTACGCTCACCAAGTTCCGCGAGTTGATGCGGCGGATTCAGGAAAACCGTCCTCAGGACGACCTGTCGATCGTCAAGAAAGCTTATGACTATTCCCTGAAGCATCATGATGGCCAGACGCGGGCTTCGGGTGAACCTTACCTCGTGCATCCCCTGGAAGTGGCGCTGGTGCTGGCTGAGATGAAGATGGACCCGGTGGCCATCGCTGCCGGACTGCTGCACGATTCGGTAGAAGATACTTCCGTCACCATCGTCGATATCCGAAAAGAATTCGGCGAGCAGGTCGCACACATTGTGGAGGGCGTTACCAAGATCAGCAAAATAGATTTCGCCACGCGCGAAGAGGCGCAGGCCGAAAACCTGCGCAAGATGATGCTGGCGATGGTCGATGACATTCGCGTGGTGCTCATCAAACTGGCCGACCGCCTGCACAACATGCGCACGCTGGAACATTTGCAGCCGGAGCGCCAGCGCAAAATTGCCGAGGAGACGCTGGAAATCTATGCGCCCATCGCGCACCGCCTGGGCATGGGAAAAATTCGCGGCGAACTGGAAGATCTCGGGTTTCTCTTTCTCGATCGCAACGGCTACGAGCAGGTGGAGAAAGCCGTCAACGCGCGCCGCAAACAGGGCGAAGCGTTTCTGGCGAAGATGCAGCAAGGCATCCTCGGCGACAAGTTGAAAGAAGCCGGCATTCAGGCCAAAGTCGAAAGCCGCATCAAGCGCCTGTACAGCATTCACAAGAAATTGCAGCGGCAGCACATCGGAGTCGATCAGGTCTACGATCTCTTCGCCATGCGCGTGATCACGCGCTCACTCCAGGACTGTTACGCAGTGCTCGGAATTATTCACAACGTCTGGCGGCCGGTGCCGGGGCGCATCAAGGATTTCATCGCCATGCCGCGGCCGAATTTTTATCAGTCGCTGCATACTTCGGTGATCACGGAAGACGGCACTCCGTTCGAAATCCAGATTCGCACCGAAGAGATGCACAAGATGGCCGAGGAAGGCATCGCGGCCCACTGGAAATATAAAGACGGCCCGGTTTCCGCGCAGGATGAGCAACGGCTGGCGTGGCTGAGGCAGGTGGTCGAATGGCAGCGCGATATCAGCGATCCCAACGAATTCCTGTCCACGCTGAAGGTCGATCTTTATCCCGAAGAGGTTTACACGTTCACCCCGAAAGGCAAAGTCGTCGTGCTGCCGCGCGACGCGACGCCGATCGACTTCGCTTACACAATCCACACCGAAGTCGGCCACACGTGCGTCGGCGCAAAAGTTAACGGACGCATGGTGCCGCTGCGCCACAAGCTGCATTCGGGCGACATCGTCGAAATCATCACGCAGGCCGGCCACAAGCCCAGCCGCGATTGGCTTGGCCTGGTCAAGTCCTCGCGCTCGCGCAACAAAATTAAGCACTGGCTCAATGTTCACCAGCGCGAGCGCTCGATTGAAATTGGCCGCAAGGTGATCGAGAAAGAGGCGCGCAAGTATCGCATCGCGCTGAAAGACATCAAGGACGACGAGCTGCTCAAAGTGGCCTCCGCCTACGGATTAGGAAAGGTCGATGACCTGATGTCCGGCATCGGCTACGGAAAATATTCCGCGCGGCAAGTGTTGGCGCGCCTGTTGCCGGCAGGCGCTACGCCCTCGATGGCCGGAGACATTGAAGCCGAGGGCCTCTCGAACAAGCCCGGCGCAATTGCCAGCGTGGTGCGCCGCGTCTTCGGCGATCACAACGCCATCATGGTCAAAGGCCAGGGCGATATGCTGGTCTACCGCGCGCGCTGTTGCAATCCGATTCGCGGAGAAAGCGTTGTCGGCTACATCACGCGCGGCAAAGGCGTTGCGGTGCATTCGCTGAACTGCCCAAACGTCACCAATTTAATGTACGAACCCGAGCGCCGCATCGATGTCGAGTGGGCGCGCGACGAGACCACGCCCACGGCTTACCCAGTCAAGCTGACGGTTTACTGCGACGACCGCTTCGGCATGTTGAAAAACATCACCAGCGTGATCGGCGACGCGCAAAGCAACATCCGCAACATCGGCGCGCACACCGCCAACAGCCAGGCCAGCGTGGAGATTGTTCTGGACATCTCCGACCTCAAACACCTCGAGCAGATCATGGCGGGGCTGCGGAAGATTCCGGGGGTGCATGAGGTGCAGAGGCTGCAGAAGATTTAGTCCGGGCTGATCGAAAATCTTCATTGGCCAGATATATAGCTAAGTTCGGGATCCATATCCGCCAATCCCGTTGCAATGGTCGGAAGATACGTCTGATCTGTGGCGAAGCGAAAGAATAATTTCGTTCCGGTGTGGAACTGGGCTCGTGCGGTTCCTTTCACTTCGATGCGCCCTTTACCGTCGCCGATGAGTGAG
>JBEKBW010000152.1:0-10347 GCA_050015215.1 Candidatus Sulfotelmatobacter sp.
AGCGCGTGGTGCCAACCATTGTGGCACTGCGCACACGATTAGACGAGATATGCCGGCAAGAACTGGACTCTTTCCGCCAGGAAAACGGACCGTTCACGCAAGACCAGGACGAAATGTTAAACGCAGTTATGTCCCGTATGACTCAGAGGATTACAGGGTCGCTAGCGCGTGAACTCAAGAAGCTTCCAGAGCAAATGGAGCAGCAGCAGACGGCCGCCGTTGTACAGCGGCTGTTCCACTTGCAAACGCCAGAAAAGGCGCTTGCCGGCACCACATTATAAAAAAGGAGTTCGCAAGAGTTATGTCGAAGCAGCAAACTACGCCAGCCGGTTGGACCAGCGCTCAAGCCTACATCCTCGCAGCTTTCTGCCTGGCGTTGGGAGTGGCGCTTGGCTATCTTTTCCGCGGCTCAGCTTCTCCCGCCGCAGCGGCGACTGTCACATCGGCTCCTGCAGAGGCGACGCAGGCACAACCGCAGGCGACCCTCGAACAACAGAAAGCAATGATGGAACAAGCCGTTGAGCCTCTGTTGGCAACGCTAAAAGACAATCCCAACGACTTCGACACCATCACCAAGGTCGGAAATCTCTATTACGACGGACAGCAGTATCCAGAAGCCATCAAATACTACGAGCGCGCCCTGAAAATACAGCCTAACAATCCGGACCTCCTCACCGATTTTGGCACCGCGCTTTGGTACACCGGAGACGCCGATGGCGCCGTGAATGAGTTTCAACTGGCGCTGAAATCCCAGCCCGGCAGGGCTTCAACTCTGTTCAATCTAGGTATCGTTCGCTGGCAGGGAAAAAAAGATCCGAAAGGCGCGGTTCAGGCCTGGGAGCAATTGCTGCAGAGCAATCCAGACTATCCGGATAAGCAAAAGCTGCAAGAGTTCATCGATCGCGCCAAACAACACGCCAAGAGTTGAGTCACCGAGGCCTGTGCCCCAGATCACATACAGTCACACCAACAGTACATGATCATAGGTTCAGTGTTCGCTTCTCCGATCAGTCCTGATGATCGACCGTGCAACACGAATCGATTCGGGGGCCCCGCTCGACGCCGAATCAAGTCCGCGAAACCTAACTCCAAGGAGATATTCGATGCCCAAGACAATGAAAGCAGCTTTTGTTGAGAAATTTGGTGAACCACTAAAAATTCGAGAAGTTCCGGTTCCAGATCCTGGACCGGGTCAAGCATTGGTGCAGGTCGTCGCCAGCGGCGTCTGCCATACCGACCTCCACGCTGCGGATGGCGATTGGCCCATCAAGCCTACGCTGCCTTTTATCCCCGGTCACGAAGGCGCAGGCTTCGTTACCAAGCTGGGAGCTGGCGTGAAGCATTTGAAAGAAGGAGATCGAGTCGGAATTGCGTGGCTGCACGATGCCTGCGGACACTGCGAATTCTGTCTCACCGGATGGGAAACGCTTTGTCCCAACCAGAACATGTCCGGTTACACCGTGAATGGCACCTTTGCCGAGTTTGCTCTAGGGCAGGCGGATTACCTGGGACGCATCCCGAAGAATCTGTCATTCGTGGATGCCGCTCCGATCCTCTGTGCCGGCGTCACCACCTACAAGGGCCTGAAACAAACGCAAGCGCGCCCCGGTGAGTGGGTTGTGATCTCTGGCATCGGCGGACTCGGTCACGTCGCCGTCCAATACGCCAAGGCGATGGGGCTGCACGTTGCCGCGGTCGATATTGGACCAGAGAAACTGCAATTGGCTCGCAAACTCGGCGCCGAATTAACCGTGGATGCGAAGGAAGAAAATGTGGTCGAAGTCATCCAGAAATCAATCGGGGGCGCGCACGGTGTATTGGTGACGGCAGTATCGCTTCCCGCATTTAAACAAGCGATCGGCATGCTTCGCCGTGGCGGGACCTGCGTTCTGAACGGTCTCCCTCCGGGCGAATTCCCGGTCTCCATTTTCGATCTCGTGCTCAACGGCCAAACCGTCCGCGGTTCGATCGTCGGCACGCGCAAAGATCTTGACGAGGCGCTGCAGTTTGCCGCCGAAGGCAAGGTGAAGGCGACCATCGAGAAACAGCCTTTAGGGTCGATCAACGGCATTTTCGACAATCTCAAGAAGGGCAAAGTCAATGGCCGAATCGTTCTTGATATCGCCGCCGAGGCCGGTGCCAGGAACACGGAGCGTCACGAGGCAGTGCCAGTTGGATCTCTGTAATTGCTATCAGGATCATCAATTCTTAACATTTGCAGAAAGGTGGAATCATCATGGCAGTAGCAGATTTAGTTAAACAGACTTCCATCTACGAAGCGCTCGATACGCTTCGCAAGGGTGGCGTCAAGTCCAAATATGAGAACTTCATCGGCGGCAGGTGGGTCGCGCCGCTGAAAGGCAAATATTTTACCGATTACAGCCCGATTAACGGGGAGCCGATCTGCGAGATCGCCCGTTCGTCAGCCGAAGACATCGAAAAAGCTCTCGACGCGGCACACGCGGTCAAAGATCTATGGGGCCGCACCGCACCCGCAGTTCGCTCGTCCATCCTGTTGAAGATCGCTGATGCGATGGAAGAAAATCTGGAGCTTCTCGCCCTGGCTGAAACTCTGGATAACGGAAAGCCGATTCGCGAAACTCGCGCCGCCGACGTTCCGCTCTCCATCGATCATTTCCGTTACTTCGCCGGCTGCATCCGGGCCGAAGAAGGCACGGTGAGCGAAATCGATAACGATACCATCGCCTATCATTTCAAGGAGCCGCTCGGCGTCGTCGGTCAGATCATCCCCTGGAATTTCCCGCTGTTGATGGCCGCCTGGAAACTGGCGCCAGCCATCGTGGCCGGAAATTGCGTCGTGATCAAACCGGCCTCGAACACTCCTCTCAGCCTGTTGGTTTTAGTAGGACTGATTGGCGACCTGCTGCCCCCCGGCGTTCTCAACGTAGTTACCGGCCCCGGCGGCGAAATCGGAAAGGCGCTGGCCACGAATCCCCGCATCGCCAAGATCGGATTTACCGGCGAAACCACCACTGGCCGTCTGATCATGCAGTACGCCTCTGAACCCATCATCCCGCAGACTCTGGAGTTGGGCGGCAAGTCTCCCAACATCTTCTTTGCCGATGTGATGGATGCGGACGACGATTATTTCGACAAAGCACTGGAAGGCTTTGCCCTGTTCGCCTTCAACAAAGGCGAAGTGTGCACCTGTCCTTCTCGCGCTCTGATTCAAGAGTCCATCTTCGACGAATTCGTGGAGCGTGCGGTTGCCCGCGTTGGCAAAATCAAGGTAGGCAATCCGCTCGAACAATCGACGATGATGGGCGCGCAGGCGTCCCGTGATCAGCTCGAAAAGATCTTGGAATACATCAAGATCGGCAAGGGCGAAGGCGCGCGCTGTATGGTTGGCGGCGAACAAGCCCATCTCGGTGGCGACCTCGAAAAGGGCTACTACGTCAAACCCACAGTCTTTGTCGGCAACAACAAGATGCGAATCTTCCAGGAGGAAATCTTTGGTCCGGTGCTGTCCGTGACCAAATTCAAGAACCTCGAAGACGCCATCGCGATCGGCAACGACACGGTCTACGGCTTGGGCGCGGGCGTTTGGTCACGCAATGCAACCAACGCCTATCGCGTGGGCCGGGAAATCAAAGCCGGACGCGTGTGGACGAATTGCTATCACCTGTATCCGGCGCATGCAGCATTCGGTGGATACAAGCAGTCAGGCTTTGGTCGCGAGACTCACAAAATGATTCTCGATCATTATCAACAGACCAAGAACCTTCTGGTCAGCTACAGCCCGAAGGCGTTGGGATTCTTTTAAACGACCCGGAAGTGTAGGTTGCAGGGCGGGTGCATCGCACTCGCCCTGTATTTTTTGACGGAGCTTCTCACCGGCACTCTCCAGCGGCTCGTCCTCGCTACTGCTCGGCCACGCCGGCCTGCGCGCCCTCTTCATCTCCGCGAATCAATCCAAATTTCTTCAGCTTGTACCGCAAAGCATCGCGGCTGATGTCCAGCAACTTCGCCGCGTGAGTCTGATTGCCGTTCGCCTGCCGCATTGCCAACTCCACCAGCACGTGCTCCACTTCTTCGAGTGATGTCCCACCTTCGGGAATGTAAAGGCGCGGAAGCGAGCGCCCGTCAGGCAAAGTCTGTCCACCATCCACGCCAGGGGCGGTTCGCTCGAACAAGGTCGGACCGCCGGACTCACCAACAGAAAACGGCAGATACATCGGCCGCAGAAACGGTTCGTCCTCCAGAATCATCCCCCGTTCAATCGTGTTCTTGAGTTCGCGAACGTTTCCCGGCCAGTTATGGCTGAGGAGGAGCTTTCGCGTGGCGTCGGTTATACCGCGAATCGACTTTTTGAAGGTCCGGTTGTAGCGCTCGATAAAGAAATCCACCATCGGCATGATGTCTTCTTTTCGCTCGCGCAGAGGAGCAATAAAGATCGCAATAATCGCCAGGCGGTAATACAAATCCTGCCGGAACTCGCCCTCGCGCACTGCCTTTTCCAGATCGCGATTCGAGGCCGCTATGACGCGCACATTCACCTGCATGTCGCGAATGCCGCCCACGCGCCGAATCACTTGATCTTCCAGCACGCGCAACAGCTTCGCCTGCAGCAGCGGGGAAAGTTCGCCGATCTCGTCGAGGAACAGCGTCCCGCCATCCGCCGCCTCGAATAGCCCTTTCTTCATCTGCTTGGCGTCGGTGAATGCTCCTTTTTCGTGGCCGAACAGTTCAGCTTCCATCAATGTTTCAGGAATCGCCGAGCAGTTGATGGCCACAAACGGCTTGTCTTGCCGGCGGCTCTCGTAGTGAATCGATTTCGCGATGAGATCTTTGCCGGTCCCGCTCTCGCCCTGAATCAGAATTGTGGTCGCCTCGCTCGCCGCGACTTTACGGACGAAATTCATCAACTCGATCATCTTCGGCGAAACCGCGACCACACTGCTGTAGCCCGCCCCGCGCCGCACCTCGCCGCGCAGAGTCTGCACCTCCGTGCGCAAACTGGTCGTCTCCAGCGCATTCTTGACGGTGACGCGCAGCTCCTCGAAGTCAAGCGGCTTGCCGACAAAATCGTAAGCGCCCAGCTTGAGCGCAGCCTTCACGTCGTCCAACTGCGGATCGGCCGTAATCATGATGACCGGGGGCGCATCACCATTTTTCTTGAGCTGATCCAGGACTTCCAGGCCGGTGAGATCCGGCATGCGCACGTCGAGCAGAATGAGATCGGGAGACTCCCGCTGTGCCAGCTTCAGTCCCGGCTCGCCCGACTCCGCCTCGATGACGTGATACCCCCACTCCTCGCACTTCTGGCGAAGCGACCACCGCACCAAACGCTCGTCATCCACAACCAGGATTTTTGCCGCAGGCATTGATCAATAGATTACTACGGACCGGGAAATTTCGGCTCTGCCCGGTCACGTTCCAGTTCGAGACTGAGGAGGCGAAAACGCCCATCTTCTGAGGTTCTTTAACAGGAAGGAAAAGCGAGAAATGAGCCTCCGAGGAGGCTCATTTCGGCGATGGCCCGGTACCATACGGCGATGGGTGTCTTTGTCTAGGCCACCAAGGCGATTGTCTCCGCGTGCTCTGGATGATGATGTTCGGAAACCACCCTCACACGCGCACGCTCCTGCCAGGCGCGTCTTGTCAATTCGGCGATGTGCGGTTCGCGGCTCTCAAACTTCCTTATTTCTCCACTGAAGCCCTTGACCGTGAACGCTTCAAAGTCTCCGAAGCTGTCATAGACGAGGCTTTCGATCTTGCCTTCATAACCATGTTCGTGAACGTGCAAACCAATTTCCACCCAGATGGATTCAGAAGGAATGCCGTTGGCAATCACTGTCAGCTTCCATTTGCCCTTCGCCAGGCCGGATGGGATGTCGATAGTGCAGGACTTGCGATCATGAGGAAGTTTGTGGCCGGTAGCGATTCCCATCGTCGAAAAATGATGGCTGCGCAAATAGACCACCTGTCCCGATGCAGGATGCATGAGGCGCACGATCGGATAATTCGTGGCCATTCCACCGTCGTCTCCGTAACAAACTGCCTGCGAAAGCCCGTTGAGCTGTGTCCCTGAAAGCGTGTAGCTGCTTCCCGGTTTCATGTCGACCGGAACCGAAATATGCCCAGGCCGCCAGGAAGCGTGCGGTGAACCGGAGGCGGGGTCCGGCGTATATAGAAACAGTGTGCTGGTTTGCGCACTGCACAGAAGCTGGCCCGTGGGGAGAAGCAAAAAGAATGATTGCCACGTGTAATTTGTGGGCGGAAGCGCCGGCTGAACCGCAAGCTGGGGCAAAGGAGAAACGGGACTGGAGGGATCGAATTCAAGCAGAACTGGATTCAAAGAGAAGTAGTCGCCGCTATCGGGGGTCGTTGTTCCCGCCATTAATACAACCTTCCCGCTTGGAAGAAGACACGCTGGGGCATCGAGCGCCGTCAACAGCGGCCAATTTGGGCTGGAACTCGTATCGTTCGGGAAATCGGGTCCCTTCACCCAAGAACCCGGAGACGTGGGATTGGGGCCTTGAGTGAAAATTGCGGTTTTCCCCGTACCGCCAATGCAGAAAGCCTTGCCATCTGGGAGGACAATCGTCGGGCCGGTCTCAAAAACTCCAACTCCGCTTAAGTTCGTAATTGCCAGCTTGACTGGACTGGCGGCACAGTTGACCCAATCATCCAGCGAGGGGACATAGCGCTGCGCTTTCGGAGTGTCGCGTACCGACGGCACCAAGACTTCTCCTTTCGGCAGCAAGGCAAAGGTTTCTTCTTCGAAGGGATCTTTCTTGGTCGTGGAGGATACCGCGCCAAACTTCAGGCCCGCCTCCACCCACGCGTTCGTGTGCGGATCCCAGATGGCCGTGCGCTTGGGCCAAGTAGGCGGCAGGCCTGATGTCGCCGGCCCGCCCAGCAATACACGGCCGTCTTCCAGAACTGTTCCGTTGCAGTCGCCTCTTACGAAATCGAAACCGGCTGGCTTGCTAAGAGGACTCCACGAATTCGTCACTGGATCAAAAATCTCGCCCAAAGGAGAATCGCTCGGGCTCGACGGATCGTTGGAATACTCGCCGCCAATGGCGAAGACTCGTCCGTCTTTGAGGACTCCCGAGGCGAACCACTGACGCGCATTTTTCATGTCGATCTCGCCGGACCAGCTTCCACTCTCATACCTTCCGTTGTGATCGGGCGTGAGACGCAGCCATTGATTCGCTGTGTCAATATTCGAGACGTAACCGTTGTGAATAAGCAGCGAGCCGTCGGTAAGCAGAATCATCAGATCAGCAGCGAAGGGTCCTGACGAAGTATTTGGGGCGTCGAAAGTAATCCAGGTTCCGGGCATAACTTTTCTCCTTCCGCTCAACCGCGGGCACCCGAACCAGTGTCTTGACCCATGGTGCGGTTCGACTGCGCGTGCCTCGTGTTGAAGCCATGTAGTATGCGTTCATGCAACACCACGATGGCAACGGTTCGGATAGATAGTGCGATTAGAGGATGGAACGTTTCAGAAAGGACGTGACAAAACCGGCAAGGCGAGAGCCGCGACAGGCGATCATTTGTTTGAAAATACCGCTAAGAAACCGCAGCCTCGACTACGGGCCGCGAAAGCGGCAGCAACACAACGAACTTGCTTCCCTTCCCTACCGCGCTGGTGACGTTAATAGTCCCATGGTGTTCTTCCACAATGCGACGCGCAAGCGAAAGCCCAAGGCCTGTACCGTTGCCCTTAGTCGTGTAGAACGGACGGAAGATATTGGGCAGGTGTTCAGGTAAGATGCCGCGGCCAGTATCGGAGACGATGATCGCCGCAGATTGATCACGAGGTTCAATTTCGACTGTAATACGGCCTTTGCCTTCGATTGCCTGAATCGAATTGAGCAGCAGATTCAACAGCACCTGATGAATCTGATCGCTGTCATGCTCAGTCTCCGGCAACGCAGCATTTTTCGTCATCACAATTTCGATGGGCTTCGAAAGCGACTGCTGCCGCGCGAGCATCACCGCGTGCTCCACGGTGGTGTTCAGATCGCTGCGCTGTATTTCAGGCGGATGAGGACGGGCAGTCTGCAGCAAATCGGTGAGGATATGGTTGATCTGCGCAATCTCAAGGCGCACGTCTTTCACAACTGCGCGCGCGGGACTGGTGGAAGGCAGATCGCGGCCAATAATCTCGACGACCCCTGCGATACCCGCAAGAGGATTACGAATTTCATGCGCAAGACCCGCAGCTAGCTCGCCCAAGGTTGCCAGGTGTTCCGCGCGAGACATCTGCGTGCGATGCAGGCGCTCGATTTCCTCGCGGCTCTCGCGAAGTTGCTCCACCATGTGATTGAAGTTGCGTCCCAGATCCCCAATCTCGTCGTTGCGCTTAGAGAAAGTCACGGAGACGTTCAGATCGCCCTCGCCCACCTGCGCGATCTTTTCCTGCAACTCGACCATGGGCCGTTGGACGAACCACGCCAGCACGAAGATCAACATCGCGCAAATGGCGATTGCTCCCGCTCCAGCTACGACGAGAACAGCATGCCGCTCTGGATCACGGAAAGAAACTGTCGCCAAGACAAACAGCATCAACCCGGCCAGCAATACAAGAGCGACCGGCGAGATCGCCTTGAGCTGCCAGTTCACGCGCCAGGAGGTAGCATCGGCGGCGGATGAATCGATCTCGCTCTCAACTTCGGACTGACTACTCTCAGGCATAAGCATGTAATCCTGGGAGCAGGTACGTCACTCCGAAGAACGTAAACATGACGACGGCGAAACCAAGAATGGCAAAGTAGGCGGCACGCCGGCCCCGCCATCCGCGGGTTATGCGCATGTGCAGATAGCCGGCGTACACGAGCCACGTAATAGCCGCCCAGGTTTCTTTCGGGTCCCAGCTCCAGTAGGAGCCCCAGGTTCGGTTGGCCCAATAGGCCCCGGCGGCGATCATCAGGGTGAGCAACGGAAAAGCAATAGCGATTGTGCGGTACGTAATACGGTCGAGTTCCTCCGCCGATGGCAACATGCGTTCCAGATCTTGCCGCCTCCAGAGAAGTAGCAGATAGAGCAGTGAAACAAATATCCCGCCAATCAGGCCGGAGAGAATGAACGGGCTGGCAGCCAGGCTCGTGGCATTCAGGCCATCGACATCGAGCGAAGCATATTGCCCATCCCGCGCCCGCAGAATGAAGAATATGAGGGCAAGAGCCTGCAGCAGAATTCCTACGAACACGGCGCGATTCGCAAGGTTAATGAAGCGATCGTCGTCAGTCTTGCGCCAAACCAGATAGAGCACGAATGGAACGGTCACGGCCGCAAGCACCAGAAGCATCATCCATCCCAGATCGGGGATCACAACATACAGGCGCACACCCTTGGAAATGAAAACTTCGGCCTTTCGATCTGCGTCCCATGCCACTACGCTCAGACCGCCCCACTTCTCGAAGCGAGTCAACACGCCAAGATAAGTCGCCATGCCGAATAGGCTGGTTGCAGCCAGAAAAACTTCAGTCTTGATGTTGTCCTTAATGAGAAACATCATTGCAAGCGCGAAGCTCAAAGCACACGCGGCATAGGCCAACATGGCAAGCGTCACATGCACATGCAACCAGGTAGATTGCAGGGCCGGCACGAGCGGATGAACTTCGGTGCGAAGAAGCTGCATCAGCACCACGCCAACAATGGCGACCGGCATGGTCACGGTGCCGATTATTTTCACCCCGTACTTTTTCTCCGCGATCAGAGTGAGTACTGCGAGGGTCCACACGAAACTCAGCAGCATCTCGTAGATGCTCGCAAACGGCGGATGCCCAGCCTCATACCAACGATGCGCTACCGCGCCGGTGTTAGCGAGCAATCCGCCCCAAGTTGCCAGCGACGCGAAGCGTATATAAGCAGGAGTCCCGGTCACTCCAAACGCGACATAAAGCGTTCCCGCGCCGCAATAGAAAATGAGCGCCGCGTAGAGCAAATTGGAGTCGTTCAGTAGATTGCCGCTCTTCACCACGTTCAAGAACGCCATGAACAGAAGAAACGCAACCCCCAGACCGACCATGACTACCAGCCCACTGCCGGTAGCGGCCGGTTGCGCTTCCACTTGAGCACGTGCCATAACCATCCTCCCTGGAATCAATTTGCCGTCAATGAATCGGCGGTCACTGGCGCGCCCGACTCCGGCAGCGCTTTGATTTCCGCCTGAATCTCTTCCACTATTTTTCGGAAACGTTGTTCGAATGCATCTTTGTTCTTGTTGGCCGCTCCGCCAATCCAGAGAACAAGTTGTCCCCGCGCATCGCGCACCGGCACGGCCCACAAACGAATGTGGACAAGATAGAAAACAACTGCCAGGCCCAGGCCCATCAGAATGACGCCTCCCCATACCGCCCACTGGCCGGG
>JBEKBW010000153.1:0-10324 GCA_050015215.1 Candidatus Sulfotelmatobacter sp.
GGAGTTTGCGTGCCGTAACGCAGCGTGCTGTCGTAGCTGGCGGCGGTCGCCATGATGTCATTGGGACGGCCGGATGACGAGAGTTCCACGGAAGCCCAACGGGCCTGAGCCGGGATTGTGCCACTCTTCTGCAGTGCGCCAACATCGACCAGCCGCGTCTCATAGGGAGCGAGCTGCAGAGTGGGACCGATAGCGCTGCCGCCCTTGGTATCGCTGCGCCAGTTGAATCGAACCGAGACCGCAGTTGGTGCCGCCGTGGCGTTGCGAACAAAGACTTCGGGCTGCAACGCGGTTCCTGCGGGAAAGCCAAGGCCAGGGTCGGGATTGGCCAGAGCAAGCATCGGGGCGCGCGTGGTCCAGGTTTTCACCTCTGGAAATCTCAGACGCTGTTCGATCTTGCCCTGCGGATTGCGGTCGAAGGTTTTCATTAGCGCCGAAAAGCCGACTATCTCGTCGAAGAGCAAGTAGGCAGTGTCCAAAGATCCCACCTTGGACGGCACATCAATCTTAAACCCGCCGTAGCTGCCGGTTAGTCCGGCCTTCTGAATCAGTGTACGCACGGAATTTCGGAGTGTCGTTTTAGGCTGCAGTACGATCTGCTGGACTGAGCTTTTTCCCGAGGCGTCGAAAAGGCTGAGCTTTGCCTGGAGCGCTTGCCAGCTCTTATTAGTTAGAACGAGGTAATCGGTAGCCGTCGCACTGGGAAGCCACCAGATTCCTTCCCGGCTACCCGAGTCGTAATCGGTCGCCTGCGTAAAAGCGTCCATGTGGAACGCGATGGGGTGGCCCGTGTCATAAACCATTACCGCGGCGTACAGATTCCTCATGCCGCTCGAGGAATATCGAAACACCACCGAGCCGAATAGTCCCTTCAGTTGCGGCGCTGATTTGGTGACGGCGTCCGAAACATCGACGGACTTGATCTCGTTTGGAGCAATTGTGACCGGCGGGAGCGGATATTCGTCCCCATTGGCCGAGCGCAAAACGGGCGTCACCGTGAGATCGCCTTGCGCCAGGTTGTTGCGCAGCTGCAGCTCCGTGCGCCAGCCCGGCTCAGCAGTCCAATATGGCGCGAACTGCTCATGGGGAGCCACATCCAGTGTGGGCCTGCCACTGCCAGATTGGGCAGAGATGGGAGTTGCTTGCTGGGCGACGGCTGTGAAAGTGATAGAGAGGGCGACGAGGGCGCTCCGCAGGATCATCGGATTCCCTCCGGTGGATTCGTTCCCAGGCTCGGCCCAAATATGCGGGCGATAATAACACGCAAGCTTGGTAAAGCAAGTGAAAAATTGAAATGGTTACGGAAAGCGGAAAATCGGGGTCCGGGGGAGCACGGTTCGCTTGCCCGCTGGACGGACGCAGAATACGACTGCCTCTTCATTCGGATACGCATCCGTGCAGTTCAGGCATAATACCTCTGCATGAAATCGTCAGGGGACGGGTTGCTGCGGGTCATTGCGGTTTTCAAGTTTTTTAAGGCTGGTTTGCTTATTGGGTTGGGTATCGGGCTGTTCAGACTTCTTAACAAAGATCTAGCGGATGTGCTCCAGCACTGGTGTGAGGCGTTGCATCTCGATCCGGGACGCCACTTTGTCATGGTCGCTCTGGAAAAGGCGGGGCATGTAAGTCCGCAACAGGTCAAGAAACTTGGGCTCGTGAGCTTTCTCTATGCCGGGTTGTTCCTGGCGGAAGGCACTGGCCTGTGGTTGCGCAAGCGCTGGGGAGAGTGGCTCACCGTTGTTATTACTAGTTCTCTCGTCCCGGTTGAGAGTTTCGAAATTTACCGGCATTTCAGTTATGTGAAAGTGTTGGTGTTGGCGGTCAATATCGCCGTCGTTATGTACCTGATCTACCACATGCGCCGGGCGGGTTCGAGGCAGTAGACGGTGGCTTCCGTCAGCGGCTGAAGCCGGGTTCAAAAGGGAGTTGCGATCGCAGCGCTGAAGCGCTGCGCCGCCCAAAGGCGGACGCTACAGAAGGATGACAGCGCAGATGATGGCATCAGGATGACAGCACGACGTTTCTGCGATCCCGCGCGGCAGGCTAACTGTGAACCTCCAGGGTGATGATCAGGGGCATGCTTTCGAACAAAAATCGGACCTCGACCGCTGCCGAGTCCGTCAGCGATCGCAAATTGTAGTCGGTGCCGGTGATCACGGTGGGAACGGAGAGCATGCAGCCATCCCCGAGCCCGGAGACTTTGTTCTTGAAGTTGCCGGCAACCATGTTGCAGACCTCGCCGAAGGCATCGCACAGTTCGGGGCTAGCTTTATCGACCTCGACGCCAAGCATTTTGGAGGCCATTAGCCCGGCCGACTTGGCGCTGCAACGGATGGTGAGGACGCCGCAGAGTTGACCCGCTAGCCCGACCATGGCGGTGATATCCGGCTGAAAGTCTACCGGAGTTTCGGCGATCGCTATTTTGCAACTCAGCATCAGTTCGAACACCTCCTGGGCTGCCACTTCCAGCAGGGGAACCCAGTTCTGATGGCTGTTGCCGTCTGCGAGGACTTCGCTGGTTGTTTTCATGCTTTCACCGCCAGGAGTGGAATGACGTGCTCCTTGACCTGATCCGGAGTGAAGGGCTTGCGGATATAGCCCCGGGCCCCGGCAGACAGCGCCTGGACCACGTGCGCCTCGCTGCCTTCGGTGGTGATCATGACCACCGGCACGCCTTTGGCATTGGGCACTCCGGGAAGTTGCTTCACAAACTCAAGCCCGTCCATTACCGGCATATTAATGTCGCACAGGATTAGATCTACCTGATTTTCCGCTAATAGACCTAGCGCTTCCGCGCCGTTTCCCGCGCCCAGCACTGCAGTCAATTCGAGTCCCGCTTGGACCAGCGAGCGCTCTACAATCTTCCGCATCACCGAGGAATCGTCAACAATCAGAGCCCGTATGCTATTCATGAGGTGCTACTTGTCCTCGCCCAAAAGGGATCGCACGCCATATTAATGCGTCCGCCGGAGATATATATCGGCAGGGGCGAATGGGACTTTAGGAGGAGCTAGGAAAAAGGATGACACCGTCCCGGCGGCGAGGCGCCTAGGCGGAGATGCGGTTGGAATACAAAGCCATTCCTACGACCGCATCCATTCCAAGGCGGTGCAGAGTGTCGATTTCTTCCTGGGTTCGAATGCCGCCGGCTACCACCAGGCGCCGTGAGGTAGCCTGGCGCAAGCTGTGGACGACTTCCAGCGGGATGCCTGCCATCAAGCCTTCCGTGTCGATGTGGGTGTAGAGAAATGTTTCGCAGAATGGTTCGAGGGCGCGGATCATTTCAAGCGGGTCGATCGCTGTTTCTTTGCGCCAGCCCTCAATGACTACCTTGCCGCCTCGCGAGTCGATAGCAAACATCAGAGGGGCAGTGCCTAATTCTTGTGCCAGCATGGCGGCAAACGGTTGGTTGATTTTGCCACCTTTCAATAACGAAGATCCGAGGATCACTTTGTGAGCGCCCGTTGCCAGGATTTCCCGCGCGTTTTCGGGTGTGCGAATGCCGCCGCCAACCTGACAATTGAGGCGCTGCACGAGTTGATTGACGATGGGTCGATTATTTCCAACTCCTTTGGCGGCGTCGAGATCGATGACCTGCACCATTGGATACTTGGCGAAGCGTTCGATCCAATACTCGAAATTTTCGAACTCCAACGCTTTCTTCTCGCCCTGCACCAACTGCACAATCTTGCCGTCCATCAGATCGATCGATGGGATCAGCATGGCCACCTCACGGGTACACCGGCATGGTGCAGTTCGCCTTTCAGTTGCGCGATATTCTCCAGCCCAAAGTGAAAAATGGATGCGGCGAGAGCTGCGTCGGCGGAGCCATCGCGGAATACCTTGATGAAATCGAGCGCCGACCCGGCGCCTCCCGAGGCGATCACCGGAATCGAGACGGCCTCCGCGACTGCGCGCGTGAGTTCGCAATCAAAGCCGGATTTTGTTCCGTCGCGGTCCATGGAAGTGAGCAATATCTCTCCCGCTCCGCAATGGGTGGCTTCCCGGGCCCATGCAATAGCGTCTCGGCCTGTGGGAGTGCGGCCTCCCGCGATATATACTTCGAAACTCCCGTTAACTTTTCTGGCATCGATTGCGACGACCACCGCCTGCGAACCAAAGCGCCCTGCGATTTGGCTAATCAGATCTGGTTCGCGCACCGCCGCTGAGTTGATGGCAATCTTGTCGGCGCCGGCATCGAAAACAGCCGCCGCATCTTCGATATTGCGAATTCCTCCGCCCACGGTGAACGGCACAAACAGAGAGCGCGCGGTTTCGGAAACCGCATCGAGCAGAGTGCGGCGGTTCCCGCTGGTCGCCGTGATGTCGAGCAGAACAATCTCATCCGCCCCCTCGCGGGCGTGAGCGGCGGCGCATAGTGCCGGATCGCCTGCATCGCGCAGATTCTTGAACTGCACTCCTTTCACGACGCGGCCGTTATCCATGTCGAGGCAGGCGATGATTCGTTTCGTCAGCAAATCAGAGCTCGCAAAAATTCTTCAGGATATGCAATCCCACGTCCCCCGATTTTTCCGGGTGAAACTGCACTCCAAAAATGTTGTTGCGCTCAACTGCGCCTGAAAACTGGGGTCCGTACTCAGTGGAGGCCGTTGTTTCTTCGATCACAGGCGCATGGAAAGAATGCGTGTAGTAGACAAATGATCCTTGTGGGATCCCTTTCATCAGCCGCGACGTTTCACGAATTGTTATTGAATTCCAGCCAACGTGCGGCGATTTCACAGAGGTAGGGAAGTGTTGGCATTTGCCGGCAAAGATTCCGGCGCCTGCGGTTTCTGGGCACTCTTCGCTGCCCTCAAAAAGCCATTGCATCCCCACGCAGATTCCGAGGAAGGGCTTGCCTGCCGAGGCGGCCTGGAGCAGCGCGGAACGCACTCCATTAAGGTCCAGAATCCGCAGAGAAGAAAAATGTCCGACGCCGGGGAATACGACTTTATCCGCCGCTGCGATTGTGGCTGGCTGATTGGTGACTACAACGCTGCTTCCCAAGTGATCGAAAGCCTTCTTTACCGACTGCAAGTTGCCTGCGCCGTAGTCAACGATGGCGATCATAGGAGACCCTTAGTGCTGGGAAGCATGCGGCCAAGCCGGCGATCGCGGGAACAGGCTACGCGCAATGCCCGGGCGAAAGCTTTGAAGAGCGCTTCAATCTTGTGATGACTGGAGCGTCCGTAAAGCACTCGCGCATGAACGTTGGCGCGAGCGCCGCGGGCGAAGCCTTCGAAAAAATCCGGGACCAATTCGACCTGCAGATCGCCGACCCGTGCCGCACGGACTTTCGTTTCGACCACTGCGGCCGCGCGGCCTCCGAAATCGACGGCGGCCAGGCCAAGCGTTTCGTCCATCGGCATGACAAAGTAGCCGGCCCGCAGAATACCGCGGCGGTTTCCGAGAGCGCGGTCGAAGACCTCGCCTAATGCGATTCCAATATCCTCGACGGTGTGGTGTTGGTCCACATCCAAATCGCCGATCGCTTTCAGGTTGAGGTCGAATCCGCCGTGACGCGTAAAGAGCTCTAGCATATGGTCGAGAAAACGGATTCCCGTGGATACTTCGTATTTGCCGCGCCCTTCAAGCGTGAGGGCGATCTCAATCTCGGTTTCCGCGGTCTTGCGATGGAGCTTGGCCTTCCTCATGCTTGCACCTCACAGCGAAGCTTGAGTTGCTCGGCGACTTCGCGCAGCGCGGCGATGAGAATCTGCGTGTGTTCTTCCGACCCCACGGTCAGGCGCACGCAACCTTCGCAACCGGGATCGGAATTTCGGTCGCGTACCAGGATTCCACGCGCGCGGAAAGCTTGAACGAATTCTTCGTGTGCTGCGCCGATGCGTACGAGCACAAAGTTAGCGCGACTCGGCCAGTAGTGAAGACCAAGGCGGGCGAGTTCCTGCTCCAATGCTCCGCGGCCGCGCTTTACCTCGGCCACATAGTTCTGTACATAATCCTGATCTTGTAGAGCCTCAGGTGACACTGCTAACGCAACGGCATTCACGTTGTAGGGCGAAGCCACGCGGCGGACCATAGCCATCTGAGCCGAATGGCCGGCGAGTATGCCAATGCGAAGACCCGCCAGGCCGTAGGCCTTGGAGAATGTGCGTGCCACAAAAAGATTTTCAGGCCATGGGGCACGGTCCAGAATTGTTTCACCGTGAAATTCGTAATACGCTTCGTCGACCAGAAGTGCGGCGTGCGGCGCGGCATGGGCGATTTGCAGCAGCACGTTGCCATCGACTGCGGCTCCCGTGGGATTGTTTGGATTCGCGACGGCGATGAGTCGCGTGCGCGGTGTAATGCTCTCTAGGAAACTTTTGAGGGGAAAAGAGAAGTCCTGGCCGGCGAGAACTTCGATTACGCGAGCGCCCTCGGCCTTTGCAAAGATGGCGTACATTGCGAATGTGGGCACGACGATGATCGCTTCGTCGTCCGGTCCGAGATAGGTGGAGCACAGCAGATGGATCGCTTCGTCCACTCCGTTGGTCAACAGGACTTGCTCTTTCTCCAGGCTGAGAAAAGTTGCAACGTGTTGCTCCACTGGCTCGCGCTCAGGGTAGCGAGCCAGCACCTCCGCATCGAGCGATCGCAACCTGGCTAGAACCCGCGGCGAGCAGCCTACGGTGTTCTCGTTGAAGTCAAAGCGCAAACCTTGGCGTCCGGCCAGCGGAGGCCGGTAAGAATGCAAACTTCGGACTGCGCTGCGCGCTTCAAGCATGCGAACACCTCACGCGCAACGATTCGGCGTGGCCGTGCAGGCCCTCAGCTTCGGCCAGCGCAATTCCCGCGGGAGCGATGCGATTCATTCCGGCGCTGGAAATTTCCTGGCAGGAGATGATGCGGACGAAATCCATCACGCTGAGGCCGCCTCTAACGCGCGCCATTGCCCCGGTAGGCAAAACGTGATTCGGGCCTGAAATGTAATCTCCGGCGGATTGCGGAGTGAACTCATTTAGAAACACTGAGCCTGCGTTTTCAACTTTGGATGCTAACGCAGAGGGCAGCGTCAAGTGCTCGGGGGCGATGCGATTCGCTACTTCAACTGCTTGGTCGAGAGAGTCGACGGTGAGAGTCGCACCGCGACTTGCAAGAGATTTGACTGCAATCGGATTCGATCGCACGCGCCGCTTTACTTCTGTCTGTACGGATTTTGCTAACTTGGGCGAACTGGTGACGAAAACTACGAGCGCATCGGGATCGTGCTCCGCCTGCGCAATCATGTCGGCTGCGATGAGACCCGGATTTCCTTCCTCGCTGATGAACACCGCTTCAGTTGGGCCAGCCAGAAATTCGATGGCGCAATCGAAGGCAACCAGCTTTTTGGCAGCGGTCACATAGCGGTTTCCGGGGCCGACGATTTTGTCCACGTGTGGGATGCTTTCCGTTCCGTATGCCAAAGCGGCGACTGCTTGCGCCCCGCCGATACGGTAAAACTCGCGCACGCCCAGAAATCCGGCAGCAGCCAGAGTCGCACTCGCAGGATGCGGGGATGCCACGCGAATCTTCTTGACGCCGGCCACCTGTGCCGGAATCACAGTCATCAGCAAGGTAGAAGGCAGAGGATAGCGGCCGCTCGGAACATAGCAGCCGACCGATTCAAGAGGACGAATCATCTGGCCCACGCACACGCCAGGCTGAATTTCACGCCGCCACTCCTGCGGCTTCTGCCACTCGCAATAACGCCGGATGTTGTCTGCCGCAAGCTTGATCGCGTTCTTGAGTCCGGCCGGAGTCTGTTCCCACGCTTGCTGCAAGTCTGATTCCACCATGCGAAAGGCGTCGCTCTTGCCTAGCCCATCCCAGCGCGCTGCATAACGTCGCAAGGCACGATCACCGTTCTTACGAACATCGTTCACGATGCGCCGCGCCAAAGGTTCAACTTCTGCCAGATCGGTGGCTCCACGCCGCTCGAGCGCGCTCACGTAGCGATCTCTTTTTGCGCCCTTGAGTATGCGCATCACATCACCACCTTGTTGAGGGGATACTCGACGATACCCTGTGCATTGGCTTGCTTGAGTTTGGGAATGAGCGTCCAGGCAGTGTCTTCTTCGATGACGGTATTGACGGCCACCCATTCTCCGTCGGCCAGCGGCGCTACCGTCGGGTTTTTCAGCGCGGGCAGCACACCGAGAACGGCCGGCAAATCAGATTTGCGCACATTGAGCATCAGGCCGACCCGGCCCAGAGCCGCGATGGCCCCATTCAACATCACCGAGAGGTTCTCGATCTTCCGCCGGCGGGCAGGATCAGCCCAGGCCGCGTTGTTTGCGATGAGTTGGGTATTCGATTCGAGGACGGTTTCGATGATTCGCAAGTGGTTGGCGCGCAGCGAACTTCCGGTCTCCGTAACCTCGACGATTGCGTCTGCCAGCAGCGGTGGTTTCACCTCTGTTGCGCCCCAGGAGAATTCGACCTGCACCGGAACGTTCTTGCCGGCAAAATAATTGCGGGTGAAACTTACTAGTTCGGTGGCAACGGTGCGGCCTGCAAGGTCTTCGGGCTTTTGGAAGGTGGAATTCTCCGGCACCGCCAGCACCCACTTCACTTTGCCACGGCTTTGTTTCGCGTAGATGAGATCACTCACACTGACGACGTCGAGGCCACTTTCCAGCACCCAATCAAGGCCAGTCAGGCCGGCGTCGAGTGCGCCGTGCTCAACGTACCGCGCCATTTCCTGCGCGCGAATAAGCAGGCATTCGATTTCGGGATCGTCGGTAGTGGCGAAGTAGGAGCGGGCGCTCGTGTAGACACGGAGGCCGGCGCGAGTGAACAGGTTGAGCGTCGCCTCCTGCAAACTTCCTTTGGGAATTCCGAGGCGAAGCTTCATCGTGCCTCCGCGCGCTTTGCCGCTTGCACAGGCAACTCTTCGGTGAAGCACGATCGCGATCCGGTGTGGCAAACCTTACCCTCTCCCAGCACGCGCACCCGGAATAAAACAGTATCGCGGTCGCAGTCAGTCCAGGCGGTTTTCACTTCCAAACGATTGCCTGAGGTTTCACCCTTCGTCCAAAGCGCTTGCCGGGTGCGGCTGTAGAACGTGACGTAGCCGGTTTGTAAGGTCGTTTCCAAGGCTTCGCGGTTCATGAAACCTACCATCAGCAACTCGCCGGTAGCCGCATCTTGGATGACTGCCGGGGCGAGGCCTTGCATCTTTTCGAAGTCGATTTCCATGGATTTCCTGTTCCACCCGGTCGCGCTTCGCTGCAAAAAGAAGAAACCCGCTGCGCGGTTGGCGTCAGCGGGTTTGGATTTTATGAGTGCTTACTGATCTCTTATCCGAAACGCTCCGCCGACACGATGATCGCGTGGTGATGATGGCGATGATGGTGGAGCGAAGTCATCCTGCAGTGATGGTAGGACGACCCTGACGACCGGTCAATGTCTTTTTGCATCAAAATTGTGCATCCGTGTGATCGATTTCTTGTTTCCATCCGAGTCGCTAGAAATCGACCCGCAGCGACATCTGAATCTGCCGTGGGCTGCCGATGGTTTTGTTGGTTACTCCCAGAGCACTGCCAGTCGTCGGACATACATACAGCGATCCCGAGAATTGAGCGTTGCACGGGCTCAAAGTGGAGGGAGTACCGACGACGGGGAAGCCATTGAAGTTGATATTCTGGCTTACATCGTCGATCGGAATATCGAAGCTAGCTGTATTCGTGAGGTTATAGACGTCGAAGCTGTAGCGCGCCGAAACTCGCTCCGTAATGGCTGTGACCTTCACCAACGAAATATCCGCGCGCCTTTGCCACGACTGGCGGAAGATATTGCGCTGGCCACTGGAGATAAAGTTCGTCTCGTAGGGATCGTTGGAAGGAATGGCTCCGTTAAGCGCACCGGGAGCGAGCAAAGGAATGCCGAAGCAACTTGCTTTGAGCGCAGGAACCGAGCCTGCACCCGATGCGCCGGTTAGCGCTTGCGCCGCGGTGCACCCATCCAGGGGAACGATCGGATTGGTAATGCCGTCATTTACTCCGTAATAAATGCTCCCCACGGCCCCGGAGTAATCGACCACGCTGTACGGCTGGCCGCTCTGAATCACCGTCAAGCCGGAGAACGACCATCCATCGGCAATCTTGCCTCGCAATGAGGAAGCCGAGAAGAACTTCGGCAGGTCGTAGGTATAGGTGAAGTTCATGACGTGCTTGCGGTCGAAATCGGAGAGTCCGTAGCCGGAGCGCAGGTTCGTGGGATTGTTGCCGTTGTAGAAAAGCCCCATCGCGCTTTGTTCGTCGGTCGAGTGAGAGAACGTATAAGAGAAGCCGACTCGCAGGCCGTGACTCATCCGCTTTTCTACGTGCGTCTGTAGCGCGTT
>JBEKBW010000154.1:0-10315 GCA_050015215.1 Candidatus Sulfotelmatobacter sp.
AGATAGCCGTTGGGCTCGGGGGGGAAGCGGGTCTGCACCCGGCCGCCGTGCTTGTTGGTGCGAACGTCTTCGGCGATGATGTCGCGGAGAAAGTTGGACGGACGAGGCTCGGGCGCGGCGCTCTCGCCGGGCGGGGCTTCAGCAGATAAAGGCTTCATACTTCGATCTTATCGCAACCATGGAGCGGCGGACGCAATCGTCCGCCAGCGCGTCGACCGGCCTGTATTCCGGTGTCGATTTCCGAAATGGAAATCGACATTCGTTTTTCTCCGCTTATGACTGCCCGTGCCTTCCGGAACAAATAAACTTGATTTCGGGCCTGAGGTGTAATTGGCAGCACGTCAACCTGTCCAGTTGGAAGGTGCGGGTTCGAATCCCGTCGGGTCCAAGCTTCCTGACTTGGTAGGGAAGCTCCTGGAGAGACTTTGGACTGGAAGTCTCTCCTGCACAAAAGTCACATTGACTACAGAGCGTGCGCCTTCGATAATGAGATGTGTAACTGGACAGGTTGACGGCTCCGAACTGCGACGGTTCGGGGTTTGCGTTTCTAGCAGCGGGTTACCGGGATGTTCAACTTTAACGCTCGTTCAATTCGGACGAGCGTCTTCTCTTTGCCCAGCACCTCCAGTGTCTCAAACAGCGGCGGTGCGTTCTTGCGGCCGCAGACGGCGACGCGAATCGGCTGAAACATCTGTCCCGCCTTCACGCCCAACTCTTGCGCGGCGCCGCGGAGTGCCTGGTCCAACGGATCGTGCTTGAACTCAACCTTGGCCAAAACCTCGCGCGCCCGATTGAGAACCCTTAACGCCATGGCCGCGTCGCCCTTTTGTGGTATCAGTTCCGCGGGATCGTAGGGCGGCAGGTGATCCATGAAGAAAAAATCAGCCGCGGTAAGCACTTCACTCAGCAGCTTGATTCTCTCGCGAATCAAAGGCGTGATCTGCAGCATTCTCTCCGCAGTGATTTCAAATCCCGCTCCGCGCACGATTGGAAGTAATTGCGCGCTCAGATTCCCCACGGATAATCCGCGAATATGCTCAGCATTCAGCCAGACTGCCTTCGGATCGAATGTTTCCTCTGGAGTCGTGGCCGGTTCCTTAAAGTTCACCACCGCATTGGATCGATTGATCCCTTCCAGCGAGAAAACCTCGGTCAGCTCAGGCAGAGACATCTTCGTGCGATCGTCCTTAGGAGACCAGCCCAGCAGGCATAGAAAATTGATGAACGCTTCGGGCAGAAATCCTGAATCGCGATACGTAGTTACGCTGACCACCGGACCATGACGGCGCTTAGAAAGCTTGGTGCCGTCTGGCGCAACCAGCAACGGAAGATGAGCGAACTGCGGCGGCGCGCAGCCGGCGGCTTCAAATATGAGCACGTGCTTGAAGGTGTTTGTGAGATGGTCCTGGCCGCGGATGACGTGCGTGATGCCTAGATCGGCATCATCTGCGCACGAGGCGAGGTGATAGGTCGGCATGCCGTCGGAACGCAGCAGAGCGAAATCTTCGATATCCGCAGTAGCCTTTAGCTGCTCGCCATAAACGGCATCGGTAAACTGCACGATCTGCGAGCCGTCGCGCGGCACGCGAAAACGTAACGCAAACGGCTCGCCCGCGGCGGCGAGGCGGTCGCTTTCTTCTCGAGACAGCTCACGCGCCTCGGCATTGAACAGCCAGGTCCCCTGCACCCCCGATTTTTCGGCATCGCCGGTGTGAGCAGGAGTGAAGTCGCGATAGGCCAGGCCTCTCTCGAAAATAGCCCACGCAATTTTGCCGTGCAGTTCCAGCCGTTCGGATTGTTTGTATTCCTCGTCCCAGCCGAGGTTCAGCCATTTCAATCCCTCGAAAATAGATTCGACCGAGGCCTGCGTGTTGCGCTCGACGTCCGTGTCGTCGAGGCGAAGAATCATCGTCCCGCCGTTATGGCGGGCATAGAGCCAATTAAAGATAAAGGTGCGCGCGCTGCCCACATGGAGAAATCCGGTGGGCGAAGGTGCAAAGCGGACGCGGGGTTTGGTGGGCGCGGAAGCTGGGCTTTCAGACATATGTGTGAGTCGAATTCCGATGGTATGACCGCGCGAAAACCGCCGTCAAGCGGGGAAGCGGTAATGGAGCGGCGGACGCATTCGTCCGCCGAGGAAGTGAACCGGCTCTGAGGCAGACATTTGTGGCGCTGCCCTCCCCGGGTGCCTGCCCTGAGCCTGTCGAAGGGGCGTCCGGGGTTCCATTGCTGCGCGGGTGGTTACTTTTCTGTGCCCTTGGGATGGGCATTGTACTTAAAACTTGTTGTCTTCTCCCCGTGGGCTGTGAAAGCATTGAATTAGGTTCTTCTCACGAGATTGTTCACTTTGTTCGATACGCAATCTTAGCCCGGTCTCATGAATAGCATCTCCACCAGCATCGTCATCATCCCAGGCGTCGTTGCCTTACTGCTGTGCCTGTTGTTCAGTTATCTGTATCAACAGAGCCGGCAGGTTTACTTCCGCGTGTGGCAGATCGCTTGGGCGTGCTATTCCATCCATTACGCGCTGGACGCGCTGCGATACTATCGTCCGCCGGCTACCGCCGCGTTCTTCATCAGCTCCCTGTGTCTGGTGGCGATGGCGGTCAGCATCTTTGTGTCTACGCGCCTCACTCGAGGCTCGTTTCAATTGCGTTGGCACGACTGGTTATTGGCTTTGGCGGGCGCCACCTTATCTTCTATCGACTTGCGAGTCTACATTCTGTCTGGCGGACCTCACCCTGGGCAGCGCCCCTTAAGCCTGACCGTAGTTTTCCTTAGCGGCGTTCTTCTGTACTGCTCGGCGGTCTTCTATCTGCACGCCCATCGCAGGGGTTCCGTGGCTTTTCAGTTGCTCGCGTTCTCGCTGGCTCTGTGGGCGGTGCTCATGGCCGCGATTCAATCCACCAATCCGTGGATGGAAATGTTTGGCACGGTCGGCCATGTTCTTGGCCCGGTGCCGCAGATGCTGCTGGGCATCGCCATGGTGATGGTGCTGTTCGAGAATGAACGCAATGCAGTGCAGGAAAATACTCTGGCTCTTTCCACGCTGGGCGCCGATCCGCGCCGCTTGCTCTCTGCCGACGATCTGCTTCCCAGTATGCAAGCCGCCCTCGATCGCCTCGCCGGCGCATTGTCGGCTGGGCGCGCCATCATCTACGTGAACGAGCGCTGGCGGGGAGCGTTGCCCTCCGTGCAGCGCGGATTTTCTCCCGAGTTCCTTGACGAGCTAACCTCAACCGGCGCGGGACAGTACATCTCCGATCTAGCCTACAAGCATGGCGGCTTGTTCACGGTCCACGATCTTCCTCACGCAGTCGAGCCTGTGACGGTCGGTTCCGGCGGCACATTTGCCGCGCTTCAGGAGGCGTTGCAGAAGGCTGAGATTCGCAACCTGACCGCAGTCAGCCTGCAAACCCGCGAACACTCATTCGGGGTGATTTTATTTCCCCACGCGCAGCGCAAAGCCTTCGGAACATCGGGACCTCGCCTCATGGTCGGGTTGGCGCTGCAGCTCGGCTTGACGGTCGAGAACTACCTCATCGCGCGTGATGCGCATCGCCGCACGCAGGAGTACGAACTGCTCACCGAAATTGGGCAGGCCATCAGTTCCAGGCTGGATCAGGATGAGATCCTGCGCACCATCCACGCGGAATTAGGGCAGATTTTTAACAACAGCAATTTTTATATCGCCTTTCAGCAGGGCGACGAAATCTGCTTTGAACTGGAAGTGGAGGACGACCGCGTACTACCCAAGCGCAAGCGCAAGCTGGAGAATGCATTCACGGAATACGTGATTCGCAACGGGGAGCCTTTGCTGATCCGCTCGGAACTCGAGAAAACGCGCACGCGTTTGGGCGTTTCCTACAAACCGGAAAAGCCCGCCAAATGCATGTGCGCGGCGCCGATCTTGCTGGCGGGCAGGCCCGCCGGCGTGATGGTGACAATGAGTACAGCGCGGGAGTATGTGTTCGAGCAGCGCGACCTCGACGTGCTCGTAACCGCGGCCGGGCAAGTTTCGGTGGCCGTGGAAAACGCCCGCTTGTTTGCCGACGAACAGCGTCGTTCGCGCCAATTGGCCTTTCTCAACAACATTTCTCGTACCGCGATTTCGAGCGACGATCCGGTGCACATGCTCGGGCAGATCGTGGGTGAAATCCAGAAGAACTTCAGCTTCGATCACATCGGCATCGGCCTGCTCGACTATGGCACGAAGGAAATTGAAATCAAAGCGGAAGCCGGAACCACCGCGCATGCTGTTGGCCGGCGGATTCCGCTTGGGGTCGGCATTCTGGGCCGCGTGGCTCGCACCGGAGAACGCGCCCTCGTGCAAAACGGGATCGAAGGCCAGATCGGCGCGGTTCTTCAGCAGTCCCGCTCCGTGCTCTGCATCCCCATTACCTATGGAGAAACTTTGCTCGGCGCGCTGAACATCGAAAGTCGCAATGAAAGCGCGTTCTTGCCGCAGGATGTTCTCATTCTCAATACGCTCGCGGATCTGCTGGCCACCGCACTGCACAATGCTTTCGTTTTCCAAAAGCTGCAGCAGCAATCGATTACGGATGGTCTTACAGGAATCAAGACGCGGCGTTTTTTCTGGGAAGCTTTGTCGGCGGAGTGGAAACGCGGTTCACGCTCCGGGCGCGCGTTTTCAGTGGTGTTGATCGACCTCGACAAATTCAAAGAAGTGAATGACACGATGGGCCACTTTGAAGGCGATCTCGTGCTGGCTCGCGTGGGCAGGTTGCTCGAGCAGAAGTCGCGGCAATCGAACGTGGTCGCGCGTTACGGCGGAGATGAATTCATCATCCTGATGCCGGAAACCGGGCCCGACCAGGCACAGGTGTTGGCCGAGCGCCTGCGGCAATGGATTGCGACCGATCCGATGCTCGCCGAACACCACATCACCGGCAGCTTCGGCGTGGCCAGCTTCCCGACGCACGGCTTTTCGATTGAAGACATTATTCGCGTGGCTGACGCCGGCATGTATGTCTCCAAGCGTTCTGGTGGCAATCGAGTTTCTGCCGCCGAAGAGTTTGCCGCCGGCGAAGAGTTTGCTCCGCAGCGGCAACAGATTTCGACCTACATCGAAGGCTTCCTGCAGCGCGAGCACAATGGTCCGGAGCATCTGGAAGAACTGCGCACGATGCTGCTAAAGTTTTGCGGCGGTGAAGAAGATCTCAATGTTCCATTGCTGAAGGAATCGATCGAGATCCTCAGCCGCGCCGCGGAGTCGCGCGAGTTGCGCACGTCAGGTCATGGTGATCTTGTCGCGCGCTATACCGCGATTCTCGCGCGGGCGCTTCAGTTGCAGCCGGAGGAAACCGCCGATTTGGTTTATGCCGCGCGTGTTCATGACGTGGGCAAGATTTTCGTCCCGGAACGCGTGCTGAACAAACCTGGCCCGTTGACCGACGACGAATTCTTTCTGGTCCGAATGCACGCACGCGTGGGCGCGGAAATCGTTGGCGTTCTGCCGCACAGCGCTATGATGCGCCATGCCATCGAGCACCACCATCAGCGCTTCGACGGAACCGGCTATCCCGACGGCGCAAAGGGCGAGCAGATTCCGCTGTGGGCGCGGATCATCTCCCTCGCCGACGCCTACGCCAACATGCTGACCGAGCACTCGCTCGCGGCCGCGCGCACTCCCGAACAAGCGCTCGATGAATTGAGCAAGATGAGCGGCACCGGTTTCGATGGAATGCTGGTGCGGTTGCTGCTGCGGGAGTTGAAGTCGGAGCGCGCGACGCCAGCGCGGGATGGTATCTAGTTCGTCGTTTCGCCTGCAACTCACGGGAAGGTTTGCATGGCAGAAGAAAGTATCGCGGCACGTCGTCTGGAACTGCGGCCTTTATTATTTGCCGTAGCATGTGGTCTTCTTGCCTTTGTGATCGCAGCCAGCGCTGACCGCGATTCATCTTTCATTCTTTTCTTAGGCTTCAGTATTTTTGTAGTTCCGCTCGTGTTGTTCGCCATTGTTGGCTGGAAGGTTCGCCTCAATCTTTCAAGATTCCTGGCGCTAGGGGCTTATTGGGCTTTTGCGGCGGTTCTTATCCTGCATTACTCCGCCGTTCGCGACTCAGCGCGGTGGCTCCTATATTCGGGTACCTTCAAGTCGAGGTTGTTGGCGCAACCTGCTTCAGCCAGCAAGGATCTGCCGCACGTCGAGTGGGACGGGTGGGGCTTCGCCGGCGCGGGAGACACGACCGTTTACCTTGTCTTCGATTCCAGAAATTCACTTTTTGCGGCCGCAAAGGGCGGGCGGTCGGGCAAATACGACGGCCTGCCGTGCGAAGTTTACCGCGTACGTCGGCTGGAGAGCCAGTGGTATACAGTGCATTTCTACACTGACGAATTCTGGGGCCGGCCGCCATGCGTTTGAACTTGCCGGCGCGAGATCCTGGGAAGCAGCCCCAAATAACGCGCAGATTATGCCGCCTTCACTGTCGGGCTCCGTCCGGCTCCCTCTCGACTGCGCCAGACCCAGAAGCACACTCAACCCCGCCATTTTCCCCGCCCGCATAAACCGGCGCATTCCGCGCCAGCCAAAGGCCAACCGCAGTCGTTGTGTTTGGCACTGTATCAGGAACCATCGCGGGCGCGTCCTCAGGATAAGGGTCTTCGTAATTGTCGACCGACCACTCGGAAGGAATGGCATTTTGCGCCGCCAGAATATTCACAAACTTTTCCGTGTCGCTGCTAAATGTGTTGCCGGTGAACTGGCGAAAGTAAACCGGCTGGCCCTCCCCATTCGCGGGCCAGGGATAAGGCGAGACCAACACAGTCGTGCGCAGGCCATGTTCATTGCCCCACTGAATGGCCTGCACAATAAACTTCTGGTAACCCGGGCCGCTTCCGCCCGTGAGAAAGAAATTGGGCGGAACGTCGAATGCGGTGGCCTTCCCATACAGCGACTCATCCCGCTCCAGCGCATAGAACGGGTTGGTGGCAAAAACGTTGTCTCCCAGCTTCGGCTCGTTCGGATTATTCGGGCCGACAATCGGAGCCACAGTCTCAATCCCCACGGTCCGCGCCGCGTCCACATACTCCTCCCACTGTGTCAGCGCCTCTTTCAAGTGGTCCTTCGAAACCCAATCGGACGGCGTGTCGATATTAGCCTCGGCGGGATGCAAGCCATTCTTTACGTACACATCTTTGTAATAACCGTAGCTCGGTGGCAGAGTGAAATAGTTCCATCCCACTTGGCCGAGTTCAGCCTGCCCCGTTCCAGTCCCGGCAAATGCACTCTCAATCGCGCGAATGACGTCCGGTGTGCCCTCCGCAGCTGCGACCGCAGTGGCGTGCTCGTAGAGTCCGACGCGGCCGGTTTGGAGAAGATCTTCGAACAAAGAGCCGTCGCTGAGCGCGTCGAAACCGCCCGTGCCACCGACAAAAATGTATTGCCCCCGATTCGAGCAAACGGCGCTCTGCCCCGCGTCGGTCAATCGATTTTCCTGAGGCGCAGCATGGGCCGGGGACATCGCGAGCGTGGCAAGCGCAATTAAAGCGAGGGCGCGATCGAGAAATAGCTGTGTAGGGCTAGGCATAGAAAAACTCCTGGATCTTCTTCGATGGTCAAAGCGATGTACAAAGCTGTCTCACCTTGCATGAACCCGGCACCGAGTGACTGGTTGCGCTGAAACCTGGATTTGTCGGCCTGTATCCCGATCCGCTTGCAACTGGCGACCGGAAACTGGAAACTGGAAGCCATGTCCATCCCTCTTTCCCTCTCCGGCAAAGTTGCTTTGATCACCGGCGGGTCGCGCGGCATCGGCGCGGCCGCCGTTCGCCTCTTCACTAAAGCAGGCGCGAAGGTTGTATTCAGTTATCAAAAGGCGCGTTCGCAAGCCGTAACGCTGGCAAAAGAATGCGGCGAGCAAAATTGCCGCGCCGTCGCCAGCAATCTGAACGACCCGGAATCTGCCCGCACTCTGGTCGCCGAAGCCGCCAAACAATTCGGCCGCATCGACATTCTCGTCGCCAATCACGGCATCTGGCCCGCCGACGATGTTGCCATCGAAAAAATGTCCGACGAACAATGGCGCTCGACCATCTCGATTAATCTCGACGCGGTGTTTGGCCTGCTCAAGCACACGGTCGCGCAGATGAAATCGCAGCCGCGCGCCGGCTCCGTCACAGGACACATCGTGCTCATCAGCTCCACCAGCGGCCAGCGCGGCGAGGCTTACCACTGCGATTACTCGGCCACCAAAGGCGCGATTATCAGCCTGACCAAGAGCCTGGCCGCGGAACTCGCCTCGGCGGGAATCTACGTGAATAGCGTTGCGCCCGGTTGGGTCGATACCGACATGTCGAAGGCCGCGCTCGACGATCCAACGAGCGGCGCAAAGATTCGCGCGACCATTCCGCTGGGACGAGTCGGAACGCCTGAAGAGATTGCAGCTCCGGTGCTTTTTCTGTGTACCGAGTATGCAGGTTTCATAACTGGTGAGATTTTCAATGTGAACGGCGGGGCTGTGCTGGTGGGATAAAAGTTAGACCCCAAAGGACCCTCGTGTCCTTATGTAGCTGCGATTTTGTTCCTCGAAGTCAGGGACCCTTCTGACCTCGCTGGCTGACGCCTAGGCTTTTCCCTGCATCCAACGACTATCAGGATTCGCGCGCCCGCAATTCTGCCGCAAGCAGCTACAATTTCCTGTTCAGGATTCTTTACCGTCACGTGAGACTTCTACCTCTTATTGCGCCGGCCTTTGCGTTGCTTGCATGCCTCAGCCAACCTGCGACGGCGCAAACGAACGCGGCTTCCGCACAAGTGCAATCCGCACCGTCTTCCGCGGCCTCAACGCCGTCACTACCAATCGACCAGGCAAACGCCCGCAAAGCCCGCGAGATGCTCGATCAAGCCATTCAAGCCCTAGGCGGACAAGCTTACCTAACCGCCCGCGACAAGCAGGAGCAGGGCCGCGTTTACAGCTTCTACCACGGACGGCCGACCAGCAACGGCGTTCAGTACTGGAGATTCGTCGAGTATCCCGATAAAGAGCGGGTTGAGGTCACTCCGCAGCGCGACATCGCGCAAATCTATGTCGGCGACAAAGGCTATGAGGTCACCTACAAGGGCCCGCGCGCCATCGAGAAAAAAGACATGGACGACTATGTGCGCCGTCACCGCCTGTCGCTGGAAGTCATTCTGCGCACCTGGGTCAACGATCCCAGCGTTGCGCTGTTTTTTGACGGAGCTGCGCTGGCGGGCAATCTGGCGGCGCAGAAGGTCACGCTGATCAACGCGAAAGATGAGTCCGTGAGCCTGTACTTCGACATCGACACGAACCTGCCCATCATGAAGAGCTATTCCTGGCGCGATCCGGTGGATCACGAAAAGAACACCGAGGAAGAAACCTACAACGGATACCGCGTGATCCAGGGCATCAACACCTACTTCGGCTTCACCCGCTACTTCAACGGCGACATGCAAACCGAGCGCTTCATCAACTCAGCCAGCTACAACCAGGGACTGACTCCGGCAATGTTCGACGCCAACTCGGGCTATAACCCGATGAAGGTTGAGAGTAAAAAGAAGAAGTGAGTTGTGTCAGCCCTCTTCAAGCGTGAATTTTGGAATCGCCTGTCGATTACAGGTGACGAAAAAGGCGTTCCCGAAGGAACGCCCATCGTTGAAGGTCAAGAAGGCTGACCCGCGCACCGGAGAGACTGATTCGATTTCCCCGTGCAGCGCAATCGATCCAAATAAGCAGCTTGCTTTTTATGGAGGTCCAGCCGCCTTGTATAGCACCCTCGCCCCCAATGCCTTTGCTTGTCGAATGGTGTCGAACTCAAGCACGCTGACTTCTTTCGGCAATAGCATTAGCGCGTAGTTAGTCACCTTAAACCCCATTAGCAATTCGTTTCGATACTGGCCTCCAACGGGGATGCGAATCTCCATGTCTGCATCTCGAATATCGAAGGTGTTTGACTTAAGTGGCTTCACATCATCCTCATCAACCGTTCCATCGTAATGAAAGGCCATAGCTGCCACATGGAAGCGATCAGCATAGCTCAACAGTGCGTGCCCGTCGGCAACGACTTCAACAAACGCCAATTGATCCATCGGGAATAGACCGCTCTGCGACGTACCGGGCGGTGGAACTGGCCCCCAATTCTTAATGACAGACGGCCTTGATAGAGCCACTAGGTCTAAGTCCTTATGCCGATCATAGTAGTCATACCCTACCGCACTCCATGTGACGAGTGTCAGCGCCGCCATTGCAAGCATCGGCCAGCGGGTATCTATCCACGTTCTTTCATTCGCCATCCGGCGGGCCGCACCCCCCTGCTCTCGCATAAGATCATT
>JBEKBW010000155.1:0-10197 GCA_050015215.1 Candidatus Sulfotelmatobacter sp.
GTTATCCACCCGTACAGCGATTTCCTGCTGCACGATGTCGGGACAGGAGACGGCATCCCCCAAGCCGCCAAGCCCGAATACCTGGACCAATCCACCGCAAACAAATTCCGCACCGTCCCGCTATGGGGCCTCCGCTTCCGCCGAGGCCTGATGCACGACGGAGACTCTCCCGGCACTGAAGCGGCCATCAAGCGCCACGGCGGGGAGGCAACTGCCGGCTTCTGAAGGTCCAAGAACTTAGGCACGCTCCATGACATCATCTGATGCTATAATCCATGCCTATGAGAACAACGATTGCCCTCGATGACGATCTCATTCGCACGGCTCAGGAGTTCACCGGGGTCCTAGAAAAGACCGCGCTGCTTCGCGAGGCGCTCAAAGCCCTGATCGAGCGGGAGAGTGGTCGCAGGCTGGCCGCGATGGGCGGAACCATGCCGGCATTAAGGAAAATTCCGCGGCGAAGGGTCCATTGATTCTCGCGGATACTTCGGTTTGGATCGATCACTTCCGATCGGGAAATAGCGAGATGCAAGCGCGGCTCAACCGGGGAGAAATCGCCATTCACCCGTTCATCGTCGCCGAGCTTGCTCTTGGATCATTGAAACAGCGCGCCAGGACATTGGCGTTGCTAGACCTGTTGCCGCAGGTGCGCGTCGCCCAAACGGCCGAGGTTCGAACCGCGATTCAGGCCCGGAATTTGTACGGCGTCGGCATCGGTTTGGTCGATGCGCACCTAATTGCTTCTGTGCTTATCGATTCGTCCACCCGTTTGTGGACTTACGATAAGCAGCTTCGCCGGATAGCCGAAAGGCTTGGCATTCAAGCAAAGCGGTGAGTCCGACTTCGCGCTACGCTGATTCCTTGTCTCGCCGTTGACTAGCGTAAAGTAACAGGCTACAGTAAGCTCAGTGCGAATCCGGAGCTTCGCTCACAAAGGGCCGAAGAGACTGTACGACGAGGATGTTGCGAAGGGTGTGCCGCCGGATACGGTGGTCAAGCTTCGCAAGATGCTTGCGTTTCTGGACGACATGGAGAGTCCCAAGGAACTTCAATCCCTTGCCACCTGGAAAGCGCATGTTCTAACCGGAGATCGCAAGGGGTACTGGAGCCTCAGCGTTACCCGCAATCGTCGCCTCACTTTTCGCGCCGAGGAAACGGAGAATGAGATTTGCGATTTGAATTTAGAGGACTATCACTAGGAACCGGGAGTGCGCTATGCCGATGAAAAATCCGCCCCATCCTGGGGATTTTATTCGAACTGAGATCGTCGAGCCTGCCGGCTTGACTGTGACGGCGGCGGCTGCGGCGCTGCGGGTTTCGCGCCCGGCGCTGTCGAGCCTGCTCAATGGGCGGGCGGATCTTTCAGGAGAGATGGCGTTGCGAATCGAGAAGGCTTTCGGTGTAAAGATGGACACGCTGATGCGAATGCAGGCCTCCTACGATATTGCGCAGACGCGAAAGCGCGAGAACGAGATTCACGTTCGGAGGGTTCGGCAATTAGCCGACGTGCGCGTCTAGGGGCCGAAGGGGCGGGTTAGGTTGAACGGCGGCGGTGCGCGTGGGAAGCGGTACAGCTGCCGTTGCTGCCCACATACCGGAAGCCCGCCCTTGCAACGTGCAAGGGCGGGCTTCAGAGTGCTCCTTATCACTTCCCGCTGAGCAACCCAAACGCCCCCACCCCCGTAGTAGTCCCCACATACACCTTCCCGTTCGCGATCATCGGAATGATGAACTTGTTTCCCGCACCGAAGTTGTCGCGCCCATTCGGAGCCTGGCTCGTGTTGTACAACTCAACCAGCGTATCGGCGTTATAAGCGTGCAGCACCGCGGGATTCGTGTTCTCCGAAGCCCACACAATCGTATTCGTACCCTTGTTCGACGAAATGCTGGGCGTCGTTCCCGGATATCCGAATGAGTTGCTGCTCTGCGCCACCGGCGAACTCGATAGCAGCGCCTTCTTGAACTGGAATTCCTTCAGCGGCTCGCCCACCGGCCCATAGTAAAGTCTGCCGTAGCCAAACGCCGGCATCGACCAGATTCCCCCCGGCAGCGCGCCTGAGACTTCCTGATAAATCGCACCGTTGTTATTCGGATTGAACTTGCCCATGTTAGCCCGGTTCACGATGTACAAATTCGAGTCCTTGCCGGCTCCGACCGCTAGTTCCACAGTCGCTCCTGAAGAATTCGTCATCGCCGGCAGCAGCACAATTCCACCTGAGCCGAGATCGGTATCACTGTCACTTTCCTGTACGCCGTTGTCCATCTCAAAGTAATCCGCAGCCGCAAGGCCGCCTTTCGTGGTCAGCCGGATGAAGGCATTTCCAAAATCCCCGCTGCTCGGGAAGCCGCTGGAGGTCAGGTCTGTGTCAAAGACTCCATTCGCGTCAAGGAAGAAAATATTCCCCTGTCCATCCGCGCTAAGCCCTGCCCCCGCACCCCAAATCGCGCCTTCGTTTCCATTCGGCGTCACATTGATAACGGTCGTCTGCTTCAGGGTCTTCGCGTTATATCCCATCACCCATCCCGTGTAAGGACGAATGTCGCAGTGCGAAGCCCATGTTAGATAAACTGTGTTGGCAGCCAGCAGCAGCCCCGAGCGTTCCTTGTACTGAGCAGGATTGAAGATGACATTCCCTCCGGAACTGCCATCGCCCGTTCCCGGATATTGCGCGGTGATTTCGACCGGTCCGCTATATAGCTCATTGCCTGTCGTCGCATCCAGCGCATGGAGGCGCTGGTGATAGTTGCCGGAAGAATCTTTCGACATGGCAACCGTGTAGATCACGCCATTTGACCCCGCAGGCCTGCTGATCACAGGCGTGGAAGTAATTCCGATCACCGGTTCAACCTGGCTGCAACCGCGATCATCGGAAGGCGTTTCACCCGTGGCCAAAGTAGAAATGTGCCAAAGCTGCGTCCCGCTATCGGCGTCAAACGCGTACACCGAATCGTTCTCCGTCACCACAATCAGAAGGTTGTGGGTGAGCCCTTGAACCGGAACGGCGGACAAGTACAACGGCTCGCCATCCACCAAACCATCCACCGCAACGGTAAAGAGTTTGCCGAACGTATTCACATTCACGTTGCTCTGCGTCAGAATGCTCTCGGCTGGATCGAGGCCGTTACGCTGGTTATTGTTATGGTAGGTGAGGACGTCTTGCGCGGATGCGCGGGTCGAGATGGCAGCTGTAAGGCTCGTTATGAAAATCGCAACGAAGACAAGGCGAGGGATCGACACATTCGTGGATGGCACGGAAAACCTCCTTGAAGACACTTGGACCTTAGACGGGAGTGGCGTTGGAACTACCGAACTCGTGTGGCATTAGTTGCCAAATAAGGGGCGAACGGGCTTGCCGGAGCGTATAAATTTTTTCGGAAGCTCGCATGGCTCTAATCTGTCGCGATTATCTCAGAGTTAGCGCTTCCTGAAAGCACTCGTGGGTACACGGGAGCAGTGCTGCAAGGGCGAGCCGGAAGTGAGACAGAGGTACCAGGGATAGGAGTCGACGTGCCGTAGTCGCACTGTACGGACGAACAATGGCCGAATTCGGAAAATTGTTGATCTTCGTCGGAATGCTGCTCGCGGCTATCGGCGTCGTGCTGATGCTGCTCGGGCGCAGCCATCTTCCCATCGGCCGCTTGCCCGGTGATTTTCTTTATCGCGGCAAGAACACGACGGTGTACTTTCCCCTGGCCACGTCGCTGATTCTGAGCGTGGTGCTCTCTCTAGTGCTGTATTTGCTCAATCGCTTCCGCCGATAGTATTTGCGACGAGTGGCGTTTGTTCTTTCGACCTCCTGCCGAGTGCTACAATTCGCCGCATGAACTATCATGGCCTGCTTCTGGCCGCAACCTTGATCGCCACCCAAGCCGCCGCTCCCGAAGTCGAGATCACCTCCGAACCCCATCACCATCTCGCCCTCGAGAACAAATCGGTGCGCGTCTTCAATGTCGAGATCGATCCCCAAACTGAGACGCTGATGCACTGGCACCGCCATGACTACTTCACGATCAATCTCGGTCAAGCCGAGATTTCTAACACCGTCAAAGACAAGTCTCCGGTCTCCGTCAAATTCCAGGATGGCGATACTCGATTCGCCGCCGCAACTTTCGCGCACGCCGTGCGCTGTACCGGAGAGCAGCCGTTCCGCAACGTAACTATTGAGATCCTGGAAGACGAGTCTTTGCGCCACGCCACTTCTGCCTGGGACCCAGGTAAGAATGAAGATCGCGCGCTGAACATTTTTCAGGGGGGCTCGCAGCAGATTCTTTTCGTAAAAGATGGCATCCGCGTTTCTGAATTCGAACTTCGGCCCGGCGCCATAGTTCCGACGCAGCACCACTCCGGCCCTCATTTGCTTGTTGCCGTCAGCGATATTGACATACGCAGCGATGTCGAGGGACAAGGCCCGATGCCGGGTCATTTCAAAGCGGGCGATTGCAAGTGGCTGCCCGGAAACTATTCCCATACTCTGACGAATACGGGAACAAAGTTGGCCAGATTTGTGACTCTGGAGTTTCCGTAAACACACTCGCATCGGATAAATCCACTTTTTCGAGCGCGCTGCCCTCCCCCTCAAAATGCAAGTGACTCGCATCATCGAACTGCTGCAACCTTTTCTTACCCCAGCCTGCGAGCAACAGCTCACCGCAAGAGATTACGAATGTATATCGATATACATCGATATACTGCAACGCTGGAATGCCCGCATAAACCTCACCGCTGTCCGCAATGAAGAAGAGATTGTCACTCGCCACTTCGGCGAATCCTTCTTCGCTGCTTCGAATCTCTTTCCCGGCAGAGGGGGCGAAGAAGGAGAATTGAAAGAACCAGGCACACGAAAAGTCGTCGCGCGCTCTACGGTCGCAGACATAGGTTCCGGCGCCGGCTTTCCCGGAATTCCCATCAAGCTCTGGGCCCCAAGCGTTGCCCTAACGCTCATCGAGTCGAATCACAAGAAGGCAGCTTTTCTGCGCGAAGTCACGCGCTTCCTTAGATTGACCGGCATAAATGTACAGAGCGCCCGCGCCGAGCATATCGATCAAACGTTCGACTTCGTAATCCTCCGCGCCGTCGAGCGCTTCACCGACATTCTTCCCATTGCTGCCGGACTACTAGCTCCATCGGGACGGCTCGCTCTTCTGATCTCTTCCTCCCAGTTCGAACAGGCTTCATCGGTCCTGCCTCAGCTCATTTGGCAGCCGCCGCTTCCCATTCCGATGTCCGATTCGCGCATACTCGTCGTCGGCGATGGGAACATCGATAGTCAACAGGTGGGAGAGCGCGACCGTTAACGATTCTGTTCCTTCAGTCAGCGGCAGCGTTGGCTGCCAGAGTGGAGCGGAACTGCAGTTTCCCGCATCAATAGCTCGGTCGGGTGGGTACCATCGTCATTGATTGTTCCAGTCGGGAACATTCGAAGCGGACGCCCGGGACTCGTATGGCAGAAAGATGCTTCGATCCTTGAAAAGCTTTACAAAATGTTCCCACGGGAACATCCTAGGAAATAAATAATAATCGATGGACGACGCGGAGCAATACCTGAGATAAGCGGATGTTCCCGCTGGAACATTCGCCGGGTTTTACACAAGCATTCAGCAATAGGCACAGGTTCCAATATTGCTTTCGGCTGCTCTTCGCTTTATGCTGCCAGTTACTCTGGCTTCCTCCACAACTTATGGGACGCGTCATTGCTGTTGCCAATCAGAAAGGCGGCGTGGGGAAAACCACGACCGCCATTAACCTGGCTGCGTCGTTCGCGGCCGCGGAAGTGAATACCCTGCTCATCGATTGCGATCCGCAGTCAAATGCCTCAAGCGGCCTTGGACTCCCAAAAGATCCAGAGCGCGTTTCTACCTACCATCTGCTGATGGGCGCGGCGTCCGGCGAGGAAGCGCTGGCCACAACAGAGCTTGAGCAGCTTTGGATCATCCCTTCGCACAAGAATGTGATTGGCGCGAATCTTGAACTGGTCGAGGCGGAGCGGCGCGAGTTCCGGCTGAAAGACGCGATTGCGCCGTTGCGTGATCGATTTCACTACATTGTCCTCGACTGTCCGCCGGCCCTTGATCTCCTGACGCTCAATGCGCTGGTTGCTGCCGATTCGGTATTGATTCCGATGCAAGCGGAGTATTTTGCGCTCGAAGGTATAAGCGAGTTGATCGACACGGTGGAACGGATTCGTGCCGCGTTGAACCCTGGACTCGAAATCGAGGGCGTCGTGCTCACGATGCTGGACGAGCGCACGAACCTGGCGCAGCAGGTTATGGCAGAGCTTAAGAATTTCTTTGGCGACAAAGTGTGCGCCGCAACCATTCCGCGGAACATACGACTGGCTGAAGCGCCGAGCCATGGCAAAGCAGCATTGACTTACGATCCGCGCTCGAAAGGGGCGGAAAGTTACATTCGGTTGGCGAAGGAATTGTTGGGACGTCACATCGCGGCGGCGAGCGCTGCCGCGGAAGTGAAGAGCGCCTGATATATATCGATATATGTCGATATATTAAATCGATGATTATCAATGTATCGGGCGCCAGAACAAATTCTTAAGCACACAGTACACAAAGGTTCATAGGGGAAATCAATCGATGGCAAATCCGGCTGTGGTGGAGAAGAAGGAGACTGAGAAAAGGAAGGCGCTGGGCCGCGGACTGGCTTCGTTATTGCCCGGACCGCGAGCGGTCCCGGCCAACGCTGAGCCGCGAGTTTCTGGAGCCGCGCAGACCACCGCGCCCGCTGTTCCAGCCGAGACATCTCCTTCGGTCGCGGCCTCCGAGGTTGTCTCGATTCACGCGGCAGCTGATCATATCGTCACAAGCCTCGCCTTGGAGCTGATTGACAAGAATCCTTACCAGACACGCTCGGCCTTTGATGACGGGGCCCTGCGGGAGCTCGCGGATTCGATCAAAGAAAACGGAGTTGTGCAGCCCATCGTGGTGCGCGCGGCAGAAGAGGTTGGCCGGTACCTGCTCGTCCTGGGCGAGCGCAGGTTGCGGGCGTCAAGGCTGGCGGAAAAAGAAACCATTCCCGCAATCGTGCGCCGGCTTTCGCCGCAGCAGGCGGCGGAAATGACTGTGCTCGAAAACGTGCAGCGCGAAGACTTGAACCCGATCGAGCAGGCTGAAGCTTATCGAGTGCTCAGCCAGGAATTCCATCTGACGCAGGTGCAGATTGCCCAGCGTGTCGGTGTTTCTCGCGAATCGGTGGCAAATTACATGCGCCTGTTGCGCCTGCCCGAAGAAATCAAGGAATACTTGGCGCATGGAAGATTGGGTTTTAGTGAGGCCAGGGAAATCCTCTCGCTCGAAAATCCGAAGCACATGCTGCAGGTGGCGGAAGACGTGCTGCTCGGACGCCTACGCTGGGATGAGATCAAAGAGCGCGTCGCCCGGCTCAACGGGTTCTTGCCGCCGATGCCGGGATCGCAGCCGAAAGAGGCGCGGGGGGCGCGATTGCTGGATCCGAATGTGCGCGCCGCCCAGATGGATATGGAGCGTATTCTGGGGATGCGGGTGAGGATCAAGGACCGAAATGGGAAGGGGCGAATCGTGATTGAATACGCCAGCGTCGACGACTACGAGAAAGTAGTAGACATGCTCAGGACGCACGGCTAGAAAACACCACTATGAACTTCTCAGTCATAAATACAGGATTCACTGTAGTGAAACCACAAAGCTTCTCTAGTACATACTTCGGATGGCCGATACAAGATTGCAATACCCTCCCGGCTACCAGGAACTCTGCGCGAAACTCCGGGTTGAACGCGATCCCGCAGAATTCCAAATGTTGATGGACCAGATCAATGGTCTGCTTCGAGAGTTCGAAGCGGCGAATGCTCACCGGAGTTCGCGGCTCGAGCGCAAGGATCTCTCGCTCGAGCTTCTGGTCTCGCCCGCTAACTAGTAACTTGCGCCAAGACGTCTCTCATTGAGGAATCTATCGCTAATCAGCCGCGCCGCGGCCCGGAAGTTTCGGAGTAAATTTCCGGATAACGAATTCCTGCAGCAGATTGGTTGCCGCGTTCGACGCGATTCCGATGGCCGCATTCACGAACGTTAACTCTGCGCCGTTGCGATCGTCAGCCGGATAATAAATGTTCGAAATACCCCCCGCGGCAAGGGCTCCGAGAATATTCGAATAGCCCGGTTGCCAGCGTCCATTGTCGCCCTTGGCGATTACCGACATGGAAATGGCGTAAAGGGCCCGAGACTCGGCGCTTCCGGTTCCCTTGTAGAAATAACGGGGATCCTGCTTCAAGAGTGACGGCAGAATGGCGCCGCCAATGAATATACCGGTAACGGTATCGGCATAATCGGCCCCGAAGCGCTTGGCATAACCCTCCGCTCCCTGCCCATATTCGAAGAAGTGATTCTGCGCCTGTTCCACGCCCGCTGAGGCTGCCACTACAAACAAAGTAAAGGGATCGACCAGCGTTCTGGTCGCCAGTTTGAACTTCTGCTTGGGCGTGAGGGCAACCGCATTGGGAACGTAGCTGACATAAAAATTTGGCACGATGCCGAGGATCCGCTGCTTCTCTTCCACCTTAATCTGCTCCGCGGCAACTTCCTCGCGGGTTAGTTTCACGCTCACTTCAGTGACGGCGGAGGCGACCGACATCACCACCAGCGGAAGAGTTTCCACCTCTCCGGGACTAACTTTTCCAGAAACTGTTTGAGGGGCGAAGCCTTGAGCCTTGATGGTGACCTGAAAAACTCCTGGGGTAACGCTGGGAAAAAAGAATTCGCCATCGCTGGCGGAAACAACTTCAGGGCTAAGCGAGCGGCCGTCGCGAGCGACGTTCAGCTCGGCCCCCGCAACGACCGCCCCGCTCTGGTCGACCACCGTTCCGTTAATGCTTCCGGGCTGCGGGGATGGCTGCTCCTCAGGCGAGCCTACTGCATGGCTCTCCGAAACCGGTGTCGCCCGGGAATTCTGGGCCCGGCAGGGGGAAACCCAAATCCAGATGACAAAGCTCAGAGACCAGACTGCAACTTTGAACCGGCGGGGCATGAATGAATTAACTCTAACGCGTCGAGTAGTCGGCATCCAAATGACCAAGGTGATTATTTTTTCGAGGGCTCCGACTGCGAAATCTAGTCTCTACGCACGTTTCCAACCAGTCCGCAAAACCGGCAAAGGCTCAATCTCGCGTGGCGATTAGAAGCTTTGATGCCCAAGATGCAGCCAAATATGCTTCACCGCGCCATTGTTTTTGAACGAATTTGGGAGGAATCGCAGTAGTACATTGGTGGAGCGGACCGAGATCACTTGCTTCGTCCGCAGCCGACGGAGAAGCAATTCTTGCGAAAAAGTGGGATGGGAGCATGGACAACGCCAGCAAAATCATGGAATCCGTTGCCGCTCAACTGATGAGGAGTGAACAAGTCGTTCTGCAGGGACAGACGATGCGGGTGAAGCGAGTCGGAAGCGGCCGCCTGCGCATGGTGCAGTTTCAGTTGAACGGGCGCCCGTTTGAGGCGATCGAGCAGAATCCCGAGAAGCCGAGTCAGTGGGGTAAGCTGGCACGGGAGAAGCATCAGGTGGTTCAGTTTCGCGACGTCGAGTCGCACAAGTATGTGGCCGTCTCGGTGGATGGAGAGGTGAAAGAATACGGCAGGAGTTGATGCGAGCGCGTAACTACATCGGCGATATCAAAACGGGACGGGCGAAGAGCCCGTCCCTACACGAATATTCCGGCACGAGCGATCCTGTGATCGCTACTGAGGACAGCAAGTGTGGGCCATGGAGATTCCGCAAGAATGCTCCGGTGCGGGCTTCTTGGCGTCGTCTACGGGCGGGCGATTGAGGTCTCGTAGAGTTACTTTCTTGAGCCGAAGTCTGTTTTTCATTGTGTCCTCCTCGAACGAAATCGTAGAAACTCGGATCCCAACAACGCGAGCATCTTAGAGCGCGCAGTAAGTCACGTCAATAAGTGACTTACCAGCTGGGGGCGATTTGATTTTCGGGAGGGAATTTCCTCAGAATGGCGCAAGTAAGGCAACTCAGGGTTTGCGCCTGAGTTCTTAGAACACGGGAGGTCTGTTATGAAGCGTTCCGGGCCCCTGGTTCTCTCCATTCTGCTCCTCGTCGTGGCTGCGATTGCTTTGGGGTGCGGTTCTCACTCTACGACGCCAGTTCAGTCCAACCCTGGCCTTATCCAGTCGATCACAGTAAATCCATCCACCGCCGATGCAAAG
>JBEKBW010000156.1:0-10739 GCA_050015215.1 Candidatus Sulfotelmatobacter sp.
GCGCACCTACGATTTTCAGGGCACCGTCGCGGGAGAATATCCGCTCGATCACAAAGAGGCCGACATCGACGACCCCGGCACAGGCTTTCTCTGGGACAACGTTGCGCATCACGGGCTGAGCTATCGCGACTACGGCGAATACGTGAATGCGGCATGGTGCAACAAGATTCGCAAGGTCGAATCGCCGAAGCAGGGAACTCCATCCACGCAGGAGTCGGCGTGCCCACGGACTGAAGTCCACCAAGGAGAAGTGCTCGAGCCGAATGTCGGCGATCCGCACGCCGGCACGAGTCCGTGGCCGTGGGCCGTGCCCTTGTTCAACGGCGTGAAGGCGACGAAGGCGGTGTTGCGCGACCATTTCGATCCGCTGTACCCGGATTTCAACACTGATTATCCCGATCAACTGCGCGTCGATGAATTCATGAACGAATTCTCTTCGTACGTGCGCGCCAAGCAAGAGAACGAAGGCGCGGAGTTTCAGTTGCCGGCCTTTGTTCTGCTCTATCTGCCGGACGATCACACCGGCGGCACGCGTCCCGAAAAGCCGCGTCCGGCGGCGTCGGTGGCCGATAACGATCTCGCGCTGGGACGTGTGGTGGATGCGGTTTCGCATAGTCCTTACTGGGATGATACGGCGATTTTCGTTCTGGAAGACGACGCGCAGGACGCGCAGGATGGCGGCGATCACGTGGACGCGCACCGCTCGATTGCTTTCGTGGTCAGCAAGTATTCTCCGGGAACTTCCTCGGAACCCTACGTCGAGCATCGTTTCTATACCACCGTGAATGTGATTCACACCATGGAAATGCTGCTCGGTTTGCCTCCCATGAACCAGAACGATGCCTATGCGCCGGTGATAGGACAATTGTTTTCGGGTAAAGGAGATCAGCCGGCGTTTAAAGCCGACTATCGCAACCTGAAAAATGACCTCATTTATGAGACGAACAAGCGAGATGCCAAGGGCGCTAATGAGTCGGCAAAGATGGATTTCTCGCGTCCGGATGCGGCCGGGGCAGGCCGCCTGAACCGGGTTCTGTGGCGCGACCAGATGGGCGATGCGCCGGTGCCTGCGCCGAAGCACAGCGTGTTTCCGGGGGGAGACTAGCGGGCTCTTTTGGCCTGGTTGATGTCCTGTCAGGTTGTGTCCTTCTGTCAGAACCATTTCATAAGAGATTCGGATCAGTGTAGAGTTTCAGACCTGCAGCGCCTAAAGGCGCATTTTCGAAGATGCCGCGGTCCGGCACGTCTTAAGGCGTGCCCTGAGACGAAACTTCGCAGCCTGACGCGCGATCTTTTGCGCGTGTCAGCGACCAGAATGGGACGGTTCGGAAGCGCAAATCCAAATTCGGAACTACCGGCCTCTTGTAATCTGAAAGCGAGTGCCAGCTCTCGGTCTGATTTTTTTTCCGGCCATCCTCCTTCCTCTTTGTCCTCGAACTCATTACCAACGGATGTGAACCAATTCGACCTTCTGCCGATAGATTGGGCAGGAGCAGAGGTATGCCGGAACCGCGCACCCCCGTGATGATCGTGGTCGAAGCTTCCTGGGAGGATCCCGGCGGAGCTTTGCAGACGGCATCCGCGCGCATGGAAGATAAGTCCTCCAATGGAGCCTGCATCCGGCTCAAGCGGCCGATCGACGTGGGAACGCGGCTGCGCATTCAATGGCGCTTCGAGCAATTCTCCGGAGTCGTGAAGTACTGCCGCACCGAAGGACGTGACTTTATTGTGGGATTGCAGAAAGACAGCGGTCAGGGTGCTATCGTCAAGTCCTCCCCGCGCACCGAAGTTCCCGTGCCCGCGCCGCAGATATCCGTCCGCACGGAAGCGCCTGTACTCTTGCCTCCGCAGGCCGCGAGTCTGGCGCAGACCCCACCGGGTAAGCCGCAGGAGATCTCCATCACTATGCCGCCAACGCAAATTGAGCTCATCGTGCGTGTTGCGGGGCCGCCCGCGATGCCGATGCGCGCCGTTCGTTATGAGCGGGAGATGCGCCGCCGAAGGCATTCTTCGCGCATCCATGCCGGCCCCCCTGTGCGACGGACCGGAACGGCAGAAACAAAGACGACAGAAACAACGAAGAGCGTGACCCCCAAGGCAAAGGAAGGCAGTCCGGAAAGGAAGCCTATGAAACGCAAATGGCTCGACCTGGCGCCCTGGAACAATAAACAGGAGAGCCCAGACGAAGTAAAAGGTGAAGCAAGTGGTGAAGCCAGCAGCGAGGCCGGCGTGGAAGCAATCGCCGAGCCCCGCGAAAATCCCAGAATCGAGAAGGAGAAGGTTATGTCCAACACAGCGACGCAGTCCCCGGAAAAGAGCGCGGGTCATTCCTCGAGAGAGGTCCCCGCCTTCCAGGTGGAATTGCTGCCCACCGAAGAAATTTTTCGCGCTGCCGGCATCACGATGCCCCGCCGGGGATACAGCGTTGCCAAAGTGATCGAGATGATCAACAGCGAACACATTCGCAGCCTGTCGAAAGAGATGAAGCGCGCCGCGGTGCTGATGGCGCTGGACGCGGCCGGGATTTCCGTTGAGCAGATTCAGCGTGATGCGAAAGCGCGCCAGGATGCGCTCGACTCGTATGAGAATACGCAGAAGAAACAGGCGGAGACGGAATGGGCGCGCAAGGCGGATGAGATCGCGCAAATCCAGTCAGAACTGGAGAGCATAAAAGCACACTATTCCGCTCGCATCAGCCGCTGCACGGAGGCACTCTCCCGGGACAAGTCCCGCTTTAGCGCGTGGGTAGCTACCAAGGATCAGGAAACCCGAAACATGGCAGAAGCGGTGGAACTGTGCGGGAAGCCGGCGGGCGGTTCGAGTTCGTCTTCGATGGCCGGCGCGGCCGCTGCGGGAGCGGGTGGGGGCGGCCTGGACACTGGCAAGCCTGCGTAGTCCCACCGCGCCGACGGCATTCTATGCGCGGAGGTGCGCAATCGCTGGCTTGGCCCGTGCTCCCGTCCCGCTTTACACTAAATAAGTGAAGATTGCGCTCGGCCAGATTAACCCTACCGTCGGAGATTTCTCCGGCAATGCAGCCAAGATCATCGAATTTTCCCGCCGCGCACAGGCGGCTGGGGCTGGCCTCATTCTGTTTTCGGAATTGTCCGTGTGCGGGTATCCTCCGCGCGATCTGGTGGAGCGGCCGTCCTTCGTTGCCCGCAATCGCGAAAGTGCCGAACGGATTGCAGAGCAAACTCGCGGCATCTCCGTTATCTGCGGCCTGGTCACGCCTGCGGAATCGGATGCCGGCAAATCTGTAATGAATTCAGCCGCATTGTTGCAGGACGGCAAGATTGCCTTCGTGCAATCGAAGATGCTGCTGCCCACCTACGACGTCTTCGACGAGATGCGCAACTTCGCTCCCGCCAAAAAACAGGAACTCTTCCCGTTCTGCGGCAAACGAATGGCGCTCACCATCTGCGAAGACGCGTGGAACGACAAACAATTCTGGATCAAACGCCTCTATACAGTCGACCCGGTGGAAGCGCTGATTCGCGAGGGCGGAAATGTGGTGCTCAATATTTCGGCATCGCCTTTCTGGATTGGCAAGCGCGAGCTGCGCCACGACATGCTGGCTTCGATTGCGCGGCAACATAAAGTTCCGGTGGCGATGGTGAATCAAATCGGCGGCAACGACAGCCTGATTTTCGACGGCTCCAGCATCGTGCTGAACGCCGAAGGAGAAACTATCGCGCAGGCGCGCTCTTTCGAAGAAGACCTGATCTATTTCGATTCGCAGACGCTGACCGGCGATCTGCACGAACAAATTGCGGGAGATGATGCCAGCGTGTATAGCGCGCTGGTGGTCGGCACCAGAGATTACATTCAAAAGTGCGGATTTTCGCAGGCGATTGTCGGGCTGAGCGGAGGAATTGATTCGGCGCTTACCGCGGTCATTGCCGCCGATGCGGTCGGGGCCGAAAACGTGATTGGGGTGGGCATGCCGGGCCCTTATTCGTCGCCAGGATCGATTGAAGATGCGCGGACGCTCGCGGAAAATCTCGGGATTCGCTTCGAACTGTTGTCCATCAACTGCGCGGTCGAGGCCTACCGACAAACGTTGAAAGGAGTTTTCGCCAACCATAAAGAAGATGTGACGGAAGAGAACATTCAGTCGCGTGCGCGCGGGATGCTGCTGATGGCGCTCTCGAATAAGTTCGGTGCAATCGTGCTTTCCACCGGCAACAAAAGCGAACTGGGCGTTGGCTACTGTACACTTTATGGGGACATGGCGGGTGGACTCGCGGTAATCTCCGATGTGCCGAAAACGCTGGTGTACAAACTGGCGCATTACGTGAACTCGCGGCGGCCAGTGATTCCGGAGGCGACGATCGAGAAGCCGCCGTCTGCGGAACTGCGGCCTGACCAGAAGGACAGTGATTCGCTACCGCCGTACCAGATACTCGACGCGGTGCTCGAGGATTACGTGGAAGACGCGCACTCGGCGGAGCGCATTGCGGACGATCGCGGCTTCGACATAGACGTAGTGCGGCGGGTGGTGAGGATGGTGGATCGCGCGGAGTACAAGCGTCAGCAGGCCGCGCCGGGCATTAAAATTTCTCCCAAGGCATTTGGTTATGGCCGCCGCTTTCCCATCGCGGCAAAAAGCGAAGTTTGAAAAATCTGGAAAAGTTGAAAAAAACACTGCTTCTGAAAATCCCAGCCTCCAAGGATTCTGAAAGGAAATATGCGTAATTCGTTGATCGCGATTTTTATTTGTCTGCTGACCTGCAGCCTGGCTGCGCAAACCGCGCCTGTGCCGAAGCCGGCAGACAAGCCGAACGATAAGTCAATTCCGGCGGTGAATCTCCCTTCCGAAGCGACCGTCGACTCCTTCATGAAGCAGACCTTCGGGTACGAGCCGCAGGTGAGCTGGAAGATTTCCAGCATCAAGCCTGCCCCTGTGCCGGGACTCGCTCAGGTCGACGTGATCCTGGCCAATGGGCAAGGTCAGCAGCTCAGCCGCTTCTACGTTACTCCTGACGGCGATCATGCGGTGGTTGGCGACATCATTCCCTTCGGCGCGAAGCCTTACGATGCGGCGAAACAGACATTGGAAAAGGGGATCACCGGACCGGCGAGGGGACCGAAGGATGCGCCGGTGACCATCGTGGAATTCGGCGACCTGCAATGTCCCGCGTGCAAGGCCGCCCAACCTGCGATTGAAGCGCTGGTCGCGGCAGAGCCGACTGCGCGTTTCGTCTTCCAGAACTTTCCGCTGGAAATGCACAACTGGGCCGCGAAGGGCGCTGCCTATGCCCAATGCGTGGGGGAGGCGTCGAATGCCGCGTTCTGGAAATTTGTCGCGAAAACCTACGAAACGCAATCGGACATTACAGCAGACAACGCCGACGAGAAGCTGACTGCCTTGGCTAATGACGCCGGCGTGAAAGGCGCGGACATCGCCGGCTGCGCTGGCACACCCGTAACCAAGGCTCGCGTGGATGCATCGATTGCGCTGGGAAAGTCAGTGAATGTGACCGGCACACCGACGCTTTTCATTAACGGCCGCACGATTGGAAACGTAAGCCAGGTTCCGGCTGACACGCTCAAGGCGTTAGTGGAGTTTGCGGCGAAGCAGGGGAAGTAAGGCTAATTTGCGGTCACCCATATTTCATCCGTCCTAATTTGATCCCGCTTGGCGACCACGTGCGGCGTGATGATGATCAGCAGTTCGTCGTATGATTTCATCTTGTTATTATCGAGCAGCACCTGATTTAATCCCGGAATCGCCGCGATGCCGGGAATGCCGGCGATTGCATACTGATCGTTGGTCGTAATCTCGCCGGCAATCACCGCCGGTTCGCCATCGTCCAGCCGGATGCTGCCTTGGTATTCCTCATTGGAGATCACGGGCACCCCATTCGCACTGCTGCCGGTGAGCGCACGCAACTTCAGGTCCAGTTTGAGGCTTACGTCGCGATCGCCATGAATCGCCGTCGTCGCCTTAATCTCTAATCCCAGATCTTCATAGCTGACGGAAGGAAACGGAGCGACATAACTCTGATTTCCCAGCACCTGCGAAATTTGTGGCGAATTGTAAATCGGCGCGTACGAGGCATTCAGAATGGGATAGCGTTCGCCGATGTGTAAGCTCGCGTCCTTGCCTTGCCCCGCGCGCAAGGTCGCATTGCTCAGGCTTTGCGCCCAGGATTCGTTCAGCGACAAAGCTGCAGTCAGGTGATCCAGGCTCAATCCTGAGAACGTCAGCCCGCCGCCGAAAGTCGCCAGCGGTTGGCTGAAAATCCCGCTGGTCTGACTCTGCAGTTGCGCCAGAAGTCCGGAGAGCGCCGTACTTCCGGCGGCATTGACGCCTCCGGAAGAAACCAGCTGGTTTACCAACGACGAAATGCTTTGCCCGGCCAGACCCGCAAGCGCCGCCACCGGAATGTTGTACATGTTAAACGTGTCGGGAATATGCAGCCCGATGTCGCGCGCAAAGTTGTGATCGATCTGATAAATCTTGATATCCAGTTGCACCTGTGGACGGTCGCTATCCAACTGACGCAGAAGCTTGGTGCACGCCGCCAGCATGGCTTGCGGGGCGCGGACCTCGACGATGCCGCTTTGCCCCGGACTTACTTTCTGAATCTCGCAGACATTGCGCAGCAAGGTAACGATCTCGGTTGACTCCTGCGGAGTCGTCGCTCCCGGAACGGCGAAAGTTGCCAGAGACATGCGATCGAACTGCTTGTGGTTTTCGGAGTTGTCCGCCGCGACCAGGAACTGGCGCGTGTCCAATGGAGTCCACATGGTTTTGCTAACGCGGCAGGCCAGGTTCAGCGCGGTGAAGAAGTCGACGTCATCCACATAAAAACGGACTTGCTTCGACTGTACGGAATCGTCGAATTGGGCAGTCATGCCGAAAGCCGACGCAAGTTCGGTGAACAGGCTGCGGACATCTCCCGTGAAGTGGAAAGTTGCGCGCAGATTGCCCGGCTGCAAGTGGAGTTCTTCGGATTCGGATAGCAGTTCCGGTAATCCGCTGTTGGTCGGCGCGACATCGCGCAGGGCATCGGCCAGCCGGCTCTGCATGTAGTCGTTGTCAGGATCGAGCTTCAGAGCGGCGCGATACTCGGTAGCCGCCGGCTGAGTCTGCCCGTTGGCGAGGAACGCATCGCCGCGACCGTTGTGCTGAAAGACCAACTGTGATTTAGCAATTTCACGCGCCGAAAAATACTTCAGCTCGCGGGGCGCCAGGCGCGAGGCTTCGTCGAAGGCTTCGAAGGCCTCGTTATAGCGCTGCCGCTCTTCCAACTTCAGCCCGCGTGTGTAAGCGTGGCGGGCGTCTTTCAGATCTATTTTGGAAGCAACGCAATTAATCCCGCCGGGCACGCCATTGCCGCAGGAGATGATCGGCGGATCCATCGACTCCTGGGTTCCGGCGAACGAGGCAGCGGCCAACGCCAGATAAAGAGAGAACAAAAAGCTGTAGCGCGCACAACGCATTCGTTTGATTTTACCTTGGCATGCAACTTCTGCGGTTCGCTAATAGTGCAGGGTACCTTCGGTCTTAACGGATCACTCAAAACAACAAACGAACAAGAGAGCGCTGTTAGAACGAAGGAGTCTCCATTTCTTGCGGGCCGATCAACTAAGCATCAGCCGCCGAATGTCGCGGGCTTTGCCGGTCTTTTCGTCGCAGTCGATTACAACCGCGCACAAGCGAACATCGCCGGAAGCAGGTTCGAAGCGCACTGGCATGCCGCTTAGAAACTTGCCGACGACCAGTTCTTTTTTCACGCCGATGACCCCATCGTAAGGGCCGGTCATGCCAACGTCGGTAACGTATGCCGTACCGTTGGGCAGAACGCGCTCGTCGGCAGTGGGTACGTGGGTGTGCGTGCCCACGACTGCGGTGACGCGGCCGTCGAGATACCAGCCGATGGAAATTTTTTCCGAGGTAGCTTCAGCGTGGAAGTCGACGAAGATAATCTTCGTTTCGATCTTTTTCAGAAGCTGGTCGGCGACGCGAAAAGGATCGTCATTCGAAGCCATGAAAACTCGCCCTTGCAGGTTAATCACGGCGTACGGAATGTTTCCCTTGCGCCCCTCATACAGTCCCCAACCGGGCATATCCGAAGGGTAATTCGCCGGACGCAGCAAGCGCCGTTGCGGCCCATGGCCATTGCCTTCAACCATCTGGAAGTAATCGATAATCTCGCGCTTGTCCCAGACGTGGTTGCCGGTGGTAATGACATCGATATTCAACTCGAAAAGCTCTTCGGCCAGCGCAGGAGTAATGCCGAAACCGGCCGCAGAATTTTCGCCGTTGGCGATCACTAAATCGATGGCGTGGTCGTGGACGAGGCCCGGCAGACGGTCTTTGACAATGGTGCGGCCGGGCCGTCCGAAGATATCGCCGATGAAGAGAATGCGCATGTGTGGCCGCCCCCAGCAAACAATTCTTATGCTTCCTGAAGACGGAACTTCGATGGTAACACCATCCCACCAAGGAAATATCCGGGGAGCAGACCGGGGTAGTGTCCTATTAGGACACCACCCAGACCGGAGGCCGCCACAAACCGGCTCCGATTCTGCGGAAAACTAAACCTTGGAACTAAGTCGAGGGTACGCAAACCTCCAAGCCCTTCCCGAGCGGCCGCCTGAGTGAGAAAGTGGTGCGCGCGCGACGTATGGAGGAAATCTATGAGAATTACGCAGCTGGGATATGCCAGTTTTGCCGCATTGCTTGTGCTCGCCGGATGCGGAACACCAAGCGCTCCGAGGAACTCAGATGGCTACGGAATGATTGCTTCCCGGCACGCGGAAGCGCCAGTGGAAGCCAGCACAACGAACGCCGAGCCAACCAACCCGGATGCGACCTTTAAGGGCTGTTGGTTTAAGCAGGGAAAAAATCACTATCAGGCAGTGGATATCTCTGTGAAAAACGCTGGGAGCTATCCTTTCAACGCCTACCTCTATTACGGAACCACCTGCAATCCCAATGACACTGCCGATCAGATCGGCTATGGAGAAGATCTTGACTTCGGCGGATTCGACTACACTTTTTGGTTTGATCGATTTGCCAATAAAAAAGATATGTCCGCGCTATGGTATGTGGGAAGCGATAAGTCCGTTTGCGTGAACTACGAAACCGCCCCGAATTGCTGAATAAAACTGGGAAGAACGCGAGCCGCGGGCCGGGGAAGACCGGGGTCGCGAGCTGGACCCCGGGAGGGGCACGAGTTGACTCGCGCCGCTTAAGTCACGCAAGATCAATGTGGCTCTAGCCGCCGGGGTCTGCTGTCAACAAATCCTCGCGCAAGCTACTGCACCAGCTCCGCCGTCCGCAAAAAATCGTAATTGCCCGCTGGATTCAACTGCAGATTATGCACGCGCTTGTTGTGCACGAGAACATTATCCAGATACCACAAGTCGATATAGGGTAACTCGTCCGCAAGAATGCGCTGCAGCTCGTCATAAATTGACTTGCGAACCTTGGGATCGACTTCGCGCCGGCCTCGGTCGATCAGAGCGTCCACTCTAGGGTTAGAGTAATAACCGCGATTTGCGCCAGCTGGCGGAAACTTCGAGGAATGAAACGCGTATTCAAAAATGTCGGGATCTTCGTTCCCGCCGATCCATCGCAGCCCATACATCTGGAATGCACCGTGAGTCACGTCCGAAAAAAACGTGGCGAACTCGAAGCTGCGGAGATCGAGAACAATTCCCACCTGTCGCAACTGCTGCTGCATCACAGCGACCATCAGACGAGTGTTCTCGTCCGTGGAGGTTTTCATCGTAAGGTGGAAGCGCACGCCGTTGATCGCCGGATAGCCTGCGGCATCCAGCAACTTTCGGGCCGCGTCGGGATCGTGGTCGTAGGCGTGAACATCTGCGTCATAGGCCCAACTCGCCGGCGGAAGAACGCTGCGGGCAGGTTGAGCTTCCCCACGCCACAGGTATTCGATCATCGGCCCACGGTCGAGCGCGTAGGCGATGGCCTGGCGCACCCGAACATCTTTGAGGATCGGATCGCGGAGATTGAACCCCATATAGGCGAGCACCGTCCCCGGAGCGCGCTCGATGGCGAGCGCCAAATTCGGCTGCAGAGTAAGAATGGTGTCTGGAGTCAAAGCGTTGATTTCTGCATCTGCGCTGCCTTTGCGCAATTCCAGCGCACGCGTGGTCGCGTCCGGCACCACGGCGAAGCGCACGCGGGCAAGCTTGACTTTATCGCCCCAATAATCGCCGTTTCGTGCGACAACGACTTCCTTGTCAGTCTCGGCGCTCACGAACTTAAACGGCCCCGAGCCGATGGGATGAGCGGTTATTTCATTTCCGCTGCCGTAGGGAACGATGCCAACGGCGCCGGTAGAAAGATTCCACAGCAACGGAGTGTAAGGTTCCCTCAGATGAAAAACGACGGTGTAATCATCCGGAGCCTCGATGTGATCTACAAAGCGGTACGCGCCGGCCCGTGGACTTCGAATCCTTCCCGTCAACAACGAATCGAACGTCCACTTCACATCGCGCGAGGTAAGCGGGCGGGCGTCATGAAAAGTTACACCGCTGCGAAGATGAAAGATGTAGGTGAGGGGATCGGGAATTTCCCAACGCTCGGCCAGTCCAGGAGCAACATCCAGATTGTCGCCCCGCGAAAGCAGATAGTCGAAGATCAAACTATCGATCCGTTCCGACTGCCCATCGATTCCAACTCGCGGATCAAGATTCGTAGGGCTTGATTCGATGAGCATCACCAGCGTGTTGGGATCGGGCTTGCTCGAGCAGGA
>JBEKBW010000157.1:0-10165 GCA_050015215.1 Candidatus Sulfotelmatobacter sp.
CATCTCGATGATGTTCTGCGTTATGAAGTCCTCAATTGCCAGTATCGAAACCCTATCCTGGATGCCTGCAACATCTGCGCGGACCCTCGCGTTCTCTAGATACCGTCTCGGCACCAGCAACACAGGATGAACACCAGCCCCTATATTCTGCTTACATCGTTCCGTGGCTTCTTTGCCGTCTGTCGCGGTGACATGGTAGCTGACATCTTTGAGAGGGAAGTCGCCTGAACGTCCCGTCTGAGCGTCGCCCGCATGTCCGGGGTTGTTGGGGACTACGATTCCCGGATGCCTGTGCTGAAGTTTCGCACCGACCAGGTGTTGTTCGACTACTCCGCCGGACCGGCCCTTGGCTTTCTCGAGGATCGACGCGATCCACGACGCTGGCGATTCCTGTCGATCACAGCTGACCTTGATCGGCTGCCGACCAAGCCACGTATGGGCTTGGCCGGCCAACAGGTCTATGCCCTTGAGGAGTTGATGGCCTCTCTCCTCTGGAGCTAGTAAAGCGAGGTTCTTGCCATACTGCATTTTTTCCGCGAGCACCCTTGCATCCTGATGCGCCTGGCGAGTTGTGGCCTCCTTGAGGAACTTCCGCGGGATTCCATAGCGCTCAAGCGTGTTCGGAAGGCCGCTCCTTGAGCCCCGCAGTTCGCCGCCGCTACTGAACAATTCATCTGGGGAGGTTGGGCACTGACGGCGCAGATGATCCAGGACGACGATACCAACCGCAATTGTATTCCTGGAAATTCTCTTCGCGCGCTCCCTAGTCGTCAACCACTCGGCGACGGTGTCTTCGACGCTCGGGATTGCGCGCTTCTGGGTGGCCACAGGTCTAGGGTCTCATTTTCGGGTTGTTTGGAAGCAGCAGCCTGCCTCTCATCATTTCTGACGCCAGTGGGTCTAAATAATTCTCCGTGAGCCACTGAACCACCGGCACGCAGACAGCGTCGCCGAAGCCGAATAGGGCCTGATTGTCTCGTGCCGCGATATCGAATTCATGATCCTGGACGCCTTGGAGGCGGGCGCACTCCCTAGGAGTGAGCAGACGTACCTTGTAGGTTCCCTTTCCTGCCTTAAACAGTATCTGGCGACCACTGCCGCCCCGCGGGGTCCGCAGACATCCGGCGATGCCGTCGACTCGGAGTTCAGCCATGGACCTATCCTTGCGAATCCTCCGGAATGCTGTTCCGAAGGAGTATTCGGGCTGCGAGATCATATGGTCCGCAACTCGGAGGTGTCTTGGGCTAAGTTGGTTCATAAAGTACTCGGCACGTTGTTTATTCCACCATCGGGGGTCGGCGTCGTTCAGGTTTTCAAGGACCGATTCGAGGGGCGGACGGCAAGATGCAATTTCCGGCAATCGCCGGACGTCCCACTTGACGTGCGGGTGGGTGTTGATGAAGTCCACGAGTGCTTTTGGGCGCAATCGCGACGGATCGAGCGGAAGGGCCTCCGTTTTCGTGCTACTGTGCTTCGCCACGACAAAAAGACGCACGCGACTTTGCGGCGTAAACTCCGCCGCATCGAGTATTGCCGCGTCGCACGCGTAGCCTAACTCGTTAAGCGCCAGCAAGGCACTCTCAAAATCCTTTCCACCGTGCGAGCTAAGAAATCCGACAACGTTCTCCAGAAGCACAAGGGGAGGGCGTCTGCTCTTCATCCCCTGTAGGAGTTTGACTAGCGCCCAGAACGTACTCGAATGGCGGCCGTTGAGCCCTCCTCGTGCCCCGGCAACAGAAAGATCATTGCATGGGAACGATGCCGTCATAAGGCCGCAGGTGGGAATGTCCTTCGGGGATAGGTCGTGGACACTTCTTGGGTCGAATCCGTCGCTTCCGAAGTTCGCGCTGTACATCGCCAATTTTCCGGGGTCGTTGTCGTTTGCGAAAATTGTTTTCCAGCCGCTTCGATGCAACGCTAGACGGACAAGGCCGATTCCGGCGAACAATTCAACTGCCGTCCGATCCGCCAATGCAGCGAACGATGCTCGACTCGATGCTTTGTCCAGGCAATCCAATGTCGTCGCGACGCACTTGTCCAAAGAACGGCGTATGTCGCTTTCCCAGAATCTCAAGACGCGCCAGCCGGAATTGAGGAGAGCGCTCGTATTTTGGAAGTCGAGACCAACGTTTCGGCTAAGCTTTGCCACCCAGTATTCCGCGTTGTTAATGCCGACAAGCTGTTCTTGCTGCGACGCAAATCCTCTCCTTTGGTATTGGTGGCCGTGCCAGAAATCTCCATCGATGAAGATGGCGAGGCGCTTTCCGGGAATCACGATATCGGGTTTTCCCGGCAGGGTTGTGTCACAGGCGCGAAATGATCGGAGCCCCGCACGCCGAAGTGCCGTACGAAATATCTTTTCCGGCCCCGTGTCGCGGCTGGTCACACGTCGCATTATTTTCGAAACTAGGGCCGGGGATCGCGTTGGCGCGTTCGGACGCACTGGCAACGTTGTCATTGTGTGAAGGGAAAATCTCAATCTATAGTGTCGTTAGTTGTTCAACACGTCAAGCGAGAACCGATCCGCACGCGATGAAGCTCGGTCAGCGTCGGAATGACGGAGCTTTGGTTGCGATACTCGCGTAAAATGGAAAGCTGCAACTCGCTCACCTCTCTCACATGAAACGCATCGCCATCCTGGGATCGACCGGTTCCATCGGGCGCAGCACTCTCAGCGTCGCTGAATCCTATCCGGATCGCTTTCAGATCGTCGCACTGGCTGCCGGAAGCAACGTTGATGCTGCCTTTGAGCAGGCTCTCCGGTGGAAGCCGCGGCTGATCTCTATCGCGAAAGAGGAAGACGCCCAGACTCTGCGGGCGCGGCTTAAGCAGAGTGGGCTCGGCGAGATCGACGTCGTGCACGGCTCGGCTGGCACCGTCAAAGTCGCCACGCATTCCGAAGTCGATTTTGTTGTTAGTGCCATTGTCGGCGTGGCTGGGCTTGAAGCCACTTACGAGGCTGCAAAAGCTGGCAAGACTCTCGGACTGGCCAATAAAGAATGCCTTGTCACCGCGGGCGAGCTCATCACCGCCGAAGCTCGCAAACAAAACATCGCGCTACTCCCCATCGACAGCGAGCACAACGCCGTACACCAATGCCTGCGCGGCGGGCGGATGGAGGAAGTGGAACGCATTTGGCTGACGGCTTCTGGCGGACCTTTTCTGAACACGCCGCGCTCCCAATTCGGCTCAATCACGGTGGAGCAGGCCCTCAATCATCCTACCTGGCGGATGGGCAAGCGGATCACGATCGACTCGGCCACGCTGATGAATAAGGGCTTCGAGGTGATCGAAGCATGCAGGTTATTTCACATTCCGCCGGCGAAAGTGGAAGTGATTGTCCATCCGCAGTCGACGATTCATTCCATGGTCGAGTTTATTGATGGCAGCATACTTGCTCAGTTCTCGGTGACGGACATGCGCTTGCCGATCCTTTACGCATTAACATATCCGGAGCGTATTCAGTCGGATATGCAGTTCGCGGTCAGGAACTTGCGTCATCTGGACTTTAGCCCCCCGGACGTGAGTAAATTTCCTTGTCTCCGTTTAGCGTACGAAGCAGTCGAGGCGGGCGGGGCAAAGACGGTTGCGCTCAACGCCGCGGACGAATTAGCCGTCGCCGCATTTCTAAGCAATAACATCGCGTTCGATGAAATTCCCCGGGTGATCGAAGAAACGATTTCTGCATCTAATTCGGGGCACATGGGTTCGATCAAGGAAGTGCTTCAAGCCGATGAAGAAGCGCGCCGATATGCTGAAGAGCGGGTGGCCAAGGCGGGCGAACGGCCGCGGGCAACTTCTTTCATCTAAAATGAAGGTTTGGGAATCTAAGGAAGTGCGGAGTACGTATCCCTTTTATGCCTGATTTTCTGATTTCGCTGGTTGCGGTCGTCGTCATCCTCGGATTCATGATCCTGATCCATGAGTTCGGCCACTATGCCGTGGCCAAGTGGCTGGGGGTGCGGGTCGAGGTCTTTTCCATCGGGTTCGGCAAGCGCCTCGTCGGCTTCCGCAAGGGCGATACCGACTACCGGATCGCGGCCATCCCGCTTGGCGGCTACGTAAAGATGAGCGGCGAAAATCCCATGGACGAGCGCACTGGCGATCCGGCGGAATTTCTCTCGCACTCCCGTTGGGACCGTTTCCTCATCGCCATTGCCGGGCCGACGATGAACATCTTGTTGGCGATCTTCCTGCTCACTGTGGTGTACATGTCGCACTACGAGTACCCGCTCTTTCTCGACAAGCCAGCGGTGATCGAAGGCGTGAAGCACGACTCGGCCGCAGCCCAGGCCGGTTTGCAGGCGGGCGACCGTATTGTAAAAGTCGACGATATCGAAAATCCTACGTGGGAACAACTACAGCCGAAGGTCTGGCTCAGCCCAAACCAACCGCTGACCATCACCATTCAGCGCGGCACGGAGAGCTTTCAGAAGACCATCATTCCTCAAGCGGTCACCACGTCGGAAGTGGGTTCGGCGGGATGGTATCCCGAAGAACCGGTGATGGTGGGCCGCGTTGAGGCGGGAACTCCTGCGGCCAGCGCTGGCCTGAAAGAAGATGACCGCATTGTCGCCATGAATGGCGAGTCGCTGCCATCGATTGAGAGCATGATCGACCGTCTACAGCAAACCAGGGATAAACCGGTGGATCTCACGGTGGTTCGCGGCAGCCAGACTTTGAGCTTCCACATGACTCCCGTGCTCTCGAAGACCGAGGATCCGAAAGAACAGCGATATCGGTTGGGATTCATCAACAAGAGCGAAACCAAGGTGACGACGCTGCCCTTCACGCAAGCGCTCGCCCTTTCTCTGGAGCAGAACAAAAAGTATTCGGTCCTGATTCTCGAACTCGCAAAGAAGATTGTGCAAGGAAAAGTTTCTCTGCGGGCGGTGTCCGGTCCCATCGGCATTGCGCAAGATGCCGGATACGCGGCGCAGCAAAAGGGCTGGACTCCGCTGATGGAGCTGACCGCGGGAATCAGCTTGAACCTTGGAGTCTTTAACCTGCTGCCTATCCCGATTCTTGACGGTGGCGTGATTCTGTTCCTTGCCATTGAAGGCCTAATGCGGCGGGATATCAGCTTGCGCATCAAAGAGCGGGTCTATCAGGCTGCGTTTGTTTTCCTGGTACTGTTCGCTGTGATGGTGATCTACAACGATCTGCTGAAAACTATTCCGGGCTTAGCAGAGCGGCTGCAATAGGATTTGCGGTGCGATGTAGCGGCGGAACCCTTCGTGCGCCGAAGGTTCTAAGCAGCGCTCGCGGCACGGACGAGGGGCGGCCGGGCCTCCCTTAGGTATCAAAATTCGCTACACTAGCCAGGTGAAAACGGCCTACGCTCCAGTCAACGGACTGAACCTTTATTACGAAATCCAGGGCTCGGGTGCGCCCCTCGTGCTTCTTCATGGCGGACTTGGGTCGACCGAGATGGTGGCGAATTTGACCTCCGGTCTCGCGAAGGCGCGCCAGGTCACTGCGGTCGATCTCCAGGCTCATGGCCGCACCGCCGACATTGACCGGCCGATCAGCTGTGAGGCCATGGCCGATGACATCGCCGCGCTGATGAAATTCCTGAAACTAGAACCGGCCGACGTCATGGGCTACTCGCTCGGCGCCGGCGTTTGCATCCAACTGACCATTCGTCACCCGGCCATGGTCCGCAAGCTGGTCGTCGTCTCCACCGTTTGCAAGCGCACAGGATGGTACCCAGAAATCCTCGCCGCCATGGATCAACTCGGCCCCGCAGTAGCGGAAATGATGAAGCCCAGCCCACTTTACCAAACCTACGCCCGCATTGCGCCCAAGCCATCCGATTGGCCCATGCTCGTCACCAAAGTCGCCGATTTGCTGAGAAAGGATTTTGATTGGTCGAAGGACGTAGCCTCAATCACCACGCCCACAATGCTCGTCTTTGGAGATGCCGACGCCATCCGTCCGCAGCACATTGTCGAATTCTTCGCCTTGCTCGGCGGCGGCCAGAAAGATGCCGGGTGGGATGGTTCGGGAATGTGCAGCGCGCGTCTCGCAATCCTACCCGGCGTCACCCACTACAACATCCCCGAGTCACCCGGGCTTGTGCCTGCGGTTCTGCCGTTTCTGGACGAGCCGGTGGCGGCGAAGAAATAAAATAGGGTTTGATCCTAGGCGCCCGGAATAGCGTTGGCCCTCCGAGACTCTCGTTATTAGCGTGATAAAATAAAGGTTCCATGGCTATAGTTCCCCGCAGGAAAACCGTAACTGCCCTCGTCGGCAACGTTCGCGTAGGCTCGGATGCACCGATTGTGGTGCAGTCGATGACCAATACCGACACGGCCGATATCCCTTCGACCGTTCAGCAGTGCGCCGCACTGGCGCGTGCAGGTTCGGAGCTGGTTCGAGTCACGGTTAATAACGAAGAAGCTGCGGCTGCCGTTCCGCATATCGTGGAGCAACTCGACAAGCAAGGCATCCGCGTTCCGATCATTGGCGACTTCCATTACAACGGGCATGTTCTGCTTACCAAGTATCCCGAGTGCGCCCGCGATCTGGCCAAGTACCGTATTAATCCCGGCAATGCCAGTATTGGGGCCAAAGGCGATTCCAACTTTCGCACGATGATCGAAGTTGCGGTTAAGTATCAGAAGCCGGTGCGCATTGGCGTGAACTGGGGTTCGCTCGATCAAGTTCTGCTGACCAAGATGATGGACGAGAATTCGCGCCTCGCCGAGCCGATGGACGCGCGAGAAGTGACGATGGAAGCGATGGTCGTTAGTGCGCTGAACTCGGCTGCTTTGGGTGAGAAATTTGGATTGCGTGCGGATCAGATTATCTTGAGCGCGAAGGTCAGTGGAGTGCAGGATTTGATCGACGTCTATCGCGCTCTCGCCGCCCGCTGCAACTATCCTCTGCATCTTGGCCTTACCGAAGCAGGCATGGGAGCCAAAGGCGTGGTGGCGTCGAGCGCCGCGATGGGCGTGGTTCTGCAGGAAGGCATCGGCGACACGATTCGCGTCTCGCTCACGCCCGCTCCCGGCGGCGACCGCACCGAAGAAGTTCGTGTCGCGCAGCAGATTCTTCAATCGATGGGCATTCGCAGCTTTACCCCGCAGGTCACCGCTTGCCCGGGCTGCGGACGCACCACCAGCACCTTCTTCCAGGAAATGGCCGAGCAGATTCAGTCGTATCTGCGCGAGCAGATGCCCTCATGGAAAGGCCGCTACGTTGGCGTGGAAGAGATGAAGCTGGCGGTGATGGGCTGCGTGGTCAATGGGCCGGGCGAATCGAAGCACGCGAATATTGGCATCTCGCTACCGGGTACATTCGAAGAACCCAAGGCGCCGGTTTATGTGGACGGGCGGCTGTTCACAACTCTCAAAGGCGACCGGATTGTCGCCGAGTTTATTGAGATCCTGGACGGGTACGTGGATTCGCATTACGCAGCCAGAGAGCAAAAAACAGAGCAAAAAGAAGAAGTCGCCGTCAGAAGCTAGAGTTCGCCGTGAGCTTCCGTTTATCCCAACTCTCGCCATCTAGCCTGCTACGGGTCCGGACCGCGCGTGCTTGCTGGCCAAGGGGAGCAGCGTCCGGCTACGGACCGAAGCCGCGGTTCATGTCCCACAGTGGGTAATGCGGCAGAGCGCCAACTGGATCGCGCACGAATGCTTCCGTCTGCATTACCAAATCCCGCTTGCGCTGGACTGCGGCAGGTCCAATGTCGAAGCGGCCTAAAGCCGGTGTCTGAGCGCCGGCGCGGGTCGTGCCGGGAGGTGGTTTCAGGCCTTCAGAAAGTTCGCCTCGTTTCAGCAGAGTCGTCAGCGATCCGCGAATTTCTTTCGTAGCGGTGCGAAAGCGTTCCTTCCACTTTTCCTCAATATCGCGCGCGATGCTGTGGTACTTGTTCTGCGCCTTGATGCCGGCTTCGGACAGGCGCACGAACTTGCCGCGGCCGCGGGCCGGGTCTCTTTCAACGATAATGTACGGCTTGTGCTGCCAGCCAATGCCTGCGGTCTCCGCCGAACAGCCCGTTCGTTTGGGAATCTCTGCTTCAGGGATCGGCTCGTCGCTGAGAACACGAATCGCGTTGGCGCATAGAGAAATCGGCGTTCGCGACTCACGTTCGAAATCGAGCGCGAAGGCGAGCAGGACGCGGGAAAGCAGCACCGGCAGCGCCAGGCCGTCTTCCGTAGCCGATTTTCGGGGAGCGAACTGCGGCAGTTGCAGAATCGCACTGGGCAATCCGTGCGGCAATTCGAGGTCAATCTGGCGCTCGATTGCTTCTAAGGAGCGGCGCAAACTCGTCGCATCGTCGCCGAAGCGCTTCGACCAGCGGGCGTCGATTTGCGGGATCAGCTCCGGCCAGATTCTAATTGCGGTTTCGCCGCTGGCGGTGAGCCGAACCGGCCAATCGGCGCGGATGCCTCGACCGCTGCCGAAACCGGCGCGTTTTCCGGGCTGCAGCACAATAAAACCCCATCGCTCCAGACAGCCAAGCGGGGCCTTGCCCTGCTCCTCGTCGGCGAGCGCGCGCGAAGCTAGCGTTCGAACCGAAAGCGGTCCATCGGCCAAAAACCGCAGCACATTAAGCCAAATTACCAGCGAGAGGCGCGCTCCGGCCTGGGTTTCGAGCATGCGGCGCTCGAATTCGGAGTCGAGTTCCACTGTGTAGGCGACCAAAATTTGGGAGAGAAGGGCCGAGAGAGGCTTGTGCTGCGCCGAGCGCATCCTGCCGGCAAGTTTAGCACGGGCCGGATTCCTGCGAATCGCGAGGAAATGGGTCAAAGCGAAAAGTGTTTTGACTGAAGAACAGCATCAATCGATGGATTTTCATCATCGAGCCGATGTCTAGCAGCGTGGGAGCCAACCCTTTCGCGCTGTGCATTGCGAGGAAAAAGCCATCGGACAATCGACCCCCATGCCTTGAAAATTCCCGCCCCGCACTGGCGGAACCAGCCGCGCCCTTTAACAGGATGGTACCCTGAGTTTTTTCACCAGCCCTGGAGTTCCGACTTTACTGCCCCATGAATAAAAAGATGGGACTCTGCGGAGCGGGCTGGCCGTTTCCTTGTTCAGCTGCGCTGTCGGGCCCGGGAAGATCGGTCACAAGCGTGTCGGGAGGAATGGGCTCACCGGAGTTGTTGGTGTTGCTGCCGGTGGTGTTGATCACCGCCACCACTCCCGCATCGCAGATGCTCACATAGACACGGCTGCTATCTGCGGCCGCAACAGTAAACACACGGAAGCGCGTAGTGGTGGGTGAATATAGCGCAGCGGGAGCGCAACTCGCCACAGTCGGAACCGCATATTGATTGGTCACAAACGGCCAATTCGTGGTGCACGGGTTTGTTGTACACGGAGGCGGCCAAGTCAGCAGCGTCAGCGTTGGAGCGCTCGGATACTTCACCGCAAGGCTGTTTGCGTCGAACACTGTCAGTTCGGGTTCGATGCAGGCGCCGCTCACTGTCGAGTCGGGACAGGGAGCTGCAAAACTCTGATAGCTCGCCACGTAAAACCGGCTGCCATCGAGCAATGCGGTCACGGAAACCGGCGTGCAGCCCGAGGGACACGGAGCCGATCCCGCCGCGAAGGACAAGCTGGCAAGCTGAACTGGCGTGTCGTTCGGAGCACCGGTTGAGTCAATTCCACCGGTATCGGAAAAAATGTAAACGGTAGCGGTAACCGGATTCACAACATATAACCGGTTCAAATTCGGATCGAAGAAAATAAAGTTCGCACCGGCTCCGACGGGAAGGCTGCTGCTCACGGTGTCGGTGGCGGTATCAATGGTGACGAGTTGTCCATCACCCTGGGTCACCACGTACACTTTTTGACCGTCACCGCGGGCCGTGACCCAGACCGGCCTGACACCCGTGAAACCGGTCACGGTGTTAAGGGAAAGATCCACCGCATTCAGGCTGGTGACAGTGTTGTTTCCCTGATTCGCCACATATAATTTGTCGCCTTGTCGAGCCGCTGCTTCCACCATGCTTACCGGATTCGGCGCAGTACTGGTTGAAGAAACATTGGCCGGCTCTGTGGTTGCAGTGTTAGTCACGACGTTCGACGTCGTACTGATCTTGGCAACGGAGTTCGAATTGAAGTTCGCGACATAAACCTCCGCATTCTCGATGCTGGCCAGATAAACCGGCTGGCCCGGAACAGAGGCGGTACCCGCCAGCGCGCAGGG
>JBEKBW010000158.1:0-9923 GCA_050015215.1 Candidatus Sulfotelmatobacter sp.
TCGTTCCTCTGTGCCTGCACCGCAAAAATTGAAACATGGCTGGTTTCAAGATCGGAAACAATCGCCGACGGTAAATCCGTCAGCGGACGCTCCGCCAAATCCTCCAGCACCCAAACATTGTGCGGAGAACCAAGTTTTTCCAGTTCGGCGACAATCGCGGCAGCGATCTCCCAGGTAGCGTCGTCGGTGATGACGCAAACCTTCTCCTCAGGCCGCACGCGCAGGCAAACGCTCACGGCGTTCCGCGCGCCGGGAGCATATTCCGGATCGAATCGAGCGGGGTTCCGATTTCCCCACCCGCCAGTCTTGCGCAAGATGGAATCGCTAGTGGTGTCTACAGGAATGGTCATTAACTCGCTTTTTCCTCGGCAGCCGGCACGTCTTCTTCCAAACCGGCCTCCGTCTCTTCCATGATGTAATCGACAACTTTCTTCAAATCTCCAGTTTCGCGGTAGACACGCAGCTGACGGTCCGCGCCGGTGCCCTCCTCTAGCATGGTTCGGATGTAACTGATTTCCTCGCGCGAATCCAGTTCATCCACCACGTCGTCCACGAAATCCAGATACTCCAGAATCAAATCTCGAGCCGGAACCTCGATCTGCTTGCCAAAATCGATCAGCTTGCCTTCGAGCCCGTAGCGCGACGCCCGCCACTTATTCTCCATAATCAAGGCCCGGCGGTACAAACGAAATCCTTGATTTGCTGTATGCAATTTGTAGAGCTTCACAACGGTGGCCTGTATGAGCGCCGCAATTGCAATGGTCTCATCGGCCCGCATGGGGATGTCGCATACGCGGAACTCAATGGTATTAAAGAACGGATGCGGCCGGATATCCCACCAAATCTTTTTCGCATTATCGATGCAGTTGGTCTTGATCAGCAACTTGATGAAATTCTCGTACTCGCCCCAGCTGGGAAAATAATCGGGAATATTCGTACGCGGAAACTTGTCGAATACTTTGCAACGGTAAGACTTCAACCCTGTATTCATCCCCAGCCAGAACGGCGAGTTGGTCGACAAAGCCAGCAGATGCGGCAGGAAATACCGCGAGTGATTCATCATGTGGATCGCCGTCTCGTGATCGTCGATCCCGATGTGCACGTGCAGGCCAAAAATCAGATTCGCCCGCGCCACCAACTGCATGTCTTCCACAATATTTTTGTAGCGGTCGTCAGGATTGATATCCTGCGTGCGCCAGTCGGAAAACGGATGCGTGGCCACCGAAGCCAGCCGCAACCCATTCTGCTTAGCCAGCCCAATAATGTTGCGCCGCAGCATCTTCACTTCGGCTTTGGCTTCTTTGATGTTCTTGCAGACCCCGGTGCCCACCTCCACCACGGACTGATGCATTTCCGGCTTCACCCGCTCCTGCAAGAGCATTTTGCCCTTGGCCAGCAGCTCCGCCTGAATATGCGACCGCAGATCCCGCGTCTCCGGATCAATGGTCTGATATTCCTCTTCAATGCCGATGGTGAAAGTAGGTTTCATAGCGGATCATGTGGGACAGCCGCCCTCGGCTGTCCGTCCCTAAAGCCTTGTCATTCCGACGGCTCGCGAAGCGAGACGGAGGAACCTGCTGTCAGCTGGCAGCCCACATGCCGCAAGCCGGATCACAACAGTATAGCAACGCGGCCAAATGCGGGGGATTTGGAATGGGGCAGGGAAGCGAAATGGCCCCGCCTGAGCGGGGCCATAGAACGTGGTGCGGTTCTCTGTCAGTCTTTAAGTATTGTGCACTAACGCGAACCCGCCAAGTGGCTTGGGGAGATTATCTCCGCGTTTTTCTGCACTCACTTCGCCGTCAATCCTGCCGCCACTTTAAAGAAGGTCCCCTCCGGATTCTTGCCTGGGGCGTTGCCGCCCGTGGCCGCGTTGCCGTAGAAATTTCCATCGCTACCTTCGACCATGCCGAGTGGGTTGCAGCCCGTCGTGCTGCAATTGAACTCTTCGCTGCTGATGAATGTGCCCGAGGTCGTGAGGGTAAACAGTGTGCCCGGCCGATCAGGTGCCGTGCCGCCGTTTGGCGAAAGCCCCCACAGGTTGCCATCCGACGCCTGCGTTAGGAAAGACGGGGAAGGTCCCTGCGCCTGCGACAACTCATAAATAACGGTATAGCCGCCGGCAGTCGTGAGCTGGAACACCTGGCTTCCCATCACGCCGTAGATGTTTCCATCCGATGCCAAAACGATGTTGCCGCTGACCGTGTTGAGTATGTCAAAGCTGTGCAGAATCGTGAATATGCCGCCCGGAGTCAGGCTGAAAACAAATCCCGCATCACAGGTTTCCACACCGGTTCCATAGAACGTCCCATCGGATCCCTGGACGAGAGATCCACCGAGGGTTCCAGAAGGAAGCGTAAAAATCGAGCTCCAAACGCCTTTGGGAGTCAGCTTAAAGATTGTTGTAGACTCACGCACCACGCCATAGAAATTGCGATCCTGGCCAAGAATGATCGGCCCCGGCACGTCAGCGCAGTTATCGACCGTACAGAAATTATGCAGAACCGTGAACGTCCCCGACGGAGTGAGCTTGTAGAAGACACCCGCGCTGGCAGATCCGCCGCTCTCGGTAGTGCCATAAAGATTTCCGTCCGCGCCCACCGCGAATCCCATGACCGGGTTTTCGCCCTGAGAAAATTTCCCCGCGGAATTCGCGGCAAACGTGTGCAACGCCGTGACCTTGCCCGCGAGCGTAGCTTTCCACACGGTGCCGCCATTGCTCGAGCTGCCGGTTCCTGCCCACCAGGTCACGCCATAGAAATTGCCATTCGAAAGCTGCACGGGGCTGAGTGTAGGGTCGAAGCCTTGCGGACAGGACGAAAAGCTCTTGTTGCAGGAGAAATCAAAAATCTGCGAAACCGGGGGCGCCGCCTGCGCGAAAGCGGAGGCCGCCGTAACGAGACTGACGAGCAAAGAAGCGAGAGTTTTCATGTGACGATCCTTTGTGGAAACAGTTTGATTTGGCAGGGAACAGACGAAGGCAACGTACTCGTTCGCGGGGCGCAGTTTGTCAGCAGGCTGTCAAAGCTTTGTCAAAAATTGGCAAGTGAAGGTAGGTTTCAGGACACCGCACCCCGACCGATTGCCCAAACCCTGAAAGGACACCAAAAACCTTGTCATTCCGACGGCTCGCGAAGCGAGGCGGAGGAACCTGCTGTCAGCCCGACGCGCCGGTGCCGCAGGCCGGGTCTCAACAAGATAGCAACGGCGGCAAAACGGGAATCGCTACGCCATGGAGTCGGAGGTCCGCCGCCAACACCGTGCTATCCTTATTTGACTTCTCGCCATGGAGGTCTCGTGCGCGCCCTAATTTTCCTGTTGCTGCTTTTGCCCCAGTTCTCCGCCGCCCAAGCGCCACAGGACGCACAGGAAACACCCCGCGGCCGCAGTCTTACTCCCGGTGGGCACATCCCGCCGCGCAACGTAGACGTGCTTAGCGACACGCAGGGCCAGGACCTCACGCCCTATCTGCGCCTCAATACGCACTTCGTTCATCGCAACTGGCGAAAGCTTACAGCCGCCGACGTGATTGGATCCTCGCATGCCGTCAGCGATGTTGCCGTAGAATTCACCGTCTCTCGCGACGGTTCGTTGAGCGGCGCGAAACTGGCACCGCCTTCAGGCGACAGCGCTCTCGACCAGGCAGCGCTCGAGGCGTTACGCCGCGCTTCACCTTTCCAGGAGTTGCCGCCGAATTATGCAGGCCAGTCCCTTATGCTGCGGGTGCGGCTCCACTATGATCCCAATTGGACCACGCCAACGGAGCACGCGGCACTGGAGCAATTGAGTGCAAACAAGGCAAGTGCCGAGCATGAACACGCCGGCCACGCTCCGGTCGCGAAGCCGATCTACACTCCGGATCCGGAGTTCAGCGAGGAAGCTCGGCGCAAGCAGGTCGGAGGAGTAATAACCCTGAAGCTAACCGTGTCTGAGAACGGAGATGTTACCGATGCAGTAGTAATCAAAGGCTTGGGCTACGGACTGGATGAAAAAGCTCTTGAGGCCGTGCACCGCTGGAAGTTCCAACCGCCCCTCAAGGACGGCCAACCGATCAGCACGACTGTGAACGTTGAAGTCGACTTCCACTTGTACAATCAGGGAAAACGCTGAGGCTCACGAGGGCAGGGACAATAGCACGCTACTTCGCCACCTTCCCCCGCTTCCGCTCCGCCACCCAAGCCGGCTCACCTTTGCGCGCTGCCTTCTCAGCCGGAGCCCTTCCCGCCAAGAAGGAAGCCCATCGCAAATCCCGCGCCGGATCCTCTCCCGTAACCGCCATCTTCACCGCCATCTCCGCCACCGCATTCACAATCCAATCAAAATTTTCCTGCCCCACCGACGTGATCTCCGCGTCCGGTGCCGGATTCAGAAAATCGATCGCATAAGGCACGCCGCCCTCCACGGCAAACTCCACCGTGTTCAAGTCGTAGCCCAGCACGCGGCACAAAGTCAGCGCGTCGTTTTCTATTTTGACCCTTAAAGCTTCAGAAGACGGCGGCGGATTCCCCTTCACATACCGCTCATGATGCGGCAACCGCGGGTCGTACTTCATGATGTGCACTTTTTCCTGCCCCACCACATAGCACCGGTAGTATTCCTCAAACACCACGCCATGCTGCAGCGTCATGCACAAATCCCCAGTCTGGTTGTAGTGATGAAAAAATTCCTCCGGCGAGTGGACATGGTAAACATGCTTCCAGCCACCGCCAGAATAGGGCTTGAGAAAAGCAGGGAAGCCGACGTAATCGAACAGCTCCTGCCAGTTCAGCGGAAACATCAGATTCCGCATCGACTGGTCTGTGGTTCCCTCGGGGTGCTTATTGTGCGGTAGAATCACCGTCGGCGGAATCGCCACGCCGAGCTTGTGCGCCAGCGCGTAATTGAAAAACTTGTCGTCCGCCGTCCACCAGAACGGATTGTTGACCACGATCGTCCCATGCAGCGCTGCATTCTTCAAATAAGCCCGGTAGAACGGGATGTCCTGCGAAATCCGGTCGATGATCACGTCGTATTTCTTGGGTTCATCCATGCGAATGCCGCCGACCATCACGAACTCGCCGACAACATCGTTCACCTTCATCGCATTGATCTTTTCCACCAGTGCCGGCGGAAATGTGTTCTCCATTCCAAACAAAACGCCGATTCTTTTCACGATTCACTCCTGAAAGCTATCATCGTAAGAAACACTCCGTCATCCTGAGCGAAGTAATTGCCGCGAAGCGAGCAATTACGCAGTCGAAGGATCCCCGCCCTTCCGGTCATCTACACCGCTGCCTCAAAGGCGTTCTACCTCGAGGCAAAGCTCACCGCCCAAGCCCCTGCCAGTGCTGAAAAACTTTAGCGCCGATTCCGGCCAAGATCTCCGTGGCTTTCGGCCCGGGATCTCCGTACACATGGAAGCTGTCCAAGCTCGAAACCTCAAGCAGTTTCGGCACCAGCTCTCGTACGACTGGGCTCTCGATGTGCGCCAGCACCGCACTTGCATCTTTATAGTCCTCGATCAAATGACACTGCTTGCGATCATTACTCAAATACCATTCGTATCCGAGGGCGCCAGGTTCCTTCAACGTGCCGGCGACCATCGCCTGCGCGATGGCTTCGAACGCATCGAATTGTCCGTTCTTGATGGAGAGCCTTACGTTGAACTGCACCGCTTGCTTGCTCATCCAGTTCCTCCGTCATTGCGCCTCAAAAGCGCGCGATCAAAAATACTTGTCCGCCATTCGCAACCACAACGGCCAGTCGTGCTTCGAATTGTCTCCAAAAACATCCAGCCAGTGCGGCACGGCCTTACCATTCAAAATTGCCGAAAGCTTCACGTTCTGGTCCAGACAGATATCCCAATCCGCCGAGCCCAGCACAATTTTCATCTGCCGGTAGCGGCTCAAAAACCAGTCGTCATTCTGATTCGGCAGATAGTCCGGAGGACAGTTGAAATAACAATCGTCGTCGTAATATCCATCCAAAAATTGGTGGATATCAAACGCCCCGCTCATGCTCACGCAATGGGTCACCACATCGGGGTGTTTCAAAGCAAAATTCACTGCATGATATGCGCCGAAGCTGCATCCGGTAAGCGCCAGCCGCGGCGTTTGGTTCTTCCAGCGGATGAACGGAATAAACTCATGCAAAATATATCGCTCATATTGCAGATGACGCAGTACGCGCACCTTAGGATGCACGTTTTTGTTGTACCAGCTTTCAAGGTCGACGGCGTCCGGGCAAAACACCTGCAATTCGCCGCGGTCAATCTTTCCCGCCAGCGCGCCAATCATTCCGCGGTCTTCATATTCAAAAAATCGTCCCATGGAAGTCGGAAACACGAGCAGCGGCGTGCCGGCGTACCCGTAGACCAGCGCCTCCATCTCCCGATTCAATTCGTGGCTGTATCCCTTGATGTATTCCCGATTCATGTTCGCATCAGCGGAGGTTCGAACGCCTCTCGCAGTCGAAGTATCTTACCTGAACCGTCACCGGTTCCGTTCAACTTTATGCCGAGCCCCATCCGCGAGTCGCCCTCGAAATGATATCGTGATACGAGATATGTTGTGGAAGCTTCCCAGCCTGTTGCAGCGCTCGGCGACCATGATTCTTCTGGTTCTCACCTTCGCGGCTGCCCTCGGATTTGCCGCCGTAAGCCATCTGGTTACTCGCTATACCGCGAATCAGCAGGCCCGCGGACGCAGGCTCTACGACATTGGACTTGCTGCCGCTAAGGCAGGCCATTATGATGACGCAATCTCAGCTCTTCGCGCCGCCCTCACCTGCGATCCCACAAACTCGCAGTACCAACTCAGCCTCGCCCGTGCCCTGCGCGACAGTGACGACAGCACGGACAATAGCCGCCTGGAAGAAGCCCAATCCTATTTGGTTGCCCTTTGGCAGCGCACTCCTCAGGACGCCGCTGTCAACCTCGCGCTCGCTCGCGTAGCTGCCCATCGCGGCTCGGTTGAGGACGCCACTCGTTATTACCACAACGCCATGTACGGAGTCTGGAACTCCGATGCCGATGCCAGCCGCAACCGCGCCCGCGTCGAACTGATCCAGTTCCTTCTGAAAAAAGGCGCCGTTGCTCAGGCCGACTCTGAACTTATCGCCTTATCCACCGCCCTACCGCCCGATCCGGATGAACAACTGCAGGCCGCCCGCTTGTTCCAGCAGGCGCACGACTATGCCGGCGCTCTGGCCCGCTATGAAGAAGTGATCCGGCTTGCGCCACTGAACGCCGAGGCCCAGGCAGGAGCCGGTGAAACCGCCTATCGCTCGGGCAATTATGCACTCGCGCAGCGGTTTCTTCGCGCAGCCGTGAACTCAAATCCTGACGACACAAACACGCGCCAATTGCTCGCCTCCGCCGATCTTGTCTTAAAAGCCAATCCGTTCCTCAGTCATATCTCTGACGCCGAACGGAACCGCCGTATCGAGGCGGCTTTCGCGCAAGCCGAAGAACGTCTGACCGGCTGCGCAGGCCAGGCAGGTGTCGATCTCAAAGCCGCCTCTCCTTCAGCCGCCAATTATCCCGCTTCTCCGCTGCCCATCCTGCAAGCTCGCTGGCTGGCAAGCAAGCCGGATCTTGACCGTCTGCGCTCGCCCGCCGAAACCGATCTTCCCGACACGATTATGGATGTTGTATTTCAGATCGAACAGCAAACCGCCGCTGTATGCGGTCCGCCGAAAGGCCTCGATCAGGCCCTCCTCCTGATCTCCCAAAAACGCGAGGCTGCGGCGCTATGAGCAACCTCGCCCCGGTAGTGGTTGCGGCCAATCCCGAAGCTGCGCCCGCGCCGCGGCCGGCCGCACCTCGCCGCTTGTTCGCCGGTCTCGAAGATGTTTTTCACGAAGAAGTATTCTTTTTGATTCTCTGCGTTTTCATCGGGATATTCTCTGGACTCGCCGTCGTTTGTTTCCGCCTCGCCATCGACTGGATGCACCTCGCCCTACTCGGTCCGTTGCCTCAAGCTCATAGCTGGCATTTGTTCGCCGTTCCTGCGTTGGCGGGCCTCGTCGTCGCTGCGCTCGTGCTGCACGTTTTTCCGGGTATCCGCGGTAGCGGAGTCAACCAGACGAAGTCCGCGCTTTATATTTTCAATGGCTATATCCCATTTCGCACCGCGGTGGGAAAGTTCATCTGCGCCTCCATTGCAATTGGCTCCGGCCAATCGCTCGGACCAGAAGATCCTTCTCTGCAAATCGGAGCAAGCATAGCCTCGGCGCTGGGGCGTCAACTCGAAATATCGCGCGAAAAACTCCGTCTCATGGCTCCGGTCGGCGCAGCCGCTGGCCTTGCCGCCGCTTTCAACGCTCCCATTTCTGCAGTCCTCTTCGTCATTGAAGAAGTCATAGGCCGTTGGAGCGCAGGCATTCTAGGATCGGTTGTTCTCTCCGCGGTTGCCAGCGTGGTCGTCGTGCGCTCGTTTCTCGGCAGCGAACCTTTGTTCCGTATTCCGATCACGACATTCAAGCGGCCTTCCGAGCTTCTCGCCTACGCCGTGCTTGGCATCATTGGAGGATTGGCGTCCGTCATCTTTGCAAAATCAGTAGGCTATCTGCGTCCGCGCCTGAAAGCATGGCCGCGCTGGACTCACTACCTGCAGCCCGCCATCGCCGGGCTTTTGGTCGGCCTTATTGGCTTCCTGGGTCTTCCGCAAGTCATGGGCGCCGGTTACGATTCGATGGACCAGGCGATGCACGGCCAGTTCACCTGGAAGATTCTGGCTTTGCTCGCCGTTTTCAAGATAGTCGCTACCACGATTTCCTTCGTGAGTGGCACACCCGGCGGCATGTTCGCTCCCACGCTGTTCGTCGGTGCTATGCTCGGCGGAGCGGTCGGCGACATCGAGCGCATTCTTTTCCCGCACTTAACGGGATCCACCGGGACCTACGTTCTGGTCGGCATGGGCGTCCTGTTTGCCGGATTTTTGCGCGTCCCCATGACCTCCGTCTTCATGGTGCTCGAGGTCAGCGGCAATTACGAGATCATCGTTCCCGTCATCGTGGCCAACACTTTCTCCTACGTCGTCTCGCGCAGCCTGCAGACCATCCCCATCTTCGATTTACTCACTCGCCAGGATGGTTTAATTCTTCCGTCGCTCGAAGAGGAACGCGAAGAGGTCATTCTTCACGTGGAAGACGCGATGCTGCCTGCTCCAGTTGTGATTCTCAACGCACAAGACTACGTAGACGCCAATGCCCGCCGGGTGCAGGATTCCGCGGAGCCGGCCTTCCTTGTCCGCATGCATCCCAGCGGCTGGAATCTGGTGACGCGCGAGCAACTGCAGCGCATGGATCGCGAGGGCAAAGGCGAACTGACGCTGGCTTCTGTTCTGCCCAAGCAATCTCTTCCCAGCTTGTATCCCGATCTTCCGTTGGATTCGGCACTGCGCTATGTGAATGATTACGCCCTCGTCCCGGTGGTGAATCGAGCGAATTCACATAAGTTGGAAGGTGTGGTCTCACGAGATTCAGTGTTCCAGAAATATGGTAGTGGCCGCGTCGTCGATGTTCCCAGCGTCGATTAACAACGATGTTCCCAGCGTCGATTAACAACTCTTCGTGCTAACAAATCAGCCCGGACCGCGAAGGTCCGGGCTGGTGATTGTCCGCTGCTCAACAGCTTCTGTGCCGAGGAGCGGAACGTTGTGTTTCGATTACTTGGTTACGTCGATCTTGATCGTGGTCGTCTCCGTCAAGCCGCCGCCAGTTCCGGTGAAGGTGATGGTTGCGATTCCGGTGGTCGCGGTCGACGAGACGCTGAGCTGCGCATCTGCCGTGCCCGAGCCAGGAGCCGGAATCGGATTGTTCTTGTAGAGTACGGTCACGCCCGAGGGCAGACCCGAAGCCGCAATAGTCACTGCCGAGTCAAAACCACCGGTGATGGTGGAAGTGATCTTGATGATGGACTTCGCTCCCTGAGCAATCTTCAC
>JBEKBW010000159.1:0-9869 GCA_050015215.1 Candidatus Sulfotelmatobacter sp.
TTCGAGCAGTTGCGTGGAAGTGGGCCAGCTTCGCGACGATGACTACGTTGTTGCCTATTATCCGCGCAATCACGAGGTGCTGGAGTTCATTCAGCGCGTGAAGGGAACCGCGGATTCGGTGCCGCGGCTGCGACCGTCGCGGCTGGTGGCGCACTTACCGGAGACTCTGGCATTGAGCGAGCCGATCAGACCATATCCTCCAGTCAAGGTGAGTGAGACATTTCGGGTCCTGCCGCGACTTGAGGCACTGGCGGTTTACGAAGGCGAGATCGCGTGCACGAATGAAGACCTTATCAGCAACCATGCGTATTGCTGGTCGCGCATGACCGCGGCCGAGATATCGCAGAAAACCGGAATCGAGCGGCGCGGCTACACGGAACTCAGGCTGGAACACATGGCTTTGCTGGCGGCGCGCGAGGCGCTGGCGAAATCGGGCCGAAAGCCGGCCGAAATCGGCGCGGTGCTGTTTTGCAGTTGCACGAGCACACGGCTTATTCCTTCGGTCGCGACCTGGCTGTCCGGAGAATTGGGACTGTGCCAGACCCACAACTCATGCGACATCGTGGCGGCGTGCGCGGGCATGCCCTATGGCTTGGCTGAGGCTGTGCGCCTGTTGCAGGAGATTGAGCGGCCTGTGCTGGTGGTATGCGCGGAAAAGTTTTCCGACAAGATCGGCACGGTGCGCACTTCACGGATGATTTTCGGTGACGGAGCGGCTGCGTTGATCGTTGGCCCTGCGCCTGAAGGCGCTCCTTCCGATATCGAGGTCTATCAGACCTACGCCAGTGGGCCATGGTCGGAGGTGAACTCGATCATCTGGCCCAATCCAGAGTTCGACAACAACATCACGGTGTACGGTCCCGAGGTGAAGTCGCTGGCGAAGAGGTATCTGGTGCAGATGATCGGCGAATTGACCACGTTGCCTCATCCGAATGGCGGGGATGGTTCGCTGATGGATGCGATTGACATCATCGTCCCGCACCAGGCGAACAAGACCATGGTGGAAGACCTTGCGAAGGCAGCAGGGGTGGACACAGAGAAGCTTTACTTCAATATTGAACGGGTAGGGAACACTTCCTCGGCGAGCATTCTGATGGCGATTCGGGATGCGGTCGTGGAGAAGCGAATCGACCGCCCCATGCGGGTTTTCGCGCCCGGCTTCGGCGCCGGGGCGGTGGGCGGGTATACGGTTTTGCGCGTCGACCCCGCAATCGTAAGCATGAACTCTCAGGAGATGAATACAGTTATGGCAAACGCTAATGGCAATGGAAACGGAAACGGACACAATGGGTGGGGATCATTAAAGGGAAAGATTGCGCTGGTGACCGGCGCTTCACGCGGGATTGGGCGGGCGATCGCAATTGAGCTGGCGCGCCGCGGTGCAAATGTGGCGCTGGATTACAGGTCCGACTGCGCCCATGCGGAGAGCGCTGCCGTGGAAATTCGCGAACTGGGAGTGGAGTGCATCCTGATCCAGGGCGATATCTCCAAGAAGGGCGAGGCGCAACGCATTGTGAAGGAAGTGTTGGACAAATGGCAGCACCTCGACATCCTGGTGAACAACGCCGGCATCACCCGGGATCGCAGCATGCGCAAGATGACCGACGACGACTGGGCGCAGGTGATCAACGTGAACCTGAACGGAACTTTTTATTGCACGAGCGCCGCGCTGCCGGCCATGATCAATCAGCGCTTCGGGCGGATCATCAATATCGCTTCCGTGGTCGGACAGGCGGGAGCATTTGGGCAGGCTAATTATTCCGCCAGCAAGGGCGGCATCATCGCCTTCACGAAGACGCTTGCCCTGGAGATGGCGAAGTTCAATATCACGGCCAATTCGATTGCGCCGGGATTTACCTCCACCGAGATGGTGGATGCCATTCCCGAAGAAATTGCCGCTCAGATTAAAGCGAAGATTCCACTAGGACGATTTGCAACTCCGGAGGAGATTGCAATGGCGGCGGCATTTCTGGCATCGGACGGCGACTACATTACGGGCCAGGAGTTGAACATTAACGGCGGTTACCATATGTAGGTCGAGTTCGGTGTTTCGGACTCTTGACAACCGTGCCGCAAGCGCTATACTGCGATGTATGCCGCAGTGCAGCATGATCCGCAACAAACTAGCCTTGGCCTGGCCTCCTTATACAAAGTGGTTCCGTGGTGCCGGAGGCTGAAATGCCCTTTACGCTTGCAGGTAAAACCGCGCTGGTCACCGGAGCCGGCCGCGGCATCGGACGCGCCATCGCCACGAAACTGGCGACGTGTGGCGCTGCCGTGATGGTGAACGACCTGGACGACGCAGCGTTGTGCGAAACGCGTTGCACCCTGCGCAACGCGGGACATCAGGTTGAGCGCATAGTCGGCGATCTGATCCAACCTACTTTTCCCGACAAATTGATTGAAGCCACGCTTTCCGCCTTCGGATCCGTGGACATCATTGTCAACAATGCCGGCTACAGTTGGGACAATGTGATTCAGAAGACTACCGACGAACAGTTCCAGGCGATGCTGGAGATTCATCTGGTTGTCCCTTTCCGAATCTTGCGGGCTGCGTCATCTTTTATCCGCGAGACTGCGAAAAAAGAGATTGCGGGAGGCACGCGGACGATGCGCAAGGTGGTGAACATCACTTCGATTGCGGGCACGGACGGCAATCCCGGCCAGGCGGGATATTCGTCGGGCAAGGCGGGCGTGATCGGATTGACGCGGACGCTGGCCAAAGAGTGGGGACGTTATAACGTCAACGTGAACGCGGTAGGCTTCGGACTGATTGAAACCCGGCTGGTGCAGCCGATCGTCACAGGCCAATCAGAAATTGAGATGAAGGGACACAAGATTCAAATCGGCGTGCAGCAGAGCATGCTCGATTCGATCAAGAAGAGCTGCCCGCTTGGCCGACTGGGTACGCCAGAGGATGCCGCGAACGCGGTGCTATTTTTCTGCTCGCCGCTCTCGGACTACGTAACCGGAGAGGTTCTCATCTGCGGCGGAGGCTTTCACTTTTAGACCGCTGCCGCCGCGATCCGCGGAGGCGCCATGAATCGCATTGAAAACCGCACTTTCGCCGAACTCAAAGTAGGAGATTCGGCGAGCATCGCGCGCACACTCACCTATCGCGACATCGAACTCTTTGCCATCATGTCCGGCGACGTCAATCCGGCGCATGTGGATGAAGAGTTTGCCAAGAGCGACATGTTTCACCAGGTCATCGCGCACGGCATGTGGGGCGGAGCGCTGATTTCGACTGTGTTGGGCACACAGTTGCCGGGACCCGGCGCGATTTATCTCGGGCAATCGTTGCGCTTCCGGCATCCCGTTTGCCTTGGCGACACCATTACAGTGACTGTGAAAGTTGCAGACAAAATCGAAGAGAAGAAGCGAGTGCTGCTCGACTGCGTGGCGACGAATGAGAAGGGTGAAGTCGTCATAAGCGGGACTGCCGAAGTGATCGCGCCGGTCGAGAAGATCTCGCGGGAGCGGGTGACTTTGCCGGAGGTCAAGCTCTTTGAGCGAGGCCGGCATTATCGCCTTCTGATCGAAAAGACGAAAGGGCTGGCTCCGATCCGCACTGCGGTTGTGCATCCGGTGGATGCAGTTACGCTACTCAGCGTTGACGAAGCCGCCAAAGCACAGTTGATTGCGCCGGTGCTGATTGGCCCGGAGCCTCGGATTCGCGCGGCGGCGCTGCAACTTCAACTTGATCTTTCAAACTACGAAATTATCCACACAGCGCACAGCCATGCCGCAGCGGAACTTGCCGTTAGCATGGCGCGAGAATTGAAGGTGGAAGCGTTGATGAAAGGCAGCCTCGATAGCGACGAACTGATGCACTTTGTCGACTGTCACCCCGGCCTACGCACAGGCCGGCACATCAGCCACATCTATGCGGCGGATGTGCCGAGCTATCCGCGCCCGCTGTTTATTACCGACGCTGCCGTGAATATTTCTCCGACCGTCGAAGAGAAGCGCGACATAGTGCAGAATGCGATTGATCTTGCGCATGCGCTCGACATTGATATGCCCAAAGTGGCGATCCTGTCGTCGCAGGAGACAATATCGCCGCGGCTTGCTTCCACGCTGGATGCGGCGGTGTTGTGCAAGATGGCGGATCGCGGCCAGATTACAGGCGGAGTGCTCGATGGGCCGCTTGGGTTCGACGTGGCGGTATCCGAAGAAGCCGCGAAGACTAAGGGAGTGGTTTCTCCCGTCGCCGGGCGCGCGAACATCTTCGTTGTTCCGGAACTTGAAGCAGGAAATATGCTGACCGAGCAGCTACAGCAGTTGGCGGACGCGCAGGTGGCGGGCCTGGTGGTAGGAGGGAGAGTTCCGGTCATGCTGAATGCGCGCACCGACAACACGCTGGAGCGGCTTGGCTCCTGTGCCTTGGCGATGTTGTCGGTTCGCTATAAGCAGGCAACGGCGCGCACACGAGCAGTGAGCGTTGCTTAAGCCACGAGCTTTTCCACCGTTAGGCGGCTACTTCTTCGCGCGACGGATGGTGCGCGAATGTTGCTGCCTCGGCCGCATCCTCCATCATGCACTGCAAAGCGAGATAGTGATCCTGACTGTATTCATAGCCCAGATCGTAGGACGCGATGAAAGGCCTGGAAGAAGATGAACCGGAGTTGGAAGATTGGACTGGGTTCGTATGAGTCATCGGAATTTCCCCTTTATTCGAATGAGGGCCAACCAAGTGCGATCCACGAGTCGCCGCCGCGTTTGCTGAAAGCGTACTCCGAATGAAAAAGTTTGTTTGTGTTGTGGATCACCGGTGCGTGTGACACGCAGGCGGAGCCGGTCAGCGTTTGCGGCGTGGATTTGATTTGGGCCTCTTTCCCCTCTTTTGAGCGGCGAGTTTCGCCACCAGCGCTTCCAGTTCTTCCACGCGCTGTTGCAATTCCTGCTCGTGGGTAGGTGCGTCTTCAGGCCCTGGCGGGCTTTGCACCGGGGGAACTGCCGGCGCCCCGGGGCCACGCTGGATGAATTCGAAGGGGCTCATGGGCGGAGTGAAGGCGCGATAGGCGCTTTGATACATATCGAGAACTGCCTTCATGTAGTTCAAGGTGTTCTCCTGCGTGGCGCGGCCGGAAGCGGCCACCATCTGGCGGAGAATATCGAGCGGGAAGGTGGAATCGGGTTCCTTGGCGTTTTCGACGATGATTTGAGTCAGCACTAACCGAGTCAGATCTTCGCCGGTGGCCGCGTCCAGCACCTGGACCTCATGGCCGTCCCGGATCATGCTGGCGATTTCGTCCTGATTGATGTAACGGCTGTTGGTGGTGTCGTAGAGGCGGCGGTTTTCGTACTTCTTAATAATGATGGGTTTGCGGGCCATGATTGATCGCGCTCACTTTTTACTTGACACGCGCCGGGAATGAGTTAATAATCGAATTATGCTGCAGTGCAGCAAACATCGCAGCATAGATCGCAATATTCTCTAAACAAGGAGCAGACCATGACCACCCCCAAAAAGTCAACCCAGAGCGCGGGCGTGAAAGCCGAAGTGCTTGAAGACTTCATCCCCCTCTATACCAAGAATGTGGAGCGGCTGGCCGAGTTGCAGAAAAAGTCCCTGGAAATCGCCGCCGAACAGAATGCGGAGTTTATCGACACCTGCAAGAAGGCCTTTAACTTTGTGCCGGAGACGCCGGGATTGTTCTTTTTCGACCTCCTCGGGCGGACCTTCGAGAGCGTTGTCGAAACCCAAAAGAACGCCATCGACCTGGTGGTTGAGCAGAGCCATGCCGTGACCACCCTGGCGCAGAAGCGGGATGGATCCGCAACCAAGGTGACCGAAGGCGTGACCGCGCTGTTTCAGCAGACGGTGGAGCAATCGGTAGCGGCGCAAAAGAAGGCGCTCGATTATTACTCGCAACAGCACAAGAACGCCTACGAGACGGCGAAGAAGCAGTTCCACATTACCAACCCGGCCGCCGAGGCATTCCAGACCGGAATGGATGTGCTGATCGAGACGCAGAAGACGATGTTGGATCTGGCGTCGAAGCCGTTAAAGCGCGCTACAGCCGCGTAACGCGGCTGTATACTGCGACTGAGTAGCAGCCCGGAGTGTGGGCATTGGCTGGCATTTGGCCGAGAGGCTCCGCCTCCGCGGCTGGCTGCGGGCATTCGTGTGGAGGAATTCGATGGCAGATGAACGCGCTACGAATGGGAAAGACTTCGATCCAACGTCGGCGTTTCGCGAAGTGCGGGACAACTATCTCGACGCCTGGGCGAAAACCATGGTGGACGCCGTAAACAGCGAGGCATACGCCAAGGCGAGCGGCGCCGTGCTGGATACGTATCTCTCCGTGTCGTCTCCGTTTCGTGAAGCGCTGGAGGCGACGATGCTGCAGGCGCTGCAGCAGCTCAGCATGCCTTCGCGCGCTGATTTTGTGAGCTTGGCGGAGCGCCTTACCAATGTCGAGATGAAGCTCGACGACATCGACGCCAAGATGGATCAATTGTTGAAGCAGCCGGCATCGGCGCCGGCCCGAAAAGCGGCGCCAGCTGCGCGAAAGAGACGGAAGGGGGCAAAATAGTCATGGCGGAGGCTGCGGTTGTATCGGATCAGTTTTTTGCCCTGGCAGAGAGATTAAACACCTTTGGCAAAGCCGTAACCACCAAAATTCCAATTGCGCAAACTCCAAAGCAGCTGGTTTGGACGCTGAATAAAGCCAAGCTCTATCGTTATGTTCCCGTCGTGCCCAAAGAAGAACGGCATCCAGTACCGCTTTTGCTTGTGTTTGCGCTCATGAACCGGCCTGACATTCTTGATCTTCGTCCGGGGCACAGCTTTGTCGAGTTCATGGTCAGCCAGGGTTATGACCTCTATCTGCTCGATTGGGGTTCACCGGGACCGGAAGACAAGAATCTGAAGTTCGACGATTACACGCTCGATTACATGCCGCGCGCGATTCGGAAGATGAAGGCGATTGCGGAGAGCGAAGAATTCAGCCTGCTGGGCTGGTGCATCGGAGCGATTCTCACCACAGTGTATTCGGCTTTGCGCGCGGACGATGGACTGCGCAATCTGATTTTGCTAACGGCTCCGCTGGACTTTGCAAACAAGCAAGGCATCACTTTTGCCAAGTGGGTGGACGAGCGATTTTTCGATGTCGACAAGGTTCTCGCCGCCACGGGGAATATGCCCGGGGAGATGATCGACTACGGCGCCAGGGCTCTGAAGCCGGTGGACAATTATGTCCTCAATTACCTGAAGCTCTGGGACAATCTGGAGAACCCGCAGGTGGTGGAAGCGTGGAAGGCGATGAACACATGGGTCACAGATAATGTGCCGCTCGCCGGTGGTGCGTTTCGGCAGTTGGTGGTAGACCTCTATCGTAACAACCGGCTGATGAAGGAAGAGTGGATGATTCGCGGAGAACGGGTCGACCTCAGCCGCATTCGAGCCAATCTGCTTACCGTGATCGCGAATGGAGACCATATCACGCCGCCCTGCCAGTCGGAGGCGATCATGGACAAGGTGAGCAGTGAGGATAAAGAACTGTTCCGCATTGCCGGGGGGCATATCGGAATCATGGCCGGAAGCGGCGCCCATAAGGTCACATGGCCGCATATTGAAGGCTGGCTGCGACCGCGCTCGCAATAAGTTTCGAAGCCAAAATTAATTCGCCATGCAGGCCACTGTAGGTCCTGCATGGCGAGTGAGGTTATTGCTAGTCCAGCAAGTTGGGAGTGGGTTAGGATCCACTTCCGCAGGAGCAAATCCCCTTGCCGCTACCGACCTTCTCGATTGCTCCGCACTGTTGTGCGAGGTTGCTTTGCTCGGCGGTGCTGAGCGTGGAAACTTGAGACGCGGTTTCGGTGACGATGAAAGTGGTGTCCTGAATGTGAGTAGCCCAGCCCTGAATTTCGGCTCCCGCCACTGTGGTCACGCGGAACGGAACGGGGCAAGAACCGCCGGAAGTCGCGGCGGGGACGATCTTGATCACGCCATCAGTCAAAAGCACCCCGGTGAGCGGATTGGAAGTTAGGTTGGTGTTGATGGACAGTTTGCGGAGGCCGTCTGGAGTCTCCAGGCAGCTGCAGCACTCCGACATTTCCTCGTTAGGATCGAAGATGAAGATGTCCGCGCACAGATTTGCCGCGGCTGCGGCTCCATCGTTATCTAGTCTTAATGTTGCGTCCTGCGCTCCCGCAGTGTTGGCGTTGGCGAAGTAATCTACCCGGTAGTAGAAAGTCTGAGTTTGACCGTGCATCACACCGGCGAAGAGGACTAGCGCCATAATCAAGCAGAACGCTACCGCCAGCTTTCGTATCATTTGTACTTCTCCTTACAAGTTTGCGCTGCCCGCCGGGGGAGGCGTCGGACAGTCGCGGCAAGAGGGAATTGCCTGGGGCAAGATGTGCATCTCGCCCGACCGATTGTGCAGTTTTCAAAGAGCGGACAAAACACGACCTTGAACTAGGATCCGGATCCGCAGCTACAAAGGCCATTGCCGCTGCCGACCTTGTCGATCGCACCACACTCCTTCGCCAGGAGGCTTTCCTCGGCGCTGCTCAGGTTAGAAACTTGGGAAGCAGCTTCGGTGATAGCAAAAGTGCTGTTCTGGATGTGGGTCGCCCAGCTTTGGATCTCGCCACCGCTTACCAAGGTGATGTGGGTCGGAACCGGGCAAGTGCCGCCGGTCGTCGCTGCCGCGACGATTTTGATCACGCCAGCGGGTAGAATCGCGCTGGTGAGCGGTCTCGATGTGAGGTCATTGTTAACCGAGAGCGTGCGCAGCCCGTCTGGAGTTTCAAGACAACTGCAGCATTCGGACATTTCTTCATTGGTGTCGAAAACGAAGATATCGGCACAGAGATCGCGCTCGGCGGAGCCGTCGTTGTCCAGCCTCAGCGTGGCGTCTGGCGCTCCCGAGGTGTTGGCGTTTGCGAAGTATTCCACCCGGTATGGACTCTGTGCTCGAGCCACGCGGGGAGAAACAACTAACACCACAAAAAATAAAGTGCACACTACCAGCTTGAGAGCCATTGCCAAACCTTCTTCGAGCGTTTTGCTGTCCGAAATGGGGGAGGGTCGGACGGCTGATGCGAAGAGTGGACTCGCCGGGCAAAGACTGCTGTCTTTCCCCGGCGATCTTGCTCACAAATTCAAAGATCGAACATAAAAACCAAACCTAAAACAACAAAGTGCCGACCTAGGATCCGGTCCCGGTTCCGCAGTTGCAGATTCCACTGCCGCTGCCAACCTTTGAAATCGCACCGCACCCTTTGGCCAAGTTGCTTTCTTCGGTGCTGCTGAGGTTCGAGACTTGGGAAGCAGCTTCCGTGATTGCAAAGCTGGTGTTCTGGATGTGCGTGGCCCAACTCTGGATTTCTGCAGAGCCGTCCACAAGTGTGATGTGAGTTGGAACCGGGCAAGTTCCGCCGCTGGTGGTCGCCGCGACGATCTTGATCACTCCAGAGCTAAGAACCCTGCTGGTCAATGGATTGGAGGTGAGGTTGGTGTTGACGGAAAGTGTGCGCAGGCCATCCGGAGTCTCCAGACAAGCGCAGCATTCGGACATCTCCTCGTTGGAATCGAACACGAAGATGTCGGCGCACAGATTGGCGGCTGAGTCGGCGCCGTCGTTATCCAGCCTTAAAGTGGCGTCAGGCGCTCCGCTGGTATTGGCGTTGCTAAAGTAGTCGACCCGGTACGGGCTCTGAGCTTGTGCCAGTCCGGCGCAAACTGCGAGCAGGGCAAAGAGAGAACAAACCACCGCTAGCTTTCGGGCCATTAGTACTCCTCCTTCTAAATTTGCGCTGTCCGTGGAGGCGGAAATTGGACACCCGCCGCAAAAGGGGAAACCCGCCAAGCAAGGACCCGAGGGGCTTTGCTTGGCGAGTTTGTCTTAAACCAG
>JBEKBW010000160.1:0-17249 GCA_050015215.1 Candidatus Sulfotelmatobacter sp.
GCCGTGGTGAGCATGCATAGCGTTGGTAAAGTCACTGGTATCGTGAACCGGCTGATCGCCCACCCGCGTGATCACGTCGCCAGCCCGCAATCCAGCCTTATCCGCGCGGCTGCCTTTCTCCACGGACCGCACCAGCACGCCATTTCCGTTCTTGGCGCCAAAAAATTCTCCCAGTTGCGGCGTAAGATTTTCCACCATCATCCCGCTGCGCATCGAAGAATGCACCACCACCACGCCCACGTTCGGTATCTCGAAGTCGGGAATCGGCGGAATATTTGGGATGGGCGGTATCTCGATGTGATAATCCTTCATCTTGCTCATGTGCGGAAATTCTTTACTCCGGTCGCCAAGTTGCACCTTGATCGTCATCGGCTGCCCATCGCGGCTCAAACCGAGCGTAACCACACGCCCCGGCGGCGTTTCATGAATCATGCGCTGCAGTTGCGACTTGCTCTCGACTGCCGTCCCGTTCATGGCCAGGATCACATCATGCTCCTTGATGCCCGCTTTGCCTGCAGGAGCGTCCTGATCCACCATGGTCACTTCCACGCCCTTCTCTTCTTTCAACTTCAGCGCGTCGAGCCGATCGGCGGTAATGTCCATGATGTCCACGCCGAGATAAGAAGCGGTTCCCGAGTCCTCGCTGGGAATGCCGTAGGGCTGTATGGCCTCAATCGTCCAACGTTGCGCAGCGTGCGACAGGTTGAGCAGCAAGGGCAGAATCGCAATTGTGGCAAGAATATGTTTGCGCATGGCCTAATCTCCTTGGCTTTAAAAGGGCGCGGCTAAAGCCGCGCCGTTGCCTGAAAAAACTCACGATTCGTGTCAGGGTATCGCTTCAGCGATGCCGCAAAACCAACCCCAAATCGTCCCGGCTTCAGCCGCTCCGTGGCCCACCCAGGGTTTTCCCTCAAGCTCGCATACGGCCCACTAATTCCCGCGCCGAAAGCAAATATCCCCGGTCGTGGTCCGCACCTTCAGCACCGGGCCGCCGCCGTTCAACTTCCCCTCGGCGCTAAGCGTTCTCGGCCCCCACTGGTTGCCCTCACTCGTAATGTGAATATCGGGAAAATCCGAGCTGATGCGGTGCCCGTTGCCCAGGTCCACACTGGCGCGCACCGAGAGCGCAATATTGGGTGCGATGTAAACCGTAATATCGCCGGCAGAAGTCTCCAACATGGAATCGCTGCGGTCGGTGCCGTTAATCAATTTCACGGTGATGCCACCCGCTCCGGTTTCCACCTTTGCCGAAGGCACGCCGTAAAGCTCAATGCTGCCCGCCCCGGTATTCGCACCCACCCGTCCCGTCGCCGAACTCAAGTGAATACTCCCGCCGCCGGTGCTGATCTCCGCCGGTCCGCCAATATCGCCCAGCGTAATGCTGCCGCCGCCAGTGGTCGCTTTCACTCGGCCCATGCACCGCCGGATGTCAACATTGCCGCCGCCCGCCTGCACGTACGCGCCCTGTTCGCCCGATTGCACCGTAACATTGCCGCCACCGGTCTGCGCCTTAATCATCCCTTTCACTGCGCCGATCGAAATGTTTCCGCCGCCCGTCTCCACTTTCAAGTCTCCGCCCACGCTACCGATCTCGACTGTGTCGCCGCCGGTCTCGGCAACCACCGAGCCGCCAATGTCACTCACATTAATTTTCCCGCCACCGCTCGAAATCTCCACTCGGCCGGCCACGTTCATGGCCTGAACCGAGCCGCCCCCGGTCTCAATCTTCACCCACGCCGTGTCTCGCGGAATGTTCACCACAAACTCACCAGAAAACTTCCGCGGATGCCCGCCTTCCCACTCTCCGATAATCCACGCAGTGTCGCCCTTTACCATGGCGTTGATCTTCAGCCCGCCCATTTGCCGCCGCGAGTCACGATCGGAAGAGAAAGCTCGCGTGTGAACCGAATAACTAATTCCAGCTTGATCTCCGCCGTGCAGAACCACCGAACCCATATCCAGCTTCACCCGAATATTCCGAGCCGCGGCCAATGTACCCGATGTATCCTGGCTCCAGTTTCCATTCTCCTGCGCCAACGCCAAAGGCATAACCACTGCCAGAATGCCCAGACAAACGATTTGTGGCGAACGCTTCAAAAAATACTCCCTTCCTGCCTAATCCCGATTCGTATCACGGTACGCCTAACTCCGATTCGTATCAGGTCCTGCCTGATTCTGACTCGTATCAGGGTATGCCTTCAGGCATACCGGAAAAGCCGCCATCAATCTCGCCTTTAGGCGCTGCGGCTTATGCCCTGACGGACGCTAATCAATCTCCGGCAACTGCGCCAGCATAGTCCGCGCCTGCGACTTGATGTACTGGCTAGAATCCTTCGCCGACAGTGCCATTAACACCCCGCGCACGCTGCCATCCGCCTTCACCGGCTCAATCATTCGCAATGCTTCAATGCGCACGCCGGGATTCGAATCGTTCACCAGCGCCTGCAGCATCGCATCGCGCACATGCACATCGTTCTTCACGAACGGTCCCAATCCATCCAAAGCCTTCAACCGCACACCCGGATTCGTATCGTACTGCAATGAGTAAATCAACGTATCGCGCACCGCGGAAAGATCTGGCTTCTGCGTTAGCAGATCCACCGAATCCATGCGCACGCCGGAATTGTAGTTGTTGCGCGCCGCATAGAGCAGCAACTGTTGAATGCGCTGGTCGTTCAACGATCCCTGCGTCTCCAGCGTCGAAACCGTGTTGTACTTGATGGCAATCTGATTCGATCCCGGCTCCTGCGTGATCGACTGAATGCCGGTAATCGATGCCTCGGCGGGACCAGCCGCCACTGCGGGACCTGCGCTTGTAGTCACACCAGCAACCAGCGGCGGATGATCGAAAACTCTATAAGCCGTTCCCACTCCACCCGCAAATCCAAGAATCAAAATCGCCGAAGCCAGCGCCGGAGAGAATTTCACCTGCCGCAACCAATTCGCGGGATCGAACGCCAGCCGCGTCCAGAACCGGCCCTGCTCGGCCGTCTCCAGCGCCTCCTGCAACTTCATGCGCGAAGCCGCCAGCAGATTCGGCGAAGGCTCCGCGGCCCGCTCCTGCGAAAGCAAAGCCAGAAAATCCTGCTCCGCCTTCAACTCCGCCGCGCAGTCGCCGCACCGCGCAACATGCTGCTCCAGTTCATAACGAGCATCGTCCGCCAACTCGCCATAAACATGCAGCGTAATATTCTGTCGAACCCATTCGCACTTCATATAGAACCCCGTTTCAAGGTTTCTAAGGTTTCAAAGTTTCAAGGTCTCTGAAACCTTGAAACATTGAAATGTTGAAACCCGCCTCATCTCATATCCGCCAACTGCCCTCTCAACTTCTGCGTAGCTCGAAACAAAGTATTCTTAGCCGTCTCTTCCGTAGTATGCAAAATCTCGCCAACCGTCCTCAGCTTCAACCCGTGATAATGCTTCAACTCAAACACCATCCGCTCCCTTGGAGTCAATTTCTCCAGCGCCCCGGAAATCCGAGCGCCCAGCTGTCTCCGCATCAAATCCCGTTCCGGATTCGCGCCCGCCCGCACATCCGCGACCTGATCGAGCAGATCATACTCGCCGCCGTTTCCATCCTTCACCACCGGCGCATCTTCCTTGCGCACGTTCCTCTTGCGCAAGTGGTCGAGACACAAGTTGGTCACGATCCGGTAAATCCACGTGTAGAACGAGCACTCAAAGCGGAAGCTTCCGATGTTCTTGTACGCCTTGAGGAATGCGTCCTGATAAACATCCTGCGCATCCTGCTCAGTGCCGGTAAGGTGCAGGGCCAGCCGCAAAACCGCCTGATCGTAGTGACGCACCAATTCCTCGAAGGCAGCACGGTCTCCCCGTTGCGCCTCGCGGATCAAAATCGTATCGTCTATGCGGCGTTCTTGCCCAGCCATGCGGCTCTGCGTGCCCTGGTTTTCACGAAGTGCGCCATCGCTGACTGTGTTCCCGCCAGCCCGCCCCGTTTCGCGAGTCCCGGAGCGCGGCCCCCTACCAACCGCAAGTGTTGCTACCCAAACATCGGCCGGCATGTTTTCGTCATTTCCTCTACCCGCCCGGTGCGGATGCCGTACCCGGGCTTGCATTGGAATAGACGGGGAATCAGCCAATTCGTAAGCAGGAATTATAGGCTGTCAGCAAGGACTTCTGCTTGTGGCTCAACAGCTTGGATAAACAACACAGGTAGCGACAGCGCCCTCGGCTGTGCAGTCGAGCGAAGCGAGACAAACGTCCGGGGACGCCGAAAATAGCCCGCGTGTGGTCCCCTACCACCCCGAAACCTGTTCCCCCAATCCCGAAAAGGCCGTATACTTCGTAGCGCGCCGAGACCCCAACTCGCGCCAGCCGCTGATTACTCCGAGGAGTCTCCATGAATCGCCCGGTCCTACCGCTGTTCCAAACCGTTGCTGCGATCTTCGCCGCCCTACTTATCTGCGCCCCCGCCGCATCAGCCGGAACGGAAAAAATCCTCTATAACTTCCACCCAACGGCTCGTGGCCAATATCCCAATGGCGGCCTCATCTCCGACTCCGCAGGAAACCTCTATGGCGTGACCGAGTACGGCGGAGCCTACGATAGCGGCGCAGTTTTCATGATGTCGCCCAAAGCCGGCGGTGGCTGGACGCAAACGGTTCTCTACAGCTTCAAGGATTTCGTGAACGGGGCGAAAGATGGAGGGGTTCCAAACGGCGCTCTAACCTTCGACTCCGCGGGAAATCTCTATGGCGCCACGACCTGGGGCGGCAATACCACCTACGGAGACGGCACGATTTTCAAGCTCACCAAGGTCAACGGCAAGTGGGAAGAGAGCACCATCTGGAGCTTTCAGCAGTTCAGCTCCACCGACGGTTTCAATCCGCAGGGCGGCCTGGTCATCGACAAGCACGGCAATCTATACGGCACAACCCGCTTCGGCGGCGGCTACACCCAGAACGGGTGCAGCTTCGACGGCGGCTGCGGAACGGTATTTCGCCTAAGCCCGAAAGCCAACGGCAAATGGGAAGAGAGCATCCTCTACGTTTTTCAGGGAGAGTCTGACGGCCAATATCCGAACGACGCGCTAGCCATGGACGCCTCCGGTCGCCTCTACGGCACCACTAGCCCGCCCGAAACCAACGGCAACGTCTTCCAGTTGACGCCTACTCAAAGCGGTCCCTGGACGGAAGCTACACTCTACAGCTTCACCGGCGGCGCGGACGGCAGCGGTCCCGGCGGAGGATTGATCTTCGATAAATCGGGCAACCTCGATGGCGTCACCGAATCCGGCGGCAGCAGTACGGGATGCTATTCCGGCGAACCTTGCGGTACCGTCTTCCAACTTGTGCCCGGAGCGAATAATCAGTGGAGCGAAAAAGTTCTCTACAGCTTCAACAGCGCAGACGGCCAGGCCCCGCTCGGCCAGTTGCTGCTCGATCAATCCGGCAATCTATATGGCACGACGATCTATGGCGGCAGCGCCAGTCTCGGCACTGCATTTAAACTAACTCCCAGCTCCGGCAGTTGGAGCGAGACGGTTCTCTGGAGCTTCACCGGAGGCGCGGACGGTCAAACTCCGCAATTCGGCGTCGTTGCGGGCACGGCCGGACAGCTCTACGGCGTGAACTATCCGATTTACTCCACTCCCGGCAACGGCGTAATCTTCGAACTGCAATCGAACGCGCAAGGCCAGTGGAGTGAAACTACGCTCACCAGCTTCGCCGATAACGACGGTGGACTGCCCCAAGCCAACCTGATCGCCGACTCCTCGGGCAATCTCTACGGCGTCACTTCGCAAGGCGGCAGCCACGGCTACGGCACCGTTTTCAAGCTCACGCTCTCCGGCAGCACCTGGAAGGAAACAGTTCTCTACAACTTCCCGACCGGCGCAAGCGGCGGCACATATTCCTACGCCAATCCCTCGAACCTGATCTTCGATGCTTCCGGCAACCTCTATGCTGAAACTTCGTACGGCGGTTCCGCAGGCGACGGCATGATCTTAGAACTGTCGCCCGCTTCCGGCGGAAAGTGGACAGAGAAAACGCTTTTCAACTTCACCTCCACCAGTACCGGAACCAGGCCGTTCGGCGGGCTCATCTTCGACTCCGCAGGAAATCTCTACGGCACGACGCAGCTCGGCGGAGTAGTCAAGAAAGGATGCAATTCCGGTTGCGGCACCGTATTCAAATTGTCCCCTGCCCAGGGTTCATGGAAAGAAACCGTCTTGTATGAATTCAACGGAGGCACGGCAGACGGTGAGCAGCCGGTCGGCGGCGTTGTCTTCGATCAGTCCGGCAACCTGTACGGCACGACATCGTTCGGCGGCATCACCGCATCCGAATGCGGAGAGGGCTGTGGCACGGTCTTCAAGTTAACGCCCAACTCAGGCGGCGCGTGGACCGAAACCGTGCTGTACGAATTCAGCGGCCAACACGGCGATGGCGCCACGCCGGACGCGGGCCTCATCTTCGACAACGCGGGCAATCTCTACAGCACAACTGCGGATGGCGGCAATCATGGTGAAATCTGCGGCACAAACGGGTGCGGCATCGTCTACGAACTCTCGCCTCACTCCGGTAGTTGGACCGAGACTATTGTCCACACGTTTGACGGCACGGATGGCACGACTTCAGTTGCCGCGTTAATTTTCGATCCCTCAGGCAATCTCTACGGTGCGGCTCAGGACGGCTTGTTTGGCCTTTGGGGAACGATCTTCGAGCTCTCACCGGCGTCCGGCGGGGGCTGGAACTACACGTCGTTGTATTCTTTCACCGCCCCCGGCACCGGCGATGGATTCTTTCCGCAAGCCAGCTTGACACTAGGCCCGTCCGGCACACTCTACGGCACGACGGCCGACGGCGGGGCGGAGAATTGGGGAACGGTATTCCAGATCACACCGTAAATCGACACACGTAAGCAGAGCCGCATCGGAGGTCCAGTCAAGCGAAGATAGCCCGCCAATTCATTGGCGGGAAGCCTGTCCCAGCTATTGGAATCCGTGCCGTAGGCACGGCTGAACCGACCGCATTCCCGCCACTGAACGGCAGGCGAATATCAAGGGCGTCATTGCCCCCGAACCCGCACTTCCGCCGACCCATGTATACTCACCCGCGGGCTAATTGCCGAACCTCCCGGAGAGCATCCGTGAAAATCCGCCTCGCACTCATAACTTCGATCTCTGTTCTGATCACTTGGACCGCACTCCTTCAACCCAATAATCTCACCGCCCAATCCTCGCTAACCGAAGCCCAAATCCACGACAAAGCCGCAAGCCTCCTCCAACAGATGACCCTCGAAGAAAAGGCCGCGCAACTGTCGCAACTCCCTGGTGTTCCAGCTCACGAATTCGTCGAGAACGCAGGCAAACCGCCGGAAGAAGTCCTCAAGCAATTCGGAGCAGGCTCCATCCTTTGGGTATCCGATCCCAAAGAAATCAACCGCCTCCAACACGTAGCGGTAGAACAGACGCGCCTGCACATCCCCGTGCTCTTCGGCCTCGACGTCATTCACGGCTATCGCACGATTTTTCCCGCGCCCATCGCCATGGCTTCCTCTTGGGATACGAAGATGGTGGAAAGCGTACAAACCGTCGCGGCGCAGGAAGCCCGTGCCGCCGGAATTCAATGGACCTTCGCTCCCATGGTCGATATCGCCCGCGACGCGCGCTGGGGACGCATGGTGGAAGGCGCAGGCGAAGATCCTTATCTCGGCGCCGCGATGGCGCGCGCCCAGATCCTGGGATTTCAGGGCAAACAAATCGGATCCCCCGATCACGTGCTGGCTTGTCACGTGCTGGCTTGCGTGAAACACTTCGCCGGATACGGCGCAGCCGACGGCGGCCGCGACTACGATTCCTCCTACATTCCCGAAGAAGAGATGTGGAACGTCTACCTGCCTCCCTTCAAAGCCGCGCTGGACGCCGGTTCCGGCAGCGTGATGAGCGCCTACATGGACCTGAACGACATCCCGGCGACCGGCAATCGCTGGCTTCTGCACGATGTTCTGCGCGATTCCTGGAAGTTCAACGGCTTTGTCGTCAGCGACGCCTTCGCCGTCAGGAGTCTGGCAATCCACGGTTACGCTCGCGATCCGGCCGATGCCGCCTACAAAGCCTTCACTGCCGGATTGAACATGGACATGGCCAGCGGAACTTACCTCAAATATCTGCCGATGGAAGTACAACAGAAGCGCATCTCAATGAAGCAAATCGACGATGCCGTGTTGCCGATTCTCGAAACCAAAATCCGCATGGGATTATTCGAACATCCCTACATCGACGAATCGCGAATCGACGCGACTCTCAACGACCCCGCGCACCGCCAACTGGCACGAACCGCCGTACAGCGCGCCGTCGTGCTGCTGCGCAATCAAGATGCATTGCTGCCGCTAGATAAGACCGGCAAGACGATTCACTCCATCGCAGTCATCGGCGAGCTAGGCGAGGCCCAAACCGATCTGCTTTCGATGTGGGGCGCGCTCACCAAACCAGGCCCCACTGTCAGTATTCTGCAAGGCATCCGAGATAAGGTCGGCGCCTCCGTGCGCGTCGATTATTCCCCGGGACCAAACCTGAGGCGCAATATTCCTTCGCCTTTTGGGGACATTGCAATGTTCGCGAACATGAAGCCCAAACCCACCCAGACCTCCGAGGAAGTTCAGCAATCGATTCAGGATGCGGCAGCACTAGCCGGCAAAAGCGACACCGCTGTGCTGGTGCTGGGCGAAATCAATTTCATGAGCGGCGAGGCCGCCTCACGATCTTCGCTCAAACTCTCGAACAGCCAGGAAGACCTGCTGGAAGCCGTTTCAGCCCTAGGCAAGCCCGTAATTCTGGTGCTAATCAATGGCCGTCCGTTGGAGATTTCATGGGCCGCCGAGCACGTACCCGCAATTCTCGAAGCGTGGTATCCCGGCAACGAAGGCGGCAACGGCATCGCCGATGTGCTCTTCGGAGACGTCAATCCATCCGGCCATTTGCCAGTAAGCTGGCCGCGGGTCACCGGACAACTCCCGCTCTACTACAATCACAATCTCACCCAGATCCCCGAAACATCGCCCAATTTCAAATCCCGCTACTGGGACGTGCCGAGCACCCCGCTGTATCCCTTCGGCTACGGGTTGAGCTACACAACATTTTCCGTAGATCATCTCAACGTAACTCCCTCAGCGCGAGTCGGCGACAAAATCGAAGTATCGGCCGAGGTGACCAACACCGGCGATCGCACCGGCGATGCGGTCGTGCAACTCTACATCCACCAGCGCGCGGGCAGCGCCTCGCGTCCCGTGCGCCAGCTAAAAGGATTCGAACGCGTAGCCTTAAAGCCAGGCGCAAAACAAACCATCCATTTCACGCTGGAAAAAGATGAACTGCAATTTTGGAGTCCCGCCGAAAAGAACTGGATCGTCGAACCCGAGCAGTTCGACGTATGGGTCGGCCAGGATTCGACCGCCACATTGCACGGAGAGTTCAAGCTGACGGAATAATGAAACGGGCCTATTTAGGCCGGGCCTGCCTAACCTTATTAATGAACGGTTGCATCTTCTTGTGACTCTCTTTGATCCGCTCCGTCTGTTCCGGAGTCAAATCAACGAACTCGAATCGGAAATGCCTCCCGCTCTGATTGCGGATAATCGCGCGAAGATACATCCGGCCCGACGGCAGAGACAAGTCAAGTTCAACAGCATCGTCCAACTTTAGGTCGCCGGCGCCCACGAAGGCCGACATCCCACCTTCGCTGATCTCCTGCAGAAGCCCTTGCATGGCTGCCGAGCCACCATTGGACGTGCGAATCGTCACACCGATCGAGATACGGTAGCGGCGATGACGCCTTTTTTCTTTAGTGGCCGGCTTGGGTGGTTGATCGCTCATCAAGGTTCCCAGCTAAAACACCAATCGAGAACCCTGCTCTACTCCGCGACCGCTTCCTTCTCGATCACCACTTTCAAGTGCGCAGACACGTCCTTGTGCAGCTTCACCGGCACGGTGAACTCGCCCAGGGTTTTCAGCGGATCGTGCAACTGAATCTGCCGCCGGTCCAGGTTGATTCCCTTTTTCGCAACCGCGTCGGCGATGTCGCCCGAAGTGACCGAACCGAACAGCTGATCGTGCTCGCCCGAGCGCCGCACAAACGACACCGACAATCCCTCGAACTGTTTCGCCAACTCCTCGGCCTGCGACTTCTCCTTGGCCGAGCGCCGCACCGCCGCAGACTTCATCTGCCCGATGACAGCCTTGTTTCCCTCGTTGGCAACAATCGCCAGCTTGCGCGGCAAAAGATAGTTGCGTCCATATCCCTCGGCAACCTTCACCACATCGCCGCGCGATCCCAGCTTGTTCACATCTTCTTTGAGAATGACTTCCATGATAGCTCCTGGCTTCTAGCTGCTAGCCAATCTCAACCCCCGCCTCGACAAAGCTAGAAGCTAGGAGCTAGCAGCTGTTTTTCTACTGCACCCTTCCCGCAAACGGCAGCAGCGCAATATTCCGCGCCTGCTTGATCGCCGTCGCCAGCCTATGCTGATGGGGCGAGCACACGCCCGTCAGCCGCCGCGGCACAATCTTGCCGCTCTCGGCCACAAACTGACCAAGCAGCCGGTAATCCTTGTAGTTGATGTCGGCGATCTTCTCCGTGCAGAACTTGCAAACCTTCTTGCGCCGGAAAAATTTCCGTCCACCCTCACGCGGCGGACCACCGGGACCGCGTCCACCACCCGGCCCGCTCCCGTAACGCGGACGATCTCCGCCAGGCCGCGGCCCATCCCCTGCCGGGCGCGAAGGCCGCTCCGTTGCTGCTTCCACTCTGCTCTCTTCAGCCATAACGCTCCTATGTAAGCTCTGGTTTCAAAGTTTTCGAAACTCTGAAACCTTGAAACTTGGGTTTATGCTGTTGCCGGCACGCCCGCCGCCGGACTTTCTCCGGTCGCAGGGCTCTCTTCCACGCTCACGCTGGGCGTCGGCATCGCACTTCTCTTCTGCCGCGAATCGCGCAGTTTTTTGATCTTATCCAGGCGCTTCTGTTCTTCATCGACGCGCACAGTCAGGAACTTGATCACCTGTTCCGTCACGCGCAACCGGCGCTCCAGTTCATGGATCACGCTTCCCACGCCCTCAATTACCATCAGAATGTAGATGCCTTCGCGGAACTTGTGGACCATGTAAGCCAGCCGCCGCTTGCCCATCCGATCCACCTTCTTCACCGCTCCAGAAGCCGCGCCGACCGTGTGCTCCAAATTCGAAATCAGCTTGTCCAAATCCTCGTCCGCCATATCCGGCCGCACGATAAACATCAGTTCATAAGTACGATTCATTTTTCATCTCCAAATCTCGCAACCCAAAATCTTAGTCAGCCCGCGACCCGCACAGATATGTCATCCTGAGCGAAGCGAAGGACCCTACGACCGCATCCACAGTCACCGGCTCCGCAGGTGCTCCCTAATCACTCTCCCCAACTTCTTTCCGGTTAAACCGGTTCATAGCCGCCGCCGGACCTTCCGCCAAAATCACCTTCACCGCATCTTCAGCAACGTCCAACATTTCATCTACTGTCGTCATCTGCGCTTTGCGAAAGGGCGAAAGCAAATAATCCTTACCGTCTTCCACCTTATGCTCCGGCGCCACGCCCATCCGGATGCGCAAAAAATCCTGCGTACCCAGCGCTCCGATGATCGACTCGATCCCGTTATGCCCCGCCGAACTTCGCCGCGTATGAATCCGCAGCGTGCCCAGTGGAAAGTCCAACTCGTCCTGAATCACAATCAAGTCCGATTCCGGCTTCGCCTCGTGCTCCGCCACCAACTCCCGCACCGACATGCCACTCAGGTTCATGTAAGTTTCGGGCTTAGCCAGCAAAACCGTCTCGCCGCCAATCACCGCGCGCGCCGTAAGCGCCCGGCACTGCCGGTTCCGAACCTCAACGCCCAAATCGCCGGCGATACGATCCACCGCCAGAAATCCGATGTTATGCGGCGTTAACCGATACTCGTCACCAGGATTTCCAAGACCGACGATCAGTTTCACGCCACCATCCCGACTTGCGCCCATGCAGCGACGGACGCATTCGTCCGCGCCCGGACCACGACACTATTTCTTCTCCTTCTTCTCAGCCTTCTTCTCGCCCTTATCAGCCGCCTCACCCTCTTCCTCAGTCTCACCCTTGCCCTTCTTGATAACCTCAGGCTCAGCCGGAGCCGCCGCCGCATCCGCCGCAGTAGCGTCAGGAGTGGCCACAACTTCTTCCTTGACGCTGGTAACGTGAGCCACAGGCTGATTCTCATCGGTAAGAAATTTGATCTTCTCATTATGCGGCAGATCCGAAACGCGCAGCACCTTGCCGAAGGTGAGTTCACTCACATCGACATCGATGTGGCTAGGAATATCCGCAGGCAAGCACTCGATCTCAACCTCGCGCAGCATCTGCTCCAGAATGCCGCCCTCGGTTTTCACGCCCGCAGGCACGCCCTGCAACATGATCGGCACGCTCACGCGCAACGCCTTATCCATGGCAATGCGCTGGAGATCGATGTGCAGCAAGTGGCCTTTGATCGGCTCGTACTGCCAGTCCACGATCATGGCCTTGGTTCGATCGCCATTCATTGCGAGATCGAAAATCGTGTTGTGCCCCGTGTCCGAGCGAAGAATCCGCGACACATGCCGCGGATCGACAGTCACCGGCGTGGCATCCTTGCCGGCGCCATAAACCACAGCTGGAATCTTGCCCTCACGACGCACCCGCCGTGCATCATTCTTAGTTCCTGCCTCACGCGGTTGCGCTTCCAAAACATTCTGCTCAATCGTAGTAGCCATAAATTAAATTCCTATCTGTAAAAGTCCCTGTCATTCCGACCGGAGCCGTCGCGGTAGCGACGGCGCAGCGGAGGAATCCCTACCCTCCCCACCATGCCAGAAAGCTAAATAAACAACTTACTCACCGAAGTCTCTTCGTGATTGGCCTGAATCGCTCGGCCAATCAATCCCGCAATCGACAACACATGGATCTTCGGCTCGGCCTTAGCCTCTTCCGTCAGGGGAATCGTGTTCGTCACCACAACTTCCCGAATCACCGACCGCGCGATATTTTCCACCGCCGGCCCCGAAAGTACCGCATGCGAAGCGCAAGCATAAACTTCCGTCGCCCCGTTATCTTTCAATGCCGCCGCCGTCTTCACCAAAGTCCCCGCAGTATCGATCAGATCGTCGATGATCAAGCAAGTCCGTCCATTCACATCGCCGATCACGTGCATCACCTCGGCGACGTTCATCTCCACGCGCCGCTTGTCGACGATCGCCAGCGCCGCATCAACCTTCTTCGCAAAAAACCGCGCCCGCTCCACGCCGCCAGCATCCGGCGAAACCACCGTAAGATTCGGCAGATTCAATTTTCTGAAGTGATCCACCAGCACCGGCGAAGCGAACAAGTGATCCACCGGGATGTTAAAAAATCCCTGCAACTGTGGCGTGTGCAAATCCACAATCAGCGCCCGATGAATTCCCGCTGTGGTCAGCACATCCGCCATCAACTTCGATGAAATCGGACTGCGCGGCTTATCCTTCCGATCCTGCCTCGCATATCCGAAGTACGGCATCACCGCCGTAATTCGCCGCGCCGAAGCCCGCTTCAGCGCATCCACCAGCAACAGCAACTCAATCAAATTCTCGTCAACGCCCGAAACCCGCGTTCCATGCACCGACCGGCAAGTCGGCTGCATCACAAAAACATCCGCCCCGCGCACATTTTCCTGGATCTGCACATACGCTTCGCCGTCGGCAAAGCGCGTGACCTGCGCCATCCCGCGCTGCATTCCCAGAAAATGGCAAACTTCATCCGCCAGCGGCTCGTTCGCCGTCCCGCTAAAAATCTTGAACTTCTCATCCACCCGCGCGCGCGGCTTGCGATCCGTCTTCTCGTCGGGCACCGGTGGGGCCTGCTTCTCCGTCTTCTCTACTACCACTACTTTTTCAGCGGGCGTGACTAAAGTAGCCATAAGTTCTCAATTCTCCGTTCTCAGTCTCGGGGCTTCGGGCCAGCTCTCTGAGAACTGAGAACCGGCAACTGAGAACTCTTTTCTGGCTGGGCCGCTAGGATTCGAACCTAGACAAAGTGCTCCAAAGGCACTTGACCTACCATTAGTCGACGGCCCAGTACCGCTGTTTCAAGTTTCCGGTTTCCAGTTGAAACTGAAAACCGACATCGAGCGAAAAAGATATCCCTATTAAACAACCAGAAACTAGAAACTGGAAACAAGAAACTTTCGCCAGTACTGCTTCCGCGTCAGCGTTACCGTAGCCCGCGCCGGCCAACCCTGCCTTTGAAGCGTCTTAGCTCCCGCACGAGCCGCCTCCGTCGACCCAAACAGGCCATACAAAGTCGAACCGGAACCCGACAGAGACGCGTACTTCGCGCCCGCGAGGACCAGCGCCTTCTTACCTTCACTCAACTCGGGATACTCAGGAAAGACGACTTGTTCAAAGTCGTTCTGAATCCCGGTCCGGACGAGCCCGAGAAGAAGATTCTCAGCCCGGCCCCTCAAATCAGGAGCACCGGAGTAACTCTCGCTAAGCCACGCAGAAAACTCACGGCTAAGCTCACCCATTCTATCGGACGCCGAATCCGTCGTCAATGAAACTCCACTCATGGAGCGACGGGCGCCTTCGCCCGTCGAAGCCAAGCGAAGCGAGGCGGCATTGGGAGCCATGTCAGACACAACCGCGTCTAAAGCAACCGTGGAAGAGCGGCGCTTTAGCGCCGCGTCCGAATCCTGTTTGGAATCGGGCTTTAGCCCCCGCGCCATCAAGCGATCCCACTGCGCAAACGCCTTCGGCGTAGAAACCCCAACCTCCGGCGTGATCACCACACAAGCCACAGCCGGCCAATCCTCCAGCGGATAAACCAACTCCCCCCGCCCCAAACCCAACACAGTCCCGCCAACTAAAAACAGCGGCAAATCCGATCCCACTTCCGCCGCAACACGCAACCGCTCTCCAGCGCTCAGCGGCTTCTTCAACGCCCGCTCCAGCCCCAGCAGCGCAGCCACGGCATTCGACGAAGCCCCGCCCATTCCCCCCTGCACCGGCAATCTCTTTTCAATGTCAATGACCACTCGCGCTTTGGCGTTCAAAGCCCGGAGCGCCTTTTCAACAATGCGATAACAAGTATTCGATTCATCGCACGGAACCCGCGCATCATCACAGCGAATCTCAATTTCGCCACCGCGGCTTACACTCACACCAATCACATCGTGCAAAGCCAGTGTCTGATAAACGGTGAGCAACTCATGAAACCCATCCTCGCGCCGGGCTCCAATGCGCAGCCCAACGTTAATCTTCGCGAACGATCGAACCTGCACTGTCATGGAAGCAAAGATTGTAAGCCATCGCCTGCCGCCTCAGAGAAAAGCGAGCTTCGGATCGATTCGTATTGACGACTCGTATTGACGGCCGTATCGTCGATCCGTATTTACGATTCGTATCAGGGTATGCCTTCAGGCATACCGAAGGTGCCACGCCATCAACCGCGCCTTCCGGCGCTGCATCGCCGGTCCCCGCTGCGCCTGACCTTCAAGCCTCCCCTGCTAGTCCTACCTCTTTGGTAATCTCGACACGGCTGTAACATTAGCGCAACTTAATTTTGTGATGTAGATCACACTTTGCGTGATCCCACCACACGGAACCCGCCCCAGGGTTTTCCCAGTTAGAAGAAGAGATGTTTGCGTGCTGCCCGCGAAAGCGGGAACCCTGTGCAGCACGGTCCCGAAATCGGGTGCACGACGTTGCCTGCGGAACAAGCAACGAAATTTGAATTTTGCCCACGGTCCACGACGAACCGGCCTAGGTCGAAGTCTTGGCCCGCGAGCGTCAGGGGTGTTTGCATGTACAGGGCGACTGTACTCTGCTGTATTTTGTTGTCTTCAGTTCTAGCGCTTGCGACATTTGCCGCCGCGCAGGACTATAAAGTAATCTCCGTCACCGACGGCGGAACTATCTCCGGCTCCGTAAAATGGTCTGGCCCAGTGCCTCACCAACTGGATTTTCCTGTCACGAAAGACCCTCAAATTTGCGATCCCGACGGCAAGAAAGCTGTTAGCCTGGAGCGCCTCATCATCGGCTCCCAAGGCGGCGTCGCCAACACCATCGTCTATCTGAAGAATATCTCTGCCGGAAAAGCGATGGATATTCCTGAGCAAAGACGTCACCTCGACCAGCACCACTGCCGCTACATTCCGCACATCTTGCTGGTCCCCGTTACCGCCGAACTGCAGATGAAAAGCTCCGACGCGACCCTTCACACTATCCACATGGACGGAGCAGCCACCTACAACCTTCCGTTCCCGTTCCCCAACCAGATCAACTCGCGCAACATGAATACTCCCGGCCTGGTCAGCCTCCGCTGCAACGGTGGGCACGTCTGGATGAACGCAGAGATGATGGTCGTCCCGCATCCCTACTACGCGGTTACGGACGAAAGCGGCCGCTTCGAATTCTCGAATGTTCCTCCGGGCACCTATCAGGTCGAAGCCTGGCACGAAGGCTGGGGACTAGCCGGCAAAGAGCAGGCCTACGACGTCCTGACCGAACGCACCGTCCAACGCCCCGTATTCACCGAAGCAAAGAAGTGGGAGAAGTCGGTAACGGTGAACGCTAACGGCTCCAGCACAGTAAACTTCGTGATTGGAAACAAATAGCTTGGGGGGTGATTTGAAAGCGTTCGGCTTCACGCCGCGCCGCTAGGAGATTTAAGAATAACCAACCCTCGAACGACCGTGCTGGAACTACCGTGGAAGAGCGGCGCTTCAGCGCCGCGTAAGTGGCTCGCCCTCGAACCCCGACCTTCCGCTTGCCGCAAAACTTAGGATTCGTATCAGGGCATCGCTTTAGCGATACCGCATCCGCTGCCAAACTAAGAACCGGCTTTAGCCGCTTCGGCCACTACCCCCGCCGCCTGTACAATACCGCAAACTCGCCGCATTCGTCGGAAACAACTCCGCCACTCTCCTCAACCGCTCCGCCAGCGCCGAAGGCAAAAGCAGCAGGTAATCCGGCTCGATTTTCTTCCGGGGACGCCAGATGCCCGCACTCACGCTTGGTATCGACCGAGGGGAATCACCCCTCTAGCGCGGCAACGCCTCCGAAAACCGGTCGGCCGCCCAGGGAGGTGTAGAAACCGTAGAACGCAATCGCGGCCATCAGCCCCGCAGCCGGAGCAGGTAATCATGCGGGAGGATTGTACCCCGCCCGAGCCTTCGGGCGGAGGCAGCGCTAACGCGCGGTACTTGATTTGGGG
>JBEKBW010000161.1:0-9418 GCA_050015215.1 Candidatus Sulfotelmatobacter sp.
GTGTACGCTAGTGTGTACGCTGTGCAAAGTGCGATTCTGCCAGCGGGTTCTGCTATCCTTCCGTACGTTTTAATCACACATTCTGAGGGAGACGATGATCAAGGCATTTCTGCATTCCGTCATAGCCGTGACGGTGGTGTTCGGAATTTACGGGCAGGTCGTCGTTCAGCAGAGCGCCGCCCAGCAGAGTTCCAAAGGTGTCGCCATTCACGCAGGGCACGTGCTCGACGTCAAGACCGGCAAAATGCTCTCCGATCAGATGATTGTGATCGCCGATGGCAAGATCGTGAGTGTCGGAGAAGCCGCGGCGGCGAAGGCTCCAGCGGACGCGCTGCGGATCGAGCTGCCGAACGCGACCATTCTGCCCGGCCTGATCGACGCGCACACCCACCTGACATTCGATCCGACGTTCGGTTATGAGCGGCTCGCCATCAGCATCCCGCGCGAAACCCTAACCGGCGCGAAAAATGCCCGGCTTACCTTGCAGGCTGGATTCACCACCGTCCGCAACGTGGGTGCGGATGGTTACAGCGATGTGGCTCTGCGCGACGCGATCAACGCCGGCGATGTCCCCGGCCCGCGAATGCTGGTCAGCGGCCCGGCGCTAAGCATCACCGGAGGCCACTGTGATAACAATCTGCTGCCCTACGAATACCACGCCACCGAAGGCGGAGTAGCCGATGGCATCGCCGCCGTGCAGCACAAGGTGCGCGAGAACATAAAGTATGGCTCCGACCTCATCAAGGTGTGCGCCACCGGCGGCGTGCTTTCGCGAGGTGACGATCCGCAAGCCTCGCAGTACACGCTGGAGGAAATGAAGGCCATCGTCGCTGACGCGCATCGCCTGGGACGAAAAGTTGCCGCTCATGCCCACGGCGCGCAGGGCATTCTCTGGGCCTCCCAGGCGGGAGTCGATTCCATTGAGCACGGGTCTTACATTGACGACGCTGGCATCGCCGAGATGAAGAAGAACGGTACGTATCTGGTGCCGACGCTTTATCTGGGAGATTGGATGATCGACAACGCTGGACTAACTCACCTGCCCGACTTTCTGCTAGTCAAGGCGAAAGAGGTGATTCCGGCAGCACGCAAGAATATTGCCCACGCCTTTGCCAGCGGCGTGAAGGTTGCATTCGGCACCGATGCCGCCGTTTATCCGCACGGCCTGAACGCGCATGAGTTCGCGGTCATGGTGAAGCTCGGGCTGACGCCATTACAAGCCATTCAGGCGGCCACGATCAACGCCTCCGATCTGCTCGGGTGGTCGGGAAAAGTCGGCAGCCTCGATCCCGGCGCATGGGCCGACATTGTCGCGGTGGATGGCGATCCGTTGAAAGATGTGACCACGCTCGAACGCGTAAAGTTTGTGATGAAGGGCGGCGAGGTGGTGAGGAATGAGTACGCGAAGTAGAATTCGCGCCGGGTGAATTTTCAGGAAGCGCGATTTGGCCGTTGCGCCCGCTCCGTAATCCAATCCGTCCAGTAAGCCTCCGCTCCACTAGCCAGCAGTGGAGCCTTACCTTCGACCGCATCGACAAAATTCCTGATCATCGGCAGATGCACGTTCTGGTGTACAGGAAGATGCTCGCGTCCGCCGGGATAAATCAGCTCAGGCCCGTTCAACGGGGTCAAATCCATCTCTCCCTCCGTTCCGCGAATGCGGCACTCATCGCGCTTGATCTTCGAATGCCATCGAACATCCACGATGCCGCGCAAGCCGCTGGCGTAGTCGATCATCACCGTTGCGTTGTCTTCGACGGCGTAGTGATGCACCGCATTGGATAAGTATCCCGTCGCGCGCGATGGCTGACCGAACAGGAAATTCAGAACGTCAATGCGGTGAGAGGCGATGTCGTATAACGGCCCGCCTCCGGCTTTCGCCGGGTCGAGCAGCCAATTGCGATGACCAGCGTCGTCGCCGCGCCATTCGTGGCAGGTGAGTTCAGCAAGCACCGGCTGACCGATCGCCCCAGCCTCCAGCAACTGTTTCGCGCGCCGCACTTTTGGGTACGCGCGGCGATAATACGCCACACCAAACATTCGCCCGCATTCTTCCGCGGCACGCACCATCAACCGTGCCTCCGCTTCATTCATCGCCATCGGCTTCTCGCACAGCACGTGCTTGCCTGCGCGAAGCGATTGGATCGTCTGCGAGGCATGCAGAAAGACTGGAGTCGCAACGTAAGCCGCATCCACGGCAGGATCGGCGAGAGCTTCGTCAAGAGTATTCCAGGCGCGAACCTGATAAGCACCGGCTTTTGCCGGATCGCGCGTGACCAGGCCATACAAGCGGCTTCGCGGTTCGGACTGAATCCCGGGAATGACACGACGGGCCGCAATATCTCCGATGCCGATCAGAATCCAATTCATGAAAGTTCACGCAGAAAACCAAAGGCCGGGCTGAGCCGGCCTTCAGAACTAATTTGCGGATAAAACTACTTCTTGGGAGCGATCGCGTCCTTCGCGGCTTTGGCCACGCGGAACTTGACGACGGTCTTGGCCTTGATCTGAATCGGCTCGCCGGTCTGCGGATTGCGTCCGACGCGGGCTTTGCGGTGCGCCTTCACCAGGCGGCCTAAACCGGGCACAACGAACACGCCGCCTTTCTTGGTTTCTTTTACGGCAACGTCGGCAAGCTGCTCAAGAAATGCCGCCGCGGTCTTGTTGGGAACTTCAACTTTCTCGGCCAGATGACGAACCAGCTGGGTCTTGGTCAAACCTGAAGCCATATCTTCCTCCTCTGAATAATTGTTGGATTAAATTCCAGCGCGGTTGATCTTACTCCCACCGCCCTGTGGAAAACACCCTCATTTTACGCGGGTTCCACGAATATATCACTACGAAATAGGCATTTTTACAAGCTTTTTTGCTCCTACTGGTTCCAAAACGGCCCAACGACGCGCGTATCTCAGCAGTTAATGGCCAGAGTTTTAAATTCACAAGTTTTAAATAAATGCCCGCATGACTTCATCGCGACGGCCGGCTCTGCGCTGTTTATCGCAAGATCGGCCTCAAGACTGGAGAGCGGCTGCTGTACCATGGAGGCCATGATCCTCCGCAGTTTCGTCGCGGTCAGGCTAACTGTCACTGCGTTAGTTCTGCCGCTGGCTTACGCGCAGACCGCCTCGCCATCGCATAAGGCCGCCAAATCCGCGCCAGCAGCGGAATCTCATTTGGACCCAGGTTCGCTTAGCAAGGGTGTTTACCGAAATCCGAGCTTCGGCTTCACCTGCAAAATTCCCGAGGGCTGGGTTTTGCGCACGGATGAGATGAACCGGCGCGAAGATGACGGCAGTGCAGAAAAATCGGCGGCAAACGGCAAGAGCATGGCACGCGTTTTACTCGCGGCATTCTCGCGTCCGCCGGAGGCGCATGGCGAAGACGTGAATTCGTCAATTCTGATCGCGGCAGAAAGCGCGGCAGCCTATCCGGGATTGAAAGATGCCGCGCAATACTTCGGTCCGATCGGCGAGGTGGCAAAGGCTCAAGGACTCGAAGCGATCCAGGAGCCGTATGAGTTCGAGGTAGGAACGAGGCTCGTCCCCCGGGGAGACTTCCAGAAAGACGTCGGCTCGCGCGTGATGCTGCAATCGACCTTGGCAATTCTCGCCAAAGGATATGCAGTTTCCTTTACCTTTATCGGCGGGGCGGAGGATGAGGTCGAAGAGCTTATTTCAAATCTGAGTTTTGCGACGGTGAATACCGTTGCGGGCAAGGCAAAGTGATCGCAGGTCGCCGCTATTCGAGCGGCTCGGGTTCGAGCGCAATGTTCTTTTCGCCGGCAGCTTTCTTTGCAGCGTATTTCTTCATCCACGCCTCCCAGCTTTTTCCGGCGGCGGTGTCTCGTCCGGTGAAGGCGAGCGCGGCAATGTCGGCGTAGGAGATGGCGACTTTCTCGTTCGAGTTCTTAGGGTAGAGGCGGACTAACGAATCTCGGAGGATCGCTGCGCTGCGCCGATCAAAGAGATAGCCTTCGATCTTCGATCCGTCTTTGCGAGTGATGGTGACGTCGCCGCGATAGTCGAACGCTTTTTCGAGAGCGACCCGAATTTCTTCCTCTGATGCAAGTTGCGGAATCCAGCCCTCGAGCTGTTCGTGAGCCGTGCCCGGAGCGACTTCCAGCGAATCGGGATTGGTGGCGCCAGCATGGGGCGCCGCTGCGGCGGCTTCGTGATCGAGATGTCCCGCAGCCTTTCCAGTCATCAGAAGATCCTATCCAGTCATCGAATATGCAAGCCGGACGTCATCCCGACGAAAGCGATAGCTCTCGGAGGGACCCAACGATGCGCCTCAGCCGGCAAATAGCGCGGTCCTCTCTACGAACGGCGTGCAGCCCAGGTTTTCCTCGACGACTTCATGGATGCTCGACTCCGTCTTAAGGTCACTTTCGCGGCTATCGCCGCGCTCGGGATGACATCGGCCTGCTGGCCGTACCTACGCGCGGGTTCCCTGCAGAGATTCGCCGGTCGGCGCGATCTGCACCAGCGGATGCACCGGAGCCTGTTTCTCGTCCAGCAAGCGCAACGCTTCTTCATCCCGATAGCGTGTAAACAAAGTAGCTTTCACCGTAGCCACGAATCCGCCCAGCGAACTGAATGTAGCGTTTACTGCCGAAGCCTCATACCCGCTATGCACCATGCAATTGGCGCAAGCCGGATTACCAGACTCAGTTCCGTAGTTGCTCCAGTTCGTCGTTTCCAAAAGCTCAGCGAACGTTTCCGCGTAACCATCCTGCAGCAGATAGCAAGGCTTCTGCCATCCAAAAACGTTATACGTGGGCATGCCCCACGGCGTGCAGGGATAAGTGCGCTTGCCCATCAGGAATTCTGAAAAAAGCGGCGAAAGATTGAACCGCCAGCTCTTCTTGCGATTCGACAGAATCGCTCGAAACATGCGGCGCGTGCGGGCCCGTCCGAGGAAATGCTTCTGGTCCGGCGCCTTATCGTAGGAGTAACCGGGTGAGAGCATCATGCCCTCGATGCCAAGATCCATCATCTCGTCGAAGAAAGCGCGAACAGACTTCGGGTCCGCGCCGTCGAACAGCGTGGTGTTGGTCGTAACGCGGAAGCCGCGCGCGAGAGCTTCTTTAATCGCATCGACGGCAATGTCGTACCCACCCTCGCGGCACACGGCGAGATCGTGCTCTTCCCGCTGCCCGTCGAGGTGAACGCTGAAGGTAAGGTACTTGCTCGGCTGGAAGAGATCGATCTTCTCCTTCAGCAGCAACGCATTCGTGCACAGATAGATGTATTTCTTGCGCGTCACCAGGCCGGCCACAATCTCATGAATCTGCGGATGCATGAGGGGCTCGCCGCCCGGGATAGAAACCACCGGAGCGCCGCATTCCTCGACCGCGCGAAAACATTCCTCCGGCGAAAGATCTTTTTTTAGAATGTGCGCCGGGTACTGAATCTTTCCGCATCCCGCGCAAGCCAGGTTGCAGCGAAACAGCGGCTCCAGCATCAGCACCAGCGGGTATTGTTTGCGACCCGCGAGCTTCTGCCGAAGCACGTAGGACGAAACGGTCCACATTTGGGATACGGGAACTGGCATTCGGGTTGGAAACTCCTTCGGTCAGTTTATCAGGATCAGCTGGTTTAGATGGCGTGAAGGCCGGGGAGGTGCCCGAAATCAAATCATCAACGTAAGATTGCTGGTCCTATGGAGTGTTTGTAATGGTCTGACGAAACCGCTCTCGGAATTGGCCAGATACCAGCCATTTACGAGGCCGATTCCGGTCCTGGCAGAGTCGAACAATGCCTAGCTTTCATGCTATAATTTCCAAGTCGCCAAACGAACCTAAATATAAGAAATCTCAAGTACTTGAGGTAACTTTGGCAGGTCGGGCTCCGAACCTGCCCCTGGGCGATTTTGAGTGCGCTTTCGCGCCTGCAACAAATCTAGTTCCGGTTCAAAATTTCGGACATTCTCCACGGAGATGAATGGCCACAAAAGAGATCAATACTCCCATCGCAGAAACCAAAACAAAAAACGGAAGCGTAACGCCGATTAACGAGAAAACGATCAGCGAAAAGATGATCGACGGAAAAACGATCGACGCGAAGACGCCCGCCGGAAATAACGGCGGAGGCAACAGCGACTACACTGCCGATTCGATCAAAGTCCTCAGCGGCATGGAACATGTGCGCAAGCGCCCTGCCATGTACATCGGATCGACCGGTGAGGTTGGTCTGCATCATCTGGTGTACGAAGTTGTCGACAACTCCGTAGATGAAGCCCTCGCGGGATTCGCCAAAGAGATCAACGTAACCATCCACATCGACAACAGCATCACCGTCGTCGACGACGGACGCGGCATTCCTGTCGATGACATGGAAATCGACGGCGAAAAAGTCTCTGCGGCGCAGGTTGTGATGACCACGCTGAATGCGGGCGGAAAATTCGATTCCTCAAGCTACAAAGTATCGGGCGGACTGCACGGCGTTGGAGTTTCCGTGGTCAATGCGCTTAGCGAGGAACTTGATCTCGAAATCTGGCGTGACGGATTTACCTGGGAGCAGACCTACTCCAAGGGCGAACCGACCAGCAAATTGAAAAAGACCGGGGCCAGCAAGCACCGCGGTACGAAGGTGCACTTCCTGCCCGACCGCACCATCTTTACCGCGTCATCGGAATACAACTTTGATACGCTGGCGCAACGGTTGCGCGAACTCGCATTCCTGAATAAAGGTTTGTCGATCACGCTCACCGATGAGCGATCGACCGACGCGAAGACAGGCGGGGCCAAACGTTCGGAGTTTAAGTACAACGGCGGCATCGCCGAATTCATCAAGCACCTGAATCGCGGCAAGCAGGTGCTCCACGATAAACCGATTTACATGGAGGCCGAGCGTAGCGGCGTGGCCATGGAAATCGGCCTGCAGTATAACGACGGTTATTCCGAATCCGTTTTCAGCTTTGCCAACAACATCAACACCGTCGACGGCGGCACGCATCTCTCCGGTTTCCGCATGGCCCTTACGCGCACCATCAACTATGCCGGGCAGCAGATGGGCTTGTTCAAGGACGTGAAAGAAAACCTCACCGGCGATGATGTTCGCGAAGGCCTGGTCGCAGTCATCAGCGTGAAGCTGCCGCAGCCGCAGTTCGAAGGCCAGACCAAGGGCAAGTTGAATTCCGACATCGCCGGCGTGGTGCAGGCGTTTGTGAACGAGCGCCTGGGCGCGTTCTTCGAACAGAATTCGACGGTCGCTCGCAAGATCATCAACAAAGCCATCGACGCCGCCCGTGCCCGCGAAGCCGCGCGCAAAGCCCGCGACCTGACTCGCCGCAAAGGCGCGCTAGATTCCGGTGGTCTACCGGGAAAACTCGCCGATTGTTCCGAGCGTGATCCCAACCGCTGCGAGCTCTTCTTGGTCGAAGGCGAGTCCGCAGGTGGAACCGCCAAACAAGGCCGCGATCGCCGCTTCCAGGCGATCCTTCCGCTCAAGGGAAAAATTCTCAACGTAGAAAAAGCGCGTTACGACAAGATGCTGGCGCACGAAGAAATTCGCGCCATGATCACCGCGCTCGGCACTGGCATCGCAAAGGACGACTTCGATCCCACGAAAGTTCGCTACGGCAAAATCATCCTCATGACCGACGCCGACGTCGACGGCTCGCACATCCGCACCCTACTGCTAACATTCTTCTTTCGCCATATGCAAGAGCTTATTAAGCGCAACAATGTTTATATTGCGCAGCCGCCGCTTTACTCGATCAAGAAGGGCAAGTCGATCCAGTACATCAAAGACGATGACGCGTTCGACAAAGTGATGCTGAAACGCGCGGCTGACGGGCTGATTGTGCGCTACGGCGAAGGTGCGGCTAAGCTGGAGGGCGCAAATCTGACGCGCTTTATGGGTGTGCTGAAGGAGTATCTGAATTTCTTCGACAAAGTGAATAAGCGGCTGCGGGATGAGAGCGTGGCCGAATTGCTGCCCAGGCTCGATCTTTCGAAGCACTCGGATTTTGAGGGGGACAAGAACGCTCCGTCGAAAAAAATCGAGAAGCTGGAAAAGGAATTGAAGCGGCTGCAGAAAGACCGCAAGTTCAAGAGCGTGGATGCGGTTTTCGATGAGGAGCACAACCTTTGGGAAGTGAAATTTGTGAACTCGCAGGGGTCGGAGCACGTCATCAACTGGGAGCTGGCTTCCAGCGCCGAGTGCCGGCAGTTGATTTCGAAGTTCAAGCAGATCGAGCCTTATCTCGAGCCGCCGTTCGTGGTGGAAGCCGTAACGAAAGCTGGCGCGACGAGCAGCAATGGAAATGAAGACTCGGCGGACGACGATGCTGCGGGGCAGGATTCGAACGACGGCGACAAGTCAGAAAAGAAAACGGCGAAGGCCGCGCCGCGGGCTCGCGCTGCAATCGAGCCGGTGGAGAAGGCTACGGCGCGCGAGTTGTTTGAGTATGTGAAGAAAGAAGGCAGCCGCGGCTATGATGTGCAGCGCTACAAAGGCCTGGGCGAGATGACCGCTCCGCAGTTGTGGGAGACTACCATGGACCCCGAGCGGCGCACGCTTCTTTCGGTGAAACTCGAAGACATTGCGGAATGCGAAACCATCTTCACTACGCTGATGGGCGAGGACGTGGAAGCGCGGCGCAAGTTTATTGAGGAGAATGCGCTGGATGTGAAGAATTTGGATATTTAAGGACGTCGAATGCGGGGCGGGCACTCTTGCCCGCCGATGTTCTTCAACTCCCGATTTGGCACTTGTCCCAAAATATTTCCGATTACTCCGATATTCGCTGGATCTTTCAGTGCATACAATTTCTTAGGCAGCAGCGTCTAGGAGGGTGTAGCCAGTGGGTACTGGACACTGTCTGTCACACAGTCGAGTGGCTTTACAGCCACTAGGGTTCGATCCCCTCGCCCTCCTCGTGCCATTCGACTCTAAGAGATGCCTTGACAATCTTGACTCTCGATCTAGAATGGATATTGACAGACAGTGTTCAGTACTCTCGAAGCCCCGAGTTGCTCGGGGCTTTGATTTTTTCGCGGATCCTCCTGCAAGGGAGTTCGCGGCGCTTTGAAAGGGCGCAGCTTTAGCCGCCAAATCAATCTTTCATTTTGTAACCCAACGCCACAATCAGTTTTGAGAAGCGGCGAAAATCACACGCCATTCTCCCAAGAGCCTGATGAGGATGCTCGGACCGTCGGGGAATCCTCACGCCAAGAATCTGTTCGAAATTCTTTCCGCGCTGCAGCAGAAAGCCCATGTTCAATTCAAGCTGAAGACGTTCGGGGTGGGCGCGGGATGCTGACCGGCGCGGATTTTCTGCGCACGCCGATGGGCGAGGACGCGGAAGCGCGTCGGAAGTTTATTGAAGAGGATTGCGAAGAAATTTGATATTTAGGCGATTCTTTACCATCCCTGTCGCTCGATGTTCACGAGAATCTAAATTGCAAAGGCTG
>JBEKBW010000162.1:0-9781 GCA_050015215.1 Candidatus Sulfotelmatobacter sp.
AGCGGACCCATGTCCCATTTGATAATCGATGCCGCATGGTCCCCGGACGGAAAGGTCATTGGCGGCACCGTCATCGATCAGACTGGCAACAGCTTGGGTGCCGTGATTGGGGTCGATCCGGAGACCGGAAAGCAGAAGACTATCTCCAAGCCCCCGTTCACGTTTTTCAGCAAGGTGGCGTGGCTGCCCGATGGGAGCGCGCTGGCTGTAATCGTGCAAAGTGCGGAAACGAACTTCAACCGGCAACAGGTTGGGTTGGTCAGTTATCCCGACGGCAAGCTACGCCCCGTGACCGCCGACACCAATGACTATGCGACGTTGAGCGTGTCTTCCGACGGGAAAACCATTGCAACGGTGATGCAGCAATCGGTGCGCGACATTTATGTGAGCTCAGGCCAGAAGGCTGATTACTCCGACGTCAGGCAGGTTGCTTCCGGAGATCCCGTACCCACTATCTCGTGGGCCAGCGACGGTCATCTGCTGGCCGAACAGTACCCGTCAATTCGCGTGGTAGACGCGAATGGTGAAGTCAAGGGCGAAATCGCTAATGAAAAGGACTCAGGAGCGATGCAGCCGAACGGGTGCAGTGACGGTCACGTCGTCTTCGCGCGGGGAATGGCGAAAACCCTGAGCGTGAGCATCTGGCGGAGTGAAGCCGACGGCACTGGCCTGCGCCGCATCACAGAAGGCAAGCGCGACCTGTTCCCCGCTTCCCCGCGTGCTCGCCCGATGGAAAGTGGGTCTTCTACCTCGACTCGACCGCTGCCGCCTACATGAAGGTTCCCATCGATGGCGGCAATCCGGAACGCATTTCCGGTGAGTATGCGGCAAATGCCGAGGGCTATGACATTGCGCACGACGGGAAGACGGCGCTCCTTGGCTCTTACGATTTCAAAGCTCAGAAGCCGAACATCGTCATGGTCTCTCTCGAGTCAGGAAAAACCTTGCGCACCTTCGAGTATGATCCCCGGCATCGCGGGACGCTGCACCTCACCCCAGATGGCAAAGGGATTGTCTATCCCATCCGCGAGAAAGGGGTGGACAATCTATGGGTGCAACCGCTCGACGGCGGTCCCGGCCGGCAACTGACGAACTTCACCGCGCTGAAGATTTACTCGTATCAATGGGCAGCTGATGGCAAGAACCTGGCTTTAGTGCGGGGAGATTCGCCGTCAGACCTGGTACTGATTCAGGATTCCCAGAAAAAGTAATGGCAGGAAATTTGACCCTGCGGATACACCCCCAACGCTTGCTTCCCCGCCTCTGCCCTCATATACTCTGAACGTTTGCCCGTCCCGAAGGTTTTTCCGGCGACGGCCAGCCCCGAACCACAATCATTCCGGAGACATCCTTTATGAGCACCGTAATTACCGCCCCGCAGGTCGATAAAGAAAGCAATCCCTGGGAATCGCAGCGCGCGCGTTTTGACCTGGCCGCGCAGAAGCTCAACCTCGACGACGGCCTGTGGCGGGTCTTGCGTTATCCCAATCGCGAGCTCACGGTCTACATTCCGGTGCAAATGGATGACGGCCATCTCGAGGTCTTCACTGGATTCCGCGTCCAGCATTCGATCGCTCGCGGGCCGGCGAAAGGGGGGATCCGCTACGCGCCCGACGTAACGCTCGACGAGGTGCGCGCTCTCGCGAGTTGGATGACCTGGAAGTGTGCCGTGGTCAACATTCCCTTCGGCGGAGCCAAAGGCGGCGTGATCTGCGATCCGCACAAAATGTCGATGGGCGAAATCGAGCGCATGACGCGCCGCTACACCTCCGAACTAATCGAATTCATCGGCCCGGAAAAGGACGTACCCGCCCCCGACGTCAACACCAACGAACAAATCATGGCCTGGATGATGGATACCTATTCCATGCACATGCGCCAGACGGTCACGGCGTGCGTGACCGGAAAGCCGATCAACATCGGAGGCTCCCGCGGGCGCCGTGAGGCCACCGGCCGCGGCGTGATGGTGGTGTGTGACGAAGCCATTAAGAAGCTCGGCCTGTCGCGCGAGAGCAGCCGCGTTGTGGTTCAAGGATTCGGCAACGTCGGCTCGAACGCCGCTCACCTTATGCACGGTGCAGGGTACAAGGTCATCGGCATCGCCGAAGTCGGCGGCGGCCTTTACAACAAAAATGGCATCGACCTGAACGCGCTGGTCGAGTATCGGCAGAAGAATGGCACGGTGCACGGCTTCCCCGGCGCGGAAAGCTATGATCCGGCCGAGTTGCTCACCACCGAATGCGAAATCCTGATTCCCGCGGCCACGGAGAATGTGATCACATCGCGCAATGTCGATCGCGTGAAATGCCGTGTGCTGGCGGAAGGCGCGAACGGTCCCACGACCTCCGCCGCCGACGATGTTCTGACCGACAAAGGCGTCTTCGTCATTCCCGACATTCTGGCCAACGCCGGCGGCGTGACAACTTCTTATTTCGAGTGGGTGCAGGATCGCCAGGGATATTTCTGGAAAGAATCCGTGGTCAACGAGCAACTGGAGGAAATCATGATCTCCTCGTTCGGCGACGTGGTTCGCTATGCGGAAACGCACCACGTGAACAATCGCATCGCGGCCTATATGCTGGCGATCGATCGCGTGGCCTACACCATCCGCCAGCGCGGGATTTACGCGTAAGGAGAATTTATGAAACCGATCGGCAGAAAACTGCTAGCGCTGCTGGCGCCTTTGCTGTTGAGCTTGCTCTTCCTGCAGCCCGGGGCTAATGCCCGATCTACCGATTCCGGATCAGCATGGGCAGCACCCGCGGACGCTGCCGAAAAACTAGACATAAACACGGCAACTGCCGACCAGTTGAAAGCCTTGCCCGGCATCGGCGACGCGTATTCGCAGAAGATCATCGCCGGCCGCCCGTATCGAACAAAACTCGATCTGGTTCACAAAAAGATTATTCCGCAGTCTCTCTACGAGAAAATAAAAGATCAGATCATCGCCAAACAGCCCAAGCCGAATGCAATGACGCCGCAGCCGAAATAGCGCGCTTTTCCGGAGATATTCTCGCCCTGCCAGGAGGCCGCCGTGAGGGTGGCATGGCACCGACTCTCGAACCTCACGCTTTGGGTTCTGCAAGGGGCAGTGGCCCTATTGTTCCTGTATTCCGGACTGGAAAAGTTCAGCCATCATGGGACCTTCTGGCCTGAGCTTTTCGCGCGGATTGGGCTTGGCCAGTGGTTGCGCTATTTCACCGGTGGTCTCGAAGTCGTCTGCGCGTTTCTGCTATTAATTCCTAAGACGTTGCTGATCGCCAGCACTATGCTGGTTTGTGCGATGTCCGGCGCCATTCTTGTACACCTGTTCATTCTCCGCGATGGCTATGCCTGCTTCTTCCCCGGTTTCACGCTAGCAATTCTGCTTGCCATCGCTTGGGGACGATTGACCGGACCCCGATCGGGGCTCAGCAATTGAATTCAGCGCCGTCGCAATGGCGGCGTCCTGCTCGTCAAACACTGTGCGCAGGTCCAGCAAAACGCGCCCATCTTCAACCCGAGCAATGATCGGAAGCGGTGAATGACGCAAACGCTCGGCTAACTCATCGGCACTCAGGCCGTCGCACGAAATCGCCAGGAGGCGCGTGGGGAGCACAGACGACGGCGCAGCGCCGCCGCCCACAAGCGATTCTCCATCGACAATCTCAATCTTCAACTTTGACCCAGTAATTCTCGCCGCCAGCGACGCCGCTCGGTCGCCGATCGCGTCTTTCGTGAGCCGCATCATCCGGAGCGTGGGAATCGCGTCGTGATCGCCGCGCAAATATGCGAGCAGAGTCGCTTCCAGCGCGGCATAGATAAGTTTGTCCACGCGCAGCGCGCGGAATAGCGAGTTTGATCGCATTCGGCCCACCAACTTCTCCGAGCCGCTGATCAATCCGGCCTGCGGCCCGCCCAGCAGTTTGTCGCCACTGTAAGTAACGATGTCAACCCCGGCCCGCAGACTGTCGAGCACTCCCGTCTCTCCGATTCCGACCGAGCGTAAATCGAACAGCGCCCCGCTGCCTAGGTCTTCCATTAGCGGAATACCCCTTTCTCGCGCGAGGGAGACAAGATCGGCAATGGACGACTCTTCCGTGAAGCCGGTGATTTCAAAATTCGACCGGTGGACCCGCAGCAGCAGCCGGGTCTTTTCTGTAATCGCCTTCTCATAGTCGGCGATACGAGTGCGGTTCGTGGTGCCAACTTCGCGCAGAATCGCGCCCGATTTCGTCATCACGTCAGGAATGCGAAACGAACCGCCAATCTCCACCAGTTCCCCACGCGAAACGATGACCTCCGCGCCCTCCGCCAGAGTGTTCAGCGCAAGCAACACGGCCGCGGCATTGTTGTTAACCACAATTGTCGAGATTGCGCGTTCGTTAGCGTTCACCTCCGCGCGCAACAACTGACGAAACAAGCGGTCTACGAGCACGTCACGCTTGCCGCGCGAGCCGGTATCCACATCAAACTCAAGGTTGGAATAAGTCGCGGCGATCTCGCAAATATGTTCGATGGCGGCCTCGCTCAGCGGCGCCCGGCCAAGATTGGTATGCAGAATCACGCCGGTGGCGTTGATCACTGGCCGCAGAGAATAGCTGAACGTTCTACGAAGTTGATTTTCAACCGCCTGCGCCAATCCTTCGCGCGCGAACTGTAACCCGTCTTCACTCAACAGGCCAGATGTGATTTCCTGGCGAAGCCTCGCCAGCACCGCTCGCGAAGCATCCGCCACAGCTTCATGCCCAAATATTTCGACCAGTTGCTCCATGGCTGCAGCACGAATCAGCTCATCCACGGAGGGGAGCTTGCGAAAAAGATCGGGCAATTCGGTTTTTTTCACGTCAGGATTATCCCACCACAAGAATCCTCTCAGAAGCCACTACGGCGACTAGAGAGTATGCATATAAGCCAGCAAATCCTGCATGTCCTGCGAACTCAATACCTGGCTGTAACCCGGCATATCCTTGCGGCCGCTACGAATGATTTCTCCGACGCGATCGTCATTCGCTGGAAGGCCGGTCTGCGGGAGATACTGATGCTGAAAGACGCCTTGCAAGCCCGGCCCTTTTTTCCCTTTGGTCGAATAAGGACGGTGGCAGCGATCGCAATAATTGTCGTAAATCTTGCGCCCTGCAGCTTGCTGCGGGTTCAATCCGAGTTCGGCATCCGATTTGCGGCGCTCGATGTCGCAGCCGCCGAACGCGCCCAGGCCAACGCACAGAACCAGAAAGGATCGAATCTTATTCTTCATCATCCCCGAGAACCGCAACCAGTATTGGGCGCGCAGTTTCGCATAACTCTCGCAATCGCACTGCCCTTACAATATAGATGAATTCCGCGGCCATGACAGGTGTGGCAAAACGCGTTTACGAATCCGCATGAGAACCGTTTTTCAATGGAACCTCGGTTCGCGCACACTGGAACTGGGCAAGCGCACATTAATCATGGGCATCGTCAATGTGACCCCAGACTCTTTTTCCGATGGCGGCTCGTACCTTGATCCAGGTCAGGCGGTCTCCCATGCGCTGCGCATGCTCGATCAGGGTGCCGACATCATCGATGTTGGCGGAGAATCAACGCGCCCCGGGGCAACCGTTGCGCCAAATTCCGCGCAAGGCAGAGACTCGCCCGCACTAGGTACTCCGGATCGTCCCCCAAAAACCGCAGTAAGCGCCGAGGACGAGTTAGGCCGCGTGTTGCCGGCGATAACGGAACTTAAGAAACAATGCCCTCATGCTCTGATCTCCATCGACACATACAAAGCCCCCGTTGCCCGCGCTGCGATCCAGGCGGGGGCCGAGATCGTCAACGACGTCAGCGGATTTCGCTGGGATCGAGAGATGGCGCGCACCATCGCCCAGATGAAGTGCGGCGCGGTTCTGATGCACATGCGTGGCCGCCCCGAAGAGTGGCGCAATTTGCCTCCGCCCGGCGATATTGTCCTGCTGGTAAAGCGCGAACTCAGAGAATGGGCGGAGGCGGCCGTACTGGCAGGCGTGCGGCGTGAAAGAATCGTGCTGGATCCCGGCTTTGGCTTTGGCAAGAACCTCGAACAAAATTATCCGTTGCTGGCCCGCTTTCATGAACTGCAATCGCTCGGATTTCCTCTTCTGGCAGGAGTGTCGAGAAAATCTTTCGTCGGTCGAATGTTGCAGAGCAACGGAACAGACGCTTCCACCGCCGAGCGGCTCTACGGGACGCTCGCACTTCACACCGTCCTGATTCTAAAAGGCGCGCACATCCTGCGAACCCACGATGTAAAAGCCGCAGTCGAGGCAGCACGCGTTACGGACACAATTCTAGCCGCGCACTAGCGCAACATTGTGAGCAAACTGGTCGGACCATTGCCCCAAGCATTCCCGCGTGACGCAGCTCTACTTTCTTTGCCTTCACTCCCACTGAATTAGAATGTAGGGTGCTGCACAGGAAATTCTGCATGGGGAGAACGTGGTGACACAGTTGACGGCGCAATGGTCGAGAGTATCGTTTACTGTACTCGACATTCTGCTCGTGGCGGTAATCATCTACGAAGTGCTGGTGATGATCCGCGGAACGCGCGCGGCGCCCATGCTCGCCGGTTTGACAGCCGTGGCCGTGGCGTTCTACCTCGCGCGAATCGGTGAGTTGGTCACCTTGAACTGGCTGGTAAGCCATTTGCTTCCCTACGTGGTGTTCGCGTTAATCGTAGTGTTCCAGTCGGAGATTCGTCATGTGTTGTCCGACGTAGGACGCCGCGTGAGCTTCTTGCGCGGCACATCAGTGGAAGGCGACTCCTACGACGATATTGTCCTGGCAGCGAATTTATTTTCCCAGCATCAAACCGGCGCGCTGATGGTAATCGAGCGCGAAATCGGTTTGCGCACGTACATCGAGAGCGGCGTGGCTATGGATGCGAAGCTTTCCTACGATCTGCTGGCCACAATTTTTCGCCCCAGCGCGCCTCTCCATGATGGGGCAGTAATCATACAAAAAGATCGCCTGGCCGCCGCCGCCTGCTTCCTGCCCTTATCGATGAACCCGGTGCTATCCACTCAACTCGGCACACGCCATCGCGCGGCCATCGGCATCACAGAGGAAACGGACGCCATCGCAGTCGTCGTATCGGAGGAATCCGGCGCCATCAGCATGGCCGTGGGCGGAAAGATTGAAAGAGATCTCACGGTTGAGCAACTTCGCGACCGGCTGAGCAGCGAACTCCGGCGCTACATGTCTCCGGTGGCATTGCCAACGGCGGTAGTGCAAAACGAAGAGTCGGACGGTGCACAACAGTCGCCATTTCGAATCGGTTCGCCAGTGAGTACCGAAGCAGAATCGGATTCAGAATTGGAGCGGCCGCTATGACCGACTTCCTACGTCGCTGGGTGCTGCACAATTTCTGGCTGAAGATTTTGTCGCTTCTGCTCGCGGCCGGCTTGTGGCTGGCCATTTCGCCCGATCAGGAACCGGCCGAGGTTGCGGTGCGAGTCCCGATCGAATTCCAGCACGTGCCGCCGCATCTGGAAATTAGCTCCGTAACCATTCCGGAGGCGCAGATTCGCGTGCGCGGCCCGGAGCGCGTGATTCGCGACCTGCGATCAACCGACATTCACGCCGATCTCGATTTGGCCGACGCCAAACCGGGCGACCGAACCTTTGATCTCACCGCGCAGCAGATTCGACATCAGCGGGAATTGCACGTCGTGCAAGTGGTACCGGGCCAGGTGCATCTCAGCTTCGATACGCGTCTCACGCGCGATGTGGAGATTCGTCCGCGGGTGACGGGAGATTTTGTGGCAGGCGAGCAGATCGCCAAGGTACTGGTGGATCCAGAGAGAATCACGATCACCGGCCCAAAGCATCACGTAGAGATGATGGATGCGGCCACCACCGATCCCGTCGATGCCTCCGGAACCCGGACACAGGCAACATTTGTAACGAATGTTTACGTCGCCGATGCGCTCGTGCAGGTAGTCCAGCCGACACCCGTTAGGGTCACGGTGATCATGGAGAAGACGCCACCCATGGGAACCAGACATTGATGCGCCGGTTCGAAGTGGAATCTCAACTGTACCTCAGCGCTTGTGCTCGTCGTTTTCTGATTCAGCAAAATCTATGACGGTTCAGACCAGGCAATTATTTGGCACGGACGGAATCCGCGGCGTCGCGGGCGAGTTCCCCTTGACCTCCGAGAGTACGTACTTGATCGGACGCGCATTAGGCCACGATTTGATCCATAGCGCGCCCAAAGCGCGAGCCGTAATGGGCCAGGATACCCGCGAATCCAGCGCGTGGATCGCCGACCGGGTAGCGGCCGGGCTCGCCGCCGTCGGTGTCGATGTGCACAGCGCAGGCGTCATCACCACGCCGGGGGTCGCATATCTGGCGCGATCGCGAGGCTTCGCGGCGGGCATCGTGATCTCCGCCTCGCACAATCCCTGGACCGACAACGGCATCAAAGTTTTTTCTGGAGACGGATTCAAGCTGACCGACGCGCGCGAACTGGCGATCGAGCAGGAAATCTTCGCGTTGCTCGGCAAGCCGGGATCGGCTGACGATACTGCGTTGAAAATCGCCCGTCCATCCCTCCCCGGGGAGGCGGAGTTGCGCAAAGCCTATATCCAGTCATTAGCCGGAGCAGTCTCGTCTGACCTGAGCGGGCTGCGCGTGCTCGTCGATTGCGCCAACGGCGCGGCCACAGCCGAGGCGCCGGAGTTGTTTCGAGAGTTGCGAATCCAGGCGACATTCACGCATGTAACGCCCGACGGAAGAAACATCAACGAAGGTTGCGGTGCGTTGCATCCGGAGACGCTGGGAAAAGCCGTAGCGGAATCCGGCGGGGAGTTTGATTTGGGGGTGACGTTCGACGGCGATGCCGACCGCGCGCTATTTTGCGACGCCACTGGGCGCGTGGTGAATGGTGATGGCGTCTTGCTGTTGACCGCGCGTGATTTGAAAGCCCAAGGAAAACTCGCCGAAGATACGGTGGTTGCGACCACGATGTCGAATATGGGCGTTGAGATCGCGTTGAAGAAGTCCAGCATTCGCATGTTACGCGCGAATGTCGGCGACAAATACGTGCTCGAAGAAATGCTGAGAACCCGCGCGACGCTGGGCGGCGAACAATCGGGCCACATTATTTTCCGCGACGGTGGTGCGACCACCGGCGACGGCCTGCTCACGGCACTGCGAGTGATGGATGTGATCGTGCGCTCAGGAAAATCGCTGGCCGAATTGGTCAGCGATCTTAAGGTATTTCCACAGAAAATTCAGAACGTGCGCGTGCGCGAGAAAATTCCGTTCGCGCAGGTGCCAGAGGTGCAGCGGGCGATTGAGGCGGCCGAGCGCGAGTTGGATGGCAATGGGCGCGTCGTTGTGCGCTATTCGGGAACAGAGGCGCTCGCGCGGGTGATGGTTGAGGCGGAATCGGAGGAGAAGATGAAGGCTCTGACAGCGGGGATCGCAGGGGAGATCGAGAAGGCGCTTGGGATGTGATGGGCGCGTCATTGGTTCCGTTACTCGAATATCGGCGAGATTCTCGCCAGCACCTCTCCCATGATCGCGTCCGGTATGCTCTCCAGCTTCCGACCGCCGCGTGCGGCGAGATCGAGAGCGCGAAGCTGGTCGCAACGGATAACCCCAGTCGTTTGCGTTCCGGCTCCCGTCAAGGACACAGCGAAACCGGCCATGCGTGCAAATCTACCGCCGCTAGTGATGGGCAGAACCACCGGAACTTTCGTGACTCGGTTGAAAGGCTCCGGCGATACGATCAGCACGGGCCGCCGGCCCTTTTGCTCGTGGCCAGACGTAGGATCGAGAC
>JBEKBW010000163.1:0-9058 GCA_050015215.1 Candidatus Sulfotelmatobacter sp.
GATTGGCGGCCGTTGCGTTGCACGCGCGTACTCGCGAACAGGGCTACAGCGGCCAGGCGCGATGGGAGTGGATTGCAGCGGTGAAGGATGCGGTGAAGATTCCTGTTATCGGGAACGGCGACATCCGCACTCCGGAGGACGCCTGCGCCATGGTCACGCAGACGGGATGCGATGCGGTGATGATTGGCCGCACTGCGCCATCGAATCCTTGGATCTTCCGGCAGATTGCGCAGTATTGTGGCCCTCGTGCGGCAGCGGACGCCCCCATCCGCCCTGGCGTCTCCCCGGACGAGGGCGTCCGGGGCTCCACGAACGGCTACGACTCGCCTAGTGAAGCTGATCGGTATGAAATGATTCGAACTTATTTCCAGATGTTGATCGAGGAGGAGCTTCCCGACGCTGTTGGCAAGATGAAGCAATTCGCCTCCTGGTTCACGCACGGCGTTCCGGGCGGCGCGAGCCTGCGCAAAGCCATTTACGAATCGAAGAGCGCAGCTGAGATTTTGTCGCGGGTAGAAGAGTTCTTCGAAGCGAGATTGTGTGGCGCGGGCGCCTCGCCCGCCCGCGAGACGGCTTAGTCGTCATTCTCGGCGTGGTGTTGCGTCTTCTTTCAGGGCTTCGTCCGCTCGTTTCCCTATATCATCGCAGAGGCCGCGCAATTGCAGTGGGCATTGTGTTTGTGCCTTTATCTTGATGTTCCTGATTTCGTTCATGTCGTCGGAGGCGTCAATGTGCTTCAGGACAAAGCGCCGGAAGGCAACATTTTCTGCGGCAAGGGACGAAAGTCGAGGCAGACTCTTCCAGCGGTCCGCAAGAATTCGCGCAACAGAGTCGCTGTAGCCTTCGCCGACTGCGCCATCATCACAATGCCCATATGATCTGAATGACTTGTACAAGGCGTCCCACGAGTGGACGGCGGGCATTAGAGTAGGGCATGGCCGCTGCTGAGCGTTTGCAGCGCAACTCAGGGCGATCATCAATCCACATATCTGCAGGTTGTGCTTCACGGATTTCACGCCCCTTTTGCCACCAGCTTCCCCTCCTCATCCCTCTCCACATAGGCCCAAGGCACGTCCGCGCCGTGCGTGAAGACCGTCAGCCACTTCTCCGGAATCGCCTTCGCGTAGTATTCCTTCTTGCTCTCAATCGTCTGCAGCGGATAGAGATCGAAGCCCATGCCCCAGGCGATGTCGATGTGCGCGGCGGTGGGAATGAGGTCGGAAATGTAGCAGGCGACCTCAGGGGCTGAAGCCCCGGTTTCACGTGAGGCGGCAGACGACGCGGCTGAAAGCCGCGCCCTTTCAAAACCAGCGCTATGCGGCACGACTGAAGTCGTGCCCTCCCCGTTTGTCTCGCGACTGACTCCTCCGTTCACGATTACACCCAGCATGTGCGCCGTATGTCCGGGAAAAGTTTTCACCGAGATGCCGGGAACGATTTCCTCGCCGCCTTGGAGCAGCGTCATCTGTCCGCTTTCGACTAGCGGGTCGTAGTTCTCGGGAATGTAGCTGATCGAATCGCGCTCGCTGGGATTGCGGGCATATTGCCACTCGCCTTCGGGCGCATAATACTTCGCGCGCGGAAATGTCGGAACGATCCTGCCATCTTTGCCGCGAGTCGTATTCCATCCGCAGTGGTCGAAGTGCAGATGGGTGTTGATGACGATGTCGATGTCTTCTGGAGCGATTCCTGCGGTGGCAAGATTGGAAAGCAGCTTGGCGGGCTGGCCGTAGAACTTGATCATCCGCTCGGAGAGCTTGTTGCCCATGCCGGTTTCGACGAGCACGTTTTGCTCGCCGGTGCGGATAAGGAGCGAGTTCAGCCCCGCTTGCACGTAGTTTCTTTCGTCGGCCACGACTTTGCGCGACCACATGATTTTGGGAATCACGCCGAAGAACGCGCCGCCGTCTAGCGGATAAATGCCGTCAGAAAAGATGCCGAGTTCGAAATCGCCGAGGGTGAGCTTGGGCATGGAAACAGTGTGCCATATTGGATTCGTTCGTGGCGGATTTGCGTCCCCCGACGAAGGCGCCCGGGGCTCCACGTTTCGTTGGCGAAACTTGGTACTCTCACCCTATGGTGCGCCCCGCTAGCGTGACGGTGATCGCGGCTCTCTTCTTTCTGGTTGCGGGATACTTGATTGCCGTCGGCGTCATCGATCTCGTATCGCCCGGTACAGTTTCGCTGGTTGGAGGGCCGGTCACGTACGGGAGGGAACTCGACGGACCTCAGACAGCGATATCGGTTGGGGCTGGATGGGCGCTTGTGGGATGGGGACTTTATCGCCTCAAGAACTGGGCGCGCTGGTGCGCGCTTGCGATTCTGGTGATTGGAGTCGCGGGATCGGTTCCGGCAGTTTCCGCGGCCGCGCGCGATCTGGGCTGGCGATTCGCTTGGTACGGCTTGCAAATCATGGTTCGAATTGTCGTTGCGTGGTTGCTGGCTGCGTCGCCCGAGGTGGTGGAAGCCTTTGTGAAGAAGTAGTCATGCCGGAACTTGCTCAGCGGAGTGCGGTCACAAGAAAGTGGTTTCGTGAGAAAAAGCTTGTCATTCCGATCAAAGAAAGGAACCTGCTGCACGCCGGCAGCACCGATGCTGCGAGCGCAAGCAGATTCCTCACGGCTAAGCCGTTCGGGATGACAAAATCATCCTATTTCGCTTTTACTTTTTCTTTCTGCCCCACGCGCTTGCTGACTTCAAACGTCATCTTCCCCGCCTTCTTGTCGGCGTCGATCACGACGTGATCGCCATGGAGAATCTCGCCGTCGAGGATTTTCAGCGCCAGCGGATCCTGCACCAGCTTCTGAATCGCCCGCTTCAGGGGACGCGCTCCGAAGTTGGCGTCGTAGCCTTGCGTGAATAGCAGCTCTTTGGCCGCATCGGTTAGTTCGATGGAAATCTTGCGATCGGCGAGCAGTCGGCGCACGTCTTCCAGGCGCAGTTCGACGATCTTCACCAACTGATCCTTTCCGAGTGGGCCGAAGATTATGACGTCGTCAACGCGGTTGAGGAACTCCGGCCGGAAGTGGCCGTGCAGCGCGTTCATCACCTGCTCGCTGGCTTTTTCGAAATCTTCCGGTGTGCGCAGATTCTCGGCTTGCAAATAGCTGGAGCCGAGATTCGACGTCATGATAATGATCGTGTTCTTGAAGTCGACCACGCGGCCTTTGCCGTCGGTGAGGCGGCCATCGTCCATGATCTGCAGCATGATGTTGAACACGTCGGGATGCGCTTTTTCAATTTCGTCAAAGAGCACAACGGCGTACGGACGACGGCGCACCTGCTCGGTGAGCTGGCCGCCTTCGTCGTAGCCAACATAGCCCGGAGGCGCGCCAATTAAGCGCGATACAGAGTGCTTCTCCATGTATTCGGACATGTCGATACGGAGCAGGGCGCGATCGTCATCGAATAGAAATTCGGCTAGAGCGCGGGCGAGTTCGGTTTTTCCAACTCCAGTCGGCCCTAAGAAAATGAACGAACCGATCGGGCGCTTGGGATCGCTGAGTCCCGCGCGCGAACGGCGAATGGCGTTCGACACGCGCTCGAGAGCCTGATCCTGTCCGACCACGCGCTGGCGCAGGCGCTCTTCCATGGTCACCAGCTTTTTCACTTCGCCTTCGAGCATCTTCGAGACCGGGATGCCCGTCCATTTCGAGACGATGCGGGCGATATCTTCCTCGTCCACCTCCTCTTTCAACATGCGTGGCGCACCGGTGCCTTTGCCGTCGATTTTGTCCGTTAGTTGGCCCAGCTCCTCTTCGGCCTGGCGCAACAATCCATACCGAATCTCGGCGACACGCTGCAGGTTGCCTTTGCGCTCTTCGGCTTGCTCTTCAATCTTGAGCTTCTCGATTTTTTCCTTCAGCTCGCGGGAGCGGGCGATCAGATCTTTTTCTTTTTTCCAATTGGCTTTGAGGGCATTGGACTTTTCCCGAATGCCAGCCAGCTCTTTCTCGATGACGGCCAGCCGCTCGCGCGAATTGGCGTCTTCTTCTTTTTTCAGCGCCTGCTTTTCGATTTCAAGCTGCGTGGCGCGCCGCTCCAGCTGATCGATGTCGGTAGGGAGCGAATCAATCTGAATCCGAATCGACGCTGCGGCTTCATCCACAAGATCGATTGCCTTGTCCGGCAAGAAGCGGTCAGAGATGTAACGATGCGACAGAGTCGCGGCGGCGACGATGGCAGAGTCTTTGATGCGCACGCCGTGATGCACTTCGTAGCGCTCTTTCAGGCCGCGCAGAATCGCAATTGTGTCTTCGACATTCGGCTCGCCGACGAAGACGATCTGGAAGCGGCGTTCGAGGGCGGCATCTTTTTCGATGTATTTGCGATACTCGTTCAGCGTGGTTGCGCCGATGGCGCGCAGTTCTCCACGAGCGAGTGCGGGCTTGAGCATGTTCGAGGCGTCGATTGCGCCTTCGCTGGCGCCGGCTCCGACCAGGGTGTGCAACTCGTCGATGAACAAAATGACTTGGCCGGCGGCGTCTTCAATTTCTTTGAGTACGGCCTTCAGCCGGTCCTCAAACTCGCCGCGATATTTTGCTCCCGCGAGCATTGCACCCAAATCAAGCGAGACGACGCGCTTGTTCTTGAGAACTTCCGGCACATCGCCTGAAATGATGCGCTGCGCGAGGCCCTCGACGATGGCGGTCTTGCCGACTCCGGGTTCGCCGATCAGCACGGGATTATTTTTCGTTCGGCGCGAGAGAACTTGAACTACACGGCGAATTTCTTCGTCGCGACCGATTACCGGATCGAGCTTGCCGCGACGTGCCTGCTCAGTCAGATCGCGGGCGTAGCGTTCGAGGGCCTGGTACTTTGCTTCAGGGTTTTGGTCGGTGACTTTTTGCGATCCGCGCACAGACGTTAAAGCCTTCAGGATTGCATCGTAGGTTGCGCCGTGCTGGGAAAGAACCTTCGCCGCCGCGTCCTGCTTGAGATGCGTGATCGCCAGCAGCAAATGCTCGGTGGAAACGTACTCATCTTTGAAGCTGGAAGCCTCTTTGAACGCCTGCTCTAACAGTTTGTTGGCGGCGTTCGAAAGCGTGGCCTGCGCGGATTCGCCGGAAACTTTCGGCAGCTTCTCGATCTCGCGATACACCTCGCTGAGAACCGCCTGCGGGCCGATGCCGATTTTTTCGAGAACCGGCGGAACGATGCCTTCTTTATCTTCGAGCAGCGCCGCCAGCAAATGCAGCGGCAGCAGCTCGGGGTTGCCGTGTTCGGAGGCGAGATTGTTCGCTCGCTGCACGGCCTCTTGCGCTTTTACTGTAAATTTGTCCCAACGGATGGGCATGGGAACCTCTATTTGGTAATTTTGTAATTGGGTGACGGTGAGCGTACGACCCGATCACCAATGACTGTTTAGTCTTTCTCTTTTCGGGATGGACCAGCCTGATGCGAATCTGGGCTGGCTCGCATCCCGGCGCGAGCCAAGGCCAGGCTGCGGTCGCGGAGCTTTTCCAGAAGCTTGATCTTCTCCGTCGGGCTTAGCGCCGCCAGCTGCTTGCGCATCTGTTTCTTATTCATCGTTGGCCTTCGGATATTTACGCATGAAGCTCTCCCATTTTCCGGTCAAGTGATGCCGCTCAAGTATGTCTCGCAGCCTCGCTAGATCAACTGCCTCGTGTTCGATGAACTGCAAAATCCGAATATAGTCTTTCGAGCGGCCCGTCTGCAGAGCGATTGCAACCAGATGTTCCGGCGACATCACGCGTGTCGCAACATCCTCGATGACCACCGGCAGAGCGTTCGCAACCGCTTCCTTTTCCAGTTCGTTCGCCGGCGGCAAGAATTGAACCGGCCATTCCCCAAGTACGATGTGCTCGGCATGAATCTCAGCCCCGCGGGCCGTGAGGTAATCGTAAATTGGACTGAGGCTCAGCAGAGACCCGGGCTGGGGCGTTGGAAGCACAACAAAAATGTCGACGTCAAGAGTAGCGGCCGGTTCCAAATACATGGTCGCTCCAACGGCCCCGCCAATCGCGTACTCGCCGATCACTCCCTCGGTCTGCATCTGGTTGATGATGTCCAAAGTGGCTTTCACGATTCCTGCTTTCTCGAATCATTGTCGGCCAACCATGGGCGCTTCGCCAAGTTTTCAAAGAACGCCAAAACAAAACGGGAGGCGGCCACCTCCGCCGCCTCCCGTCAGACCTCCGGGGCTAAAGCCCGCATAATTTCTTGCCTCTGGACAGCACGACTGAAGTCGTGCCCTTCCCGATCTGCTTCTCGTAGAACCGGTCGAGATTCGCTCGACTGGGCGGACGAGGTGTCCACCCCTCCACGAGCGTTGCTCAATTACGCGGCTTTGCCGGGTGCCTTGGCATCCAAGGTCTTGTCGGTGCTTGTTGCGCTGCCGATGTTTACCTTGATCTGCTTCGGCTTGGCTTCCGCCTTTTTGGGCAGAGTTACCTTCAACACGCCCTTGTCGTAGTTGGCCGAAACTTTTTCGGCGTCCACGGTCGTGGGCAGGGTGAAGGTGCGGGTGAAGCTGCCGTACTGGCGCTCCACGCGGCGATAATTCTCTTCTTTCTCTTCCTTCTCGATCTTGCGCTCGCCGTGCACGGTGAGGACGTTGTTCTCCAGGCTGATGTTGATGTCTTTCTCGTCAATTCCCGGAACTTCGATCTTCAGGGTCACGCTGTGCTCGTCTTCGTAGACGTCGACGGCTGGGGCAAAGCTGGATGCGGTGAGGGACTCATCCTGGCCCTCGGGTCTGTAGGACTCGCGGAAAACGCGATTGATGCGGTCTTGCAGGGTGGAAAACTCACGGAAAGGCTCCCAACGGGTTAATACGGTCATGGCTAATTTTCTCCTTCTGTGCTGGATTCTAGAAATTCGGTGTTGTCGTTCACCAGTTTAGATGTGTATTCAGCACAGAAGAAGCATAAAATATGAGTGTTATGTTGTCAATACTAATATTGGTCGTTGTTTCAGTGGTTTACGGAGGCAATCACGCACTTCAGGTAGGCCGTCTCCGGCACATTTAGCAGCACAGGGTGGTCCCTTGCTTGGCCTCGTACCTCAATCAAGCGTAGCTGTCGGTGCACGTCCCGGGCCGCGCTGGCCAGCACTTCCAGGAAATCGGCCTGGCTCATGTGGTAGGAGCATGAGCAGGTCACTAGGATTCCGTCAGGCCTGAGCATCTTTAGCGCGCGGAGGTTGATTTCTTTGTAGCCGCGGAGGGCGGTATCGAGGTCGCGCTTTGACTTGGCGAAGGCCGGAGGGTCGAGGACGATGCAGTCGTAGCGCTGGCTCGAGGAGGAATAGTCCTTGAGCAGGTCGAAGGCGTTGGCCTCGATCCATTCGATCTCGCGATGGTTGAGGGCGGCATTCTGCTCGGCGATTTCGAGTGCTGGGCGGGAGCTATCCACGCCCGTGAGATGTTCGCAGCGGGGGGCTAGGTGCAGTGCAAATCCGCCTTGATAGCAGAAAACGTCGAGGGCGTCGCCGTGGGCATATTGCGCTGCGGCGGCGTAGTTTTCCCGCTGATCGAGGAAGGCTCCGGTTTTCTGGCCCTCCAGCGCGTCGAAGTGGAACTGCACTCCGTTCATCGCGAATACGGTGGAGGTTTGCTCGCCCGACAGCAGCCCGGAGGCTCGCGGCGGAAGTTCCTCGAGCTGCCGGATTTTGGAATCGACCCGCTCGACGATCGATGCCGGATGCAGGGTCTCGGTGAGTTCGGCGATTAAAGTCTGGCGGACGAGGTCCGCATCCATCGCTTGGGTGAGGATTTGCAGCGAGACGATGTCTTTATATTTATCGACAATGAGGCCGGGCAGGAAATCGGCCTCGCTGAAGATCAGGCGGTACGCGTCGGTATCGTGAACGATCTTTTCGCGATGGCTGATGGCTTCGGCGATACGCTTACGAAGCAAGCCGGGGAAATCGGAAACTACATCGCGCGAGATCAGGCGGATCGCGATCTGAGAGGAACTGGAATAGAGCGCGGTTCCGAGAAACTGGCCGCGGTGATCGTTCACCGCAACGACAGCACCAGCCGGTACGTCCTCAGCCGAGATGATATCGGAGCGATAGACCCATACGTGAGCATCTTTCAGCCGAGTTGCTCCGCGCGGGGAGACTTTGACGGTAAAACTGGAATGGGCGTCCGCAATCTTATTCACGATCTGATGTTAACTGAATGAGCGCAGCGCAACCTGGATGTGAAGAGTGGGAGCGATTGACGTTTCATTTCCTAATCAGTTTTCGAACCGCGTCACCATATTGTTTTCCGCTGCTCAACCGGGTGCCGTTATGCAGCTCAAGCTGATAGGTTCCGCTTAAGAAAGGACGGACCGAAGTAACCCGCGACACGTTCACGATACGGCAACGATGAATTCGCAGGAAGCTATCGGGGCTGAGACTGTTCTCCAGGTTGGTTAGAGTTTCTCCCATGATGTGATGTTTTATGCCGCAGTGGAGCACCACGTAGTTGTTCGCCGACTCAATCCAGTCGACCGTATCGACTGGCACTAAACAAAAAGCGTCGCCGTCCCGGAAGGCCAGCCGCTCCGGCCATTTGCGCTCTTTCATTTCCAGAAGCGCTTGGAGTTGCCGCGCGAGAGACGCTTCCCGCTGAGCCGAGATTCGTTCTCGCGCCCGCCCGATCGCGGCTCGCAGCCGGTCGTCGTCAAACGGTTTTAGCAGGTAGTCGACGGCGTTCAGCTCGAAGGCGCTGACCGCGTATTCGTCGTAGGCGGTTACGAAGATCACGGCGGGCATTCGCTGTGGGCCTACGTCGCGCACCACGTCGAGCCCGGTGCAGTCCGGCATCTGCACATCCAGCAGAACGAGATCCGGGCGCGTCGAAAGAATCGCATCGATGGCTTGCGAGCCCGAGTCACATTCGCCCGCAATCTCGATTCCTTCGCAGGTGGAGAGGCCGTTGCGGATGCCCTGACGAATCAGGGGTTCGTCGTCAACGATCAACACTCGCAAGCTGTTCACTTGGGACATTCTCCTCTTGCGGCTGCTCCCTTCGCGAATAGGGAATCGCTATGCGGACCTCGGTTCCGCCTTCGTCCAGCTTCCGGATCGCGAATTGGTGATCGCC
>JBEKBW010000164.1:0-8896 GCA_050015215.1 Candidatus Sulfotelmatobacter sp.
CACAGCAACCCGCGTAGCCAATGGGATCGGTTCCAAGGAGCAGAGATCGTATCGATTCCGTGTAGGGATTTTTCTGCGCCAATGGCTCGGCCGAAAAAAAACGCTGCATGACCATATCGACGATCGCCCGCATCCCGCTCTTCAGCACGGTCTCCATGCGCGTGTTCCAATTTGTTGGCGGACCGAATTGAGGCGACGTGTTGGCGAGAACGAGATGAGTCACGCGATCCGGCGCATTTGCAGCGATCCACTGGCCTACGGCCCCGCCTAGCGATACTCCGCAAAATGCAAACTGCGCGATGCCGAGAGCATCGAGCAATCCGAGGGCGTCGCGGCCAAGCAGTTCAATGGAATACTCGCCCGGAGGCGCATCGGAAGCGCCGTGACCCCGCGTGTCGTAGCGGAGGACTTGAAAATAACGCAGCAAGTCCGCCATCTGCGGTTCCCACATTGCATGGTCGGTCCCGATCGAATGTGACAGAACCAGGACCGGCCGCCCTGCCGTGCCTTCCAGGCGATAGAACATGCGTGCGTTTTGAACAGTGGCGAAGGGCAAAGTTGTTACTCCCTTTCGTTTTTGTGAGAATTCGACAGCAGAGCTTTGCGGAAGTCTTCCGCAGAGCCGAGATATTGCTCGGGAACTTCCAGTTGCTGCAATACCGAGCGGTCGAGTTGAGCGCTGATTTCGGGATTTTCTGCCAGCACTTCTTGAAGATGCCTACCCTCGGCGGCACATTTCCTGGTGGCGGCTTCCAGGAGCTTGTGGGCTACATCACGTCCGAGTTTCCACCCAAGCAGCATCATCGCGCGTTCCGCAAAGACGACTCCGTTTGTCTTCTCGATGTTCGCTCTCATGCGTTCTGCATCTACTGAGAGGCCTTCCGCAACTTCGGCCATTGAAGCGACGGCCAACCCGGTCGACTGTAGGACTGCGCTCATGATCGGCCATTCGGCTTGCCAGCCGCCGACTCCGCGCTCGTGCTCCTGCACCATTGCGGAAAGATAGGAGGCAACGAGGCCGGGAACCCGATGAGCCGCCGCCAGCGTCAGTGAGCATGCAATCGGATTGCGCTTATGGGGCATCGTCGAAGAACCGCCGCGGCCTTCGCCGCCGGGTTCGGCGGCTTCGTCCACCTCCATTTGCATAAGCAGGCTGATGTCGCGCGCCATCTTCCCGAGCGATCCAGTGAGTACGCCACAATCGCAAATCAGCCTCGCCCAACGATCGCGTTGCGTGTGCCAAGGGGCGTCCGGATACCTAAGGGCCAGCTCCTCGGCGAGTGTACTTGCCACCGCTTCCCCTTGATCGCCCAAAGATGCCAGTGTGCCGCTCGCCCCTCCAAACTGCAGAACCGCAGCTTCGGCGAAGCTTGTGCGCAGAGCGTGATCTCCCCGACCCACCGCTCCGAGCCAACCGGCAGCTTTCAGGCCAAATGTGACGGGTGGTGCGCCCTGCAGCAAAGTTCTCCCCAGCATTACGGTTTGCTTGTGCCGCTCGGCTAGCTTGGCGAGGGCGTTCGTCAAGCGAGAAACGTCGCCACACAGAATTGGTTGTGCCCGCTTTAACAGCAGCGAGATCGCGGTATCGGCCACATCCTGGCTGGTCGCTCCCCAGTGAACAAAGCGAGCCGCATCGGCATCCTTTTTACGGACGTGCTCCGTGAGGGCCTTCACCAGCGGGATAGCCGGCGTTCCGGCACGAAGCGTGGCATGAGCGAGGGCGGCAAAATCGAATTTGCTCGCTTGTGCCGAGGCGGCGATTGCATCCGCTGCAGTTTGAGGAATGATGCGCAATCGAGCTTCGGCGCGAGCCAAAGCCACTTCGAACTCCAACATCGCGGCGACGATCGATCCGTCGGAAAACAAATCTGCCATCGCTTCGGTGGTCGCCAGACTGTCAATCAATCGCACGGTCATGGCGCGCTCCGATGTCGGGTATCCGTTCTAGCATGGCTCTTGTTGTGGAGCACTACGGTCATGACTGAATGATTACACACGAAAAAAGGCAGTTTCGCCAACGTTGTAAGATGAAAAATATCCCAAGTGAACGTGCTCGAAAACATTCCGCTGGCGCCGCTGACCACGCTTCAAATCGGGGGCGCCGCAAGGTATTTCATCGATGCAAAGGACGCCGGCGAGGTGCAGGAGGCGGTTGCATTCTCTCGCTCTCGCGATTTGCCTTTGTTTGTGCTGGGCGGCGGCAGCAACCTGGTCGTTGCAGATTCCGGCTGGCCAGGGCTGGTTCTGAAGATTGGGATTCCGGGGATCGAGCGACAGGCGGGACTCGACGAGGAAGGCAGAGCTGTTTTTGTGGCGGGCGCAGGCGAGTCATGGGACAAGTTGGTTTCCCGAGCGGTATCGGACGGGTGCGCCGGAATCGAGTGCCTCAGCGGGATTCCCGGCAGCGTAGGCGGCACGCCCGTGCAGAATGTCGGCGCTTACGGACAGGAAGTATCGGACACGATTGTTTCTGTACAAGTTTTCGACTTGCGGGATGCCCAAGTGCGCGAACTCTGCAATGAGGCCTGTGAGTTTGCTTACCGCTCCAGCATTTTCAACGGCAGCGAGCGCGGGCGTTTCATCGTGCAGCGCGTTACATTTTCTCTGACTCCCGGAGGCACGCCTCACCTAGAATATGCCGATCTCAAGCGCCATTTCGCGGGACGAGAAACTCCTCCGAACCTTGCGGAAACGCGCGAGGCGGTGCGCCACATCCGGGCGTTGAAGGGAATGCTGATTGTGCCCGGCGATCCCGATGGCTTGAGTGCCGGCTCGTTCTTTAAGAATCCGGTGCTCTCCGAGACGGAGCACGAGAGCCTGAAACAACGGGCCACGGCGCGAGGATTAACGGTTCCCAGTTATCCCGCGCTGGAAACGCAGAAGAAAGTTTCCGCGGCATGGCTGGTGGAGCATTCCGGCTTCACGCGGGGGTATGGCACGGGACGCGCCGGCATATCGAGCAAGCACGCGCTAGCTATCGTGAATCGCGGCGGAGCTACAGCCGCGGATGTGGTGGCTTTGAAAGACCAGATCCAGGACCGGGTGGAAGAAATCTGGGACGTGCATCTGGAACCGGAACCGGTGATGGTCGGATTCTAGGTAGCAACTTCTTCTCCCGCAAGCCAAGTCCGTTCCCAGCGTTCTCCTAAAGAAATTCCTGAACAAAAAGCATCTCACGGTGGTCTTCATGATTGAGGGTGAGCGATTGTTAGCAGGAGAGGCAATCCTGGACGAGGCCGTGACAGTACCGAGCGCTCGCGAAAGCAATCAAGACGCGCTCGAAGATCTCGCCCGCCAGCATTCGCGAATGGTTTACCGCATCTCCTATGCCGCGCTGGGAAGCCATGACGAGGCCGAGGATGCCACGCAGGAGACATTTCTTCGCGTGCTTCGGTACCAGCACGCGCTGGCTGCAGTGGAAGACCACAAAACGTGGCTGGCGCGGATCGCCTGGCGTGTTGCGGTTAAGCGGAGTCGGCAACGCGGCCGCGCGCGGGAGATTCCACTGGAAAGTCCGGAGCAGCCAGTCGGAGAAGTGCCCTCGGCAGACATCCCGGTCGATGAGGCGATCCATGGATCGCAGATCGGAGTACTGCTAGGGCGTCTGCTCGCGACCTTGCCGGACAAGTTGCGCCAACCGCTTGTCCTGTCGGCAGTGGAAGAGATGACACCACACAGCGTGGCCGCAATTTTGGGAACAAGCGAAGCCGCCGTGCGGTCACGCGTGTTCCGGGCGCGAAAGATTCTGCGCGAAAGGCTAGCCGAACTCGTCGATCAAAGGAAGAGGTAGGAACATATGACGGACATCAATTCACTCGACTTGGGGAGTCGGCGAGACTTGAAAAGTGATGCGCTAGACCTCGAACTGAATGCCGCTTTGGAAAAGCTCGCGGCGGTCGAGCCTAAGGCTGGGTTGGAACAGCGGGTTCTGGCAAATCTGCGAGCCGAGCAGCCGCGCGCGGCAAGAGGCCTTTGGTGGCAGTGGCCAGCGTTCGCGGCCCTGGCAGCTGTCGCCATAGTGTTAACCGCGTCCGCAATGTGGCGCGCACACGAGCAAGCGAAAAATGTTGTGCCGCATCGCTCTCTCGCGATACCAAGGGTGCCAGAACCGGAGAGGCGTGCTGCGAACCCTAGCGTAAGCGATCCGGTTACGCCACGCCAAGAGGGGTTGGGGAAGCGAAAGATGCTACGAGTGGTCAGCCACTCTGAGACGATCGCTGCCTCTGCTCCGAAGCTCGACCGGTTCCCATCGCCGCGCCCGCTGACCGAGCAGGAAAAGATTCTGCAGAGCTATTTTTCAAACTATCCCAAAGACGCCGTTTTGGTTGCCCGGGCTTTGGCCGAGGCACAGCGCCGGGATGCGCAAGAAGAAATGAGTGATGACGCGGGAACGAGTGAAGAAGACTGACAACAGTAGGAAACCAGCATACAAGGAGAATTCGCAATGTTGAAAAAAATAGTTTTAGCGGCAGTGCTGACATTGGCGTTCGTGGTTAGCGGAGCAGCAAAGAGAACCTCGGCCCAGGAAACGGAAGCCCCGAAGGTGGCTCCTGCGAAGACGGCTGACACAGGCAGAATCGAGGAGAGCGCCTACCGGTTTGATATTTCGATCAACGAACTGGAAGGCGGAAAGAAGGTCAATACGCGACAGTATTCCATAGATGTGAATACCGCTGAGGGCCGGAACGGAGATCTTAAAATCGGCACGCGGGTACCGATCGAACTGAAACAAGGCGAGATCGAGTATTTCGATCTGGGAACAAGGATTTCGGTCCGGATTCAGGAAGGCCATCAGGGAGGGCATAACGGACCGGCCGGTCTTTCAGTGCGCGCAGAGATCAGCAGTCTCGCGGTCCCGGACCAGAACCAGGGGCGCGACTCCCGGCCAATTTTGCGGCAATTTACAATTAACGGCGGTGCGACCTGGGAGGCGGCGATGCTGGGCAAGCCACTGGTGATCGGCAGCGTGGATGATCCAGATTCCAAGCGGACCTTCCAGTTGGAAGTGACCGTCACAAAACCGAGGTAGGTTGGAAAATGTATCCGGCGGGAACGAGTAAGGCGCACGCACGACCGAGAAAAAACGATCGGCGCCGCCCCGGTTCGTGACTCGCTTGAAGGCTTGACCCCAGATAAGGGGTGAGTGCAGCGATCCGGCCCCGACGGCGCCTCAATTTATTCATCGGCAAGTTTTGCCGCCTCTTTAAAGATTGCCATAAACATTTCACGCGTGAGTTTTCCGGTTTGCGTATTTTGGTTCGACGGATGGTAAGAGGCGAGTAACACCTTACCATCGGGTAACCGGTAACTGGCGCCATGTTTGAAGAGGAATGATCGGAAGAGATCACGAGTCCAAAGCGATGCATCACGTTTCGATTGCGCCGCTTGGCGTTTGAGATGGTTCAAATAAGCGTCAAAGCCAATCTTCCCGAACGCAACCACAACCTTCACCTTTTCTAATCCTGCCAGCTCACGATCGAGGTACCACGAACAATTGGCTAGCTCTAGCGGAGTGGGCTTATTGTCAGGCGGAGCGCAGCGCACAGCAGCAGTTATGTAGAGATCCTTTAACGTGAGTCCGTCATTACGGTCTGTGGCATTGGGCTGGCTGGCGAATCCCGTTTCATACAACACGGGATACATGAACTTGCCGGAAGCATCGCCGGTAAATGGCCGTCCGGTGCGGTTGGAGCCATGCGCACCGGGAGCGAGGCCCATGATGAGTACACGAGCATTGGGATCGCCGAACCCCGGGACCGGCTTGCCCCAGTACTCCCAGTCGCGGTACGCACGGCGCTTTTCGCGGGCAACCTGCTCGCGATAGGCAACCAGCCGAGGGCAGCGGGTGCAGGCAATGAGTTCGCGGTTGAGAACTGTCAGCCAGCGCGGAGATGAGCTATTCACTATTTACAGATTATGCGGAGTGAGGGTAATTTTGCGAGTTCGGCTGTGAGGCGAACGTCCAGAGCGAACTTCCTGCGCTTGCAGGTCTGTTTCCTCTCTTGGTCCCAACTGGCGTTTTGACAAAGTTTTGACTTCTCAGTCGCCTACTCTCGGTTAGCCTCACAAATGTGATACTGAAGTAACGCTTTCGAACCGGATGTGCCAATGAAATCTCATCGCGTGGTTGCAGTGGTAGTTTTTCTCCTCACCTTTCTCACCCCATGCTTCGCCCATCACATGGCCGTTGTCGTGAATAAGGACAACCCTGTCGGAACCCTTTCGTCGGCTCACCTGGCCAAGATTTTTCGCTCAGAGGTCAAGAAGTGGGCGGATGGCGAGCCGGTGGTTCTGGTCCTGCACAAAAACTCTGCCGGCGAAACCGAGACTTTGGAGCACCTCATCAAAGTCACTCCCGTCGAATGGAAGGCGCTAATCGAGGCCCACAAAGACTCGATCCAGATCGTGGACTCTGATATGGAGGTGTTGAAGATTGTGCAAGCCACGCCCGGCGCGGTTGGCCTAGTGGATGTACGCGCGGTAGACGGTACGATCAACGTAGTGCGCGTGGATGGAAAATTGCCCATGGAATCGGGATATTTGCCGCATTAGTGCTGCCGTAGCAGGTGGAAGTATCTTCTCGCCTTTTTAACATCGCGCGCAATTTGTTCGCGCAGCGCCTCTACCGAAGGAAACTTGATCTCACCGCGGAGGCGATTAAGGAAACAAACTTCGACTTCGCTGTCTGGCGTTAATTCGATGGGATGAAAGTTCAGTAGGTGGGTTTCGATGGCGAATGAATCCGCGCCGAAAGTCGGACGATTGCCCACGTTCGTAACGGAATCGAAGCGCTCGCTCCCAACGCGCGTGCAGGTGATATAGACGCCATCTTTCGGAACCTGCTCCTCGTAGCGCGCAAGATTGATAGTGGGAACTGTGTACTTCGAGCCGTAACCGCGGCCGCGCCCGGGCGTACCTAGGATGCAGAATGGTCGAGCTAGCAGATGACGAGCACGGCTCACTCTTCCTTCACCCAGCAGCTTGCGGATGTGAGTGCTGGAGACGGGTTCGCCACGCAACTTTTGCTCGGGATAAACCTTCACTTCGAATCCCATTTCGCGTCCGAACTCGGCCAGAAGATTCACATTGCCGGCGGCTTTGTGGCCGAAATGGAAGTTGTAGCCTTCATGCACTTCGCGCGCGTGCAGCTTTTTCTTAAGGATTCGTTCAACAAACTGGCGAGGAGTCATCAGAGAGAGATCGCGCCCAAAGGGCAGAATTAGGACAGCATCAGTCCCCGTCGCTTCCAGAAGGCGGAGTTTCTCCTGCACGGGGGTGAGCAGCCTCAATCCGGAGTCAGGCCGCAGGATACGCATGGGGTGCGGCTCGAAGGTAACGGCCACGGCCTTCGATCCGCTTTGCCGTGCACGCTGCACGATCTCGCCCAACACATGAGCATGAGCGCGGTGAACTCCATCGAAATTTCCCACGCTTAACAGCGAAGGTCCGAAGCTTGCCGGAACATCATCGAGTTTGTGGAAGACTTCCATGTCGCCAAGGCGAAATCAGATTTCGAACTCCAGTTTCAGGCCGTCATAGGACAGCCTTACATGCGATGGCAGCGTCGCATTTGTGGCGTCGTGTGGCAGGTCGTGACAGATGTGGGTGAAGAACGCCCGCTTGGCTTTCACTCGATCGACGATGCGCAGAGAATTTTCTACTGTCGAGTGTGTGGGGTGCGGCTTGTGCCGGAGAGCGTCGAGAAAAAGAACGTCCAGGCCTTCGAGCTGATGAAACGATGCTTCCGGTATCTCGCTGTGATCGGTTAGATAGGCCGCGCTGCCAAAGCGGAATCCGTAGATTTCGGCTTCTCCGTGGATCAAGCGAATCGGGATAAATTTAGCCCCAAATAAATGGACTGGGCCATCGATGGGGACCAGTTCCAGCTGAGGCAGTCCGCCGTATTTGTAATCGGAATCGAAAATGTAGCTGAACATTTTGCGCAGGAAAGCGGCTGCGTCGGGGCGGGCATAGAGCGGCAACCTCCCTGGCTTGTGGCTGTAGCTGAGCGGGCGCAGGTCGTCGATGCCCAAAATGTGGTCGGCGTGCGTGTGGGTGTAGAACACAGCATCGACGCGCGTGATGCGCTCGCGAATCGCCTGCGCATAGAAATCCGGCGTCGTATCAAAGAGCACGACCTTGCCCCCGAACTCCAGCATGATGGAAGGCCGGGTGCGGCGGTCGTGCGGATCGGTGGAATGGCAGACGGCGCAGTCGCAGCCCAGTGTGGGCACACCCATCGACGTGCCGCTGCCCAGCACGGTCAGTGTAGCCTTCATGCGTGAGCCTTGCTCATCGTCCGCTGGTTCCCGTGGCGGCTCCTGGTTGCGGCGGGCGTGACAGCGCGTTGGTCACTTCGACATATGCCATGCGCACTTCGTAGAGACTGTTTTGCAGAAAATTCTGTTCCGTGGATGTGAGATTGCCTTTGGTTTTCTCCGCCAGAAGAGACAGAGTATCGATCGTCTGCCGCGCTCCAATGATGTCTACGCGCGGCTGCTCACCCTGCTGGTGCATCAGTCCCAACTGCAGCATCGCAGTCATGTAGAGCGAGGCCAGGAAGCGCTCGAAGGTCATCTCAAATTCTTTGGTTGAGTGGCCGCTGAGTTCCACGCGCGTGTCCACTTCTTTGTTCGATTTGTGATAGGCGTCCTCTTGCGCTTGTTGCTCAGCCGCCGTCGGCAAGGGTGGCACATCGGGTTGTGCGTTGCCATCTGCGCCGGGAAACGGCGTCACGGAGGCAGAGGATGGCGTGGTATCGCTTGGCGACGAGGCATCGGCCTTGGGTTGTTCGTCGTCCTCCGAAACCAGCGTGCGCACCTCGCCATCTTCTGTCAATTTCCGGCGGTCGGTTACGGTGAAACATGATTCCTGTTTTTTATCCGCCATAGCAAGT
>JBEKBW010000165.1:0-8828 GCA_050015215.1 Candidatus Sulfotelmatobacter sp.
TCTCGCAGAATCCGTTCACTTACGGATGGCGGAATATCTGCAATTGCGATGTGGCAGGAGAGCGCGTGCGTCTCCGAACCGATGCTCCAGCAGTGGAGGTCGTGAACGTCATTGACGCCTTCGATTGACTTGATAGCCGTCTCAACAAGTTCAAGCTTGACCCCGCGCGGCGTGCCTTCCAGCAAAATATTCAGCGTCTCGCGAACGATGCCGAAGCCCGACCACAAAATCAGGGCTCCAATTCCGAACGACAAAGCGGAGTCGATCCAGTAATTGCCAGTGACTAAAATCGCCCAGCCTCCGGCGATCACCGCGGCGGTCGAAAGCGTGTCCCCAACTTCGTGTAACAGCGCGCTACGGATGTTTACATCGCCTCCGGAACGATAAAGCAGCAGCGCAATCGCTCCGTTCATCACCACACCGGCCGCCGCAACCCACATCATCAGGGACGCCTGGACATGCTCGGGATGCTGCAAACGGCGGAATGCCTCGTAAAAAATGAAGAACGAAACCGCGACCAGCGAAACCGCATTCACCAGAGCCGCCAGTACCCCGGCGCGGTGATAACCGTACGTTTTAGTGGAACTGGCAGGGCGGGACTGCAAATAAACCGCAACCAGAGACAGCAGAAGGGCCAGCAGGTCGGAAAGGTTGTGTCCGGCCTCGGAAAGAAGAGCCAGCGAGTGGGCGCGAATTCCCGCCAGCACGAGCAGCACGATGTAGGCGGAAGTCACGCCCAGCGAAATCTTCAACACTCGCTTCGGACTGCTTCCATGATGGGCATGGACATGCATATCTTTAGTGTAAGGGCGGCAGACACTGGCTTCAAGCGCAGAGGAGTTGTAATTCTAGCGGTGGAAGAGATTCTGCAGGTAACGGTCGTTGTGCAGAATGTTTGCGCTCTGCACCCATTGCAAAATGCGGTGCATTCTTTCCCGTGATTCGCGGCTCATCTCTTTGAATTGCACCGCTACGCCTGAGCCGGGATGAATCCGCGCGACGGTGCCTTCCGCGTTCAAATCGGCATCGTCCATGGAGAAAACCACCTTAACGCTGGAGCCGGGGGCGAGGATCGCGGTGGTTTCCACATAGCACCCCCCCAGGCTGGCGTCGATCATGTTGCCGAAGATCGGGCCGGGCTGGCCTTGCGGGTGAAGTTCCACTGTCAGCCGGCACTTCATGCGCGTGTGCAGGCGCTGATCCTTTGTTGCCGGCTGTTTTTGCTTTTCCACATACATCCGGCGATCCGCCTCAGTCAGGAGTTGCTCCGCGTCGTTGCCGTCCTCCGGAGAGACAGCCATACCGACGCTCAACGAGAGCATGTCCTCGTGGCAGACATCGAAGCCGGCCTGCCTGGCCAGCGGACGAATCTGCTCGATCTTCTTCGCGGCGGCATCGGCTGAGAGTCCGGGAGCGATTACCACAAATTCGTCGCCCCCCATCCGGGCAACGTAGTCATATTCGCGGCAGCAATCCTTCAAAGCCTGCGCAAATAGCCGCAATACCCGATTCCCTTCCAAATGGCCGAAGCGATCATTGATCTTCTTAAAGCCGTTCATGTCGCAGACCATCAACGTGAGCGGAACACTGTCGCGCTTGCAGCGCGCAAGTTCGCGATCCAGTTGCAGGAACAGCGAGCGAGCGTTGGGCAGACCGGTGAGGTAATCGGTGGTAGCGGAGTCTTCGGCTTGTTGGTACTTCAGTGCATTCTCGATGGCCAAAGCCATCTTGCCGCTCACCGCGAGCAGAATTCGCAGGTGATCCGAAGTGAAAGCGTCGCGTTCGGCACGGTAGACGGCGAGAACCCCAATTACTCCGCCCACCCCCTCAAGCGGGACGGCCAGAGCGGAGCGCAAAGTGGTGAACTTTGCCGGATCATTCGTGTAACCCGGTTCCACTGCCGGGTTCCCATTTATGATTGGCTTGCGATTTTGTGCTACCCAACCAGAAAGCCCGTCCCCCACGGGAATCCGCAATGCCGCGAACAAGCGATAGTTGTCACCACTTACATATTCCGGAACTAACTCGTCGCCGTGCCGGATATAAATGGCAATGGCGTCATACGGAACCATCGGCTTGATCTTTACGGAGAAAACGGAAAGAGTCTCGCCCAAACTCAACGACGCCCCCAAATCCTGGCTCAGCTCAAATAGGCTCTGAGCTTCCTGCCGCGCGGCCGCAATGGAGAAGAGGAACTTCGCTTCCCGGCCCGGGGCGTCCCCAACGCTTGCGATCTCGAATCCTGCATCTGGCGCCGGTCCTGGAGCGATCTTTATCGCGGAGGAAATTTCCGCACTGCTCACGCCCTCCTTTGATTTCGCCTGCGCCAAATCCTCCAAAGAACGGTAGCGCCGCTTCAGCACATCCACTACCTTCGGATCGAACGCCTTCCCAGCTTCCTCTGCAAGATTCTTCATCACATCGTCGAGGGGCATGGCGCGGCGGTACTGCCGGTCGGAAGCCAAGGCATCCAGGTAATCGACGGCGGACAGGATACGCGCTCCGATGGGAATCTCCAGTCCTTTTAGGCCATAAGGATATCCGGTGCCATCCCACTTTTCGTGATGGGCTCGGACGATGGGCACCACCGGATAAGGGAAGCGTACGCGCTCCAGAATCTCGGCTCCTACCACGGTATGAATCTTCATCTTGTCGAACTCTTCCGGTGTCAATCGTCCCGGTTTGGAGATGATGTGTTCCGGCACGGCCAGCTTGCCGATGTCGTGCAGCAGCGCAGCGGCGTGCAACGCCTCGAGTTCTGCTCCTTTAACCCCCAACTCTTTGGCTACTTCGATTGCATAAATTCGTACTCGTTGCAGATGATCGTGCGTAGTCTGGTCTTTGGCCTCAATGGCAAGCGCAAGCGCTTCGATGGTTCGCAAATGCAGACTTGCCATCTCTTCCACATGGCGCTTCTCGTCTTCGAGCTTGCCCAGATATAGCCTGTAAGAGCGATAAATGACATAAATGGCCGGAACAAACAATAGAGATGTTTCCCAATTGAACCTATGGTTGACCCAGGAAATTGCCCCGGCGATACCGGCCCCAACCAGGTAGTACGGAAAAGACCAGAAATAGCAATCAACCAAAATTTTGCGTAGCGGCTTACCTTCGCTGAAAGAAATTACCACCGCGATGCAGCCAGCGTTGACGATGAAGTAGGTCGTCGCCGTCAAGCACAAGAGTATGGGCCTGATGCCGAATGGGTCGAGTCCGAAGGGGTGGTGATAAACGAAATATGCCGCAGAGGTGGAGAGCGCCCCCGCACAAACGTTAAAGGTAAGTTGAATCGCGGTCGGCCGGCCGGGGAAAACGCTTTGCGCCAGCATGGAAACCGCGCCTAAGGTAAGAGCCTCCGAGAACCCAAGTTCCGCGATGCCGACCAGAATGAAGAGAAAATTTACGGATAGGGTTCCGGTAATTCCGGGAAGCGTCACCCGAAGGCGGGAAGCCAGAATGGCGATGCCGAGGTAGCAGATGAATTCCGCAATATTTTTGCTGCTTTGATGGATTGCAGCCTGCAGCAAGCACGCCATCCCACCCGCAATCACGAGGACTACAAAGGCCTGTGCCCCAGTGGGCAGTCCTCTCCATGAATTTGTGCTGGTGGACATACTAAAGAGACCATCGCGCTACGTCTGCGGCGAAGAAGCGAGGTCCAAACTAAAAGGATAAATAGCTAACGCCTTGAGCGACAGTAACTTGAGTCTCTGAGCGAAAACTTCGGTAACCGGAGAATTCTGAATCGCATCCGGTCTTTCGACTAAAACGACCATCATCGGAAGTAAACCGTTAGCAACAGGCGACTTTCGTGACGCCGTTCTCAGGGACGCGGGCCGAAAATCATCGCTGTCTTCGACCGGTCGGCGGCGCACCAGGCTGTAGCGTATGCAAGCTGCCCAGTGCTCCAATGGTTCCCGATTGTTTCCGCGTAATTCTTAGCAGTTCCAGGAGTAAGTTCTTCCTCACAATCTGCAGTGACCTCCATCACTGCCACTTGGCCATCCGTCCGGGAGAATCAGAATCGTGATTCATCAGCGGAGAGCACGTGTTCAAAATCATCCATGCACAATTCCTAGCGCCTGGCATTAAACGATTTGTTATCGATGCGCCCCGTATCGCGCGCAAACAAAAACCCGGCCAATTCGTAATCTTGCGAGTTTACGAGGAGGGCGAGCGCATTCCTGTCACCATTGAGAACTCTCATCCCGACGGAACTATCAGCATTGTGGTGCAGTCGGCCGGGAAGACCACCCAACTCCTGAACTCGCTGAATACCGGCGATGAAATTCTCGACGTGGTGGGCCCGCTCGGAAAACCGTCGGAAATCGGGAAGGTTGGCACCGTGGTTGTCATAGGTGGAGGCGTGGGTACGGCCATGGCTTATCCTTCGGCTGCGGCATTTAAGCGAGCGGGCAACCGCGTGATCTCCATTGTGGGGGCGCGCACCAGAGAGTTGGTCATTCTCGAGCCGGAAATGCGCGCAGTGAGCGATGCACTCATGATCACGACCGACGACGGCAGCTACGCTGATAAAGGCTTCGTGACCGACAAACTGCGGCAGCTCATCGAGAACGGAACCAGAATCGATCTCGTGCTGGCGGTGGGTCCGATTGTGATGATGAAAGCTGTAGCGGCGGTGACGCGCAAAGAGAACATTCGCACCGTTGTCAGCCTGAATACGATCATGATTGACGGCACAGGAATGTGTGGAGGGTGCCGGGTTCTGATCGATGGAAAGAGCGAGTTTGCGTGCGTAGACGGTCCCGAATTTGATGCTCACAAAGTGAACTTTGAAGTGCTGGTGCAACGCAATTCGATGTATCGCGATGCAGAACAGCGTTCGCTGTCGGAATATCAGCGCGCCATCGCGGCGAAGAGTGCGCCACCCGCAGATAGCGAAAGCCTTGAAGAATGCGAAATGGCGCAAGGAGGCAAGAAGTGAGCCCGGCCGCGAGTAAATCTTTCAACTTACTGTCACCGAAGGAGCGCATCAAGGTCCCGCGCCAGCTTATGCCGGAGCAGCCCGCAGATGAGCGCAACAAGAATTTCAGCGAGGTGAATCTCGGCTATAGCCCAGAACTGGCGCGGCAGGAAGCGTTGCGCTGCCTGGAGTGCGCCAAGCCGTTATGCACCACAAATTGCCCTGTCGGCGTAAAAATTAAGGAATTCGTAGAGCTGATTGTGGCCGGCGATTTTCTTGGTGCAGCGGCAAAGATTCGGGAAGATAACGTGTTGCCGGCCGTTACGGGAAGAGTTTGTCCGCAGGAAGACCACTGCGAAGGGAAGTGTCTGCTCTCAAAGAAAGTTAAGCCACTCGGCATCGGATACCTGGAGCGTTTCGTCGCCGACTACGAACAGCGCATGGGCACTCACGTTCTGCCGAACGTGCCGCCCACGGGAAAGAAGATTGCGGTAGTAGGCAGCGGGCCCTCAGGCCTCACGGTGGCTGGCGATCTAATTCAGAAGGGCCACAAGGTACGCGTCTTCGAAGCGTTGCACGAACTGGGCGGAGTCTTGGTGTACGGCATTCCTGAGTTTCGCCTGCCCAAGCAGATTATTCGCGAACAGCTTGATTACATGCGCGAGATGGGGGTTGAGTTCGAAACGGACGTCGTGGTCGGCCGCACGGTAACCATCGATGAACTGATGCAAGAGGAGGGATTCGATGCGGTTTATGTCGGCACTGGCGCTGGCCTGCCACAGTTCATGGGCATTCCCGGCGAGCATCTGAACGGCGTGTACTCGGCAAATGAATTCCTAACCCGCATCAACCTGATGAAGGCTTACAAATTTCCGACATACGATGAGCCGATGCTCGATCTGCATGGAAGAGATATAGCCGTGATCGGCGGAGGAAACACAGCGCTAGACGCGATTCGTTCCGCGCTGCGCCTGGGCGCACGCAAGGCATATGTGATTTACCGCCGCAGCGACGCGGAAATGCCGGCACGGGCGGAAGAAGTTCACCATGCCCGGCAGGAAGGAATTGACTTCCATATGCTGACTGCGCCGGTGGAATTTGTCTCCGACGGCAAGGGCTGGCTAACCGCGGCGCGCTGCGTGCGCATGGAACTTGGAGAACCCGATCCATCGGGACGGCGCCGTCCCATGCCGGTTAAAGGCTCCGAATTCGATTTGCCACTCTCGGTAGCGATCATGGCAATTGGAACCACTGCCAATCCCATCGTACAAAGCACCACGCCCGGCTTGGGCACGGATAAACGCGGTTACATTCAGGCCGACCCGAACAGTCAGCGCACCACGCGCAAAGGAGTTTTCGCCGGTGGAGATATCGTGACTGGAGCTGCGACCGTGATCCTCGCTATGGGCGCCGGCCGCCGTGCGGCCGCATCGATCCACGACTATCTCACAACCGGACAATGGTGAGCTCGATTGGCTGGTGCCCACGAGTGACGTGCATCACCAGCCTCCGCGACCTTTGTCACTGCCCACGCAGCCCACTCGGAATTTAATGAGGCTAGGAGCAGGCGCGGCCTGTCCGACATCGATCGAAATCCTTCCCGGGGGCAGCAATGATAAACGATGATTTGGTGAAATGTCCGCTGTGTGGTGGTTTTACACACGTCCACAAACCTGAGCTGCTGGCAGCCTTGCAGGATCCAAAGATCCGCCAACGGGTCGAGAGTTACGTAGATGAGTTGCTCAGGTTTGGAGAAGCCGAACCTGCAGGCGTCGCAGCGGGCAAGCCGCAGAGCCGCGACTTCCATAGAGACGTGCATAACTGGAATCCCAACGTGCCGGTGTGGCGGCGGAGCCCCAAGGAGTAGAGCGTTCAAGCTCGAGCGCAGCCGTGATGTGCCGATGTAGGTATTGGTGCGCCCGACAAAATTACGGAGGAAGCAAGATGATCACCAAGCAGCAAGCTTTGGATTACCACAGCCATCCACAGCCCGGAAAGATTGAAATTACCCCGACCAAGCCCTGCCGCAGCCAGCGCGATCTCAGCATGGCCTATACCCCAGGCGTCGCGCAGCCATGTTTAGCGATCGAGAAAAATCCGCATGACGCTTTCAAATACACGGGCCGCGGCAACCTGGTGGCGGTAGTGACCAACGGAAGCGCGGTGCTGGGCCTCGGCGACATCGGTGCGCTGGCGGGCAAGCCCGTAATGGAAGGCAAGGCCGTACTATTCAAACGCTTCGCCGACGTGAATGTGTTCGATCTCGAGGTCAACACGCACGACCCCGACGAAATCATTAAAGTTTGCCAACTTCTGGAACTCACCTTCGGCGGCATCAATCTGGAGGACATCAAAGCGCCTGAATGCTTCTACATTGAAGAGACTCTGCGCAAGACGATGAAGATTCCGGTCTTTCACGACGATCAGCATGGCACGGCGATCATCACTGGAGCGGCGCTGCTAAACGCCGTGGAGATTACGGGCAAAGACATTGCCAGCATTCGCGTGGTATTCAATGGCGCCGGCGCGGCCGGCATCGCTACGGCGGAGCACTACGAGCGGCTTGGCGTGAAGCACGAGAACGTGCTGTTCTGCGATACCAAGGGCGTTATCTACAAGGGCCGTACCGAAGGCATGAACAAGTACAAAGAACGTTTTGCTCAGGACACGAAATGCCGCACTCTCGCCGACGCGATGCGGGGCGCGGACCTATTCGTGGGATTGTCGGTTAAGGGTGCGCTTACCGCCGACATGGTGCGCTCAATGGCGCCGAACCCGATCGTATTCGCCATGGCCAATCCCGATCCTGAGATCACCTACGAAGAGGCCAAAGCTTGCCGCGGCGACGTCCTCATGGCGACTGGACGCTCTGACTATCCCAATCAAATTAACAATGTGCTCGGGTTTCCGTTCCTCTTCCGCGGCGCGCTCGACGTGCGGGCGACGGCGATCAACGAGGAAATGAAACTGGCTGCTACGCGTGCACTTGCGGCACTCGCTAAGGAAGACGTGCCTGACTCGGTTTGCCGCGTTTATGGGGTGGAACGTCTGAGCTTTGGCCGCGAGTATCTCATTCCAACCATCTTTGATCCGCGCGTGTTGATATGGGAGGCTTCTGCCGTGGCTGAGGCCGCAATGCGAACTGGTGTTGCCCAGGAGAAAGTCGATCTCGCAGCCTATCGCGAACAATTGGAGCGCAGGCTGGGCAAAGCTCACGAAGTGTCACGAACCGTGATCCACAACGCGCAGGCCCGTCCAAGGCAGACGACGGCACTAGCTGTAGAGAACTGAGATAGAAAAAGGCCCTCGCGTCAGCAGAGTGGAATCCGCGGTAGGCATTTCCGGTGCTACCAACCCGCCTACGCGGGCGCACGCCGTAAGCAGAGTGCTAACGGGTAAGTATCGGAGTACTCAAAGCGTCGGTTCAAAGAGTTCTGACGAAGGAACCTATGTGGCTGGTGGCGGCGAGTGGACTCGAACCACTGACCTACGGATTATGAGACCGTCGCTCTAACCACCTGAGCTACGCCGCCAACTCATTTATTATCAACAGTTTACGTCGATTACTGTCGATACTTGCATAGAACTATCATAGAACGTACCATTCTCTAGTCGCTGCAACGACATGGAGAGCGTCGATGACAACTCGATATCAGACTGGCTCGATCTATGAAGCATACGGGGCATTTCACATCAAATATTACACGACTGTTCTGCGCGAGAGCAAAGAAGCGCGCGTGCAGCGCAGTCACAAACTCTGCCGCAAAGACCTGAAACACCCCACCGCAACCTGCAAAGCTGTCAAGAAGCTTGCGGTCGATTTCATGGCCGGCGTCAATGCGAAAGACGGAACAGTTGAAAATCCCGATAGCATGACCGTGGCCCAGTTCTTCGAGAATCGCTA
>JBEKBW010000166.1:0-8757 GCA_050015215.1 Candidatus Sulfotelmatobacter sp.
AGGGGATCGGACTCCACAACTGGCGCCCTGTATGACCACATGTCATGGCGATAAGGCGGTGCACGCCTACTGCGCGTCCCCCCTTTCCGGTGTGAATCGGTCGGCCTGAGGCCGAGGTTTTCAGAAATCCGTTCCATATCCGCAATGTCGCCGAAAATTCGGAGGGTCGCGGAATACGAGAAGTAGGGTTTCTCCTCACGCTCGGCTCCTTTAAGAAAGCCACGAAGGGTTCTAAAGGGTTTCTCCATAGGGCATTGTAATGCCGTCGTTGGCCGTCTCACCCGACAGACATCATAATTGAGGATGCCTAGCATAGAACATTCGCTTTATCTGTGAACAACAAACACAGGAGCTAACTCCGTGGCAAGTCAGACGGAATCAGAGATTCGTGATCGAATCGTGGGCACGTGGCGGCTCGTCTCCACAGAAGAGACCTTGAACGACGGCACCACTCGCCCCTTTCCTGTCTTCGGGCCGCGCGGCAAGGGCTTCCTGATGTACCAACACGATGGTTACATGTGCGCGGTCATTACAAATCCGGACCGTCTCAAATGGGCCGATCCGGCCCACGGTACGCCGGAGGAAAAAGCGGCTGCCGCCGATGGCACCTTTTCTTATTGTGGCCGGTATGAGATCGACGCGAAGCACGAGACGATTGTTCATCTGCCGGAGGTGGCTAGCGTTCCCGGATTCGTGGGATCGCGGCAAATCCGCCCTTATTGCTTTGAAGATGGCCGCCTGATCTTCAGCGATCTTGAGAAAGACGACCCCTTGGTCGCGAGCTGGAAGATTGAGTGGGAGAAGGTACCGTAAGTCACTGGCCGTTCACACAAGAGGCAGCGCTGGGCCAGCCGCCAGGGTCCTGGACATCTCGGAAGGTCGGGGACAGGCAGCACGATCCCCGATTTTCCGAAGAATGGAAATGGCCGAACGTCGATCCGTCCCCTTTTCCTGCAAGTACTACTTTTTGTCGCTCACTTCGATCAGTTTGCAGTCATCGGGGCCGATCACCGGCGGTTTCGCCGGATCGACTTTCTCTGTCTTTAGATCCTTGAAACACACGGATTTCTTATCGTCCCAGTCAGTATCGTTGGCCATTGAGCCGGGATTCGCCCAAACTGCGACCAGCCTGCCGCCCGTCTTGAAGTAGCCATCCACCGAATCGTTGACGATGCATTTCTTTCTCTGATCGGTGAACAACTCATGCATTTTCTTAAATCCGTCATCGAACGCGTTCTTGATTTTCGGATTGCTCAGTTGTCCAGGCGTGGTGATCTCCTTGCCATTTACCTTCACCGGGTTGCCAACCTGTTTCACGATGGTGCAGGTCGCGCCGGTGATTTTCGTGGCCTGAACAGCCACCTTTATCTTGCTAATTGCGGCTGGTGACTGCGCAACGGAACATCCGCGCAGATCGATCGCGTCTACGTGGACGCTATCCTTGATCTTGGAAGCAACGGTTTCGGCGGGCACAAAGTCCATCTTGCCGGGAGGAGTGAACAGGATGTCCCCATCTTCATTCATGTGAGCGAAGAAAAATAGCGTGCCGATCGGTTCTTTGACCGCCTTCAATTGCTTGACCAGATCGTCGACGTTGGTGGCGTGCAAAACCGTGGAGCCCGGGGCCATCGCCTTCGACCAGGCAACATACTCATCGGAGGGATCGAGCAGCACGGCAAAATCCTTCTTCTGACCTTTCTCTGCCTGCCGGGCAATTTGCCCAAACACTGCCAAAGGAGGGTCTTTCCGCCGGAGCAGTTCCAGCAGCGCGCGATGCCCTGCATGGCGCTGAATCAAACGTGCCACGCGCCGGTTCCCCAACATCCGCTGCAGTTGAGCTGGCGAAGGTTTGGCTGCAATCGCGAGGGCCTTGTTTGTATCCGGATTCCGCTGCGCCTCGCGGATACGCATTTTTAGCGGCAGTCTGGCTAAACATGGTCGAGCCATCGGTTCAGAACTCCTGGTGTGATCTGGCCGAGCGCACGGCTGGACGTGTAAAGCTCAGCGATCGAATTCCTGCTGACAAAAATATAGGGAATTTGTCAGATTTGCCAGTCGAAACATGTCGACCAGAGGGAAGCAGCCCACGGCTTGCGGCCCTGCACTGCGGTTACTTGCCAGTACCCAGGTTTCGGAGTGAAATTTCTGCAGGGAACCTATGGGACGCCTTTTCGGCTTTGTCGGGCTTGTGGCGGCGCTGGCCGTCGGTATGTACATCTACTCCAAAGAACTGCAGAGCACGTCTGGCGCCGTGGGCGCGAACAATCCCAAGGCCGCCGTGAACATTACCGGCGTGCGCGCCGACCTGATCGCCATTGCGCAGGCTGAGCGCGGCTATTACGCGACTGAAGGTAAATACGGCTCGCTCGATGAACTGATCTCGTCGCACTCCATCACCATCAACCGCCAGCGCCCGCCTTACAGTTATGAGGTTGAAACCGGCGGCGGCGGATTCCGCGTCGTCGCCACCCGCTCCACCGACGACGGTTCCGGCACGCCCGCGCAAATGTCGGTGGACGACAACATGGCATTCAACGAGTCGCAGTAGGGGTTTCGCCGCTCCCGTCCTTCTGTGGGCCAAATGCTAGACTGACTCGTCAGCCGGTTCGCGCTCACTTCATGCCTTCCCAGGATAAAAGGCTTGGCCTCATCGCCGGCAACGGCAAGTTCCCATTTCTCGTGCTGGATGCGGCGCGGGCGAATGGTTATGAGGTTGTCGTGGTCGCGATCAAGGAAGAAACTTTTCCTGAGATCGAGTCGCACGGCGCGGCGGCGGTGCACTGGCTGTCGCTCGGCGAGCTTTCCAAGCTGATTGAGACATTCAAGCGCGAAGGCGTGAGTCGCGCCGTGATGGCCGGTCAGGTGAAGCACAAGCAGATTTTTTCTGCGATCCGACCAGACTGGCGGCTGGCCAAGCTTCTGCTTTCGCTTACCACGCGCAATACCGATAGCCTGATTGGCGCTGTGGCCAATATCTTGGCTGACGAAGGCATCACCTTGGAAAACTCCACGTGGCTGCTGGAGCCGCTGCTCGCGAAAGCGGGAGTGCCTACACAGAGAGCGCCTACCGAGCAGGAACGCGAGAATGTCGATTACGGCCGCACGGTCGCGCGACAACTGGCCCAGCATGATATTGGGCAGACCGTTGTAATCGCAGAATCCGCTTGCGTTGCAGTCGAAGCGATGGAGGGAACCGACGCCACGATTCAGCGCGCCGGAGAGATCATGCGATCACTGCATGGGGAAGCATCCACGCTCAATCGCGCGCTCACCGTGGTGAAGATCGCCAAGCCGAATCAGGATATGCGCTTCGATGTCCCTGTCGTCGGAGTGAAGACAATCGAAGTAATGCAGGCCGCGAGAGCGACTTGCCTCGCGCTGGACGCGGGAAAGTGTTTGCTGCTGGACGGCGAGAAGGTGATTGAAGCGGCCAACGCTGTGGGAGTTGCAGTGGTTGCAGAGTAGTTTCAGTGGACCTCATTTCACGAAAAGGAACTGACTAGATGAACACCCTAGGCTCCCAGTCCGCTCTCATCGCCGAACAATTTCGCCGTGCCTTCGAAGGGGACGCGTGGCATGGGCCTGCCCTGCTGGAACTGTTGCAGGATGTCGATGTCGCGACGGCCGCGGCCAAACCGCTGGCCAACGTTCACAGCATCTGGGAACTGGTTTCGCACATTGCTGTGTGGGACGATGCAACGTTGCGCAGGTTAGCCGGAGAAGTGTGCCAGCCGGAAGGCCACGCGAATTTTCCGCCGATGCCGCAACCGACCGAAGCCGCTTGGCGCGAGGCAGTTGCTCAGGCCAGGCGCACGCACGACGCGCTGGTGAAAACCGTGGCCGCGCTGCCCGGTTCGCGGTTGCGCGATCAGGTTCCCGGCAAGAAGTACGATTTTCAGTTTATGCTGCCGGGAGTGGTGCAGCACGAGCTTTACCACGCCGGGCAAATCGCGATCCTGAAAAAATTGAGCAAGTGAGAAATTCAGAAATTGGGTAACTAAAAAACCCAGCGCACGGCTTCGACAATTCCCCATTACTACCACTTCTTAAAAATCACGGCCACCGCGGCCACGATCATCGCAAACCCCACGGCATGGTTCCATTTAATCGGCTGTTGCAGATACAGAACCGAAAACACTGAGAACACGACCAGCGTGATCACCTCCTGGATCGTCTTGAGCTGCACCGCAGTGAACTCGTACGAGCCGATGCGGTTCGCGGGAACCTGAAAGCAGTATTCAAAAAAAGCAATCAGCCAACTCACCACGATCACTTTTATCAGCGGAACGTTGCGGTATTTCAGATGGCCGTACCAGGCAAAGGTCATGAAGATATTGGAGACTGTGAGTAGCGCGATGGTTCGCATGTGGTGAGAGAGTTCTCCTTTCGGGTTGGCCTGCGGAACGCTGCAGCAGAAACAGATCTCAATTCCCAATCCGGGCCGCGACACCGCTAATCAAGATGCCCTTTCCGGGGTTTGCGTTTACAATTTATTGTCTCGTCGTCCTAGTGGCAACCAGCCAGCCGAGAGTTTCTTCCTGCAATCTGACAATCCGATTTCCGTCGCCGTGGTGGGAGTGGGCGTCTTTGGACGCAACCACGCCCGAGTGTACAAAGAACTCGAACAGCAAGGCGAGGCCGTTAGGCTGGTGGGCGTGGTCGATCCCAATGTCGATCGTGCCGATGCGGTGGCGCGCGAGTTCAGCTGCCGCGCCTTCGGTTCGGTCGCGCAGATGCTCACCACGCACAGCGAGGTGCGTGCCGCGTCTGTGGCGGCGCCTACCGTGCATCATTCGGAAGTGGCACGCGCTCTGATGGAAGAGGGCGTCGATGTTCTCGTTGAAAAGCCGCTGGCGGCGACAATGGCCGAGGCGGACGAACTGGTTCAGCTAACGGCCATACACAAACGCATCGCGCAAGTCGGCCATCTGGAGCGCTTTAATCCCGCCGTGCGCGCTACGCTCCCCCTGCTAACGCACCCGATGTTTTTTGAAGTGCACCGGCTCAGCGTATTCACTCCGCGCTCGCTGGATGTAGATGTTGTGCTCGACCTGATGATCCACGACCTCGACATCGTGCTCTCGTTCGTCAAGTCCCCGGTGAAGGAAGTGCGAGCCGTGGGCTTGCCCATTCTGTCCGGCAAAGTGGACATCGCCAATGTGCGCCTGGAATTCGAATCCGGCTGCGTCGCCAACTTTACCGCCAGCCGCGTTTCCACGGAGCGCGTGCGCAAGCTGCGATTTTTTCAGCCGCGGCAGTATGTCTCGGTCGACTACGGACGGCAGGAAGTTCTGGTGTTTTCGGTGGGCGAAGATGGATCGGCGGCGGCGACTCCGAGCGTGAATCCGCAGATTAAGGTTGGCAAACCGCCGGTCAGTTCGGAAGAACCTCTGCACGCCGAACTGAAGTCGTTTCTCCAGGCCGTGCGGGAGCGCTCAACTCCCGTGGTGCCGATTGAGGATGGCCGCTGCGCGCTGGCGCTGGCTCTGGAGATTGTCGACAGGATTCGGGAGCATGGGAAGAGGGTTGGGCTGGCTGGGTTGGCGAAGGGGAAAAGCTAATCCAGAGGGCCCCATGTCACAAGCGTGGCCTGTTCCCAACAGCCATGTCGAGACTCGAAGTTCTATCGAAGGCAACGATGATAGAATTCCGCGCATGTTCGGGGACGATCTACCGCTGCCCAGCGACCCCGGTGGGTCTTATCCGGCCAATATTGGCGCCAGGCCCGACAGCCGCGATGGTAGGGATCTTCGTAACAATAAAATCTTAATGTACTTTTCCATGTTCGTAACCCTCCTCTCCCTGCCAGGGCACGCTGATGGGCTGGGGGCGCAATAGTCGACCACCCAATTCGTTTCAACAAAGACATGTCTCATGGATGCCCACTAAATCTAACGAGGGCCCGCGGCTCGTACGACGCCGGTTTCAACAGCAGGAAGAATGTAGTGATTAATAACTTCTCGAAGCTTGGGGTCGTTTGCCTGCCGCGCATCGACTGAAAGGCCCTCGAGCCACGCCTGTACTGCATTTTCGAATGCAACCTCATCGCGTGCGCGTGTTTCGGTCGAGTGGAACTTGACTAGGCCAGCGATGTCGAAGTCACCGAACTGCTCAATGGAATCCTCCGAGTCGGATGTGAAACGGTCCACATAAACCCGCAGACGCTGCGGCGAGATCAGCAGTCCCAACGGGCAACGCATTTGCAGCATGAAATTCTTAAGCTGATGTTCCGCACTTTGCAGGTCAGCGGTTCGGAGCTTCGCTTCAACGACCAGCTTGACTTCTGTCGAATCGGGACTGCTCACGATGATGTCGGCTTGTGCGGGCATCTTGTCAAGGATACTCCATTGCGGACGAACTCTGATCTACCCGTGTTCAACCCGCCCCTTTATATCCGCGTAAGCCGCCTCGATGAGCCTGTTCAGCTCCGCCGCGTTTGTGGCTGTTCCCGGCCTCAACTTAACGTGGCGCATAAACTTGCCGGTGCCTTGCAGCAAGCGCGCCGGATCCCGCAGCGCTGCACCGTGAAAGAACCCCACATTTACGTGCGAAGTGAATACATTGACGTAGCCGAAGGGCGCGTCTCCCAAACATGCAACCGGACAGCCGTCATGCAAAAGCTCCCGGACTTCGTCCCCGCATTTTCGCATCACCTCAAACCACTGATGCGCGATGGCTCCCAATCGACCTGCATGCTCTTTCATCCACGCATCGATGGCTGGATCCCGCTCGACAGCGCCGGTGAATCGCAGCAATTCCGTTCTCATCGTCGCTCCACTTTCTGCTTTCGAGATCTGTGGTTACGTAGCTCCCTTACCTTCCCTCCAGCAAAGTCCCTCGTCTGGAACAGTCGGTCTTGTCGAGGGAGTGTCGCTCCCGGCTAACGCCGCAGTCTTTTATAACCCGGATCGTCCGTGACCGGGTTGTCGGCTACTCTTCCCTAACGGATCGATCCGCGTAGGCTTCACTGAGGCACGATGCCGTCAGACTCCACCTTGCTTCGGATCGACGAACGAGATCGGGACAATACTGGGTCGCATAACCAGCCTAAGACTCCGTTAGGCGATACCATGCCAGCCCGGCCTGTACACCCAGCCAACGGAAGGGCTCATTCGGAACGTACTCCAGGCTGGCGTTGAGGAAGGGGTACTGCTTCCAGGGTTCCTCGCGGCCGGCCTCCAGATCGGCAATGATTTTCCCGAAGACTGAGGTCAGATTCACACCATGCCCGCTGTAGCCTAGTCCATAGAAAATGTTCTTATTTCTTCCAGTGCAGCCGACAGAGGGCGCCTCGTCGAGTGACCAGTCGACCACTCCATCCCAACCTACTTCGAACTTGACGCCCGACAATTTGGGGTAGATTCGTACCAGTTCACGCTGGAGTTGCGCTAAATGCGAGGCAGCGTCGCTAACATCGCCCACCGCGCTATTGAAGAAGTAGCTGGGGCTGCCCCCGCCTATGTGGATGCGATTGTCTTTGGTCAAGCCGAGATAGAAAACTTCGGTGCGGCTGTCATTGAACGGAACTTGCTCGCGCCATCCGATCTCGGCCAGTTGCTGCTCACTGAAGGGCTGGGTCACAGCCAGGTATTCATGGACGGGCACGATCGAGTTTCGGAAAAATCCTAGTCTTGATGTGAACGCATTGGTCGCCAACACCAAGGACTTTGCCTTGATGGTACTTCCGCCGGTCGTATGAAGAAGATGTTCCGGACCCTCCTCGATGCCGGCCACGGTTGTGTTTTCGTAAATCTCCGCGCCGGCGTTCTCCGCGGCAGCCTTGAACACATGTACCAGTTTCATGGGATGGATGTGTCCGCCGTTGGGGTCGAAGAACCCTGCCTCGTAGACCTCCGTGCCGATGGCTCTAACTAGTCGCTGCTTATCCCAGAACTCAACCGGCATGCCCAAGGATCGTGCCTCCAGCACATAGGCCTTTGCAGCTGTGACATCCTCGGAACTGGCGAGCACTTGCAGAGCGCCATTTGTCTTGAACTCGCAGTCGATGCCGGTCGCCGCGCTGAGCTTTGACAACGTTCGGATGTTCTCGGCTGTGAGGTCGTAGATCTTCTTGTCGATGGTCGGAGCGGAACTGAAGTTCATATACCGGTCCGCGGTCATAGTTAGCACCATGGCGCCGTTTCGTCCCGAGGCTCCGTTTCCACAGCCCTTCGCTTCCAGGACGACGACGCGCTTGTGCGGGGAGATGCTACGGATGTAGTAGGCCGCAGAAAGTCCCGTGAACCCGCCGCCAAGTACCGCGACATCTGCGGCGATGTCCCCTGTTAACGGCGGATTCTGCGGCGGCTGACTTCTCGCCCAATAGCTGCGGTTGGGCGCAAACGCCAAAGGTTCACGCCAGATCCTGGGAGAGATCTGGTTCAGGCTGACGGTACCGAGCAAGGCACCGCCACCTGCAAAAGCTGCCTGTTTTAGAAAGCGCCGGCGGCTTGAGAGCTCTTGCATGAGGGATCGTGGAGAAATTCAGAGTAAGAGATCGCTTTATACTCGGCAAGCTAAATGAATTGATCGGCGCCAAACAGCACTGGTGGGCGGGAGTACGCCGGCACCGCGGAGGTAAAACAACGTGAGGCAGGTCATCACGCGTCACGGGGTAACTCCCGGTTGGTCAAACCTTCCCTTACCGGATTACGGAAGGGTTGCCCGTCGTTCGGGGTAACTGTAAGGGGCGTCACTACGAGTGAGCCGACAACCGATTTCCCACATTCGGCGATTGGGCCGGACACGGCAGGTCGG
>JBEKBW010000167.1:0-8681 GCA_050015215.1 Candidatus Sulfotelmatobacter sp.
CAGTGATGTCAGTCACTCGCGGCCCTAGAATCAAGCCAAGGAGCCCAAATGCCGGAGCCAGCGCTGACCCGAGGCAAAGAAACTGAGCGGGCCAATCGTCACGGCGGGTCTTCCAGTCGATCAACAAAAGGGCGAGACCGAGCAACAGGAAATATCCCGCGGAAATCGGCGACATGAGGACGGGTGCGCCAGCCAGTTGCGGCGGGAGCGGCGTTATCAGCAGCAGCCGATCGATGCCGAAGTTAAGCCTGAGGAGGTGTTCCTCCAAGCTGAGCGAGCCGACCACGGCGATGATAGCAGCCATGGTTTGAGCGGCAGCCCTGCCGGCTCGCGCGGGCCGCTGATCGTGTTTCCTTCTCAGCCACAAGGAAACGCCGGCGAGCACGATGCAGCCTGCGGTATTCGGAGCCATCGGGGTTCCCAGTCCCCAGGTAAGGACGTCTGCAAAGCCGAGCGTCCATCCAGCGAGCACCGACAAGCCAATCGCGATGGGAAACACGCTAGCCGCGGAGGCAAAAACGCTTAGCCTTCTGACCAGGACGGGATCGGCGGGCGCTCTCATGCGATGAAGAATGGATCTGAGCGAGAGTCTGCGATGCCGCGTCGCAACGCAGCCTCACCCACTTAGGCTATCGGCGGGGATGGGGGAAGCTTTACGGGTGGGTGAGCAGCTCCAACCTGCAAAGGTGCACCTTTGACCATGACCCTTCGGGCACAAGAAGGCCCATGCGGAAGTCCGACTCGTACTTGAGGTCAACCCGTAACCCGCTACGACTAAAGACCGACGATAGACCGCCGATACTGCCTAAAAAGAGGAGACATGAGGCGGGCCTTCTTGGCAGCGATAGCCGTTCTTAGCTCGATATCGGTCGCGGCAGGTGGCGATATCAACGGAAAGATCGTGGCATGGGCTGGTCCGGCCCCACATCGGCACTTGGCAGTCGTATGGCTGGCAGGTATGCAACCCCAAACCCCACCCCGGAGCCAGCCCGTTATGGCGCAGCATGGCGGCCAGTTCGTGCCGGATTTTCTGGTAGTGGTTGCCGGCCAGACCGTGAGTATGCCGAACGAAGATGAAGTGGCACACAACGTCTACTCTTCATCCGAGGCGAAGCAATTCAATCTGGGATTTTATGCGAAGGGAGATCCCAAGACCGTCACGTTCGATCGGCCGGGGCTGGTGGATGTACGTTGCCTTCTGCACCAGGCCATGCGCGCCGAAATCCTGGTGGTGCCGACTCCGTACTACGCAAGGGTTGCGCCGGACGGGAGCTTCCACATTCGCAACGTGCCGGGCGGAGCATTCAGTCTCTCGTTCTGGGGCGACGGAATGGCATCCTTCGAACAAGGAATTACCGTCCCAAGTGACGGGAAACCAATCAGCGTCAGCCTTGCCCTTCCCGGCTCGCCCTAGAATTTGATGACGGCCAACGCATTCACTCCGCTCGGGGCCGCGCTGGCGCTGGTGCTCACCGCTTCTTTAAGCGGGCAAACCGGGATTCCAGCGGCGGACCCTGCTATTGCGGCCCTCGACACCATGGCGAAGTTGCCGGGCGGACTTGGAGCTTTGCCCGCGCCGCCAATCCCGCCGGGGAATCCGCAAACCCCAGCCAAGATCGAACTAGGCCGGAAACTGTTTCTGGACCAGCGACTCTCTGGGCGCCGTTTGATGAGTTGCGCTACCTGCCACGACCCCAGTAAGGCCTACACCGACGGTCGAGCCCTCGCGGTCGGAGGAAGCGGCTTCACCCTTCGTCGACGAACGCCCAGTTTGTTGAACGCTGCCTATAATCGCACCCAGTTCTGGGATGGTCGCGCCAAAACGCTTGAAGAACAGGCCCTCATTCCATTGCTGGCCGATAACGAGATGGGCATGCCAGGCCGTAAAGCCCTGCTCACCAGGGTTCAAAAAATTCCGGAGTACCGCCGCGAATTCCGGGAGGCATTTGGCCGGGAAATCAATCTGCCGGATATGGCGAGAGCTTTGGCGGCCTTCGAGCGCACGCTGGTCACTCCAGACTCGGCCTTTGACCGCTACGAAACGGGAGACAAGCAGGCGCTAACCGACCAGCAGAAACGAGGTCTGATCCTGTTCATTGGGAAGGCGGCGTGCAGCCAGTGTCACAACGGCCCGAACTTCACCGATAGCAAATTTCATCGCCTCGGGTTTCTCCCCGGCCAGCACGCGAATTCGGACCTCGGGCGTTTCGCCATCACCCACGATCCCGCAGACCGCTACGCATTCAAGACTCCCAGCCTGCGCAACGCTTCGCGGCAATCGCATTTCATGCACGACGGTTCTCTCGCCAGCCTGGAGCAGGTCATTGAGTTTTACGATGACGGCGGCGGCAGGGGGCCAAAATCGAAGTTGCTCTTCAAACTCGATCTGGCGGATGCGGAAAAGGCTGACCTGCTGGTTTTTCTGCGAACTCTTGCCGGAACTGCGCCGCATTAGACAAGGTCTTCTCAGCCAGCTTTACGTTCGCCGTTCGCGCCTGCCTCTGAGATCTCGTCCTCGTCCCAGTCAAAGGAAAGCGCGCGGGCAGTGGTTTCGACCGGTTCCAGCTCGGGGATATCATCCGCAACGGACGCGCCAAGCTCGGCGAACTTGCGCGCCGAAACGAGAACCCGGCTCTCCAGCGATCCCACTGCCTTGTTGTAAGCCTCGACGGCACGGTCAAGTCCCGTGCCCACAGAAGTAATGTGTGCCGCGAGCAGGCGCAGGCGGTCGTGCAGTTCCTTGCCGAGAGCGCTGATTTGTTGCGCGTTGCGAGCGAGTTTCTCCTGATTCCATCCGTAGTTGATGGCCTTCAATAACGCAATCAGCGTGGTCGGCGAAGCTGGAATCACGCGCTGCAGGACTCCCTGCTCAATCAGGCCGGAATCCTGTTCGAGCGCAGCGCTGAAAAAAGTTTCTCCGGGCAGAAACATCACCACGAACTCGGGAGTGGAATCGAACTGCTCCCAGTAGTTTTTGCCGCTGAGAATCTTCATATGATCGCGGACCTGCCGGGCATGATTCGCAAGGCAGGCGCGGCGGGAGTCTTCATCCGTGGTTTCAAAGGCATCGAGGAAAGCTTGCAGCGGCGTTTTTGCATCGACGACCACATGTTTGCCGCCGGGCAGCTTTACCACAAGATCGGGCCGCAGCCTGCCATTTTCGGTGGTTACCGTTTCCTGCTCGGCAAAATCGCAATACGAAAGCATGCCGGCGATCTCGACCACGCGGCGTAATTGAATTTCTCCCCAGCGCCCGCGCACGTTGGGCGTGCGCAACGCGCGCACCAGATTTCCAGTTTGCGACTGCAACTCTTTTTGGCTCACCATCAACGACTGCACTTGCGTATACAGCGCCGAGTAGGCCTTGCCTCGTTCGATCTCCATCTGCTGAATCTGCGTGTCGACTTTGTTCAGCGATTCACGCACCGGCGAAACAAGTTCGGCAACGGCCTTCTGGCGGTTTTCCAGATCGCCCTTCGCCTCGCTTTGAAATCGCTTCAAAGTTTCCTGCGCGATCATCAAGAACGAAGAATTGTTGCTCTTCAAGGCATCCGCGGCCATCGCCTTGAAGGCGTTGCGCAGTTCCTCGCTGGCACGCGTGACTAACTCGACCTTTTCGTTGTTGGCCTTTCGTTCGGCGTCCAGAGCGGATTCCAGCCTGGCTTTGTGCGCGATGAATTCGCTCTGCGCCTGCTGAAGCCGCGCCAGATCAGCCTTTCCGGCTGCTAATTCCTTTTCCATCAAAGACAAATGCGCTCGCAGGCCCGCGGTTCGCGCGCGCAGCGCCAGCCAAGCAATCATGCTGCCAAACAACAGGCCAATGACCCCAGCCAAGCCAGGTCCCATAGCGAAAGTAACTTCTCCGGGTGGATTTCAGCTTCTAGCGTAGCACCAGCAGCAAGTTTGAGCGTCAGTTTGAGCCCTTCCCAAGATCGACGTGGTTGGCACAAACGAATGCTAACGGGCCCTAGAATAATTGGCAGGAGAATCATCGCAGCAGTCTTGTTGGGAATGAGCGCAGCCTCGGTTCAGCCCCCAGCCAGATTGATGGCTTCTTCTGGCGGAAGCGGCGATGCGGCGAAAACCGCTCCACAAGCGACCCTAAAACCAGCCTCGGCAACCTCCCCCGATATCCCTCCCCCTGACTATGATTCGGAAGCCGAACGCCAGCTCTTGGAACTGGCCAATCAGGCGCGCGCCCAAGCCGGATTGCCAGCTTTGGCCCTTGATGCCGGAATGAGCGAGGCAGCCCGCGCGCACGCGGAAGAAATGTTTGCGGCGCGGCAGCTTTCGCATCAGTTTGCCGGTGAGCCCTCCCTACCCCAACGCCTGGCAGCCGCAACCCGCACGCAACTCGAGCAGGAAGGCGAAAACGTCGCGTTCGACTTCGATGCGGCGGATGCTCAACGAAATCTCATGCTCTCGCCGCCGCATCGCGCCAACCTGCTTAGCTCTGCTTACAACGTCATCGGGTTAGGGGTTGTGCGCAGCGGCGATCGGTTGTACATCGTGCAGGACTTCGGCCATGCCCTCCCCGAGTATTCTGCGGCGGAAGTGAAGGATCGAATCGCCGCTGCTTTGGCTGAAGCTCGGCACCGCGCGAACCAGCCTGTTCTCGTGCGTCGAGACCTGCCCGATGCCGACGCGGCAGCCTGCTTCATGGCACAAGCCGACAAACTCGCCACGTCTCCAGTTCAGCAACTGGCGCAGCGCTACAGTGTGCTTAGCTATACCACCCTGCATCCCGAAGCCCTGCCGGAAGATGCCCGCGAGTTGCTTGGGAGCCGCAATCTGCGCAACTTCGCCGTCGGCGCTTGCTACGCCCACACCGAGACCTACTCTACTGGGGTGTATTGGATAGTTCTAGCGCTGGATTAGATCGGTTGATTGATTTGAACGTTCCGCAATATCCAAACGCGAAGTGCGGCCGCCTATCTCAGTGGCTGGTCGGCGAGGCCGTCCCGGTGTAAATTTTTATCCAGTGGTTTCGCACTCTTGGTTTTTCTCTTTTGCCGTTCTGGTCGAAGACAATCAGGTTCGTCTCCTGCAGCGGCATATGGCAATCGATACAGTTGCTGGTCGCTAGATGAGCCTGCTTCGGAAACATTGCCGTGCCGGCCTTGTGACAGCTCACGCAGCGCTGTGAAAACTCATCCAAATCGCGCTGTACAACGTGGACATCGTGACAGGTGAGGCAAGTCATCGTCGATTTCTGGAAGCAGCGGCTTTTCTCCAGCAGCTCTACTTGGCTACCGTGGACATCAACCGGCGCGTTGGGATCGGGAGCATCGATCCCGAGATATTTCTGGATCGCTTCTCCCGGAACATACGAAAAAGCAGGCTGCAAGGAAACGCCTGCTCCTGCATGACACCAGGCACAAAGATCCATTTGTCGATCGCGGGAGAATCGAGCGGGGTTGAGTATGGCGGTATCGATCGCAGATTTCGCCGCGAAATGTTGTACATGATCTCGTCCCGGTCCATGGCACTTCTCGCAAGTGATTCCTACGATGAAGCCGGTCTTGCGGTAACGATTGGGAGGCGGGCGAACCGACTCGAAATAGGTTGCGTGGCACTCCAGGCAACGTGGAATAACGGGGCGGTTGAAATTCGCCACGCCATCGCGATATCCGGGACTGTTCACCCATCCCAGTTGAGTCCAATAGGAAACGGGCAACTGGAACAGATCATCGCCTTTCCAGAATAGATAGGTTTGACCTTTACCGCCCGATCCGATCACAAATGCAAAGTGCTCGCTGCGCGTCGTAATAAGAGGATCCTCGCCCTGAATCGCTGTCTCGAAGAACTCATCTCCTTTTTGATCCATTCGGAACGACAAATCCGGGTTGGAGGTTTTCATTACGTTGGAAGGAGGAGCGAAAGTTCCGAGGATGGAGTCTTTCTCGGGCAACCGTGACGTCAGATAGTGGGCGGTTTGATGGAATGTCTGGACCGTTTCTTTATGACACGACTGGCAAGCGGGGTCGCCCACATAGCTTGAGCTCGACTCGGTCTTCCTGCCGCTCGGCGCAACCTGGAGAGCTGCGAGTGAATATTGGTGCCAGCCGGAAGTCTGCCCATGGGTTGCCAACCCGACCATGAGCGCAACCACAATTTCGAAAACCGCACCCATCTGCTATTGGCGCCTCTCTCAGCAGCAATAATAAACAGTAAGGCCGTTCTTTCCATGTTCACTCAGCTTTTTGTTTTGAGAGTGAAGTGAGACCTGAGGCGAATGACGAATCGGCGAAAACCTGTGCTAACCTTGCCTTGCCCTCCGTCCCCGGTTTCAATGGAACCTTCACTCCATATCCGCATCGGCACGGCTGGCTGGTCTTATAAGGACTGGGAGGGCATCTTCTACCCGTCAGGCATGCAGCGGCGAAAGTTGCATCCACTCGAGTATCTGGCCCGCTTTTTCGACACCACAGAAATCAACACGTCGTTTTACGGACCGATCAAGCCGGAACTCGCCAAGCTCTGGTGCCGCAAAGTTGCCGCCGTAAACAGGAATTTTCTCTTCACCGCCAAACTCTACAAAGCTTTTACGCATTCTCCGATCGCCGTGATGGAACCCACTTCCGCCGCAACCATCCGGCCGAGCGACGAAGATGAAAGGCTCACCCGGGAAGGCCTCGACGCCATTGCTACACAGGGGTTACTTGGCGCGCTGCTGATTCAATTTCCTGTCTCGTTCAAGAATACGCCGCTCAACCGTGAATATCTCGATCGCCTGCTGCGGCAGTTCATCGAATATCCGCGCGTGGTGGAGGTCCGCCATTCCAGTTGGAACGATGCAGCGACGCTGGCGGCCTTCGCTCAAAAAAATGTCGGCTTCTGCAACATCGACCAGCCGTTGCTCGGGCGCTCCCTTGCGCCCACGGAACATGTAACGTCAAACATCGGATATGTTCGCCTGCATGGCCGCAATTACGAGCAATGGTTTGCCGATCAAGGTTCCGCTTCCGACAACCGCAACGACCGCTACAACTATCTCTACAAAGAGACTGAACTCGCGGGATGGAAAGAAAAAATCGTGAGCGTGGCCGAACGCGCGCAAGCGACTTATGTGATTACGAATAATCACTTCGAGAGCAAAGCCGGCGTGAATGCGCTAGAGTTGAAAGCCATGATTAGTAATAAGCGCGTGATGGCTCCGCCCACGCTGATTCAGAAGTATCCGGAATTAAGACAGATAGCCGATGGTGCAGATGATCCGAGCGACGACTCTGCTCCGAGACTGCCGTTACATGCCTAGAAGCTTTATCTCTGGGGGTTTCCTCCCCCCCCGGCGTTGGAGGGATGTTATCGCGGAGGCGCAGTTGAGTGCCTTGTTATAATTGTCGATATGGTCGTAGCGAAGCGCACTGGTCAGAAAGATAGCCCTAGGGTCAGGGCTGTTTCACGAAAAGAGCCTCAGCCGCGACTGAAGGGCCAAGAACTGCGCCGCGCCCTCGAAGAACTCCGGGACACCAAGAGCGAGAGTCGCGCCGAAGAGTTAAAGAAGGTTATCAGCTATTCGATCTGCGGGGCGTAAATGCCCCTTGGCAAGCTCAACCTCAAAACCTCCAAAAAGAAAATTGAAAAACTGCTTGATCGCGTGCGCACGCGAAAGATCAGCGTCGATGATCTCATCGCGTTTAACAAATGGGCGCAGGTACCAGGGAGTATCCCGACGGAGACTGGTGCAAAGATTTCGGGACATTCAAGGTCACGGGAAAGAGCCTAGAAGTCGCCACGTTCCTGAGCCGAGACCAATCCTGTTGGGGACAGCAGTTGGAGTAAAGAGAAATTCGGCGTGACCTTGAAACCGGACCGCTACGCTCCGACCTTCGCGTGGTCGCTCATGCGCCGCTTGTTATACCGCAAAGCGACGTTCATAAACACGTTGCCAAGGGAAGTCTCAAAGCAGATCATCAACGCTTCCACATCTTCGCTGGTCTTGTCGCCTTCCGCCGCAGTCAATAACACCGGAGGATGCACACGGAAGTGAAAACCCTGATCGTTGAGCGCCGAGACTGCGTTTCCCACGACCTGGTTGGCCAATTCGTAGATGGTTTCTTTGATCAGCCCGTCGGACTCGGGTAGCTCCGCGCCCGCGTAGTGGCTGGCTACGCGAACGGCAGTTTGTGGTTCGAGATCGAGGATGATTCGCCCTTCGATGTCGCCGGTGAGCGCCACCATGCCGGCTACGCCTTTGCGGCGATAGCCTTCCTCTTCCATGGCGAGATTACCCACCTTCGTCGTTCCCGACAGTCCCTGCGACAACACGGCGTCGCCCGCATTGATGAAAGGCTGAATGAGCTCCATGCGCATACGATCTAGGCCCCCGCGCCGGCAACACTGGCCACAGCGCCATCTTCTCCCATCACATATTTGATGACTTCGTACAGAACTTCCGGCTTCACCGGCTTCTGCACGAAATGCCGCGCCCCGCGCTGCAAGGCGGCCACGATGTTTTCCTGATAGCCGACGGAAGAAACCATCACGATGCGAGCCTCGGGATGCGCCTGCACAATCTTCTCGGCGGCCTCGATACCCTCCATCTGCGGCATGGTAATGTCCATCAGCACGATATCCGGATGCGTGCGATCGAACTCGCTGATCGCGGTGAGTCCGTCTCCGGCTTCGCCTGCCACCTGCCCGCCGAAAGTTTCGATCATGCGGGCCAAGTTTTTGCG
>JBEKBW010000168.1:0-8603 GCA_050015215.1 Candidatus Sulfotelmatobacter sp.
AATTATAATCCAAAAAACATCCGATGAATTCAATCTACAACATACCACAAAAAAACCCGAAAACAATAATTTCGCCGTCTAAATAGCTTGTTCAATTCGCGTTCGAAGGTCTTTGAGAATGCCATAATGTGTGGCTCTTAGCGGGAACGCCGGAATTATCGCACACGCGGCGTATAATGGGCAGAAATCACTCCAAGACTAAAACGCCCTGACGGGAAACAGGGAGCTTGACCAAATCCGCACAGACCGAATCAAGTACGAATTGAGAACAGCTTCCTGAACGTCCTTGCGTTTGAGGGGGTGAAACCGCCATCCACGCGGTTTGATGGGTCCGACTGCGGGATGGCGGCTTTCAATTGAAAGGCCATGAGGTACTGACTATGTTGAACGGGAACCAGACGGAACTTGCGAGGAAGGAAGCCAACCTCATTGCTGTTGTCGAAAAGATCCTCCCAGACTTTGCGAGGGCGTGCCGCGCACATGACACTCCGGTTGTCATCATGCACCAAGATGCGTTCGCTGCCGATTATCAAGAAGAGGAATATCGCCTCATTGGATTGGCGATAAAGTTTGCTGGCATCTGCGGCAAAGAAGTCCGCATCATCGGAACGAACCGGCAGACTGTTGATCAAAGCAAGACTACACACTGAGCCTGCGAGGGGATGTTAGGACCAGAGCAGTTTCTGGGTAGTTTCCGAATGGCGGAAAACCGAGAGTTATCTCACCATCCCCGTGCGGTTAAAGATTCCACTCGATACCCCAACCCCATGGAGCGAAGCCTGCGCAAGCCCAGCATTATCCTGCGCCATGTACTTTCTATTTTGACCTAACTTTCACTTTCGGAAGAGGCCAGAGTTTGGGGTTGCGCCGCCGTCGGAGGTCTGTGTGCGGAGATGAAGTGTGCGAGGAACGGCTGCATTTGCGAGACGATCTCCTGACTCAAGGCTATTGCGATATCCCGCGTCATTTCCTGGCCGGGCGATAGACCGAGCTTTGCAAGGGCAGCGGTCCATGCAGCTTTGGCGGCCCGCTTCTGCTCACGGGCGAAGGATCGAGACTGAGCAATTGCTACGGCATTTTGAAATGCTTTCACCATGCCAGCCGTATGGTCGTGCTGGTTGGAGATGGCAACGCGGAGCTCATCTTCCGCGAGGGACAAATCGAAATCAAGCTTCAGTTCTTCACCGCTGGTCGGGTCGATCGCATAATAGCTGAAGAGAGGAGGACCGCAATACTGATCGGACAACCCCACGATCATCCGATAGGTGCTGAAGAGCTCTACGTAACCGAAGAGCCTCCCGCTGACAGGGTCACCCTCGATTGCTACGCAATGGAACACTCGGTCGATCGGCCGGTTTGTGACAAGATCACGCTCGTAGTAGTAGCCAAAGCAGGGCTCTCCGTCTTCGGATTTCAAATAAGGCCGAGCCTGATTGCAGATTTGTGGCACAACACCAGATGCTACTGCCAAGGCAAAAGCGGACTTCACAACTGATCGGCCGGACTGTGGTCCTCCAAAATTGCACACGGCCCCGACCCCCTCGGAAAGATAGTTCTGTTCTTCCACCACACCTCGCATGGCTTCTTCGACATCGAGTTTCGGGTAACGGCGTTTGAATCCCTGTAACAGCTTCCGGGCCTCTTGCCGCGTGGTCACGCGCGCCCTAATCTCGACGCTCGATTCCCGGTTCGTGACCTGAGGGGCCGAGCGCGGGAAAGTCAGGTGACCATCTGGATGGAGCCGCACCGGCTGCCCGGAGAGAGTTGTGTAGTCGCCGGACCGTGTTTCGCCGCTGTCCCTCCGAATCCCAAGGTGAAGGCCGAGAAATTTGAGTTGGTCTGCGGCGGTGGCATCCCATTTCCGGCCAGCCAAGCTGTTGCAGTCCCTGCAAGAAATTCCTCGAACGCACCATCTTCCACCGATTGCGTTCGCAATAATGTGTTCGCGAGAGTCGTTCTCTCGCGTGATCTCGACGTCACATCGGAAACAAAGCGGGTTAGGCATTGTGGTTATTGACCTTCTTGAAAATGTGGTAGCCATGCGTGGAATCTATATTGCCCTCCGCGCACATCGCCGCGCCCAACATGAACGTATCCGGAATTTCTCTGTACTCATCAATGAGGACGAAATGATCAGAACGGCAGCGCTCGCGGCAGATGGTCAGGATTTCCTCTTTGGTCGCTCGGTGGGGGAGCTCGATACTCGTGACATCCTGTAGACCATAAAAAGGAACTCGCGCTCCCGGCGGCTGTGGCAATTCATATTCTGGCATGGCCCCGTCGTCGAAGGCGTAGAGTTCCCCATACTCGTTTATACCCATTGCCCGCAGTGCGGAGCCTAGTTGACGGAAGAATTGAAAGGATTCATCCCGCCGCTCCTTTGGCGGCAAGACGAATGCCGTCATCGAGGGACGCCGGATGGGCAGAGCGTCGCTCAGATGGTTTTCCAGAAATGCCTTCAGCTCGTGTAGGCTACTAGTTTTCGCGTGGAACAGTGTGATGCCATATTCCCCAGCGATGGCCCGCATCAAATCCGCCATGAATGCGTCCGTGCAGACCACATCCATGTAAGGCGCATAGGCGCTGAGTGCGTCGATGTCGGTCCCGTCGCTGGGTTTGATCCGCCTGTGCGGTTTTCGGGTCAAAATGGAGGCAAAGAGGTGAGCCTCGATCCTGAGAAGCGGAATACTTGTAAAATCGGTGCTTTCCGTGAAAGCTGTTAGCTCTTTTCGCTTCTCCTCAGAAACCGGTCCGCAAAAACTGCAATAGGTTTGAACGAATTGGTCTCGCTGCGTGTCTTGCTCGACTTTTAGCTGCTGGTCATATGTGACCTTGCCCAGCAAGAGTCGCTGGCGCAATTTCTCCAGTTCTTTGGCTGTTCGGTGCCGGCGCTGCCTGAAGTTGTGCCTTTCCAGGTGCGAGTCAACGCTAATGCCGAAAGGCTCAACGCGCTGATCCGGGTGGTCCAGAAACGCGGCTTCGGGTCGGAGGGGATTATCGGGAGTGCGGCCGATGAAGCGGTCCAGGCCTGCAAAGGTTTGGGTGTTCCTGATTTCGTCGGGACGATAGAGACGCACCTGCCCCAAATAGTGCTGATAAGCGACGATCCGGTCCTTCAGGTGTGTTGCGAGGCTAGATTCAATGTCGTGCAGCAATGAACCGGGGACCACGAGCTTTTCATCCACGAATCCTTGGTGAAGGAGTTCATAGATTTCCTTAAACTCCGGGCGCACCTTCTCGATGAGGTCCGGTTTCGACATCTCGCTGAGGAAATTCTGGTCGAGGTAGACCAGCAACTTCTGAGTTCGCTTCCCCATAGCCATAGCCTAACAACTAGCGAGGCATAACGCCATCTCAAGACGGCTCGTCTCGATTCACAAATGGATCGCGATGACACGACGCCTTCAAGGGATTGGCCGCACGACGGAATAGCCTGCTGGTCCACACCGCGGCGTCCTTCCTCGGATCATCCGCCCGGACAAGCCTGTACTGATCTGAATTCGCTCTGCTACAATTCATTCACGGGGCAGGGACAGCTGCTCTGGGTTGGCGTTTGCCTGCAGCACAATTTTTGGACCCGCGGTTTTGCTTGGTGTCCATGGTGTCCATTAACCTCGGAATTTGGTTCTACGGGGTTGAAATAGGCGACGCAGGCGACTCGATTGAAGCTGAGGAAAGCCACTAAAGACGCGGGTTTCCGATAAAGGTAAGAAAACAAAGTGGGGACGTAGTTCAGTTGGTTAGAACGCTGCCCTGTCACGGCAGAGGCCGCGGGTTCGAGTCCCGTCGTCCCCGCCATTCTTTTCAGTGGTTTACCAGGAAGTACTGAAAAGCGTGGAACGACATTAAGCCAATTGCGCGGTGCTAATCTCGCGCACCTCAGCGTGACTACAGTTCCAGACTTCAATGAGCCGGTTACCAGGATACTCGACTCGTTTACAACCGCCTTTCCAGCCCCCGACAAAATCAATCTTAGTACAGGTCTACCAGTTGTAGAGCAGTGCGCTGATACTGAAAGCAGTCCGCATGAATCCTGCTGATGCTGGTCGGCCTCAACCGACCGAACGAGTCTTGAAATATGCTCAGTCTGAAGAAATTGCCAGATTGCCTTAGCTGGAGGCCGGTGCTCGATTCGCAGGAATTTGCACCTCGCGCCGGAGAAGTCGCAGCCTTCCTGTAATTTTGGCGTCGGTTAGCGGAAGGGTCGTTTCTGCCTTCGAGCGTTTTGACGTTTTCCGATGTACCATACTCGCTGCCTCCGACGCCGCGATCAATCGGCCCGTTCAATTTGAGGCTCATGGTCTCGAATCTTGGGTGCATAAAAGTCAAATCGCTGTTGGGTTATTCCTGGGAATGCAAGATAGCCACTTCGTATCGTCTAGGCTTCGCGCGTTGGCAAGCCACGGGCTTGCGATCATGCTTGTATCGCTGGCGCTCTTAGTGTCGCTGGCCCTGCAACATTCGTGGGGCAATCCGTTCTGGTTCTTCTTTTCCGTCGCAGTAATACTCAGCACTTGGTTCGGGCGGGCAGGGGCTGGCTGGTTGGCGGTTGTCGGTAGCACGCTGGCGGTGATGTACTACTTTACCCCGCCCATCCACAGCTTGGCCGTGAATCCCGGCGATCTGCCCTTTTTTCTTACCTTCGTCGCATGCGAGGTTGGCGTGACGCATCTGATCTCGTGGCGCAGGAAAAGCGAGGACGCTCTTCGCCACGCGCGAGACGAATTGGAAATCCGAGTTGCGGAACGAACCTCGGCCTTGAAGAATGCAAATGACGCCATGGTGCTGCAGATGGCGGAACAGAAGCGTACAGAAGAAACGCTGCAGGCCACGCGGACGGAACTGGCTCGGGTGGCGCGAATCACCACGATCGGGGAGCTGACGGCCTCGATAGCCCACGAAGTGAACCAGCCGCTGGCTGCGGTGGTGGCAAACGCGGACGCTTGTGTGGCTTGGCTTTCGCGCGAACAGCCAGATCTGGTTGAAGCGCGGGCGGCGGCGGAGCGGGCCACCCAAGGCGCAACGAGGGCGTCGGAAGTCATTGCGCGAATTCGTTCGCTGATTAGCAAGGCGACGCCAGAAAAATCGCGTGTGCAAATCAATCAGGTGGTCGAACAGACGGCTGCTCTGGCCGCGGGGCAAGCATCCAAAAATAATGTCGCAATCGAGTTTCAACTCTCGCCTGATGTGCCGAACGTGCTGGGCGACAGTATTCAGTTGCAGCAAGTAGTGTTGAATCTGATAGTGAACGGAATCGAAGCGATGAACAGCGTCGCCGATCGGCCGCGAAAGCTCGTCATCAGAACGCAACCACAAAGCGGCGGACAGATTCGAGTGTCAGTCCAAGACTCCGGCGTAGGAGTGACTGCGGATGTGATGGGCCGTTTGTTCGAACCGTTCTTCACCACTCGTGCCAAAGGAATGGGAATGGGATTACCCATCAGCCGCTCGATTATCGAAGCGCACGGCGGCAAGCTATGGGCGGAATCGAACGGCTCCGGCGGCGCGATCTTTTCTTTTACGCTGCCGAGTGGGGATGGGCCTGCCGCATGAAGGAAGCGGATCCGGTTGTTTTCGTCATTGATGACGATCGCATGATTCGCGAGGGACTGCAGAGTCTCATCAGATCGGTTGGATTGCGTGTGGAGACGTTCGCGTCCGCCCAGGGCTTTCTAGCGGCCAAGCGCCCGGATGCGCCGGCTTGTCTCGTTCTGGATGTAAGAATGCCGGGACTGAGCGGCCTCGACCTGCAAGTGAAGTTGGGCGAGGCGGGCGCCCAGATTCCCATCATCTTTATTACCGGCCACGGTGACATTCCCATGTCGGTGCGCGCGATGAAAGAGGGAGCGCACGAGTTCCTGACCAAGCCCGTTCGCGGCCAGGACTTGCTGGATGCCATTCAGAAGGCGATAGCCAGCGATCGAGAACTGCGCAAAGGGCGCCTGGAATTGACAGAAGTCAGGACGCGATTCGATTCGCTTACGCCGCGAGAGAAAGAAGTACTCGACCTCGTAGTGGCCGGTCTCCTTAACAAGCAAATTGCCGATCGACTCGGAATGAGCGAACTCACGGTTAAGACCCACCGTGCACATGTAATGGAAAAAACCCAGGCCGAATCGCTCGCCCATCTCGTCCGCATGTCCGAAAAACTCAAGAACTCCCCTCGAAAGTAAGGGCCGATTTCCCCGGTGAGGATCGATCTCCTCCTAAAGCAGGATGCTTTTCGAGCTAAAGCAGGATAGCTTTCAAGTTCGTCCGGTTGTTACTCTCATGCTCGTGGGAGATTAAAACTGCCCCCAGATCGGATGGATTGAAGTGAACCAAACTCTAACCAAAGCCTCAACGAAGACCGGCATCGTCGCCATTGTGGACGATGACGAACCACTTCGTGAGGCGCTGGGAAGCGTGATGAAGGCCGCCGGCTTTTCTCCAAGAACGTTTGCCTCCGCGGAGGAGTTTCTCGCTTGCGACGATTGCGATGAAACAGCGTGCCTCATCCTCGATGTGCGCCTGCCGGGGATAAGCGGCATCGAGTTGCAGAAGCAGTTGGCCGGCGCGAATAGGCGGCTTCCTATTATTTTCGTAACTGCCCATGGTGATGCGTCGCTGCGCGACTCGCTGATGCGAGCCGGAGCTTCCGCTTTTTTGTACAAGCCGGTGCGCAGTGATGCATTGCTCAAAGAGATTCACACGGCGCTGGAGAAAACAACGCCGACGAACAGCCATGAACGGAGCTAAGTATGGCATCGACTTATATTCCCAGGACGAATGACGAAACAGCAGCAGCGTTCGGTGTTGCAGGAATACCACAACAGCGCAGAGCCGCCACGGACGCAATCGTGGGGGAAAGCGCGCGGCTGAAATCGCTGCTGCGGCAGGTCAGCTTGGTCGCGCCCACAGACTCCACGGTCCTCATTCTGGGAGAAACCGGAACCGGAAAAGAACTAATTGCTCGCGCGATTCACGAACTCTCAAACCGTTCGTCGCGTCCTTTTATCCGGGTGAACTGCGCGGCGATTCCTCCGTCGTTGATCGCCTCCGAATTGTTCGGGCATGAGAAGGGTTCTTTCACGGGCGCTCTGCAGCGCCGGCAGGGCCGTTTTGAAGCCGCCAATGGCGGGACAATTTTTCTCGACGAGATTGGCGAACTCCCCATGGAAACGCAGATCGCCTTGCTGCGCGTAATTCAAGAGAGAGAATTTGAGCGCGTCGGCAGCAGCCACGCGATTTCAGTGGACGTTCGCATCATCGCCGCTACCAACCGCGACCTGGAGGCCGCCGTGACAACTGGCGAGTTCCGCGAAGATATGTTCTACAGGCTGAACGTTTTTCCCATCTACGTGCCCGCCCTGAGAGAGCGGCTGGAGGATATTCCGCTGCTGGTGGAGCACCTCGTCGAACGCTATGCGCAAAAAGTGGGCAAGGAATTCCGCACCATAAAGATGAATACTATTGAAACACTGCAGGCCTACGATTGGCCGGGCAATATCCGCGAACTGCAAAATGTAATCGAAAGATCCGTGATCTTATCGGAGGGAGATGTGTTCTCGGTAGACGAGGCATGGCTGCGACGCGAGGTTCGACAGGCACGAGCACTGGCTCCGCTTCCCAAGTCAATCGCCGACCGGGAAAGAGAAATGATCGAAACTGCGCTCGCAGAGAGCCAAGGGCGCGTGGCCGGTCCGTCCGGCGCGGCCGCAAAGCTGGGCATTCCGCGCCAGACTCTGGACTCAAAAATCGCGAATCTGCAAATCAGCAAAATGCGCTTCAAAGTTCGAAACGACTGAAAGCGGTTTGCAAGCCTGGAGAGTGCGGCTCAGTCTCATCCCGAGCTCGGTCGCTAATCGTTTCTTTCGACGTAGAGGTTCTGTTTTCCTTCACCTTGGCACATAGTTCTGATCATTCGGCTTTTCTGAGAACTTCGGCAGCAAACCGCCATGTAAGTCCTCCACATTCAGCGTCGAGATTGGCCGCACGATTGCGAATCAACGTGGAAGATGGCAATCGTCCGAGTACAAATCTCGCGAGGAGGATGTAATGCGAACAAATCTGCTGCAACAGTCTCTGATGTTGTTATTCACCGCTTTCTTCGGGCTGCTTACTTTGCAGGCCCAGGAGAAAGCTCCGACAGCGACAGCTCCCGTGAAAATGACAGTCACGGTGCGAGCGCTGGAAGAAAACAAACGCATGCCCGAGGTAAGCCGCGAAGACGTGATCGTCAGGCAGGGCAAGAATCGTCTGCAGGTAACGGGCTGGAAGCCGGTCGGCGCAGAACAGGCTCCCCTCGATCTCTTCATTCTGATCGACGATGCAGCTCACCCGAGCTTGGGCTCCCAGTTCGGCGACTTGCGCGACTTCATCAACGCGCTGCCGCCGAATACTTCGGTAGGGGTCGGTTATATGCGCAACGGGACCATTCAAATTGCGCAAAACCTCACCACCGACCACAACCGGGCGGCGAAAGCGATCCGGCTCCCTCTCGCGTCCAGCGGCGCTTATGGAAGCCCCTACCTTTCCGTAATCGACCTGATGAAACGCTGGCCCGACAAGTCGAACCGCCGCGAGGTGGTGATGATCACCGACGGAATTGACCGCTTCCGCAG
>JBEKBW010000169.1:0-8464 GCA_050015215.1 Candidatus Sulfotelmatobacter sp.
AGGGACCTATGCATTTTGCCGACAGCACTGCGAACCCGACCGACCACCCGAAACGTTTGCCCCATCAATGAACCCACCCCAAACAAACTCAAAAATCCCCGACCCTCAACTATAACCGCACCGAGTCGAACATGCCGAACAACCGCCGCCAGCGCCCCTCCCAAAGCCGGAATGTAAAGATCTGTATACCTCTAATCTTCTTTTAATTTCTCTCCCGGTGCGCTACTTATTGTCTTGATCCGGGTTTAAGGCAACTGAAAATACCTGTGTTAGTCTCTGAATAAAGGTGACAATTCCAGGTTTCGACCGACCAGGTTTCAAGCAACTTAGTCCGACTCATTTTCCCAGGGGGAAGTTATGTCAGTACGCAAAGGTTTCGTCCTGCTCGCCGCAGTGTCCATGCTCTTATTTTTAGCCGCCTGCGGAGGCAATAACAACGGCATCGCCACACCAACAGCACCTTCGAGCGGCAGCTTCAGTACTAGCAGCCTCAATGGCGCTTATGTTTTTGCCGTTTCTGGTTTTGACGTCGACGGGGACTCATACTCGATGGCTGGAACGTTCACCGCCAACGGCAGCGGTGGCATCACTGGAGGCACAGTCGACATCAACGATCCCGGTGAATTCACCAGTCCCGTCGCCGACGCCACAATCAGTGGCAGCAGCTCCTATAGCGTAACGGTCGATGGCCGCGGCCAAACTCAGATCAACGTCAGCGGCATCTCGGGTTTCCCAGCCGTCAATTTGGACTTCGTTCTCTCGTCGAGTTCTGCGGGCCAAGTCACGGAGATAGACAATTTCGGCACCGGCACCGGCACTCTCGACGCCCAAACCGCGAGCGTCACCCCATCCGGAGCTTACGCTTTTAGCCTCTCAGGTGCGGCTGGATCCGGCACGCTCGCCACAGCCGGCAACTTCACTGTGGGATCGGGTGGTGCGATCAGCTCGGGACTCGAGGACTTCAACGACAACGGGGTCTTGGCCTCCACAGCGGAATCTTTAACCGGCAGCGTAGTCGTCTCGTCCTCCGCTCCGTCAACAACTCTTATAACTTCCTCCTATCCAAATCTGACATTCGATGTTTTCCCGATTAGCGCCTCGCACCTCAAATTCATCGAGATGGACTCCAATGCTTTGATGCTAGGAGACGCTTTCTCCCAAACCAGCACCACGATCCCCACCGGCACTCTTCCGTTTACTCTGCTCGGAGACGTATCGACGAATGTTCCCTTTGCGGCAGGTGGCTTTTTCGTCACCGACGGGAACGGTAACCTCACGAGCTCGTCGAGCGAGGATTTCAACGAGGGCGGGACACTCTCTCCATCCGGTTCCGCCTCCTTCGCGGGTACTTACACCGCGGGCGGAACTGGCCGGTATACATTCAACCTCTCATCTTTCACCGGCGGCTCGACCTATGCCGCCTATCCCTCGAGCGGCGGGGTCCTCCTGCTCGATATCGACGCCGCAGCGGGCATTGTGACGACCGGCGCCGCCTATGGCCCGCAGAGTTCTACAGCTACGTTGGAAACAGGGGAGGGGTACGGTCTCAGTCTCGCTGGATATAATGTGCCCGACGCAGCCCTTGTTTATGATACCGGTGAGTTTGCAACCGCCAGCAGTGGCAATACGATAAGCAGCGGTGCCATCGACGAGGGTTTTATCAGCAGCTCCGGGATCGGCTCCGCATACGGTGTTCCGTTGACCAGCGGAACCTACACATCTCCGTCCGGCGGCCGCGGCCAAATCGTGGCCACAGCATCGTCGTCGAACGGAAACAACGCCACGTTGAATGGAGGACTGACTCTCATCTATTACGTAGTCGACGGGACAACCTTCCCCTTCATTGAATACGACGCGACCCAGATTTCAGCAGGGATCTTCGTGCTCCAAAACCCAAGCTCTTCGGCCGCCGCGGTAGCCAGTCCGCACGACATGTTTATCCCGCGTGCTCCGCTTCACCCCAGCGCCAAACCGAAAAAGAAATAGCGCTTGCCTCTCTCTTCAGGGCGCGGCTCACGCCGCGCCTTCCTCTTGCCCAAAATCCAGAAACTCCTAATGACTTCAGTTACCTTCCTCAACCCGCCACCGTTAAAGCACAATCATCAATAAGCAGTCGTCCAAATTGCGGGAGACCAATATTGCCGGGCCAACGCCTCGTCAGTCTTTTCATCTTCATACTCGCCGCCGCCTCGCTGGCCACGGCGCGCGACATCGCGTTGGTATCCAACAAAAGCAACACCATCGAAGCCCTCACCGTTGCCGACCTGGTAAAAGTCTGCAAAGCCCAAACCGACCGCTGGCCTGACGGCAAGCCCGTCACCTTTGTTATGCGCTCGCCATCCGCGCCGGAAATGAAGGTGCTTCTCGAAAAGGTTTATGGAATGTCGGAGAAGGAGTTGAGCAGCCTTATCGTGACCTCCAATCATGGACGCTCCAGCCATCCGGCCATCCAGATCGTCTCCTCCGACGACGAATTGGTGAACAAAGTGGCCTCCACCCCCGGAGCCGTCGGCGTAGTCGATGTCTACTCGATCAACAGCAGCGTATCCGTAGTAAAAATAGGCGGCAAACTCCCGCTGGAACCCGGCTACCTGTTGCACGGAAACTGAAAGATGACCTTCGTCCACGGCCTCAGCCGCCTGAGGCGAGCTTCGTATCAGGGCACGGCTTTAGCCGTGCCGAAAAGAATTGCAAGCGGCAACGGGCTGTAGCCCCTGAGGTTCACTCGGCAAATCCAATGGCATCCCCAGGCAAAAAACCCGCCTCCGACCGCCGCTCCCGCCGCTATCCCCGCTTCGCTATCGATCTGCGCCTGCAAGTCCGCATGTTCCAGAACGGCGAATTCCGCAGCTGCTGGGGACGCTCCACCGAACTCGGCCAGGACGGCATCGGCGCAACGCTAACCGGAGAACTCGAAACCGGCGAAATCGTCTCGCTCGACATCCCGCTTCCCCTCAGCCCATACCCCATAAAAGTCCGCGCCATCGTCCGCTATCGCCAGGGCCTGCGCTACGGCTTCGAATTCCTGACCCTGAGCGAATCTCAACGCGATACCATCCGCCGAGTCTGCGACATGCTAGCCAATAAAACCTAGTTTCAAAGTTTCAAGGTTTCAACGTTTCAAAGTCTTTGAAACTCTGAAACTCTGAAACTTTGAAACCTTGAAACTTTCTCTTCCATTACCCCCGTAACTTTTGAGTAAGCCTTTACCGTTCTACTATGCATTCAAGCGGGCTTTCAGAGGGGGGAGCCTACCAATGGGTGATCGGGTCACCCGGTTTGCGCAAGATGAACTCGTGCGCGCAAAGGGGCTGCGTCATGCGCTGGAGCGTGGCACTCCGCCTTCTTTCATGCCGCCGGTTGCTCCTGACGGCGCCGCCCAATCGGTTCCGCTTTCCTGGAGTCTTCTCGAAACCAATCCCAATGTAGCCGCCGAAGATCCGCTTGATCTTCGCCGTCAATTTCTCGAGCAGCTTTTCGAAAATTCTCCCGACGCGCTTCTGATTGTCGATTCCGGCTTCCGAGTACAGTGCGTCAACCATGAATTTGAACGCATGTTCGGCTTCTCCCTTGCGCAGACTTTAGGGAATCCCATCGATTCACAGATCCTTCCGCCGGATCGCACAGCCGAAGCCCATTGGATCGAACAGTGCCTGCAGCGCGGCGAAGTGATCACGCTCGAAACTCAACGTCGTCACCGCGATGGCTCATTACTCGATGTTTCAACCACCACCGGTCCATTGATCATTAACGGCCGCCCAGTCGCCTTCTACATTCTTTATCGCGACATCTCCGACCGCAAGCGTGCCGAAGCTCTCAGCTCCGCTCTCTGCCGCATCGCCGAAAAAGCCACCAGCACCGAGGATCTGCAGCAGTTCTTCGCTGCCATTCACACCATCCTCGACGAACTGATGTTTGCCCGCAATTTTTCGATCGTGCTTTACGATCCCGAATCGCAGCTGCTCACCTATCCCTACTTCGTCGATGAGCAGGAAGCCGCGCCGCTTCCCGCGAAACCGGCGCGAGGCCTGGTGGAACACATACTGCGAACCAGTGAGCCCCTGCTCTGTACGCCGCAAACCCTGCAGCAGCTGCGTCAAAGCGGCGCAATCGAAATTCTCGGCCCCACTCCGTTGCAATGGCTCGGCGTCCCCCTGCAAGTAAATCATCACGCTTTCGGCGCGCTCGTTCTCAAAACCTATTCCGAAGCCGCAAGGCTCCACGAACGCGACAAAGAAGTCTTAAACTTGATTTCGCGCCAGCTCTCCGCCGCCATCGATCACAAACGCAACGAGCAGCTCCTGCGGCGCTCCGAGCATCGCTATCGCTCGCTGGTGCAAACCGCCGTTTACGGAATTTACCGTTCCAGCCTCGAAGGCCAGTTCCTTGACGTCAACCCCGCGCTCATCGGAATGCTGGGGTACAATTCCGCGCTCGAAGTTCTCGGTCTTGATCCGCAAAAAGAAGTGTTCGCGGATCCGACAGAATATACGCGCCTCACCGACGAATTCCGCCGCACCGGCCGCGTCGACGGCTTCGAAGTGCGCTGGAAGCGCAAGGACGGCGCCGCCATCACGGTCCGCATCAGCGGCCGCGCAGTGGCCAGCGAAAACGAACCCTCCGACGTGCTCGAAGCCATCGCCGAAGACATCACCGAGCGCCGCGTGCTCGAAGATCAGTTCCGCCAGTCGCAAAAAATGGAAGCTGTCGGCCGCCTAGCCGGCGGTATCGCTCACGACTTCAACAATCTGCTGATGGTGGTCAGTGGCTACACAGAAGTCCTGCTCGACCAACTGGCACCGGAAAATTCTCTGCACACCAAGGTCGAAGCCATCCAGCAAGCCTCCGACCGCGCCACCTCGCTCACCCGCCAGCTTCTCGCCTTCAGCCGCAAACAGCTTCTTGAACTCAAAGTCATCGATGTGAACGCCATCGTCGAAGATATGGAACGCCTGCTGCGCCCGCTCATCGGGGAAGACGTCGAACTCGCCACCAGCCTCACCCCCGCCGTCGGCTGCACCAGAGCCGACGCTGGCCAACTCGAACAAGTTCTGATGAACCTGGTTGTCAATGCCAAAGACGCCATGCCCAACGGCGGCAAAATCTGCATTCGCACCGCCAGCGTCACGCTCGACGACTCCTACCGCCCCGAAAACACTTTCATCAAGCGCGGCCCTTACGTGATGATCTCGGTCAGCGACACCGGCCACGGCATGGACCGCGAGACTCAAGCCCGCATCTTCGAACCATTCTTCACCACCAAGGAAAAAGGCAAGGGAACCGGCCTTGGACTCTCCACCGTCTACGGCATCATCAAGCAAAGCGGCGGCTACGTCTTCGTGCAAAGCGAAATCGGACGTGGCACCACCTTCACCATTTATTTTCCACGCGTCGACGAGCCTTCCGAAGCAATCGGCTCCGCTCCCGCATCCGTCGCCGCGGTAGGCGGATCCGAGACCATCCTCCTCGTCGAGGACGAAGAATCGGTCCGCCAACTCGTTCGCGAGACTCTTCAGTCCCGCGGCTATCGAGTTCTCGAAGCCGCAAACGGCAACGCCGCTCTAACGCTGGCCGCCGCGCACGCAGAAACGATCCATCTTGTAGTTACTGACGTAGTCATGCCCGGCATCAGCGGCCACGAACTCGCCCAAAAAATAAGTGCCACGCGCCCCGGCATGAAAATTCTCTATCTCTCCGGCTACGCCGAGGACGCCTTCACCACTCCATTCGCCGCCGACGCCCAAAAAGCCTTCCTGCAAAAACCTTTCACCCTGCAGGCGCTCTCCCGCAAAGTCCGCGAAGTTCTCGGTGCGCCCGCCAATTAAGCTGCGCTGCCCGTGGTCCGGCAATAAGGCACAAAATCCTCTCACAACCGCAACACCGCCTCCCGTCATCAAAAACGAGATCCGCTTCGCCTGAATCCGTATTTCCGCTCTCGTCATCAGTACAATAAGAATTCTGGAGGAAAAATCATGGCTTTTGAACTACCCCCGTTGCCGTACGACTACGCAGCTCTCGAACCCACCATCGATAAGCAAACGATGACCCTGCACCACGACATGCACCACGGTGCCTACGTTAAAAATCTGAACGCAGCCATCGAAAAGCATCCCGAACTCGGGAAGAAGACTGCCGAAGAACTCATCCGCGATCTCAACGCCATTCCCGAAGACATCCGCGCCGCGGTCCGCAACAATGGCGGCGGCCACGTCAATCACAGCATGTTCTGGAAGATCATGAAGCCTAAAAGCGGCGGCGATCCCAACGGCCCCGTCGCGCAAGCCATCACCAAAGCCTTCGGCAACTTCAAGGATTTCCAAACCAAATTCAACGACGCCGGCGTCAAGCAATTCGGCTCCGGATGGGTCTGGCTCGCCGGCAAACCGGGCGGCGAAGTACACATCATGACCACCCCCAACCAGGACAGTCCAATCTCGCAAGGCCACTTCCCCATCTTCGGCAACGACGTTTGGGAGCACGCCTACTACCTGAAATACAACAACCGCCGCCCCGAATATCTGGCGGCGTGGTGGAATGTGGTGAACTGGGACGAAATCAACCAGCGCTACGAAGCCTTCAAAAGCGGAAAAGCTGTAGAAGAACCAGCCCTGGCCCGCTAGCAACTGGATCAAACGAAAAGGGCCCGCCAAAAAAGCGGGCCCACTTTTTACCTTTCCTAAGCCGCCACCGAACTCTCCGCAAACTCCTCGGGATCGGCGTCAAACTCCGTTTTAAAGTCCTCCGAGCAGAACGAATACTTGCGCCCCCCAAACTGCGTATCGAACTGCGTTGTGCTCTCGTCGATCTTCATCCCACAAACCGGATCAGTCGTCATGATTCTTCCAGGTCAGAATTTAGTTCTCACCACACCCAACAGTGGTGCAACAATCATGCCCTTCTGCCTCGCACCCAAGTAACTGACCTCATTCGATTTTGAGGACGATCGATTTCCACCCAGCGATCGCCCCTGAAAATTCTTCCCAGACCGTGAATCAAATACCCAGCAGCCCTGGTTTCGAGCCCGACGGGCACTCGTTTATGGAACCTCCGCGTCATCTCCTGCGTAACAATCCTCAGGACTGATGCTGCTCACTCGACGATCGCGCCGCCTCTTACTCGCTCTGCTTTTGTACGCTACTTTCTGCTCCATCATCGGAATCTTTGTCGCCGACGGCGCGTTGCATCCTGCAAGAAGACCAGTGACCCTGCAGGAAGAAGCTCAAGTGCGCCAAAACTTCAGCGGACTTCACGCGAATCTGCAGGATGTCTCGATCACGACGCCGGACCATGCTATCCTTCGCGCTTGGCTGGTCCATCCCGGACACCCCAACGGCAGCTCCGTCATTCTCTTTCACGGACTAGGAGACAACCGCCTCGGCATGACGGGATACGCCCAGTTGCTCCTTGTGCATGGATTCACCGTTCTTCTCCCAGACGGTCGCGCTCACGGCGCAAGCGGCGGCGATGTAGCCACCTATGGACTTCTCGAACGCTACGATATCCATCAGTGGTTCGATCTTCTAGCCGCTGCCGATCACCCGCGTTGCATTTTCGGCCTTGGTGAGTCCATGGGCGCGTCGCAGCTCCTGCAGTCATTGGACACGGACACGCCCTTCTGCGCCATCGTCGCCGAATCTCCATTTTCCAACTTCCGCGAAATCGCCTATGACCGCATGGGACAGCCGTTTCACCTCGGCCCATGGTTCGGCAGAGTGGTCCTGCGTCCGCTCGTTGAAGCCGCATTCCTGCGCGCACGCTGGAAGTACGGCTTCGATATGTCCAAGGTCGCTCCCGAAAATTCTGCCACGCACCCTCGAATCCCCATCTTGCTCATCCATGGCCAAATCGACAGCAACATTCCCATTCGCCACTCGCGTCGCATTCAGGCACGCAATCCCAACACAATTCTCTGGGAAGTTGCCGATGCCGATCATTGTGGCGCGCTCTCCTCCAGTCCGCGAGAGTTCGAACAAAAGTTGCTAGCCTGGTTTGCTGCGCCACCATCGCTGCAGCGCGAAGGGGCAATTGGCAACTGAAAACTGACCACTGCCTTTCTGCATTTCCTGTGCACACTCTGTGGACAACAGTCCCCCTTCATCCTCAGGTTTTCTCGGCATGCTGTCATCGCTCACCAAACCGCACAGATCAAGCGCCTTTGCAGCACATCCCGTGCAAAACTTTTATTGATGTTCATTCGTCACAACCGCAGGCAGTATTTTCCTCAACTGCACCAAAAATACTGAATTGACCCCGGCGCTTTTCGCTCGTACATTCACTTTCGCCCTCTCACAAAAAATAAATCGAACTCGGGCCGAAGAAACGAATATCGAACCACGCTAACAACGGCTAGCCATCATCAATCGCTTTTGCAAATAAATTAAATAGTCTGGTCGGCACTCATGAAAGCAACGAACGAATGGGTTACATACCGCACGCGTTTTTTGGTCAAAGCCAAGCAACTCAC
>JBEKBW010000170.1:0-8436 GCA_050015215.1 Candidatus Sulfotelmatobacter sp.
ATGCCACCGAGGCTGTACAGGTCCCTGCATCCGGAAGCGCGACTTAATGAGACGGAAAAGAAGAGAGTGTGCTCCTGGGTGAAGGAAAAGACGCTGAAGGAAAAGGCGTTTGTCGCAAGATAGCTGCAAGGTTGTAAAAGTGCAGCGCTAAGGTCGACTTACTCTGTTACCGCGTGCGAGACAGCAAGTTCGATACCAGCCACTTCCTCCATTCTCCGCAGCACGGCGGAGAAGTCTTTCTCTTCGCTGCTTCCCGTCAATTCTTCGGAGTTTACATAAAAAGCGGCTTCGGTCACAGGCATCAAGACATGCTCTTTTGCCGCCGCTTTCAGAATCAAATCGAAATCTTTGTTCATTAGGCGCAGAGGGAATTGGGGGCTGTAATCGTTCAATGCGACTCTCGCCAGCTTTCCAACATGAGCCGGCGCGATCACTGCTGTCTTGGATAAGACTTCGAGCAACCTTTCTCGATCCAGGCCGGATTTCTCCCCAAGCGCCACAGCCTCGGCGATCGCCTGCATGCCCACCCCCAACAGCGTGTTGACGACCAACTTCATCGCCGTTCCCGATCCAGAGTCGCCAAGGAGGAAGTATTGCTTGGCGATGGTCTGGAAGATCGGCCTAGCGGCACGGAACAGTTCGGGGTTGCCGCCTGCCAGCAGCGTCACATTTCCTTGCTCCGCCGCGGGAGTGCTGCCTGAGATGGCAACATCCAACACTTCGATGCCACGCCGCGCGCCGAGGCTGTGCAGTTCGCGGGATGTCTCCGGGGAGATGGTGCTCATTTCAAGCACCACCGTTCCTGGTTGTGCGACAGCAAAGACTCCGTCTGCTGCTGTATAGACGCTGCGAGCCGCCTCGTCGTTCGTTAAGCAGGAGAGGACCACATCGACCGTGGTTGCCAGTTCCTGAATGTTCTTGGCGGCGAAACCTCGATTTCCTGCGACAGCTTCCGCCTTAGCGGGATCTATGTCGAACGCGACGAGCACATATCCGTGATCCAACAAGCGTTGCGCGATCCTGCTTCCCATGTTGCCCAGTCCAATGAACCCGAGTTTTGCTCGATCGGCAGTAAGAAGTTTCACAGGTTCCTCCCTTTATTGTTGAAGCACCGCGCCGTAAATCACAACCAGACACCGGGCAACCCTAATTTCCGTTCCCTTGTGCACCACCAAAACTCTTAAGCGATTTTAAATAGGTGACAAGTTGCCATCGTTTCCGCTCTGATAAAGTGCTCCACGACGGCATCCCGTTGTCCGGAGCTCCGGTTGTGATGAACCAGAAGACCTCTCCGTCCGTCGCCGCTTGCGTGGGCCCTTGAGCGACCGCAGGCATCGTCCCGTTTCCCTGCCCAGCCTTTCCGTGACAGGAACTGCAGTTCGTTGCGTAGAGCCTTGACCCCGCTGCGACCCCCGTTTGCTGTCCCGCATATGGGTTTTTCTGTTGAACGCTGGATGGAGGTGCATTGTGAAACTGCGCATCCTGCGCCGTCAGCTGGAAAGCCGTAAACATACACAGCATGGAACCTATTCCTGCAATGAGAAAAGAAGATGAAGTATTTGATTTCAAGATTTACCTCCAGGACCTGTTGCTCATTTTGGAGTCCCAGCCTGTATCGCGAACAGAAAAACGAGCATCAGCCACTCCTAAAGAGGAGCACCTTCCTTGCCAATGTGTCGCGCGTGCGCCTGCAAGGAAATGCTGGCCGACGCCTGACGAAGATGACCGCGTGTGAACACTTGCGTCGAAATAGGGACACCGCCGCCGAGGTAAAATCTTTCTCAACGTCTTGAAACCAAGTGCGGGTTGGTTTTACGTTAAATCGCGGCTACGTAACGTGGCACGCGGAATGCTGTCCAGCGGGAAGGGAAGAGAATGATAAACCTCAAAGTGAATGGGATAGACCGCAGCTTTAGTGGCGATCCCGACATGCCCCTGCTTTGGTATGTTCGTGACATTCTAAGGCTGACGGGAACTAAATTTGGGTGCGGTATGGCCCTCTGCGGCGCATGCACAGTGCATAAGAATGGCGACGCGATCCGTTCGTGCGTCACGCCCATGAGCGCGGTGGCCAATAGCGAGATTCGTACCATCGAGGACCTTGGGGCGAATGGACTGCATCCGCTTCAGGAAGCCTGGATGCAGATAAATGTTCCGCAGTGCGGATATTGCCAGTCGGGACAGATCATGCAAGCCGTGTCTCTCTTAAAGACCACTCCACATCCCACAGACCAGCAAATCGATGACGCCATGGCGGGAAACATCTGCCGCTGCGGAACCTACCAACGCATTCGCCACGCGATCAAGATGGCTGGGGAGAAAACCGTATGAACCAAATCGAAAACGTCAGCCGGCGACGGTTCCTCAAGGGAGTTTTTGGGACCGGAGCGCTTATCCTCTCGGTTCGCTACATCCCACCGCTGTGGGCGCAGAGCCAGTCGACAGACGGCCAAACCGAGGCAGATCGGGCGACCCTACATCCCAATGTCTTTGTGGGAATTCAGCAGGATGGAACTATTTACATTGTGGCGCACCGGTCAGAGATGGGCACGGTGATCCGCACGTCACTACCTCTTGTCGTGGCGGACGAACTTGACGCCGATTGGAAGCGAGTCAAGATCGACCAGGCGATTGGCGATAAGCGCTATGGAGACCAAAACACCGACGGTTCACAATCGGTGAGGCGCTTCTATAACACCATGCGAGAGTGCGGTGCTGCAGCGCGCTGGATGCTGATCCAGGCGGCGGCGCAGCAGTGGAATGTCCCCGCATCGGATTGTTCTACCGAACTACATGCGGTAGTTCACAAGGCAACGGGCAAGCGCGCTGGGTACGGTGAACTAGCACCGGAAGCAGCCCGCCTCACGGTGCCGCAGAAAGAACAGCTTCAGCTGAAACAGCCCTCCGAGTGGCGGTATATCGGGAAGGGAATGACGAGCGTTGACCTGGAACAGCTCTGCACGGGCAAGGCGATGTTTGGAATGGACGCGCACATGGATGGTATGGTCTACGCGTCGATCGAACATCCTCCGGTTTACGGCGGAAAAATAAAAAGCCTTGACGATCAGGAAGCGTTGAAGGTTGCAGGGGTCCATCAGACCATCAGCATCGATCCGTTCAAGCCCCCCGCGGCCTTTCAGCCGTTGGGTGGCGTTGCTGTGATTGCAGACAATACCTGGGCTGCATTCCAAGGCCGCAAGAAGCTGAAGATCGCCTGGGACAACGGGCCGAACGAATCCTACGACTCGGTCGAGTACAAGAAGGAATTGCAAGATACGGCGCACAAACCGGGAAGGCTCATCCGCAGCGTGGGCGACGCCGAGAAGGCGTTCCCAACCGCGAATGTGGTTGAGGCAGATTACTACGTTCCATTGCTGTCGCACGTGCCCATGGAACCCATGGTGGCGCTGGCCGAATTCAAGGACGGGAAAGTTACAGCCTGGGCGCCGACGCAAAATCCTCAAGCAGTGCAGGCGATCGTCTCTTCAGAGCTAGGAATTGCGAAGGAGGATGTGATTTGCCATGTGACATTGCTGGGTGGCGGGTTCGGAAGAAAATCCAAGCCGGACTACGTTGCCGAGGCTGCGGTCTTATCCAAAAAGCTGGGCCGTCCGGTGAAAGTGGTATGGACTCGCGAAGACGACGTCAAGTTTGACTATTACAACGCAGTGGCTGCGATGTATATGAAGGCAGCCGTGGACGCCAAGGGTAAGCCCACGGCGTGGCTGCAGAGGTCGGTGTTTCCGCCAATCACTTCTATCTTCGATGTGAACGCAGTCTACGGAGATCCGCCCCACCTCGCACAAGGCTGGACGGACCTCCCCTACGATTTGCCCAGCATACGCATCGAGAACGGTCCTGCGCCCGCGCATGTCAGGATCGGATGGCTGCGATCCGTCGCCAACATCTATCATGCCTTCGCGGTTCAATGTTTCACTGACGAGCTGGCCCATCGCGCCAATCGCGATCCTGTGGAGTATCTGCTCGACTTGATCGGGCCACCGCGAACTTTGGATTTCGCCAATGTGAACTACCCGAACTATGGTGCGGATTACAAAACCTATCCGTGGGAAACTGGGCGGCTGCGGAGCGTTATCCAAATGGTCGCCGACAAGTCCGGTTGGGCCAAGAAGAAGACCGGGAAAGGCCATGGGTTTGGATTTGCGGCGCATCGTAGTTTCTTGACCTATGTGGCCACGGTAGTCGAAGTGGAGGTCACCGATGACGGCGAGATTACCATTCCTCGTGTTGATACAGCGCTAGACGCGGGAGTCGTGGTTAATCCGGAGGCGGTTCGCGCACAATTTGAAGGCGCAGTTGTTTTCGGCACAAGCGTCGTTCGCACTGGAGAGATCACTGCCAAGAACGGCGTAATCCAGCAATCCAATTTCAACGATTACCCCGTGGCTCGAATCAACGAAGTCCCAGCTCAAACGAATGTCTACATTACGGAAAGTTCCGCGCCGCCGGCTGGAGTTGGCGAGCCCGGGGTGCCCCCGTTTGTCGCGGCTTTTTGCAACGCGATTTTCGCTGCCACCGGTAAGCGGGTCCGTGATTTGCCGCTCTCCAGCAACAGCCTGTTCGCATAAGAGGGCAGAGCACGACTGCCGAGGATTTTTTTATGGCTCTCCATGAGTACGACTCCAATGAATCATGCGCCGATCGTTTCGAGTCGCCTGTGCGAGAAAACATCATTTCGAATCACGATTCCGGTTTCAGCCGGAGGGAGTTTCTGGGCATGACTGCTGCATCGCTCTTAATGGCGGCAACGCTGAACGGGGCCGCAGACACGGATCGTAAGAATGGGATTCCGTATCGGCTGTTAGGCCGAACCGGTGAAAGGGTTTCACTGATCGGCCTCGGCGGCTATCACCTGGCGCGACAAAGCGATGTGGAAGAGAGCATTCGCATCATTCGTACAGGACTCGATGAAGGAGTCAACTTTCTCGACAACTGCTGGGACTACAACGGAGGAGAAAGCGAAATTCGAATGGGTAAGGCTTTGCGCGACGGTTATCGCGCGAAGGCTTTCCTGATGACCAAGATCGATGGTCGAACCAGGACTGCTGCAACTTCTCAACTTAACGAATCGCTGCGGAGGTTGCAGACCGATCGAGTTGACTTGCTCCAGTTCCACGAAGTGATTCGAGACACGGATCCGGACCGTGTTTTTGCCCAGGGCGGCGCGTTGGAGGCTGTGCTCGAGGCGCAGAAAGCGGGCAAGCTTCGCTTTATCGGCTTCACCGGCCACAAAAGTCCAGACATTCATTTGAAGATGCTGGCCACGGCCTCAAAGCACGGATTCAAGTTCGATGCTGTGCAGATGCCTCTTAACGTGATGGACGCTCACTTCAACAGTTTCGAAAAGAAGGTGCTGCCGATTTTGATCGAGAACAATATTGGCGTGCTCGGCATGAAACCGATGGGCGACCACTTCATTCTTGAGAGTAAGACAGCCACAGCAACCGAATGTCTCTATTACCCGATGAATCTCCCAACCAGTGTAGTCATTACCGGTTGCGATTCGATGCCCATCCTGCAGCAAGCTCTTCACGCCGCCCGCAGTTTTCAGCCGATGGATTCTTCACAGGTTGCAGCTCTTCTGGCGAAAACCTCAAAAGCGGCCGAGGCCGGCCAGTTCGAGCGTTACAAGATCAGTCACCACTTTGACGGCACGTACGCCAATCCGCAGTGGCTTGGTTAGTAGACGCGATCTGACCCTAAGGACACAACCATCGAACGGTAGGATCGAGATGCGGAGCACTATTGCGGCAGCCAGTCCGGTCTTTCTGCAACTGGCGCCATCACATCCTGGCTGGGTGCGAAGCTGGGCCGGGAGATCCCCAGCTTCTGCATCTTGTGGATCAGCGTAGTCCGCTTCAGGCCAAGTTTGGTGGCCGCGCCTTTCGGACCGCCGATCACCCACCGAACTTCCTCTAGCGTTCGCAGAATCAGAGAACGCTCGGACTCCTTGAGCGTAGTTGCAGCTGTCGAGACCATAGAGGACTGAATTCCTGTCAAAGGCAAAGGATTGGGTAGCACGCCGTCGTTCGAGAGGATGACGGCGCGTTCGATTAGGTTCTGGAGCTCGCGCACGTTTCCTGGCCACTGATACGACGTGAGCGCAGACATGGTTGTCGGAGGAATGTGCTGGATCCGACGATTCATGCGGCGGCCATAAATCTCGACGAAGTGTGCCACGAGCTCCGGAATATCTTCGCGGCGGTCGCGCAAAGGCGGCAACTGGACCGGAAATACGTTCAAACGGTAGTAGAGATCGCTGCGAAAATCGCCGCGGTTCGCCATCTCCATCAGATTACGATTTGTGGCAGCCACCAGCCGAACGTCGACCTGATGAGTACGAGTACTGCCCAGGCGCTCGAATTCCTGTTCCTGCAGAACGCGCAGCAATTTCGGCTGCAACGCCGGAGGAATGTCCCCCACTTCATCCAGGAAGAGCGTGCCTTTATCGGCTAGTTCGAAACGGCCAACCTTTTGCGCAATGGCTCCGGTGAATGCGCCCTTCTCATGGCCAAAAAGTTCACTCTCCAGCAGATCCAGCGGAATCGCCGCGCAATTCAGTCGTATGAAAGGACGGCCGCACCGCGAGCTGAGGTTATGAATCGCATGCGCAATCAGTTCCTTGCCCGTGCCGGTCTCTCCCTGGATGAGAACAGTCGAATCGGTGGGCGCAACACGTTCAACCTGTTCGAGCACCGATTCGAGAGCAGGGCTACGGCCGATGACCTGTTCAAATCTGCGCTCATAAGATACCTGATCAACACTTCCAACCCTTTGGATTGCTCCCACAGAGAACCTCCAGGATGACCCGCCCGATCCCCATCGGGCTTAATTCTCCAGAGCCGCGCGAACGCTTTCGAGCAGCACTTCATCGTCAAATGGTTTGGCCAGAAACTCTACCGCCCCAGCTCGTAGCGCTTGCATCCGCATTTTTGTGTCGCCATGTGCCGTGATGAAGATAGTCGGAATCTTGCAGTGATCCGCGTTCAGTCTCGCCTGCAGTTCCAGGCCGGACATTCCCGGCATCCGGATATCCGCGATCAGGCAAGCAGTCTCCTCCTGCTGTCCTGACCTCAGGAATTCTTCCGCGGACTCAAACGTTTTCGACAGCAATCCCACAGATTTCATCATGCCTTGCAATGCACTGCGCATCAACTCATCATCGTCGACAATCACAACCATTTTTTTCTTCCTCTCCCTATCCATGCTTGCACGGTATCCTTCCGCGGGAAGCAGCGCAATCACTCGTTGGAAGCGCGCAATCATACTTTGGTATGAGGTCTGCGGGCTCGGCTAGTGGCACCGACCTAATTTACTCGTGGGAACCATCGCGAGTGGGAAGGGCGAGGTGAAAACTTGCACCCCGCGGAGGGTTGTCGCCAACCCACAGTCGGCCGCCATGCGATTCGACGATGGATCGGCTGATGCGAAGTCCCATACCGGTGCCATGAGGCTTGGTGGTAAAGAAGGCGCTGAAGATCTGCTCCGCCCGTTGCGGAGGGATTCCCACTCCCGTATCGCTGACCGAGACCACAAGTTGCTCGTTCTCCCCCGGCTGCGAGTTGATGGTGAGTTCACGCGACCCTTCTACATCTCTCATCGCGTCAATGCTGTTCAGCATAAGATTCATCAGCACTTGCTGCAACTGTACGCGATCGCCAATCACGTGGGGGAGACCTGCGTCCAGGCCAGTTTGGATTGATACCGAGTACCGCGCAGCCTCATCGCGAAGCAGCCCGACCATCTCCCGAATGACTTCGTTTACATCCACCGACTGCCGTTCCGGCGTGCCTTTCTTGAAGATCCCGCGGACACGGCTGATGATCTCCGCCGCGCGTGTGGTGTCTTTAATGGTCCTCGACGCGGCTTCGCGCGCCTCTGCCAGATCGGGTGGATCGCGCATGAGCCATCGGCAGCAAGTATGGGCGTCGGTGACGGCGGCGGCAATCGGTTGATTCACCTCATGCGCCAATGCCGCAGTCAGCTCTCCCATCATTGTGATGCGGCTGATGCGCGCCAGATCAGCCTGCGCCTGACGCAAAGCTTCTTCCGCCTGCCTGCGCTCGGTAACATCGGTGGAGCTGCCAACGAATTGCACCGGGTTTCCGGTCGCGTCCAAAACAGGATGTCCGACACTATGGAGGTGTCTTACGGTGCCGCCAGGAAGGAGAACTCGGTATTCAAGGTCGTAATCCGACTTTTCGTTGATTGCTCGCTCGATTTCTTGTCGCTGCGCAGTTCGATCATCCGGATGAATACGCTCCTCCCGTTTTTCCCACGTAAGCATGCCCTCTGCCGGATCGAAGCCGTATATGCGATACCATTCTTCGGATATGTGCAATGCCCGTCTTTTCGCCACGTCCCAGACCCAGCTTCCTGTATGTGTGAGCTTCTGCGCTTCTGCTAAATAGGCCT
>JBEKBW010000171.1:0-8374 GCA_050015215.1 Candidatus Sulfotelmatobacter sp.
CGCGTGCTCAACTCCTGCGTCTCCTTCATCTCAAACATATCCACCACAAAGTAGGGAGCCGCAATCAAAGGAGCGAGTCGATTTTTGCCACCGCCGATTTGCGTTGGAGCCGGCCTCACCACTTTTCCCGAGCCTACTTCTAACTTCACCGCCGCCATACCTTCTTTCAAGTGCAACTCGCGCGGCCGTCCATAATCATACAAACGATATGTCGTGTCCGATTGCTGCTGCGTCTCGACAATCACGGAACCCGGACCGAGCGTGTGAACGGTTCCGCCTGCGACGTAAATCATGTCTCCTGTGTAGACGTTGAGCCAGTTAAGCAGTTCTTCCGCCCGCTTTTCGTGGATCGCGGATTCTAATTGCGCGACCGTCGCTCCCGGCTTCAATCCTAAACCGATCTGCGATCCCGCCTTGGCGTGCGCCACATACCAGCATTCAGTTTTGCCCCAAGGCTGGCCCACCTTCAAAGCCTGCGCATCATCGGGATGAACCTGCACAGAAAGTTTTTCATGCGGAAAAAGAAACTTGAGCAGCAAAGGAAAACGCCGAGCTTCCCGAGCCGCATCGCCAACAAGATCGCGTTGATATTGTTCGCTGACCTGGGCCAGCGTTTTGCCAGCCAGCGCCCCGTTGGCAACCTTGCAATCGTCTCCCGTAAGCCAAGCCTCGCCGATTTTTTCGTCGAACTTATGATTGGGATAGATCGGGGAGAGATCAAATGTTCCCCAGGGGCGGGGATCAAACGCTGGCATCATTAGTAATGGATATAAATTGTTCATCAAAATTATTCGATAAAAAAGGCCGTTCGCAAAGGGACGGCCTTAGCCGACAAAAAGACGTTGGTAGCTTTCTCGAAATCCCCTATAGCCCCGCGAAGAACTTCCGCATGCGCTCAAGCCCACGATCCAGTTCCGCCTTCGATGTCGCATAAGAAACGCGAATGTGATCGCTCGTGCCAAATCCTTCGCCCGGCACGGTGGCTACGTGAGCTTCTCTAAGCAACTTTCCGGCCACATCCGATGCCGATTTAACACCGCTGCGGCCAAGAAAAGCCGAAATGTTCGGGTAGGCATAAAACGCCCCTTCGGGCAGAGTGCAAGTAATGCCCGGAATCGAGCGCAGCCCCGCGACCACGTGGTCACGGAGTTCGATATATTCGAGGCGCATCTTTTCGACGCACTCCTGCGGCCCCTTCAGCGCAGTCACTGCTGCCTTCTGCACAATGGAAGTCGGGTTCGAAGTCGACTGGCTTTGCAATTTCGACATGGCCGCGACGATCGGCACCGGTCCCAGGGCATAACCCAACCGCCAACCTGTCATGGCATAGGTTTTCGAAAGAGAGCCGAGCACCACAACATGCTCTTTGTATTCGCGTAACGATCCCACGGAGAAGTTCCTACCCGTGTAGTTCAGGTAGACGTAGCACTCATCGGAGAGTACCCAGATTCCGCGCTCATGCGCGAGGCGGACAACTTCCGTCAGATCCTCCGCACTCATCACCGCGCCGGAAGGATTCGAAGGCGAATTCAAGATAATAACCTTGGTCCGCGGCGTGATCAGGCTCGCGACCATCTCGGGCGTTACTCGAAATCCCTGCGACTCATCCGTTTCCAGCAATACGCATTCGCCACCGGCGTAACGCACGATGTCCTTGAACGAAACCCAGTAGGGAACCGGCAGAATTACTTCATCGCCGTGATCGACGAGTACTTGAACGGCATTAAACAGAGCATTCTTACCGCCAGTGGATGCGATAGCCTCTTCGCGGCGGTAATCGGAGTCGAAATCGACCGCATGACGATGCACGATGGCGTCGCGCAACTCCGCCGTTCCAGGAACTGCAGTGTACTTGGTAAAGTTGCCTTGAATGGCTGCGATTGCCGCGTCTTTAATGTGTTGCGGCGTCGAAAAATGAGGTTCCCCAGCGCCAAAATCCACCACGTCTATGCCCTGCGCGCGTAGTTTATCTGCTTCCGCAACTACCGCCATTGTGGCGGAGGGCTCGATACGATTGATCCGGTCGGTAAGTCTCAGGGCTTCCGTGGTTGCCGTAGTCATGCTCTTTTCTTCCTTTTGTTTTGTCGCGTGCTTGCCGTATGAGATGACTCTCCATTCATCTCATCATGAAATCTGTACGCAGGCTCAAGCTTTTCTCGCAGCTTCTGCTCAACCACTTCGGGAACCAGTCCACGAACCGGCCCTCCCACCTGCGCCACTTCCCGTACCAGTCGTGAACTGACGTAGGAATATTTGTCGGCGGGCATCATGAAGACCGTTTCCAGCGAGGGCTCCAGCTTGCGGTTCATCAATGCCATCTGCAATTCATATTCATAGTCGCTCACCGCACGAATTCCGCGCAGCACGCAGGTCGCATTGATCGATTTAGCGTACTCCACCATCAGTCCATGAAAGGCCTCGACGCGCACGTTTTTCAGGTGCGCAGTCAGAGTCTTCAACATGTCGAGCCGCTCCGGCAGACTGAACATCGGAACTTTTTCCGAATTCTTGAGAATGCCGACCACAAGTTCCTCGAAAATCTTTGCACCCCTCTCGATCAAATCGAGATGCCCATTGGTAGGCGGATCGAAGGAACCAGGGTAAAGCGCGCTGACTTTGCTCAATGGCCCTCGCAGGAGGCGATGGTGACGACATAAGGGATTCTATTCGGCGGGGCGAGGGTCTGGCAATTACCGATTCAAGAGAAGCAAAACCGAACGGCTGTCATCCCATAACCTCGCAAGAGATGACAGCCTGCCAGAGATTTCTCCTAGCGCCGCGCTGCCACTATCGGTGCCTTAACCGCGTCCGTTCCCGTTGGCATCGTGGTGACTCGGGCGCCTTGCGCGGGAGCCTGAGCGGTCGCAGGTGGTGTTTGTGCCGGCGCGGCAATCAATCCCAGAGCCTTGCGGACTTCGATGTCGAGCTTTGCCATCGTGTCTTTGTTTTCCTTAAGGAACTGGCGTGCGTTTTCGCGGCCCTGTCCGATGCGTTCGCCCTTGTAGCTGAACCAGGAGCCGGATTTCTCAACCAGATTGTTGTTCACCGCGATATCAAGGAGATCGCCCTCACGCGATATCCCCTCGCCGTACAAGATGTCGAATTCAGCCTCGCGGAAAGGCGCCGCTACCTTGTTCTTCACGACTTTTACCTTGGTCCGGGAACCGATGACCACATCGCCTTCCTTCACCGCGGCGATGCGGCGAATGTCCACGCGCACCGACGAATAAAATTTCAGCGCGCGGCCACCCGTCGTGGTCTCAGGATTGCCGAACATCACGCCGATCTTTTCGCGAATCTGGTTGATGAAGATCAGACAGGTGCGCGACTTCGATACCGTTCCAGTCAACTTGCGCAGCGCCTGCGACATCAGCCGCGCTTGCAATCCCATGTGACTATCGCCCATTTCGCCATCAAGTTCGGCCTTGGGGACAAGCGCCGCGACCGAATCGACCACCAGGACATCGATAGCATTCGACCGCACCAAAGCTTCCGTAATCTCGAGCGCCTGCTCGCCGTAATCCGGCTGAGAAACGAGAAGGTTGTCAACATCAACGCCAAGCTTCTTTGCGTACGCGGGATCGAGCGCATGTTCGGCGTCGACGAAGGCAGCCATGCCGCCTGTCTTTTGCGCTTCGGCGATCACTTGCAGCGTGATCGTGGTCTTGCCCGAAGATTCCGGCCCGAAGACCTCCACCACCCGCCCGCGGGGAAACCCGCCCACGCCGAGCGCCGCGTCAAAAGAAATCGATCCAGTTGAAATGATCGAAATCGGCACAATCGCCTCCTTCGACCCCAACCGCATAATCGAACCTTTGCCAAACTGTTTTTCAATTTGCGAAACCGCGAGGTCGATCGCCTTGCCGCGTTCATCCGCCATGGGAGAGTGGCTCCTTGATGTTCAGAAATTATTGTTGACTCTCGATGGCCGGATTATACATATATTATTAAGCGAAGAAAAGGCGAATTTAGAAAATAAACGTGCAAAAGTTTCCGAAACGGAACGAGGCTAAACGCGGCGTTGGCGGACTCTTGCCCGCAAAATCCAGTCACGTCCGGTAAAGCGGCGAAAAGTCCTCACCCCGCGAAAGGAGAGAGGAACCGCGGGGTGAGGCTCGCACACGCCACGCTAAGTAGTAGCGGAACGAAGCGAAATCATTCCATCCATCCCGTGCGGACATCGCCACGCCGGCCAAGCGTTGTGGTCCGCACGGAAAAATTCCAGCCGAACTGACTAAGGCCGCGGTTCACTTTTCTCTCGGTCCGTCATAAGGCTTGAACCACATCCGATTGAGCGAAGTGAGTTTCCTTGGAGATAACAGATTTTCCGATCGTTTATTCCCGGCAAGCCTCAGAATTGTTCCAGCCGAGGTTCAATCGTCATGAGCAATGAATCGCGGGCCGCAGCGAACAGTCTGGACAGGACTAACTCCGCCGCAACCCGCGAACTCGTTATTGCCCTGGTGCTCGCGAAGGAGTCGTGAAAGCATGTGCCTCCTCGGCCCCACTCCCAACCACACGCAAGAGGATCCCGCTGCCCTTTTCGACTTTCACTGCTTTGCCGTCGGAGGCCAAGGTGACTTCACCAATCGCCTCGGTCTGCCCAGCTTGGACGATTTTAAGGTCGCCCAATCCGTATGCGCCGCAGGCATTCACGGAGAAGAGCCAAAACGCTTGCGGTTGCGCATCGCTGTCAATCGTGGCGCCGCATGGACTCCCCGGATCCTGCGCTACATTGGCCAGCACTCCGTGACTCGTATATTTCCCCACGACCTGCGACCCCACCATCACCAGCCCGCCTTCACCGTAGGAAATCTCGTCGCCTCCGATTTCTACTGCATAGTCGGTAGCCTCGCTCGATCGCTGAGGTGAGGCCTCGACTACCGCATGAGGCGATGCCACCGCGCGCACGTTGGTAGCAATTGGGACGGTCCGATTGCCAAGTTGTACTCGATCGAACTGGAATGAGAGTCTCGCCTGGTGCGCTTCCTTTCCGGAAGCCATGGCCTCGACCACATGGCCCGTCACCTTAGATCCTCTGCGTAGCGTTTCACCCCCACTCAGCGGCACATCCTGCATCACCGTCGCGGTGACGGCCGCTCCGCTTCCGGTCTTGTCCGACTGCAAAGCAGAATTCAAGCTGACGGGAATAATGGTGCCCGTCGGAATAAGTTCTGCTGGTTGTGTGTTCTGCCCTGGGGCGGATTGATAGGCCGGCTGCAGACCCTGTACTGTTTCGGCGCGCAGCCACATCGGCAGCATGCACAGCGCCATCCCAAGAATTCTCAGATTGTTTTTCATGTTGTTTCTCCTGACGGAACGGTTAGAGAGCGCGTGGTTCTTCCGCACCAGCATTTCCTCGGTGACTCCAATTCGCTCTGTCACTCGCTGTGCAGAACCGACGGCAGTCGCTTTTATTCCGCAGTATTTTTTTATCGGCCATGGGAATAAAATGCTCGGCTGCGCGTTCACATAATCGCCGCCGGCGTGACCCCAGTGGCAATCCCTGTCATCTTGAGCGGAGCATGCCGAAGAGCAAAGCGAATCGGCGCGCGTAGTCGAAAGATCCCTGTACTCTCATCCGCGTAGCGGTCACCTCAGGGAGTTCTCTCTGACTTCGTGCCCCGCCACGCTTTCTTCCGGTTTGAAACGAACCCGCAGCCAACCACACTATTCAGTTAGTTGCGATGCTTCCGCGATCACCCCCCGGAGGCTCCCACCAAAACTTGAATAGGAGATTCACCATGAAGTTAAAGTTGTTCCTCACCCTGCTGTTGGGAGCCTGCATCTCGCTTCCAGCCTTTGCTCAACAGGACGCCACCAAAGCGCCGGTCACCGATTCGCGATCCAGTTTGCGGCACACGCCAGAAGAAACTCATCCACTCTTTCAGACCACGCCGATTGCCTACGGTTATGTGTTTGAGGGCGCATCCATTGGTTCCGGCTCCGGAAATTTCTCGGTGACCTGGAACTCGACCTACAAGTGGTACTCCATCGCCATCACCGGTGTGGATTACTACTACTCCAGCTACAGCACCGTGGTCACGACCACTCTTCCCTCTGGCAATACCAACTGCCAGACCGACAGCGTCAGCGGCGACTTGCTGGTCCTGTGCTACACCAGCTCAGGGGCGGCCACACAGGCCGACTTCGGCTTCATCGTGTTCTAAATTGCGAAAGGCGGGCCGCGGCCCGCCTTTCCTTACTCCCACATTTTGCGCGACCGCCGCCGCAATCCACTGATTCAACGAGACGCCATCTTCCTTCGCCAGGCGCCGCGCCGCCTTCTTAATCGAGACCGGAAGTTTTGGCGGATAAGTTGCCTTAGTCGTATTTCACCTTCTTCAGCAATTCTGCCGGGCGCATGATGGAAACTGCGAATCGTTCGCCCGTCTCCGCGACGTCAGCCACGTTGTAGTCCGCGTCAGGGGCGTCATCCCGAAGGCCCGCGTTCTCACCAGCGGGCCGAGGGATCTCCCGTTGCCATGCCGCCGTCCGCTGATTTAGTTGGCACCGCCCGATTTCCATCCAGTTGTGAGCGGCATGCCCATGAACAACTCAGTGGTTAAATTGTCTCGCCGCTCAACATCCGTTTCGACCCATCGAACCCGAATATTCTCCTGTTGAATTCACTCACAGTCGATTAAGCCTAAACTAATTGCATGCCGGCACTGCCTCTGATAGCCTTTTAAAGTCTTCCTTATAGTATCGATCTTTAGCAGTCGCGGCCGCGCGCATGCGCGTCGTCGCCAGAAGGAAAGCCTCAAGCACTCTCGAAGGAGAAAAAATTTGGCAACAAGAAATCGTCATCTCTTCACTTCCGAATCCGTAACCGAAGGCCATCCCGACAAGATCGCCGACCAAATTTCCGACGCCATCCTTGACGCCTGTCTAGCCGAAGACAGCACCAGCCGCGTAGCCTGCGAAACCCTGACCGCAACCGGCCTGGTAATGATCGCTGGAGAAATCACGACGAAAGCCTACGTCGATTTTCAGCAAGTAGTCCGCGGCACCGTGCAATCGATCGGTTACGACAACGCCCTCCACGGTTTCGATTGCAACACCTGCGCCGTAATCTCCAGCATCAACAAACAGTCCGGCGACATCGCCATGGGCGTAGACACCGGCGGCGCCGGCGACCAGGGAATGATGTTTGGGTATGCTTGTGATGAGACTGAGGAGTTGATGCCTACGCCGATTTCTCTGGCGCATAAGTTGACGCAGCGATTGTCGTTCGTGAGGAAGAATGGGACTTTGCCGTTCTTGCGGCCGGATGGGAAGTCGCAGGTTACGGTTGAGTACGATGCGAAGGGAAAAGTTTCGCGCGTGGATGCAGTGGTGATTTCCACGCAACATGCGGAGACGGTTTCGAATGACGATTTGCGGGCTGGGATTTTGAAGCACGTGATTCAGGCTACGATTCCCGCGAAGTTGCTCGATGAGGACACTAAGTATCACATCAATCCTACGGGACGGTTTGTGATTGGCGGTCCTATGGGGGATACCGGACTTACGGGCCGGAAAATTATTGTCGACACTTATGGTGGCATGGGGCGACATGGTGGCGGGGCGTTTTCGGGGAAAGATCCGACTAAGGTGGATCGGTCGGCGGCTTATATGGCGCGGCACATTGCTAAGAATATTGTTGCCGGGAAATTGGCGGAGCGGTGCGAGGTGCAGTTGGCTTATGCGATCGGCGTGGCTGATCCGGTTAGCGTGCGCGTCGATACTTTTGGGACGGAGAAGGTCGATCCTGAGATTATTCCGGATTTGATTCGGGCGCATTTCAAGTTGACGCCGCGGGGGATTATCGAGTCGCTCGATTTGCGGCGGCCGATTTATAAGAAGACAGCTGCTTATGGGCATTTTGGACGGAGTGATCCGGACTTCACCTGGGAGTTGACGGACAAGGCTGCGAAGCTGGCTAGTGACGCGGGAGTGGGGGCGGCGGTGGCTTCGCGGAAGTGAGATTGTGTAGTTGTGAAAGTCAAAGTCAAATTCCCCGCCCTAAATCTCGACAAAGAACGTCGAGATTTAGGATGGGGCACCCTCAAGAGTTGTGATCCGAGCTAGGATGGGCCAGGCCCCGACTTTCAGCGTTGGGGAGCACGTGCCAACCAGACCCTTCGCGAGGCATGTCCGGGCTCTGTATGCCATGGAAATCGACAGAGGCAGCAGGATGCTGTCAACCGTGCACAGCAAGCGTTTTGGCTCGTGTTCGGGAATACGCAACAGGATAACCCCACTGTGACGGTTACAGTGACCAACTGCGTAACCGACTCCAATGGGAAGAAGACCTGCGATACGCAATAGGGAGAGTGCACATTGTGGGGAACACGAATTCTTCTAACGTCAGCCGGATCAAGCTCATCTC
>JBEKBW010000172.1:0-8305 GCA_050015215.1 Candidatus Sulfotelmatobacter sp.
CCAAGCTCACCAAGCGAGGTTAGCCAGTGGGATCCGGCGAGGGCGACAGCAGCCAAGGTGCCGTGGATGTTGAGGCGGTCCTTGCCGAATTTGACTCCCGAGCCGAGGTCCTTGAGTCCCTCTGCGAAAAAACGAGCGACCTTCTCCACGACCTGCTCGAGGACTCGGCGGTTCATGTCCAATCGGTCCAAGCCCGGGTCAAGAGAAGAAAGAAGCTAAGGGAAAAGTATCTTAGCCCCGCGAAGTCCTACAAGCGCCTTGACGACATCACCGATCAGGCAGGGCTACGAATCATCACATATTATGAAGACGAGGTAGATAACGTAGCGGCACTCATCGAGCGGGAGTTCGACATTGATCGGGACAACACCGTCGACAAGCGAAAGATCGAACCCGATAGGTTCGGCTACTCCGCCATCAACTATGTTTGCAGACATCTCGGAACCCGGACGTCCTTACGCGAGTACAAGAAATTCACGGACCTTCGATTTGAAATACAGGTCACATCCATCCTGAGCCACGCTTGGTCAGAGATGAACCATGGAACCTACGATCTGGGAGCGGCCTCCCCGCCGCAAGTTAGAAGACGATTTTTCCAGCTGAAAGCCCTCTTGGAGCTTGCTGAGGCAGTATTCATCGAATTAAGGAACAAGACAGTGGATTACGAACGCTCCGTTGCGGTCCAGGTGGAGGCGAACGTTCCGGACCTTCCGCTCGACGCCATATCCTTGAGATCGCTTTTGGACCAGGAGCCACTGATCAGGCAGATCGACGCCGCGATTGCTGCAGTGCTGGGATCCCCGGCCACTCGAGAACCGGGAGCCCGCATAGGTTTTTGGGCGCACGCAGCGAACGTCGCCGGCCTGAAGACAACGAAAGATCTTCGGGAGGCCCTCAACTATTATCAGCGAGCAATCGTCGAGTACGCCGAGCTCTGGCGCCCCCTGCTGGCCTCGGTGCCGGAGGAGCTCATGAGAGGCCTTTCCGTGTATCAGCTGGCGATGTTCCTGATACACGCAGCACCCGATGACAAAGCCGCGGAGGCTCTTGGGGCGTTAGGAATGCACCCCTCCGAGGATCGGAAATTCGGAGCTCGCACTGAGGCAGCCCGGAAGGTCATGAGAAAGTATCCGAAACAGCGTGCGTAGCAAAAATGGGCCCCAGCTCAGCGGTCCTTCGCGCACTTCACGGCGCGCGAGATTTGGAAGCTCTTTTTTAGCCAGCTTCAATGAAGCGGAGACTTCCTATGCTTCCTGAGAGCCCGCCCCGACCGGCGATGCGTCGCGGCTGGGCGTATCTTTTCCCGGAAATAAGGTGTAGGCCGCAACTAATCTGGGGAGAGTGGGTTTGCACATGGTGCGCCACTTCGACTTTCTCAGTCGGAGACCCCTATGAACCCTGATGAAGCGGTGCTTCCGCTGTGTCCTATCTGCGGCAAACCTGTCTCTCTTGAAACAGCCAAGGCTGACTCTTTGGGACAAGCAATCCACGGCGACTGCTACCTGCTAGCTTTGCATGAAAGAGGACCGACGGATTTCCCTCGAACGCCATGCTAGGCAATCGTCAATGCGCCGGGGCTGCCGCGCCTTTTCTTCCCACCGCTTTCTTCAGCGCAAACACAATTGGCACGCAGGCGAAGCACATCAGCGCCATGTAGCGAAAATCGTCCACGTAGGACCATAGTCGGGCCTGACCGTTTAAGGCTGCGTTAATGAGGCCGTAGGAACGATCGAGCGCCGTCGTGGGAGATGATCCTTGTGCGCCCAAGTACTGCTGCGTACCCTGAATTGCGTTGCGGACGGCGATGCGTCCCGGACTGAGAGAAGCGGCGAGCTCGTTGCGATGCAATTGCTCGTGGCGCGCCACGATGGTATTCACCACCGAGATACCGATGCTGCCGCCGATGTTGCGCAGCAGGTTGTAGAGACCGCTGGCGTTGCCAATTTCTTCGTTCTTGAGGAGCGCCATAGACGTCGTAGCCAGAGGCACAAAAATGCAGCCTGAGCCGAAGCCGCTGATGATGATGGCCCACAGAAACGTCCACTGGCCAATGGAAAGATTGACTTCGCCGAACCAAATACTGGCTGCGCCAAACAGAGAAAAACCGAAGGCGATAAGCCAGCGATTGTCCATTTTCGCAGTCAGATAGCCGATGATCGGCATGGCGATGATCGCGCCGATGCCGCGCGGGCTTACCGCCCAACCGGCGGCCAGCGCGGTGTAGCCCATCAGTTCCTGATAAAAGAGGGGCAACAGCGTGATAAGGCCATAGATCGCCGCACCGAACAGGCCGATTAGCAAGCACCCGATGGCGAAGTTGCGATGGCGGAAGACGCGCAGATCGACCAACGGCTTATCGTGGCGAAATTCGCGAATTAGAAATGCTATGAGGCTGACAATCAGAATGCCTGTGGCCCAGCGAATCCAGGTTGCTCCGAACCAGTCGTCCTCCTGACCTTTATCGAGAATGATCTGCAGGCAGCCTAGCCATATGGCGAGCAACCCCAGGCCGATGCCATCGAACTTTCCCGGGTGCGCGTCCTTGATATAGGGCGGATCTTCCACGTAACGCGAGATCATGAATATCGCGAAAACGCCGACAGGAATGTTGATGTAGAACGCCCACCGCCAGGAGTACGAGTCGGTGAGCCATCCGCCAAGAGTCGGACCGAGCACCGGCGCAACCACCACTCCCAAAGCAAACACAGCCATTGCCAGCCCGCGCTTCTGAGGAGGGAAGGTTTCCAGCAGAATCGACTGCGAAAGCGGTTGCAGCGCGCCTCCGCCGGCGCCTTGAACTGCGCGCGCAAGAAGGATCAAAGCCAAATTCGTTGCCGCTCCGCAGGCGAAGGAAGCGACAGTAAAAATGACGATGCAGGTGATGAGGAATCGTTTGCGGCCGAAGCGCAGAGAAAACCAAGAACTTGCAGGCAGGATGATGGCATTTGCCACCAGATAGCTCGTTAGCACCCACGTGGCTTCGTCGTTGGTGGCCGACAAACTGCCGGCAATATAAGGAAGCGCGACGGCTGCGATGGAGGTATCGAGGACCTCCATGAAAGTCGCCAGCATCACGGCGATCGCTATCAGCCACGGATTGCGTGGGGCAGAACCGCTGCGCGCCGGTTGTTCAGTCATCGTCTAGCCAGCCCCAAACCCAGGTCGAAACCGCAGATCATTGAACGAATCTCTAAAGATGCGGAGGTTGCGGTTGAGGTTTCAAAGTGTTTGTGAATTGCTGCTTAATGAACCTGCAAGAACTCACGCGGGTCCACTATGATGACCGTGGAGAAACATTCATGCCTGAACAACTAGCGGATAAGAAATGCGTTCCCTGCCGAGGCGGAGTGCCTCCGCTGAAGGGGGAAGAACTTGAGACGCTGCACAAGGTGGTTCCCCAATGGAGTGTCGTCAAGGGGCATCACCTCGAACGCGAATATAAATTTCCAGACTTCGCCAAGGCGCTCGAGTTTGTGAATCGCGTGGGAGCGCTGGCCGAGGAGCAGGGCCATCATCCCGACATTCTTCTGGCGTGGGGGAAAGCCGGGATAACTTTGTGGACGCACAAGATCGATGGACTGACGGAGAGTGATTTCATTATGGCCGCGAAGATCGATCGGCTACAGGGATAAGGTCGACTGCGTCGACTCTATCTTTTTTCTGCGTATTGCCAGCGTCCACAAGATTGCTGGAACCAACATGACTAATCCCGTCCAACTGGCGACGGTGCGGGCGGCGATACCGGCATCCATGAAACGGCCACACAAATAGGCACCGGCGGCGATGGTGAGCATGGAAAAGCCCAGGTCGGCCGAGAAGACTCGCCCTCGAAAACGGTCCTCGGTGTGAAGTTGAATCAGGGTTGTGGAGAAGACCCAGACTGTGGATCCGCCCGCATGCGCAAGCAGCGCGCAGGCGCTGGCTGTCCAAACCGTGCGGCAGATGCCGAGGGTTCCGTATCCGACGGCTATCGTCAGATAGCCCGTGAGAATACCTAGCTGCAAGCGTCGATCACTGCGGCCTGCCCAGCGGGCGGAAATCACCGGGCCGACGAGAGCGCCCAGCCCGCGTCCCCCGAGCAGAATACTCATACCGAGCATCGCTCCTCCTGCAGGATCGACGTTGCGCCAGTGCACAGCAAATTCTTGCGCTCCCAGGACCGTGAAGATGACCCAGCTTGGGCCAATCATGAGTTCCCCGGCCTTTGCAAAAACAGTAGGCAGCAGCATGCGATGGTTGCGCACGTAGCGAATTCCTTCGAGTACCGGCGAATAGTCAACCAGGTCGCGGGGACGCAGCGGAGCGGCGGATTCAGCGTGCGGCTCGGCAAACCGCATCCCGCTAATGAAAATGGCCGACAAGAGGAATGACAATGCATTCAGAATAAACACGGCATCACGTCCGAAGAAAGCCGCGACTATGCCGCCGATCGAAGCGCCGATCAGAAGGTTTACCGACCAGGTCGCGGAAGAAAGCGTATTGGCGACGAGCACTTCTTCCGGCGCGGCGATGTTGGGAATCACAGAATTGCGCGCCGGCTCGAAGAACGCAGCCATGACCGTTTCAGCAAGCAAAAGTGGGTAAACCAGCCACACCGTCGAGCGCGAACGCACCAGCAGCATGGCCAGCACTACGATGAAGCGGCCCAGGTCGGCGACAATCATGACTTGCTTGCGCCGTAGACGATCATTCACGACTCCCGCTGTAGGGCCAACGAATGTTTGCGGCAGAACCTGCAGGACCAGCGCCAGAGCGACTGAACTGGCATGGCCGGTGAGCTGCAGCAGCAGCGTGTAGATGGAGAGCGTGTAGAACCAATCGCCGATTTCGCTGACAATCTGCGCCAGCCACAAGCGGCGGAAGTTGCGGTTGCCGCGCAGCAGCCGTGAGTATGATGCGAACGAGATTTTAGGTAGTTCGCGCTCCGGCTGGGGGTCCATGCAAATGGTAAGGGTAACAAAGAACTCGCAGCCGCATTGTGCGGCGCTCGTTGACGGAGGACTTGGGCTACGCCTAACATGCACGCTACGACATTGCTAACTGAATTTCTGAATATCCGTCCGAGCAACAGGAGCGAATTAATGAAACCATCGACGACCCGGCGTCTTCTTGCCTTTGTGTTCTTTGCTGCATTCGCTTTTGCGCAGAACGACGAAGTCGTTCCCAACGAAAATTTGGTGGCCGCGGGAATCCCGAAGATTCCGATTGCCTTAGCTGACTCCGTCGGACGCTATAGTGAATTTCGATCAGCCGACTTTTCCAGTTGGAGCCCGACCCGCCGCGAAATGCTGATCACCACGCGCTTTGGGGATACGGCCCAGGTCCATCAGGTGAAGATTCCCGGCGGCGCGCGTACCCAGCTTACGTTCTTTCCCGATCGCGTAGGCGAGGCCATCTACCAACCGGTCAACGGCGAGTCCTTTCTTTTCACAAAAGACATAGGCGGCGGCGAATTCTTCCAAATCTACCTCTACGATCTCGCGACCGGCGACATCACGTTGCTGACCGATGGAAAGTCGCGCAACACGGATCCGCGCTGGTCCTATCAGGGTGACCGAATTGCCTACGGATCGACGAAGCGAACCGGAAACGATGTGGACGTCTGGGTCGTCGATGCGAACAATCCGTCCAGCGCTCGCATGATCACGCAGATGGAAGGAGGCGGGTGGAGCGTTTCGGATTGGTCACCGGATGGCAAGCAATTATTGGTGACAAACTCCGTCTCGGCGGCGGAGAACTATGTGTGGCTGGTGGGGATCGATTCGGGGAAGAAGGAGTTGCTTACTCCGAAGGCCGGAACCGAAACGGTGGCTTACAGCAATGCGCGATTCGCCAAAGACGGCAAAGGCATTTATATGACCAGCGATCAGGATGCGGAGTTTCAGCGGCTGGTTTACATGGATTTGAGCAGCCGGAAGTTCACCGTGCTCACGCCTGCGCTCAACTGGGATGTGAGCGAGATCGATATTTCGAAAGACGGCCGGTGGGTTGCTTTTATTGCCGATGAAGATGGCATTGACGTTCTGCACGTGCTCGATACCATGTCCGACAAAGAGATCCCTGTTCCGAAGCTGCCGGTTGGAGTGATGCAGGGCGTGCAGTGGCGCAACGGCAGCCGCGAACTCGGGATCTCACTAGCCACCGCACGGGAACCTTATGACACCTATTCTGTTGATCTGGCGACGGCGAAGGTCGAGCGTTGGACGTATAGCGAAACCGGCGGCCTGAACACTTCGAATTTTGCCGAACCGCAGTTAATTCACTGGAAATCGTGGGATGGTCGCTCGATTTCTGGCTTCTTATACAAGCCGTCGGCAAAGTTCGCTGGTAAGCACGCGGTCATCGTCGATATTCACGGCGGCCCTGAGGGACAGATGCAACCTGATTTTCTCGGGCGCGATAACTACTTCATCAACGAATTGGGCATCGCAATGATCTATCCGAACGTGCGCGGCTCGACCGGATACGGCAAAACGTTTCAGAAGCTGGATAATGGATTCCTGCGCGAGGGATCCTATAAAGACATTAGTTCCCTGCTGGACTGGATTCAATCACAGCCCGATCTGGATGCGAGCAAGGTCATGATTACGGGCGGCAGTTATGGCGGGTTTATGACACTGGCTGTGGCCACGCAGTATAACGACCGCATCTGCTGCTCAGTCGATGTGGTGGGACCGTCGAACCTGGTTACTTTTCTCGAACACACTTCGGGTTACCGCCAGGATCTGCGGCGTGTGGAATATGGCGATGAGCGCGATCCAAAGATGCGCGAATTTCTCGAGAAGATTGCTCCCGCCAATAATGCGAAGAACATTACCAAGCCATTATTTGTGATCGCGGGACAGAACGATCCGCGCGTTCCGGCGAGCGAATCAGCGCAGATGGTGCAGGTCGTCCGGCAGAATGGCACGCCTGTGTGGTGGCTGCTGGGCAAAGATGAGGGGCATGGATTTCACAAGAAGAAGAACCGCGATTACCAGTTCTATGCGACGGTGATGTTTGTGAAGGAATATCTGCTCAAGTAGTACGATGATTCTTATAAGCTTGGACGAAGTTTAATCTTCAGATCTTCCGCGATCTGCTTGCCGTGGAAGCGGCCGTTCTCGATGAAAATTTCGTTTGTGCGCGATCCTGCGACGATCACGCCGGCCACGTAAATTCCGGCAACATTGCTTTCCAGGGAGACTGGGTCGCAGACCGGACGATGCTGATCTTCCGAAAGTTCGATGCCCATGCTGCGGAGAAAATCGTAGTCGGGATGGTAGCCGATGAGGGCTAAAACGAAGTCATTTTTCAGGCGCAGCGGTCCGCGTGGCGTGTTGATCACGACGTGATCGACACCGATTTCCTGCACGGTGCTATTGAAGTAAGCTTCGATCTCGTTCGCCTTGATACGGTTTTCCAGATCGGGTTTGATCCAGTATTTGACGTGGTGGTGAAGCTGGGTGCCGCGATAGACGAGCGTAACGCGTGCGCCGTGCCGCCATAGATCGAGCGCCGCAATGGCGGCGGAGTTCTTGCCTCCGATGACCAGCACGTCAGTGTCATAGTAGGGATGGGCGTCGCCGTAATAATGCGAAACCTTAGGCAGTTCTTCGCCGGGAATGCACAGTTGATTCGCGAGATCGTAGTAGCCGGTGGAGACGATTACCTTGCGCGTGCGATAGTCATGCGGGCGGCCCGCGCGGTCTGTGGCGGTGATGCTGAAATTTCCATCTTCGCCCATCACCGTTTTCACCCACTCGTATTGTCGAATATCGAGCTGGTAGTGTTCAGTCACCTTTCGGTAATACTCCAGCGCCTCTTCGCGATTAGGCTTTTGGTGGGACGTAGTAAATGGAATCTCGCCGATTTCAAGCAGTTCCGGAGTGGTGAAGAAAATCATTCCCGGTGGATAGTGGTAAAGCGAATTCACCAAGCATCCCTTATCGAGCACGATCACGCGAAGCCCGATCTTCTGCGCCTCGATAGCGCAGGCGAGGCCGGTGGGGCCGGCGCCAATGACCAATACGTCCGTGCGCTGTTCGGGATGCGAACGGATTTTGGTTAGCGGCAAAGTCTCGATATCTTCAACGGCAAAGATTTCGGGCATGATTCAGCACCGCGACACTGACTGCGAGCGTAGATCGGAAACCGATGATTCTAGCATGGGAGAGAAACCCAGAGCTTTCGGCCACGGATTAGTGTGATTTCACGCACGGTAATGCCCGCCCTAGGCGCTATAATTTCGAGTTACTCCATCCCTTCATCGATGATCCAGCTGCAAGGATCCAGTCAGGAACATTATGCCAACTCTCACCGAACC
>JBEKBW010000173.1:0-8674 GCA_050015215.1 Candidatus Sulfotelmatobacter sp.
GGAAAGGCTGCTAGAGGAAGCCAAAACTAATGACTCGTCGGTTGCAAAAGCATTCCCGACACAAGTTGCGTTCGGTCTTCTGTTGCTCTACTTCAGCACAGTGTTCAAGCATCCGGCGTTCAAGGAAGAATCGGAATGGAGAGCAATAAAGCGAACGGGTGGCACTCCATTTGTCCCACCGGGAGAGACGCCAATCCCCCCGAAGATTCGGCCCGGAACATCAACACTCGTCCCTTACATCCCCTTCCCGCTGACGGCGAAAGACGAGCCTCTTGAACTCGCGGGACTGGTCGTCGGGCCGACCCCACATCAAGTTCTGGCAGTCCGAGCGGCCAAGAATCTGTTGAACGAGAAGGGTGTCATCTGTCCCGAGCCACAGGCATCGGAGATTCCGTTTCGCAACTGGTGACCGCCGTCGCGATAACCCGCGTTCTCTCTCCAACGATTGCATATTCGATTGCATAATCAGCCTGCGGACTGGCCAAAAAGTGCTATATGGGGCGCTCGGAGCGAAAGGTAGAATGAGATTAGCAGGGAAGACGGTCTCTAACGTGTTGAAATCAGGACGACCGAATCGGAAGATTCTGGCGGAGAGGGAGGGATTCGAACCCTCGGTACAGGTGTTAGCCCGTACAACGGTTTAGCAAACCGCCGCATTCGGCCACTCTGCCACCTCTCCGGCGTGCGGAGTTTCAGTTTAACACGTTAAGAGAGGTGGCGCCGGAACCTCGCTCTCGGCTCCTTCGCCCCAGATCACTGCGGCTTGGATTCCGGAGCACGAACCCCTGAGGAGAACCTAGTGGTCTGCAAACGGTATCCATTGCGGGTGCGCACCTTGTATTTGTTCGCTTTCTCACCTACAAGCTTCACGGTAATGGCGCGCCAGCCCGTATTTGGATTCGCTTTGGGATAATAGGCGAGGGAATACAAATGCGCGAGATCGTCCTGGATCGAAGCAAACGCGCGCCTCTCATCTCTCCAGCTCTTGGCGAAGTATGCCTTGCCTCCCGTGGCCGCAGTCATGCGCTCAAACACGGCAGTCGAAATCGGCTCCAGCTTCGCTTCCTGCGTGCTGACCATATACACCGAAACTCCCACGGACTGGGCGAGCTCCGCAACGTCCTCGGGCGGCACTACGCTGGAGCTATCAGGACCATTGGAGAACACGATGATCATTCTTCGTCCGGTATACTGTGCGGCATCTTTAACGGTCAGCAGCAGAGCATTGTAAAGAGCCGCCGAATCGCCGGCCACGGTGGAGCGAACGCCGCGCAGAACCTGGAAGCGGTCGGAGGTCAGCGGCACAGGCCGTGAGAGGTCCCTGCTGTAGGAATAGAATGCGATTTTATCGGCGCTCTCCAGAGAGCGGACAAATTCAGAGATCGAGTCCTCCGCGAAAACGAAGTCGCGATACATGTAGTTGCTGGTGTCGAACAAAATGAAGACATTCGAGCCGGCAATTAATGACGAAAAAGTTTGCGGCTCGTCGGCCGCATGATCAGTGCTATGATCGGCGGCGTTTTCAGTCGGACCGTTGGGCGAGTCGAGCAGGCCGCGGGCCGGCTCATCTCCTTGCGCGAAGGCCGCCAGCTTTTCGGTGATTCCATCCTCCGTGATGGCAAAATCCTCCGGGCGAAGGCCGGTGATGTAACTTCCATTCTTGTCGGTGACGGCAACATTGAGCTGCACCATGTTGACGACAACCCGCAGGGCGGACTCATCCTGCCCTTCGATCCTGCTCTCACCTGCGGAAAATAATCCGAGAAGAATGAGAAATAAGAGGAACGATTTATAGCGCATGGTTTCTCAGCTCCCTTGCTACCGCGAGCATCCTGCCTGATGCCGCGTTGATCACCGGATCATGGCCTCGATCCTGCATTTTCACCACCAGCACCCGCGGCGCTAACTAATGAAGAGGGCTTTCGCTTGCGAAAATCTTCACCCGTTTCCCGCAACGCTCGAAGGGCCGCCGGCCAGTCTTCCAGGTCAGTGGCAAAAATCTTTTCAATCATCTGCCGGGTCAACTCCGGAACCAGTTGATTGAGCGCGACTGCGGGATAACCCATTTCATCCGCCAGACGGGCCCAATAGAGGTTCGAGGAATCCCAGGTTTCGGCGAGCAAACGGCTCGCAAAACCAGAAAATGCAGGCATTGGAGGAACATTGAGCAATTCGCGAGCGTAGCTGTGGCCCAGCGCCGGGTGCGGTATTCCAAAATCCTGCGAGAGCCGTTTCCAGTTCACTTCTTGCGGATGTTGCCGGCGGAGACTTCGCAGCTCCTGGCCGGCCGTTCCCCAGGAATCGGTTTCTTCCGGATATCTGCGCTCGAATTCCGCGGTTAGATAAAAGGTGTCAGCTGGGGTCATATACGCAACGACCTCTGATGTCTCCCCAGCACGCGAGGCCTGCTCGATTTGCTCCAGCCTCCGCGGGAGCACACGGTCGGAAAGAATGGCCACCACTCTGGCTCGCAGCTTCTCGTCCCTGGCAGACGCGGTTAGAAGTTCTTCGCCGCTCCGCTGATAGAGGGTAACCGCGTGCAATTCGTCGGGGCTGATGTTCCACCAGCGCGGCAGAACTGCGCTGGTCAAAAGTGTCGGAACAAACTCCTGCCAAATGAGAGCCTGCACGTTTTTAGGAGCGAGGAAATCCTGCTCGAGTTCAGCCAGCGAATAGGGAAGATCGGCAAGCGAACCTACAAAATGAGCGCCGCCTCCCGCAGGGTACCCTGCGCCGAACAGTTGTGGCGCCTGCCACAGGCCTCTTATACCTTCAACGGTTTCGCCCGAGAAATCGTGAGAACGCACGAAAAGCGGATTGTTGTGCAGCGCTTGCGCTCCGGGCGGTTCGTAGTAGGCATAGTTTAAACCTACAAGAATATCTCTTAGAAACGGCGTGAGCTGCCCGCGCGCTTGTTCGAGTTGGGCACGCGAAGCTTTTGTGGAAACAAGCGCAGCTCCCACGTTGCTTCGCATTTCTAAATCGGTGTGGTGAGTGCTGTAGAAGGTGGGAGCCCATTGCGTTCGTTCACTGGAAGTAAAGATCGGCTGAGGCATCTGGAACTCGTGGAGTTCGCTCGCCATGTGGAGCAAGTAATCCTCAGCCTTCCCGCCGTCAATCTTTTCCTTTAATGCATCGCCCAAGGCCACCAGCGTGTCGAGCGAGACCAATCGCTGGCCGTCCAGCACAGCTCGCATCTTGTCGGCTACTTCGCGATGAATCTTTTTGCCCTCCGCCGCGTTCTGCTGAGGACCGGCGAGCAATTCAACGATTTGATCTTGCGAGAGCGCGGGGCTCCCCGTGGCCGCGCGGAACAATTGCCCCAGCGAGAGTCGTCCCGCATCATATACCTGACTTTCCGATCGAACTTTGGTGAACGGTTTGACCACACTTTGCCAGGATTCGTCCAGTTGAAGAGTTGGAATCTGGCCCTGCCGCGCCAGTATTTGCCAGATTCCGACATTCGCTTGAATCAGGCCGAGCGCATCGCCGCGCGCAGGCTCAGGAATTTTCTCCAACCGTTCTGCCATGTCGAGGAAGAGGACGATCGAGGCATCGCTCAACTGCGGAAATTCAGTGAAGATCCTGTACTGGTCGCTGAAGTCAGCGAACTTAAGGCACATCAAACGGACCGTCTCAGGCGCCAAAGCATGGCCAGCGGATCGTCGGCTGTCGAGTTCGCTCAGGGCGAGGTAAGCCTGCAAAGGCCCGTCGTCGACATTCTCTCGAGACATACCGAACAGATACTCCAGTAGGTCGTCAGGATTTTTTACGGAGTGTTTGTCCTGCTCTCGCATGGCGCGAGAGGGGTTTTTCCAGCGAGTAAGAACGTCTCGCCAGACTTCAGTATTCCCGGGTACCAATGGCTGCCCATTTGAGTCCCACCGGACTTGACTGGCCAAAAGCAACAACCACGGTCCAGGCCTGAATACACCCGATGTGGCGCTGCCAGATTGAGCTCGATACTGCAGAGCGGAATACATTCGCTGCAAACGATGCGCCTTGACGAGATGCTCCTGCTGTTTGCGGCTCACGCTGGAAAGCACGTCATAATACGCAGCCAACCAGCCTTTGTCTTTTGACAGCAATTGGGAAATGAAATCCGCCGGAGATTTTGGGCTTGCGCCGGCTAAGTCCTCCCATGCCGACTCTGCTTCCACCCCGCCTGGCACGACGACACGGCCGTGGCGCACGCAAATGTGGCCGCCGTAGAAATCAAGCACCGCGCCGGAGTGAAGCAGTTTCTGAATTCCAAAATTGCGCTGCAGGAAAACTCTGGTCTCCGGATCCATCTTCGAGAGAGCCCAATACAAGCGCGCAATCGAGCGATCGCCCAGGATCGCGTCCACCACCTCCTTGCTGTCTTCCCTGCGATTCTTCTTGCCGACGCCAATCCACTCACGCTCCCCGAAAAGCACCGGTATGCCGGTCGGAGAGAACGAATACTCGAACGGTTTTCCTCCGGCCACGGTCTGCTCGAGGTCGGTGAGGGGGAAGCCCGAATCAATCGTGAGGAAAGCTCTCTCAGCATCGGCGGTCAGAAGGGAAGTGTTCGGCTTTCCGCAACTCGGCGCCATGCGGTAGCCAAGGATGTGCAGAAGCTGCGCCGCATTACTACAATCGGAAACTCGAATGACTCCGTCGCCGCCTACAAGGTTTGCCAACTCCCTCGCCTGGGTTACATAACGAGTAAGCAGTATCAGGTATTCCGTCGGATGGTCGTTGCTTTGATAGCCAATGGTAGATACGTTCCAAGCTAAAAACGGGAGAACGTCGTCCGGCGAGATCTGCTGACTGATTCCTGCCATGCGCAGAAACGAGCGTAGTGGACCCGGGATCAGAAAGTTGGAAGACGACAAAGCAGATCCGTCGGCAGGTCCGTTGGAAGAGGAAACCCCGGCTGCATTAACGTCTGGCGCGGCTGAACGGTTGGTGTCTCTCGCGATTGCAAAGCAGCCGCAACAAGCAACCAGACAAATCACCACAAGGGTTCGGAGGCAAAGAAACGACTTCATGGCTGGCTTCCTCTCGGATGCCGATACATTCATGCAACTGCAAAGAGGTTCGCGGAACAACGTATCCGATCACGTTCCGCGAATCCAAACGAATTCCCGATTTGCGAACACGTGCAGCCCCGGCTTGAAGAAAACTGCAGTGTCGGCCAACATACTCCGTCTCGGCCAATTCTCCAAGAGGGATTTTGTCAAATTTTTAACATTTAGCACTTCCGGTCCGAATCGGCATAAACCGTTGCGATGTGCTACTTCATCCCGGCAAACGCCCTATGGGTGCCACTTCTCAGCGTAGGCCGACCGAAAAAATGAAAAAACTGAGGAAACCTTATTCCTCGCCTCAATCTGGACGAAGCTCCACATAATCGAGCGGCGCACGCTCCTGGCGGTCGGGAAAGCCTTCAATCCGCAGTTCATCGCCGGGATGCAGCCTTATGCCGGGGATTTCCCGCCGAATCGAGGAATCACCATTAGGTTCGGTTGCCGGCAAGGAAGCATTGGCCAGCCACTCGTCCACCAATCGCCCACCGACGAACACGCGATATTTTGACACTCCATTGTTTTGATCGAAGTACTGAACATCGATCCGGTACCGGCCCGGTTCGCCGGCAAAGCGAAACTTTGCGGTACAGGATTCCGCCGGAGCCGAGCACTCGATCGCTCTTCCGCCCGAAGCGTCTTCCCACGGCGTTACGTCCACAGGAACGTAGCCTTCCAGGTCCATCGACTCGGCCTCGACGCGATGCGGATGGTTTCCCACGCGCCCAGCGGCATCGGGAATGCCCGACATGCGATGAAACCAATCGTTGATGGCATCGCGCCACACGATGGCATGGCCCGACTGGTAGGTGAGTTGCTCCAGGACAGCGCGATAGCGCACTTCGTCGATGTGGCCGCGGAGCGTACTCCATTGCGAAACGAATTGCGCTGCCTGCCTGGCGCCGTCGTAATGCAGATCGTAAATTGCCTGGATTACACTTTTCCCCGAGTGCAAACGAAATGCGTAAGGCACATGGTGGAAAAACAGAACCAGATCATCGGGCGTAGCCGCGAGCGATTCATAAAGCCTTTGAACCTCCGGCGAATATTGCGCGACGAATCCTGTGCCAGTGGCGACCGTACGATCCATGCCTACTCCGCGATCGTCGGCACGAATCCATTGGCCCCAGCCGTTGCGCTCCTGAGATTCTGGAGCGGGACCGTAGTGGCTTCCCAAAATATTAGTGAGACTTTGCAGTCCCAACGGGCCGGTATAGCTTTCGTAAGCCTGCCATGAAGCCAATTGAATTTGCGAAACAGTATCAACCACCAGTGGATCGTTGCCGAATGTGAGGCGCGTCCATTCTTCAACGATGGTCTTCGACGTGAGATTTGGATTCCAGGCCAGACGGCCAAATCCGTACAAATTCGCCATCGCCAGATGATTTCCCACCCAGTTTTCATCGAGGCCAACATTGGCCACTCCGATGTACCCGCCATTCGGCCGATGAAAGCTCGTGCCGGCGACAATCTCTTTTACTGGTGTGGATCGCCCCCCGACGCGCAAGTCGAAATCCAAAACCTGCTTCCACATGGGTACCAGAAAACACGTGTGCCTTTGCTGGCCGGTGTATTCCTGCGTGATTTGCAGCTCGATACCGACGTTCGTGTCTTCCAGACCGGCAAACAAGGGCGACGCTGGTTCGCGCACTTGAAAGTCGATCGGACCATTCTTGATTTGTACGATTACATTTTCATCAAATTTGCCGTCCAGGGAATGAAAGACATCGTAGGCGGCTTTGGCCCTGTCGTTTTTCAAGTTCGTCCAATCGAGATGGTGGTCGTAGACGAAGGCGCGGTAGAAGACGATTCCGCCATGTGGCTTTAGCGCCCGAGCAATCACGTTCGCGGCGTCGGCCGGTGTGCGCCCATAAGTCGCAGGTCCGGGGCGTCCTTCGGAATCAGCCTTGACGACCACTCCGCCGAAGTCCGGAATGAGCCGATAGATATCGTCGAATTTTTTCCGCCACCACTCGCCCACGCGAGGGTCGAGTGGATCGAAAGTGTCGAGGGCGCCAGTGGCCTTCGGCATACTGATGTCGACCGAGACTCCAAGCTGAACCCCCCACGGACGAAACGCCTGAGCAACGCGCGCAAGTTGGGGAATGAAATCGGCAGCGAGAATGCGCGAATCGGCATTGACATTGTTGATCACGCAGCCGTTGATGCCAACGGAGGCCAATAGTCGCGCATATTCCGAGGCCCGTGTGAGATCTTGTGCCACGCTCCCGTTGTCGAAGAAGATCGATCGCCCGGCGTAGCCGCGTTCGATGGTGCCGTCGAGATTGTCCCACTCGTTCGCCCACCGCACCGGAGTGGAAGGCTGCTCAAGATCGTTCACGTTCAGCGACCGGACGGCGCGGCGCTGAGCGATTGTTGCCAAAAACGCGAACACGCCGAAAAGCACTCCGCGATCGCTCCCGCCGGCGATGATGATGCAAGGAAAGCCGTGTATCCGGCGGGAAGTTAACCAGAATCCGTCGCCTCTCAACTCGTTGATCGCTTTGAGCTGAGGCGCAATTTTTCTGATCTGCGCCGCCGTTCCGATCAGGATTGTAGGTTGCGACAGTGTTCCGGAAATAAATTTCACTTTCTTACCCAACATTCCCCGTAAGCCACGCACGAATTCGCCCTTTGCGCTCGCGATCACCTCCGACTCTCCCAGAGCGACTGCGACGTCGGGCAGCGATTCGTATTCAACCAGTTCGTCGGGGCTCAGGCGACCGTAGCGCAACCAGGCATTCGCTCCGGTCTCGGCTACAGATTTGCCGGCGACGAACGAAAAGATCAGCGTGCCGAGAAGGAGATTGATCAGGTATTTTCGGATGGCCGGCAACATAAATTTTGATTGCGTTAACGTACACGAAGCGGTATAAGGTAACCTGTCGATTGCTGGAACCGCACCATGAGAAGTAGCGAACCCACGCTCAGAATCGATTTTATCGCCAGAGGCAATCCCGCCTGCTCGCTTTGCGGAATGCCGTTTGGCAGCGAAGGAATGACCCGAACTTTGATCGATGCGTTTGCACTTCACGTGCGCAGGCAACACTTCAAGGTGAACGAGAACTCCTCGACGACCCGCAAACCCCTACGCCAGTATTCGCTGCGCAACGCTCGGAGAGTCTAGTCAACAGAGACGCTTTTGCTTTCTACTCCGGAAACTTCTCATGCCCCGTGATGCGCAACGAAGCGTCCGCTCCCGCAGCCTTTCCCGGCTGGCCCCCGCCTACGTGAATTCCATAGTCTCCCTTGGCGATAATGCGATCTCCCTTCTCATCCACTTCGCTCAAATCCCGCGCTGCGAGCATGAACTGAATATGTCTGGTTTCACCACCCGCCAAGTGAATTCGTGTGAAGGCGCGCAGAGCTCGCAATGGTGCAATCGCAGACTTCGGAAAACTCAGATACAACTCGGCAACTTCGTCTCCATCACGCGAGCTTGCATTCTTCACATCGGCTTCCACCGTGAGAGGATCGCCCGCCTTCAACTTGGTGTTGGAGAGTTTCAAATTGCTGTATTCGAACGTCGAATAACTCAAGCCGTAGCCAAAGGGATATAAAGGTTCGCCCGCGAAGTACCGGTACGTGCGGGTTTTCATTGCGTAGTCGTCAAAAGCCGGCAA
>JBEKBW010000174.1:0-8068 GCA_050015215.1 Candidatus Sulfotelmatobacter sp.
GCGAGCCGCCGCCCAGCGTGATTCAGTTGCTTCAGTCGCCAAGACCACCTACCAGCAAGAAACAATTTCCTCGAAGCCTCCGGCTCCCGTATTCAAGACGCTGGTGAATTTCGATGGGACCAACGGCGCTGGCCCCAACCTTTCCCCCATCCAGGGCACGGACGGGAACCTTTATGGAGGAACTGGGAATGGCGGAGAATATGGCCAGGGCGTGCTGTACAAGATGACTCCCGGCGGAACCCTGACCACGATTTACAGCTTCTGCGCAGAATCGGGATGTCCCGACGGCCAGGGCGGAGCACCGGAAGTGCTCGGTATGGACGGGAACTTCTATGGTTCAAACGCGTACGGCGGAGCTTTTGGCGATGGCACGATTTACAAGGTCACGGAAAAAGGCGTCTTGACTACGTTGCACAGCTTCGACGGCATGGACGGTGATCAAATCAAGCACTTGATCCAGTCCAGCACCGGCAATTTTTACGGGACCGCGTCGAACGGTGGCAACCTCAGCGACTGCAACGACCTCGGCTGTGGGACCGTCTTTGAAATGACTCCCACTGGCACCATAACCACACTTCACGACTTTTGCAGCCTGGCTGACTGCGCCGACGGCGCTGTGCTCTACGATGCCTTGGTGCAGGGTCCGAACGGGAACTTTTACGGGACAACCTGGGCAGGCGGAACAGGTAACGGCGGCACGATCTTCGAGATCACGCCAACCGGTACGCTGACCACCCTTTACAGCTTTTGCGTCCCGGATTACCCCTACTGCGGTGACGGCAGCAATCCCATCAAGCTCGTGCTGGGTAACGACGGAAACTTTTACGGGACGACGGCTTACGGCGGGGGCAACGGCGAAGGCTCTGTCTTTAAGATCACTCCAAGCGGAACGCTGACCACGATCTACAGCTTTTGCGCCCAGGTCGCTTGTACCGACGGAGCTACTCCCCGCGACGGGCTAACCCTCGGCAGCGACGGGAACTTTTACTCGACAACTTACTTCGGTGGGGCCAATAACCAGGGCACAATCTTCGAGATCACATCAGCCGGCGTACCGACCACGTTGCACAGCTTCGACGGCACCGACGGCCGCTATCCGATTCAGCATTTGTTTCAAGCCACCAACGGCACCTTCTACGGGGTAACCGACAACGACGGGTCCAGCAACGATGGCACGGTCTACAACTTATCCGTAGGTCTGAGCCCCTGCGTAGAAACGGCGCCCATATCCGGCACGGTTGGGGCGAAGGTCATTATTCTGGGGAATAAATTGACTGGCTCAACCAAGGTCACTTTCAACGGCACGTCGGCCGCCTTCAAAGTGGTATCGAGCACGGAAATCACGACCACCGTCCCCACCAACGCCACGACCGGGAACGTCGAAGTAACGACCCCAGGCGGCACACTGACCAGCAACGTGAACTTCGTGGTCACGCCGTAAAGTCCCAGGTTTCCGGTAGCCTCCACAATCGGCTGCCCCATTTCTCGCGTTTTGTGCGAGATGTGGGGGCGGATTTCCCCCGCTCAGTGCCCATCCGAAGAATCAGCCGTACCATCCGACCACTTCCCGACCGGAACCAGAAATACCGTAAGCCTGTCCTCAGGATCATCGCCCTCTACAATCGGAGACCCCGGCAGACCTGCGCCCCAGGTTTGCGCGTAAGCGTGCGGAACGAAAAACATCAGGTGAGGATGCCAGTGGCCCGCGCTATCGCCAAGGTATCCTTGCTTCGAGAGCATATAGCACATCGCTCCCACTTCCAGCGCCGGCAATTCCTTCTTATTGAAACCGGCCTTGATGCTCTCGAACATTTGCGCTTTGGATTGTCCAGCCAATATCCACTCAGTTTTCTTGATGGTAAGTGGAAGATAAGTTCGCGCGGCCGGCGGATTAAAGCAGATGGGAGCAAGCAGCTTGGGATTCCAAAATTCTGGATCGTCGATTCCAGCAGTCCACGATCGTTCCACCATACATACAAAACCGTTCTTACCGTTGACGGCGATTTCGTAGCCGCGCCGCCCCAGAACCATAACCTCGGCATCGCGCGAAATAGATTCCGGAGCCGCGCTCCGCGCCAAAGTGATCTCCGCATTCCGATCCGCCATCAAGTATTGCTCAACCGGCGCCATACTGGGATAAGCTCCTTGAGCGGTCTGCGCCTGTGCGTGCCACGCCGCGCCAAGCATGACAACCAACGCGAAGCTTCTTACTGCAATCGTCCCGAAAATCTTGCGCTTCATCGATCTCTCCTGAGCCATCCACGGCAAAAAGCAAAGCTATGTTGACAGCAACATAGTCTACCTCCATGGGCAGAAATCTACTGACCGCGGTCGCCTGCGCCCCGCCTACTTCAGTGAGACAATTGTCAGATCGATGAAGGACAATCTACAGCCCCGGACGTTCGGTTTGGTTGCAGGACTAGGCGTGGGCGCTGGCATCTTCTATTACAAGGCGCTGGTCGATGCTCACGTCGCGCTCGGTGTATCGCCGCGCATCCTGATGGTGCATGCGGACGTGCGCCGCGTCATGGGCCACGCCACCGCCCGCGAAGCTCACGAGTTGGCGCAGTATCTCGCCGGACTGCTTGATCAGCTAGCTCGCGGCGGAGCGGAGATTGCCGCAATTCCCGCGTTTGCTCCGCAAGTGTGCGCGGCCGAACTCGCGGCCATCACGCCGCTGCCACTGGTCAGCCTCTTGGACGCAATTCTCGCGGAAATAAAGCGGCGGCAACTGCGCCGGGTAGCGTTGTTCGGCGCGCGCGTCACCATGGAAACCCAGATGTTCGGCAGATTGCAGAACATCGCAATCGACGTCGTTACTCCGCGACCAGAAGAAGTCGATCACGTCACCGACATTTATGTTCGAGTAGTCGAGAAAGCGCGCGCCTCAGACGAAGACTACAACGCACTGCGCAGTCTCGCCCACACCCTGATCGAACGCGAAAAGCTGGATGCAATTATCCTCGCCGGAACCGATCTCGCCTTTGTGTTCAATCCGGAGAACACCGACTTTCCCCACGTAGACGGCGCCCGTGTGCATCTGAAAGCCATCATGAACGAACTCGTTCCGTGAAACTCTCCATCCCACCCAACCCCGAGGCCGACCAACTGTACAGGATAGACGGGGGGAAGCAGCTCGCTCCATTTCGGGATCGCAAAGGCTCAGGCCGCCTCGGCAATCGGGTTCTCCTGGAAAAGTCGAGCCACCAGGGCGGAATCAAGGTATGCCCGGACCTCGACGATCTTGCCGCCTTCGAAGCGGCAGACCCAGCAGTACCAGTTGTCGAACCGGAGGCCATTCTTGGCGGTTGCAAGAGAATGCAGCTCAACCACCGCCCACTCGCCACTCACTAATGCATGTTCCACGTGAAGTTGCGCGCCGTGCGGCAATACCTTCGCCAGCTTCTCGAAAGTGTTGGCGAGAAAATCCGCTTTGCTGTGGTAATGACCGGCTAGCGGATGAGTTCCCTCAACAATCCAGTCAACGTTGTCGGCGACATGGGTGAAGAACGCATTCTCGTTGCTGGTTTCGAGGTTTCTGAAAACATCGCGAACCTGCGCAAGAGTTACCGGCATTTCGACCTCCTTTTGTCGTCCCAGATTCACATCGTGAGCACCACTCTGAACTGCGCCTTCCCGCTCATCATGCGCGCATAAGCCTCCGCCGCTTTCTCCAAAGGATAGGTCTCAATCATAGGACGCACCCCAGTCAGCTCAGAAAAGTTCAACGTGTCCTCAGAATCGGCAGGTGTCCCAGCAGCCCAGCCTTGAATCGTTTTACTGCCAAAAATAAGCTGGACTGGCGTTACCTCGATCGGATCGAATGTAGCCCCGACCACCATCAACTCGCCGTTCGGCCCCAAACCATCAATCAATTCCGACATAGCCTTCGAGTTCGGCGCCGTCGCCAAAATTACCCGCGCCCCGCCCAGCTTTTGCAACTCCTCCGCCGGCTTCGTCGCCTGGCTGTCGATGTAGACGCTCGCCCCGAGCTTCTCTGCCAGCTTCGCGTTTTCAGGCCCGCGCCCAATCGCCGCGACCTTGTAACCAAACTTGTTCGCAAACTGAACCCCGAGATGACCCAATCCTCCGATCCCCTGCACGGCAACCAGATCGCCCGGCAGCGCCCCACTGTGGCGCAGCGCGTTGTAAGTCGTAATTCCCGCGCAGAGCAGGGGACCTGACTCAGTGTCTTTCAAGCCGTCGGGAATCGCCACCACAGCTTCCGCTGGAGCCACCATATATTCCTGGTATCCGCCGTCATAGTTGATGCCGCAAACCTTCACGTTCTTGCAATTGCGAAAATCTCCCCGCCGGCACTCACGGCAAGTGCCGTCATGGCCCCCATGCCAGCCCACGCCCACACGCTGCCCCTTAGTCCACTCGGAAACCCCTTCGCCCACTTCGTCGACAACACCCGCAACTTCGTGTCCAGGAATGCGCGGATACTCGATTCCCGGCCACAATCCTTCTTTCGTAAGCACGTCACTGTGGCAAACTCCGCAAGCCTGCACTCTGATCCGCACCTGTCGCGGGCCGGGCTTGGGAATCTCGCGCTCAACGATCTCGAAATCGGCTCCGGGTTTAGGAACTTGCGCCACCTTCATTCGCGTCGCCTTCATGGGTACTACTTTGCTGGTTGCCATAAATTCCTCCTATGAATTCTCTGCCTCGATGTCGGGAAGTGTGCTGGAAAGCCGTCCTGGCAAGCTTCGATGTTCGATTCGCGAATTTGACTCCTAAAAAATAGCGATTCTCCGTCGGCCAAGAGATTCGTATCGCGAAAAAGATTCGTATCAGGGCATCGCTTCAGCGATGCCGAAAACGGCTGAAGGAAAAGCGGCTTTAGCGGCTGAGTCTTACCCCACAAAGCTCGCGCGTTTTTCTGAGATGACCCTCGTACGTCACAGGTAACAAACTTCCTTTCCGAATGACCGAACCAATATCAATCGAACGCGCGACGTTGCCTCGGCCGCCAGAAGACGATCTACGCTCCGACCGATGATATTCGCTGCGCGGATTGCGCCGTCGGCGCGAGCCAAATCAGAGCTATACCGAGAACAGCGAGAACACCCACGCCAATCAGTTCTCCCCGCTCAACCAGATGAAGAAATGCCTGCGTTCCCATAAGCGCCGCATGGGCCAAGCTCGACCATGCCGTGAAAGCGATCAGGCTGCGATTCGCCGCCGGGTTGCGCGCCGCCAGCAAGAGAAAAACGCCGAGCGTGGCATAAACGCTAAGCATCATAGCCAGCGCAGGCTCTTGCTTCGCAAACAGCAGCATGGGAAGAACTAAAGCGGCAAAAAGCAAGCCCACCACCACTAACACAGCTTTCAGCGCTCGTTCTCGCCCCACGGTATCCTCCTGCAAGTCGCTGCGAATCAATTCGGGATGAAATCTCCGGCTGCAATCTTAGGAAGGGAAGCAGCGCAAGTCAACGCAGTGCGGGCCTCGGGCCAGCCCAAAACAAATAAAGGGGAACCCACTCGCGGCAGGTTCCCCGGCTAAGGTTAATTCAGATTTACGTTATCCGCACTGCACGGCGCAAGAAACCAAGCGGCAGGTAGCCCCGCCGCAAAGCGTGTGGACCGTCGCTGCCCCGGCCGCCAGAGCCTGCAGGCTGCGATCATCCAGGTCTTGCAATGTGACTTTCTTGAGTTCGAGTTTCTTGGTTGTTTTCTTCACAGTTACTCTCCTTAAACAATTTTCGAAACGACCTCGAGCCCAAGTACAAACACTTCCTAAATGCAAGCACGCGAAAGCAATAAAAGCCTTTTACCGCCTACCCATGAAGCACTCTGGATGCAGGGGCGTTTTGCACCCGAACCTTGAATGGATAGTACTGGACGGAAGAAAGGTTTCGCCGCCGGGGGAAAACTTTAACAATGTCGAGATTTTGTCTGAAACTTAACCAAGATCGCGCTCGGTAAGCGCGTTATTCCTGTCCGATCCAAACCACATCCTGAATTTCGGCGCCGGAGCGCGACATCTCCTGATGCGCCAGTTCAAAAGACTTTCCATTGTCCGTGGAAAAGCAGACTGCGGTCAGCTCGGGATCCGGCGCCACGTCGATAGCGCCCGGGGGGCCGACTTCTACCGCCGCGGCGATTTTTCCCTGGCGAACATCCAGGCCACGAACAAGCACTGTCTGTTTGGAAACCTTCAGTGACCGCTTGATGGGCCCAACGAGGGAATCCCTCTGCTCCCACCGGCTCCCGTTCCGTTCCCATACGCTACCTTGGTAAGTGAAAATACGGAGCAAGTTCGAGGACCGGTCCACATGGCTGATCAGCTCATCCTTCAGCCTGCTCGCGAACGTCCGGTCGGAGTCGAAAACGAAGATAAACGAGGAACTATCCTCCAGGAGCCAGGCGCAGAGTGAAGTAGCGATTACCGGCTCACCCTCGGCGTCCACGGTACGGAGCTCAGTCAGCCCTCCCTCCTTTATTACTTTCACTGCGTCGGCATAGGAGAGACGGGGCGAACGGGGTTGGAAGGGCGCGCCGGGGGCGGGTTGGTATCGCATCGCCGCTTCAGTTTTCTCCCCCGGAATACGCTGTGAGTGAACCGATCCCGCGTACCAGAACCCTTGTTTCGCATCTATGCTGACGTCCTTTACATGCATGTCCGGCGGGAGTTCTCGCGACCCCCATTGGCCGCTGACACCATCGTAGATCCAAGCCCGGTCGCAACCGAGAGCGCTGATAATTCCCGAGGCGGGATGAAGTTTGCAGTTGTAGGCCGAGACAGGTTTCTCCTCGGCAGGGATCAGCGGAATCGCCTTAAACGTAGCTCCCTTGTCCGCACTTATCCAAAGCGGCCGCCGCTCATCGATAACCCGGACGTAAAGTAGTCCAGCATAGTCCGACCACAACCTCAATCCGAAACGGTCGCGGCGATCGATTGCGAGTCGCAGGTCGAATTCGCTGCAGCTTGTTAGAACGCGAACCGCATCCGGGGTCCACACCAGCGCGGCGCATCCCTTTATCACCTGGTTTCCTCTTGATAGCTCCCTTCAAACACACAATCTGACGGCGGCAGCAGGTCGTAAATCGAATCCACGGCCGATCGCCCCGCCCAGCCTCCAAGGAAAGCTCCCCCAAGTCCTCCCAGTATCCCGCCGACGATCGCTCCCGGAACCGCACCCACTCCGCCGAAAGCGGCTCCCACCGCGGCGCCCACGGCCACTCCCGCCTCGGTGCCCGCCGCCCCTCCGGCGAGGGCGCCTCCAATACGCGCCACTTCCTCCAAAGCCACCTTGGTTCTCTCGCCCTCTGGCGCCAGATAAACTCTTACTCCAGCAAAAGCGATATCGATAAAAAGCGTGATCTTACCGGCGACTCTGAGCCGCCCGCTCCACTTATTTACCGCAAGGTTCGCTTTACTCGCGCCCTTTATGATCTGCGCGTCGATTTCTTCCGGCGAAAGTCCCTGCTTCGCATACTTCGCAACCAGCTGTTCGTAGGTGGGACCGACCTTATTCCCGTACTTCGCCAGATTACGCGATTCAAAAACCTTCTCTAAAATCGGATTGCCATCCGTTCTTATCTTGACCTTCAGAACATTGCGGGCTTCGTTTGCCCACTTGGCCACATCCGTCTGCGGCACTCCTTTGCCGATCATCTCTTGCGCCGTCGCCGTGATACCGGAAGCCGCTTTGTCGTAAATTTGGCGCAGGTAAGCCTCGTGCATGGCGACAACACTGACGTAATCGACCACCGAGCCTGCATTCTTCGCCGTCGGAGATTGCACCGGCGACGTCTTACCCGGTTCTTGGCCTGGTTTTTCACTTTGCTTGCCCGCGGGTGGCTTGGCATCCGGGTCCGCCATGAAATCATTCCACGTCTCGAACACCTTGAACTTCATGTAGGCGTACGGAAAGTTATCCGGGTTATCCCCGCCGAAAGGGATTTCCGTCTCGGTAACTTCGTGCCAAACCGACCAGGGTTTGTCGTGGAGCCTCGCCTATGACTCAGCGAATTCTGATCGCATTGCAGGAAGCAAAGAGGAAACCAGTCCCGCTCGGGCGGGCGAAACCCAGGTCTCCGCGATCAAACCGAGTGCAAG
>JBEKBW010000175.1:0-9290 GCA_050015215.1 Candidatus Sulfotelmatobacter sp.
CTCGTTTATGCTACGGACGGTAATTTCTACGGCACCACGTTGCACGGTGGCGACTGGGATGACGGCACGGGGTTCAGGCTCACTCCCACTGGGCGATTGAGCACTGTCTATAGCTTCTGTTCAGTAAAGTTTTGTCCCGATGGCGTTTGGCCTTTCGGTGGGCTCATCCAGGGCGCGAACGGGAATCTGTTCGGAACCACCGAAGCCGGCGGAACACACTTCCAGGGATCCATTTTTGAAATAAGTACAACCGGCAAACTCACCACCCTGTACAACTTCTGCTCAGAGACGAAGTGCGCAGATGGCTCTGCTCCTCAAGCCACCTTGGTTCAATCGACCAATGGAAATCTGTATGGAACAACAAGTCTGGGCGGAAGCAACAACGCGGGTACTCTGGTCCAGTTCACGCCTTAGTAAAAAAATACCCCACTTCTTGCCTCCCTTGCGGGAAGTGGGAGACACTGCTCAATCCCAACTTAGTCCGCCCGCGTTCTTCGTGTGTGCAGACTTTTATTCCCACCATCCCTAGCTAGACCGAGCAGTTATCTTCAAAGTACCACCCATCGGCGGTTGCCTCACATCTGGGTGCCCCATTTCCCGCTTCTTTTGCGAGAAGTGGGGGAGGCCATCACAGAACCGGATTTGAAATCGCACTGAACTTGCTCTCCACGCAGTATATACTGATGATATATATTAATAATGGAGGCTCTTCCATGCCCAAACCTGACACCGCCAAGCTCTTCCAAAACGGCCGCAGCCAGGCCGTGCGTCTGCCTAAAGAATTCCGTTTCCCGGGAGACCGCGTGCGCATCCGCCGAGTCCCGCAGGGAGTGCTGCTCGAACCCCTAATCGCCGACACCGCGCGCTGGTTCGAAGAACTCGACCACTTCAATTCCGAGCCATTCCCCACCACCCGCCGCCAACCCCCAACCCCAAAGCGAAAGATTTTCTAAGCCCAAGCCGCAAAGCGGCGAAAGAGTACAGCCCACGCTTGCCCTGAGCCTGCCGAAGGGGCGCAAGCTGTGGGTAACAAGCAGAAAACGCAACAAGCCCCGAAGGGGCGAAAGAAAATATACGCAGATGGACTATCTCCTAGACACCAACGCCTGCATAGCCCTGATCAACGGCGAACCAGCCTCCGTCCGCAAGCGCCTGCAAAAAGCCAACGCCGCCGGCTCCCGCGCCTTAGTGTCGTCCCTAGCCGCGTTCGAACTCTGGTATGGAGTAGCCAAAAGCGCCCGCCAAGACTTCAACCGCAAGCGCCTGGAAACCTTTCTGGCGGGCCCAGTAACAATCCTTCCCTTCACCGACGCCGACGCCCAAGCAGCCGGCACAATCCGCGCCGCCCTAGAAGCCACCGGCAAACCCATCGGCGCCTACGACCTGCTGATGGCGGGCCAAGCAGTACATTCGGAGTTCTCGCGGGTGAAGGGGTTGCTCTGGCAGGACTGGGCCAGAGGATAGAACCACACTCCACCCAGTTGTCATTCCGACCAGCGACCGAAGGGAGCGGCAGGAGGAATCCCTAGCGCTACCCGAGACAGCGGCATTTCATCGGCCTTGCAACCGCTGCCTCCAGTAACCCGGCTTCCTCTTGTTATGAGCAACCGCAATAATCGTGATCACATCGGGATCGTCCAGATAAACAACCGAGAAAGGAAAGCGCTGCAGCACAACTCGCCTCGTCCCGTATAAATACTTCGGCCAGCGCTGCGGCGCTCGAACAACCTCACGGACAGCAGCAGAGCCAGCGGCACGAAACTCCGAAGCTGCAACTGCATTTCGAGCACGGTACCAGCGGGCCGCGTCACGAAATTCCTCCCGTGCCTCGGGATGAAATCGAAACGGCTTACTCGGCATCAGGAAATTCTTCTTCGAGCTCGCGAAGAACCTGTTCTCCCGGAATCGTCTTCACGCGCCCCAAACGAACGTCATCCACCCTGCGCCTGATCTCATCCGCCCAAGCCTCTTCAACCCCTTCTTCGACCGGCTCGTCATCGAGACTCTCCACTAGCCGGTCGATCAGCAAGCCGCGCTCCTCCACCGAGAGAGCGAGTGCCTTGTCCAGCACTTCCAAAACCTGCGGGGTCATCTGCGCCATAAACACCTCGTCAACCCGAATCATACACCCTGGAGCAACGTCGACCCCCTTTTCCTTTCAACAACTTACACCCACCCAATCCCCCCATTCCCCACTAAACCCAAGTTTTGCACCATCCGCTGTGTTATGGATGCGCAACCGCTTTTCCTTTCAATACTCTACTAATCAGCTAACACCCAGGGAAACGTGTACGAACCAGGTCGTTCCACCGTTTTTCCAAGGGAGAGCCATAGCTAGCGAAGCCCAGGTTTTGAGCCAGAAGCTAGCAGCCAGGAGCTAGAAGCTTACATGCGCAAGCCGATCAAGTACGTAGAAGCCGCTGCCGTCGTCGCCGCTAAGGCAACATGGATGGTCTTTGACCGGGTCAACCGGATCAAGCCCAATCCTTCGCCCACCCCCAAGTGGTCCGACAAGCCTCTGCTGAAGTCGTACGAAAAGTCGAAGCCGCCGCTGGGTTGGCCCCGCTCCACCGATTCGCTGTGCCCGAAGTGTGTGCCGGAAATTCGCCAGCAGATTCTCGACGGCAAGCTGCCGCACGAAGTGCTCATGAACGAAAAGGTCGGCGAGATCAAGGCCACCATCGTCGAGCGCGACGGAAAAATTCTGATGGTCAAAGACTGCCCCAAGCACGGCCACTTCGAAGACGTGATGTCGATCGACACCGATTTCTCGAAGCATCTCGAAGACGTCTTCCCCGGCCGCGACATCGCCGCGCACAACGACGAGAAGCTGCACCATCACGGCTCATCGACCGTGAAGTATGGACGCGGCTCCGTGCTGACCATCGACCTCACCAACCGCTGCAACATGATGTGCGATCCCTGCTTCATGGACGCGAATCAAGTCGGCTTCGTCCACGAATTGCAGTGGGAAGAAATCAAAACCATGCTCGACAACGCGATCACCATCAAGCCGCGCCGGCAGATGAGCGTGCAGTTCTCCGGTGGCGAGCCCACGTTGTCGCCGTATTTCTTAGACGCAGTTCGCTACGCGCGCAAAGTTGGATACAACTCCGTGCAGGCCGCGACGAATGGAATTGAGTTCGCAAAGAGTTTCGAATTCTGCCAGCAGGCAGTCGAAGCCGGAATGCGCTACGCATATTTGCAATTCGACGGAATCGGCAACGCCGCCAACGCGCATCGCCTGGTAGGAAACTTGTTCGACGTAAAGCTGAAAGCGATCGAGAACCTGCACAAAGCCGGAGTGGAGATCGTCCCCGTAGTAACCATCGTCAACGGCATCAACAACGAACAAGTAGGAAGAATCATCAAGTTCGCGCTGGATAATCCCAAGACGATCGGCTTCCTGAGCTTCCAGCCAGTAAGCTTCACCGGCCGCGACGAAGCCGTAACCGACGACCGCCGCCAAGCCCAGCGCTACACGCTAAGCCATCTGGCCCACGACGTAAAAAACCAAACCGGCCTAGGCGAACCAAGCCGCGACTGGTTCCCGATCAGCTTCATGGGCACATTCAGCGATTGGGCCGACCTAATGCACGCCAACGACGTAAAAAACGACTGGGGCCAACTAAGTTGCGGTTGTCATCCCAATTGCGGGACTGGGATGGCTGTGATGATTGATAAAGAAACTAAGGAAGCTGTGCCGGTGACGGCGTTTCTGCACGGCGACCAGTTGGCAAAGGACATTGCCAAGGTGAATGATGCGGCGCGGTCGAAGTTCTGGACTGCTTTTGGAATGGCTCTGTGCTTGATGAAGAACTACGATCCGTTCCAGTCGCCTACGCATTTCAAGCTGATCGACCTGTTGAGGAAGTTCGACAAAAACTACAACGTGACGGGAACGAACTACGGCAAGGTTGGCCCTGACCGCACGGTCGACGACGTCATGAAGCGGCGTACTAATGACCGGTGGAATTTCCTGTTCATCGCGGGCATGTGGTTCCAGGACTTGTTCAACTACGATTTCCGGCGTACGGAGCAGTGCATCATTCCTTACGCTACGCAGGAGGGCGAGATTTCGTTCTGCGCGTACAACACGGGCGTGGGGTGGCGAAACATTATCGAGAAGATGCACATGACGGCTACGCTTACTAAGTGGTATGAGGAGCATGGGCGGCATGAGATCTTCGCGGGCGGCAAGAAGGTGAAGATGGAAGAGGAGCACGTCGACTATCTGAGGCTGCGCGAGGAGATTGTTACGAACGAACTGCAGCACGATCTCGACAAGCTGGGCATCGCGAAGAACGCACGCGAGGAGAAGAAGCGGGCGCGGGATGCGAAAGCTGCTTTGTCGGTCGACCATTCGGCGACGCCTGTGACGGGACATCGCGGGCCGCAGAAGAATGACGAGGCTTACAACGCGCGCATGGCTTCGCTGTATCGCGAGGTTGTGTTGCAGGAAAAGCCGGTGCAATCGCAGGATGGATTCATTCCGCTAAGGGCGCTGGCGAATCCGAATGGCGGTATCGCTCCAGCTTCAAAGCCGGAAGTTGCAGAGCCGGTAGCGGGAGACTGACGTTCAGCTATTCAGCTTTTAGCCGCCTACACCAATTGGGCCGCCTGCGGGCGGCTCGATGTGTTTGCGCGGAGACCTCCGCTATTGGGCTACTCCGGTTCCTGCCGGTACGGTGCATTCGCCGGTTAACAGCGGCTATTGGGGAGGCGTTCTTGGTGAAGGTGAGCGGTCGGCCAGATCGTCCACGCCCTTCGGTGCGACAACTGTCGCGACTAGAGTTGATGGTGGAGTAGGCGAGGTTATGAGCGGCGTTTCCCCGCTGAAATACCCGATGTCTTCGAGGTTCAAGAATGCTTCGACGTCTTTGGTGATCGTTTGCGCGGCTTTGGTTGCCGTTCTGCCGGCAGACATTGCAGCCAGCGCGGCCGCAGGCTTCATGGTCGCAAGCATTCCCAAGGAACCGCGATCACCGGTGAGTTCGATGCGAACCGCACCAATCGGGAAGTCCGTGGCTTTCAATATATCGTGCTTCTTCAAACAATCGAGCAAGCGACCGAAATCGGCAACAGTCGATACCAGTGCGCCACAGCGCGTCGAGGGCAACCAGTTTTCGGCCATCGAGGTCTTTTCAGCGGCCAAGATGAGTATGTTGCGTCGCGCGGCAAGTTGCGCGGGAACGCGCAACCGGGAATCGTTCACCCATTGCTGCAGTTGTCCGTCGTTGGGGAGCGTATGGGCGAGTTTCTCCGCCAGGTCGATGAATTCGAGTTCCAGGGCGGCGGCAACGCGAAGCCATTCGGGTACGTTGATAAGAGCATCGGGCAAGAATGAACGCAGAAGCAAAGTTGTCCAATTTTTCGCGGCTACGGTGGAAAGATCAAAGGGCAGTGCGCGACCGGGACCAACGGCGCGGATAGAGGTAAAAATGTCCTCGAACTGAGGATCGAACTGAGCCGCGCCCTCGTGAAAACGTTGAGTGAAGCGTGACTTGCAGATATTCCATGCGGATTGGACGATGGGATCGGGGTCGATGCGTTCGGTCTTCTTCATCGAGTCGCGAACAAAACTAACGATGGATGACCAGTCGGACCCAGATTTCACAGGACAATTTATGTGGCGTGAGCTGATGACTGAATTCAGCTTCCGCAAGTCATCCTCGCGCGAGGTGGAGAGCTGCAGCAATTCGGAGATCCTGGTGAGAGCTTCGCAGAACCTGGTGACTTGGGCGGCCTCCGAATCGCCGGCGGGCCCGATTTCGGGAGCGAAGATGCCAGCGCAGATAAGGGCCGCTTTTACGTTGGCTTCAAACTTGGGTAGAGTGCTGGCAAATTCGACCACACAGTCGCGATCTGTGACCATTTTGCCATACGGCTGCGGGTCGGGGTTAGAGATGAGAGAGTTGAGTCTCTCGATGGCGGGTTTCACTACCACCCATTCTGGTGTGCGGGGGATTATCTTGTGATCGGCAATGCGCTGCAAACCCCCAAAATCTTGGAGGAGTTGATCGACCTGGCTGGCGAGATCCTTGATACGAGATATCGCAGCCTTCACGTCCGCTATGACGGTGTTGACTTCTCGCGTTTGCAGATAACGCCCACTCACGTCGTAAAGCCAGACATAATTGGAGGTGCCTCCGAGCCGCTCTAGAAGGCTGTCCTTGGGAATTTCGTTAAGAATATAAATTGGCGGCTTGTCGGTGCGTTTCGACTCGTTAATAGTCTTGTAGAAGTCCGAGGGGTTGCAGAGCAGACTGAGGAGTTCACGAACCTTCAGGAACAGAAGGTCAAAATCGGTACCGCTGAGTGTCTTGAGTGGTGGCGACGGGTTTGGCGGAGGCGAGGCCGGAGATTCGTGAATTTTTCCGAATCCTTCCTTCCCCGCTGCCACTCGTGGCTGGAGGGTAGGGGGGGGTGACAGAGGCAGAGCCGCCGGCCCCTGAAGATTTCCGGATTCCTCCTCCTCCGCAGCCACTCGTGACTGGATGTATTTGGAAAATACGGCTTCCTCGAGGACAAGGCCGGGTTTTTTCTCGTTCGGGTTCTCGGCGAAATCGTGGAATCCGGGAACTCTGCGAATTTCAGCGCTGCTGGCGTCTTCCCACAAGCGGGAAACGTAATATAGAGCATCATAAACAATTTGGCGGCTGTCCGGGCTGCCGGCGATCTGAGTTTGAACATCTTCCCCGTTCAAAAGCCATTCGATGGCCACCTGGGTCAGAATTTCAAAACGGTAGCTAGGCGAGGGAAAGTCCGCGATGGAAAAGGATTCTTTCGCAGTAAGGCGGTCGATCTGCCGTCGAATGTCCACGGGATGCAATTGCGCGCGATGAAGTATCACGTATGCGATCTTCTCCGAATCCTCCCTGTCTTTGTCTTGCTGGGGTTTTGCCTGCTCCGGTTTCTGACTTTGCGGCGGCTGTAGGGTCTCGAAACTGTCCATCACAAATTGTCGAAGTTCCCTGGGCTCGTAGAGGATCAGCAGACGATCGGAGAAGTAAGTGTATTCAGGGGCGTATGCCACCTCATTCTCCTGCTGATTCAAACGGCTCAGGTACCGGCGGTCGGTCAGGAAGCAGGAGAACGAGTTTTCGGTAACTAGAAACTTCAGATGCTGGACAAGTTTCTGCATCTTCGTCTGGAGGTCTTGAACTTTGTCCAGTTCGTCAATGACGAAGATGGGGGCGAGACCAATCTCCCGGAGGCGCGAAATCAGCATGGGCAAAACGCTGGACAAGGACGGCACCGAGCGATCTCTGATAAATATGCTTTCCTGGCTTATTTCTTTGCTGCGAGAGCGCGAACTGGAGTAAGAAAAGCTAAAGGAAACTACGGCACCCGTAAGCAAGCCCAGCAACACTGCCACGGCTGGGCCGTCCCTCCGTGCTACCTCCGCTCCGACAGCTCCGCCAGTCAGCAAGCCCGCCACGGGGGCGAGGAGATTCTTGAGCGCGTAGGCGGTACTCAGCGAGGAGGACTCCGCGCTCTTACCTGCTTCCGTCTGCCTTTGCTTTTCCTCGATTTTGCCGGCAATGACTTGGAACGCCTGACTTAGGAAAGAAAGGACCAGTATCTCCTGCATACCTTCGTCAGTGGCAGGCGCGTTCCGCTCGGCAAGATATTGCTCATATTGCGCCGGCCCGGAAAAAAAGGGACCAAACTTGATTGGGGTGATGTGGCGGTCGAACAGCACTCCCCATTCGAGAGCCCCTAGCTGGTACCAGAAGCTGCGCAGTCGCGCTGCCGTGGGACAGTCCGCCATCTCCAACTCAAATTGAGCGGCCACCTCGAACAACTCCTGCCGCCTGTAACCGGGAGGCAGGGCAGCAATTTTGTCGCGGATACGTTTCCGGAATTCGTTGGTAACATCGCGGAACAAACACTTAACCATCTGAGTGAGAACGTTGATTAGATCTTCATCCGCCTTCTGCGCATCTGGCGATGACAGGGAAGTATTGATCGAGGCAGGAGAATCACCAGAGAAGGCTATCGCGATCTGGTTATGGGGCGAAGCGGCGGTAGGCGATTTCTTTCCGCCATTCTCTGTCGAATCCGCCTTTTCGCGTTCACGGGGCAGCAGATCGGGGCCATGCAAACGCACGAAAACCGGACGGTGATCCCGGCCTTGGGAATCGCGCAGAACGTCTTCGATGGCCTTGTGAACCAGCATTGTCTTGCCCGATCCACGATGTCCGGCGATTAGATACGATCTCCCGGAGATTTGGCCCGTTGTATACCGCTCCAGGTCGCGGTACAAGCGACGATATTCGGCGGATTTAGCGAGAACGGGAGGCTTGTCTTTCGAAGCTTCGGTAAACGGTTCTACTTGAGGTACGACACGAAGCGGCATATGTATGGCGTCACGGGTTCTTCATCAGTGTTGCACGCCGGATACTGGCGATGAGTTCACAGGAGGCGAAGTCTGCTGCTGGCTTGGTGGAGATGCGACCGCTGGCGCAGGGAATACACGCCAGGCTACGGCCGAAGAAACGGCGAGAACAAAAGCGATGCCCAACAGATACACCAAGGGTGCGGATAACCTCCAACCCGCAATGCCACCACCAAGACCACCCCAGTGGCTGTCGACGGATACGCTTTCACCCCTATGTAGCGATGCGATCAGGGCGGCCATCAAGATGAACAAACCGAGGCCAGCGATGATCAGCAGGAGAGATTGGGGCGAAGGGAGGGGGGGAAGGTTGACAACCCAAGGGCGGGAAGGAATGCTACGTATGCTCCAGTATTTGCGGACGAGCAAGGCGGCGAGGACCGGGACTGATACCAGCACCCATGCGACAGCGTCCCCCACATCCCAGGAGGTTACCTTATCGATGAAATAGAGAACGGCGTAGGCCACCAATGCCGTACTCCCGACACCGAAAAGGATTCCGAGACTAAAGTCACCCCACCAATGAGGGTCTACGAAGGCAAGTGTGAGAATGCCAAGTCCGACCAAAATCGCGAGAGTGTCGCTGGGATGTTCGCGAATCAGGCTCAAGAGTTTGAGAAACATAGGTCAACTCCTGACGTTTGCTAATGGAGCGCAAATAAGGTAGCACACGGTCCTCACCTTGGCAAAGGCGCTCTCGTCCATAAGTCGACGAACGTTCTGAACTTCCCTGCCCTGCTACGGGTGCGCTGTATTGTTATCGCCATAAACCCCACGCTACGGTGAGGAATCAAAGTAAGGCGTTGCAGAAGGAATTTTACTATTTTGATCTGATTTTTTCTGGATCTGGATTTGGGGCGATCTTTACTCCTGGCTACTCCTTCGACAG
>JBEKBW010000176.1:0-8018 GCA_050015215.1 Candidatus Sulfotelmatobacter sp.
GGGTTAGATTGATTCGAGAATCCTAGGCGAGGGCCGATTGCGCAGGAGCTTATGGTAGTCGCGAGCTTCCTATCGTTCTATGCGAGTTTCTCGGCAAAAATCGGGTGCATCTGGTTATCGGTCTGGGCCATTCGTAGGAAGGCCGAGGTTGATTATCCCTTAGACGGCCTTTCGCGCCTTGTCCGCTGGTCGGCCGTCACGGCTGGATTGGCCGTAGGATACTATCTCCCGGGGCCGAGACTTGGGTACGCACGGGTTGCCGGGGCGCTTCTGGGTTTAAGCTTCTTGTGCTGGCCGAATTTTGCGCACCACCTGACCAACTTGTTTCGAGGAAGAACCCCTCAAGATGGCCTGTGAGCGCGACGCTCACGGACGGTGGCACTCGGTCCGTAGGCCGCCGCCCTGGTTAGGGACGCGCAATGTACCATGATTGCGTGCACTCGCTTGCCGATCGCGTGTTGGTCGATATCCGGCGGAATGAGCTTCTGCTGGCTGGTGACCGAATCGGTGTCGCGGTTTCTGGCGGGATTGATTCGGTAGCGCTATTGCGACTGCTGCTCGAATTGGGTCAAGGGATCGGCATCGTCATTTCCGTCGTTCATTTCAATCACAAGCTGCGTGGAGCGGAGTCTGAGGCGGACCAGGAGTTTGTTGCGGCGCTGGCGCGTGAGCATGGGTTGGACTTTTATTGCGCGAGCGGCGATGTGACGCGGTTGGCCGCTGAGGAGCATTCCGGCATTGAAGCGGCCGCGCGGGAGTTGCGATATGAGTTCTTTCGTCAGCTTTTAGCTGTGGGCGGCGAATTCACCTCAGCGGCTGAAGCCGGAATCAGGGGCGGTTTCAATCGCAGCGCTGGAAGCGCGGCGGCACCCAAAAGCTTTCCTCAGGGGCTGAAGCCCAAATCTTCCGGAGAGCTTAACGGCACGGCTGAAGCCGTACCCTTCCCGGCCGTGCCTTTCGCGGTCTTGGCCGCCCCAGAGGTTGGGAGGCTTCATCACACTCCGGACGAAATCGCTCTCGACAAGATTGCCACTGGGCACACTCTTGATGATCAGGCCGAAACTGTGCTCATGCGGTTGATTCGTGGTACCGGCCTGCGCGGGCTTGGCGGAATCTATCCGCGCATTGCAGTCGAGGGTGATGACGATGGGGACCGCTGCGGCGAGATTATCCGTCCCCTGCTTGGAATCCGGCGGCGCGAACTGGAACAATATTTGGTCGATCTAAAACAACCTTGGCGGGAGGATTCTACCAATGCCGAATCCAAGTTTACGCGCAATCGGGTGCGCAAGATTGTGCTTCCGCTTCTGGAGAGGGAGTTCAATCCTTCCATCGTCGAGAATCTTGCTGAACTGGCGGAGATTGCCCGCGACGAGGAGGATTATTGGGAGAATGAGATCTCGGGGTGGCTGGGGACGGTGGTGCAGTGGGCTGATGCGGGGGCGCAGAGTGTTGACGATGGGCAGAGGTTGGTGCAGATTCGGCTTAACTCTGCATCGAGTGTACCGGCGGGAGCGCAACAGGCGGAGGCTGCCGTGGAAACTCCTCGCGGGGCCGGTGGCGGCGCGAACGTGCCTGAGGTCCCTCGCTCCGCTCGGGATGACACGTTAGGTCAGATTGTCAACGCCGAGGAGAACGACGCCCGTTCCGACGTTTCCCTCAGCCGGCCCTGGCTTCTTACCGAGTCGGTCGCGGTTCAACGAAGGGTGGTGAAGGCGGTCGGCGAGCAAGCTGGAATTCCGCTCGAGTTCAAGCACGTCGAGGAAATCCTGCGATTTGCTGGCGACGATGGACCTTCGGGAAAGGAGTTGTCGCTGCCGCTGGGTTGGAAGATCGTTCGCGAAAGCGAGGCGATGGTTTTTGTTGCTCCGGATTTGAGTGGCCAGCAGCCGGCGCGGGATTACGAATATGTGCTCACAATTCCCGGCCGCATTGTGCTGGCGGAACTGGGGGGAGTTATCGAGGCATTGCGCATCGGTCGTGGGGAGGGAATTGCAGAGTATAATCCGCAACAACTTCTTCGGGCGGATTTGTTGCCGGCACAATTGACCGTGCGGAATTGGCGGCCGGGAGACAGGTTCTGGCCGGCGCATACGAAATCGGCGAAGAAGATCAAGGAGCTTCTGCAGGGGCGGCACTTAGGGCAAGCGGAGCGCAGACTCTGGCCGGTCGCGTTGAGCGGGGACGAAATTGTGTGGATGCGCGGATTTCCGGTTCCCGCCAAGCTGCAGGCGAGGGTGGGTCAGGAAGCCGTGTTGATCCGGGAGATGCCGTGGAACGCGGACGATTACGCGATATGAATCTCGATCGTGACGACGAATAGAACCGAACTGATCGCTTGTGGTGGAAGCTTGCGGAGGGGGCAAGGACATTTCATGAACGCAACGAGAGCCGAGTCGCTGCGGCAGGTAATTTCTGCAGAGCAGATTCAAAAACGCGTGAAAGAGCTGGCGCGCCATATATCCGACGACTACCAGGGCCAGACCGTTCAAGCGCTTGCCGTCCTGGAGAACGCGTTCATGTTCGTGGCCGACCTGGTGCGTGCGCTGGAGGTGCCGGTGGTTTGCCAGTTCATCAAGCCCAAATACAGCAAGCAGGCCGGCAATCACAACGCGGAGGTCATGGAGATTTTCTTCAGCCATGAGCCGGATATTCGCGGTCAGCATATTTTGCTGGTCGAGGGCTTGGTTCATTCCGGGGTGACCAGCGAATTCCTGATGAGCGACCTACGTTCGCGAGGAGCGGCTTCGGTGAAGCTCGTCACGCTTTTGGACCGCCAGTCGGCCCGCCGCGTGGCCTTGCAGCCCGACTATTTCGGTTTTCTAGTGGATGATGTATTCCTAATCGGCTACGGCTTGGGTGCCGTGGAGCAGACAAACCGTAACTTACCTTATTTAGCTGCGGCCCCGGTTGCCCAAATGACTTAAGTTATGAAAAAGACGCCGCGCCTTTTTCCGGAATACACGATAGAATAAAGAGCCAAGGGAATTTTCCCTATCCAAATTTGCGAAACCGCATCTAATTGGGTTGGCGGAGCCTTGGGGCTTCAAGTATTTCGATCAGACCCCCGGTTTCTTTAGGAGTTCTTGGTGAATTCAACGGTCAAGACGGTAGCGTTCTGGTTGGTGATTGGTTTGTCCGCTCTTCTCTTATGGCAGGTGATTCAGGCCGGCCGCAGCGGACAAAAAGAAAAGGAAGTGAGCTTCTCCCAGTTCATGAACGACGTCAACCAGGGGAATGTACATGACCTGACGATTGACGGCCAACAGATTAAGGGCAAGGATCGCGATGGCGCTGCCTTCCATACCGTCGCTCCGCTGACCTATCCGGATATGTTCAAGACCCTCGGGGAGAAGAACGTCCAGTACACGGTTAAGGACGTGAATAGCGGAAGTTGGCCGCTACAACTCCTGGGCACGTGGGCGCCGTTGATCCTGCTGGGCGCGCTATGGTTCTTCATGATCCGCCAGATGCAGACGGGGGGCAACAAGGCGCTTTCGTTTGGCAAGAGCCGGGCGCGGTTGCTCTCCATGCAGCAGAAAAAAGTCACGTTCAAGGACGTGGCTGGTGTGGAGGAAGCCAAGGAAGAACTGCGCGAAATTATCGAGTTCTTACGCGAGGCGCAGAAATTTCAGAAACTTGGGGGCAGGATTCCCAAGGGTGTTCTGCTGGTTGGACCTCCGGGAACGGGCAAGACTTTGTTGGCTCGCGCTGTCGCCGGCGAGGCGAATGTTCCCTTCTTCTCGATCTCCGGATCGGATTTCGTTGAGATGTTTGTGGGCGTCGGCGCCAGCCGCGTGCGTGACCTGTTCGAGCAAGGCAAGAAGAACGCGCCTTGCATCATTTTCATCGATGAGATTGATGCGGTCGGACGCCACCGTGGGGCTGGATTGGGCGGAGGCCACGACGAACGCGAGCAGACGCTAAATCAGTTACTGGTTGAGATGGACGGGTTTGAGTCGAACGAAGGCGTGATTCTGATGGCCGCGACCAACCGTCCTGACGTGCTTGATCCCGCACTGTTGAGGCCTGGACGCTTTGACCGGCGCGTGGTCGTCAGCCGCCCGGATGTTCGTGGGCGCGAAGAGATTCTTCGTGTACATACCCGCAAGATTCCTCTTGCAGAAGATGTCGACCTCTCCGTGTTGGCGCGCGGCACTCCGGGATTTTCGGGGGCGGACCTGGCCAACATGGTGAACGAAGCGGCATTGGCGGCGGCGCGGCAGAACCGCAAGGCTGTGTTGATGTTCGACTTTGAAGTCGCCAAAGATAAAGTTTTGATGGGCGTAGAGCGCAAATCGCTGATCCTTTCCGATGAGGAGAAGAAAGTAACGGCCTATCACGAAGCAGGACACGCGCTAGTAGCGGCGAAGCTGCCGGGGTCAGACCCGGTACATAAAGTCACGATCATTCCGCGCGGAATGGCTTTGGGTGTGACCATGCAATTGCCGGTCGATGACCGCCACAACTACACGCGCGAGTATTTGAAGACTGATCTCGCGATCCTGATGGGGGGTCGTTTGGCCGAGGAAATCTTCCTCAACCAGATGAGTACCGGGGCCGGGAACGACATTGAGCGCGCTACCGAAATGGCGCGCAAGATGGTTTGCGAATGGGGTATGAGCGATCTTGGCCCGCTCACCTTCGGCAAGAAAGAAGAGCAGATTTTCCTGGGCCGTGAAATCAGCCAGCATCGCGACTACAGCGAAGATACCGCGATTAAGATCGACGCTGAAGTCCGCAAACTGGTTAACCACGGCTACGAGACGGCTAGGAACATTTTGGAAGGCAATCGCGACACGCTGCAGAAAATTGCCGCGTCATTGCTGGAGCGCGAGGTGCTGGATGCCTCCGAGGTATTGCTGCTGGTCGATGGCAAGGAACTGCCTCCGATGAAGTCTCCTTCGAAGCCCGATGACGGCGGAGTTCAGCAGGTGTTGAAGCCGGAACCGGGTCGGCCGGGAATCGCGAAGGGCGGGGAGAGTCCGGCGCGAGCGTAGAGAGAATACGCTTGTTGAAGTCCTCGGCGGAGGGGGAAGATGACGATCGATGAGCGCCTTGATCGCCTTACTGAGCGGCACGAGGCTTTGACGCAGTCGGTTGAACTGATTGCACAGATGACGCGCGACAACGCACGGCAGATTGCCGACCACACGCGGCAGATTGGTGCGCTGAGGGAAGCGGCCACAACGCTCCTCCAGATAGCTCAGATTCACGAAAACCGGATTTCTGGGTTAGAGCAGGGCGGCCAATAGTCTCAGACGGGAAATCTGTTTTGAATTGAGGCGGCCCAGATGGGCCGCCGTTGCTTTGCGGCACAAATTCTGTGTGCTTCTTTTCTATCCTTGTCCAGTCGGGTTCGCGGCTGCAAAGCCGCGATAGATGCAGTACAACGCGTAACCGTGAAATCCGACACTTAGAATGTCGCGAGTGACCAGCAGCAGCAGTCCATCTAAGGCATAGAGAGCCATGCCGATGAGGAATGCCCACTTCTGCGCTTTGCCGGCGAAATTTCCAAACACGAAGAACAGGGCGGCGACGAATCCGTTGATGATCAGGTCCAGCACGACGCCTGCACTACCCGCCTGCTTCGCGAATGCGTCAACCACGCTGGTGACGCCCAACCCAACCACGAAGTGAAAGCTGCCGCCGAAGATCACGACTGCCGAGTTGATCAACGACAGGCCTGCAATCCAATAGAACCATCGCGCGCTTACTCGCACTCGCGCCGAGGCGACGGCTTGCGTTGTATTGGTTGTGCTGTTGATAGTTGCTGGAGCTGAACCGACGCTTGCCATAGACACTCCCTCACTGACGTTGGTCCATGGGGAAGCCGGTTCAGAACGGCTGGACTGTGGGGAAATGCTAACTTTCGTAGCCAGACTCTCCCAGATGACTTTCGGTCATGACCTTGCCGGTCGCACAGACCAGCCCAAATCAGCCATTCACAAGTGCCATCATGTGCTCAGGGTAGCGAAGTCCTGCAACTGCGGTGCTCGGAAAAACCTCGTCAAGCTTGCGCAAATCACCATCGGTAAGCTCGATCTCGGTGGCTTTGACATTTTCTTCCAGGTATTTGCGTCTCTTCGTCCCAGGTATAGGAACGATGTTCTTGTCTCGGGCCAGCACCCACGCCAATGCCAGTTGTGACGGCTTGCAGCCCTTCTCCGTCGCGATTTCCTCGACTCGACGTACGAGATCCAGATTTTTTTGAAAATTCTCGCCTTGGAAACGTGGAGAGAATCTGCGGTAATCGTCTTCCGGAAGATCTTCGAAGCGCTTGAACTGGCCGGTGAGGAACCCGCGACCAAGCGGGCTGTAAGCTACAAATCCGATGCCAAGTTCGCGACAGGTAGCGAGAATTTCATCCTCTGGTTCGCGGCTCCACAGGGAATACTCGGTCTGCAGCGCTGCTATCGGGTGCACCTTTACCGCGCGTCGAAGTGTCTGCGGGGAGGCTTCAGAGAATCCGAGATGGCGGACTTTGCCTTCCTTCACGAGCCGCGCCATCGCACCCACAGTTTCTTCGATCGGAGTACTTGGATCGACACGATGCTGGTAATAGAGATCGATCGTTTCAACGCCTAACCTGCGCAAGCTCGCCTCGCACGAACGTTTCACATAATCGGGCTTGCCGCTTACTCCGCGAACGCTTGGGTTTACAGGGTCGCGGACAATTCCGAACTTTGTTGCCAGAACAACCTTGTCGCGGTTGCCTTTGATGGCTCGACCCACCAGTTCTTCATTCTTGTATGGACCATACACGTCGGCCGTGTCGAGAAAGTTGACGCCGAGTTCGAGCGCTCGATGAATCGTGGCGATGGATTCGTTATCGTCGCGTCCGCTGTAAAATTCCGACATGCCCATGCAGCCGAGGCCGAGGGCTGACACTTTGATGCCGCTGCGTCCTAGTTCGCGAAATTGCATGGTGATTCCTCTCTATGAAGGGTCTTGGATTTATCAGGTAGCTACCTAGTAGATGCTGATGCGTGGCTCTCGAGATTCAATCACACTGCCAATCTGGTACGCGGGGACTTGCGCGCTTTGAAGTTCTTGAAGCAGTTTGTCACCATCCTCAGCGGCGATTGAGATAAGTAATCCGCCCGCCGTCTGGGGATCGAAAAGTAGCGCCTTCAGTTCTTCACCAAGGGCCGACTCGTAGATGACGATGCACTCGGCAAATTCGCGGTTATTCTTAAGGCCGCCGGGTATGTGGCCAGCGCGTACGCAGTCCGCGGCGCCAGGGAGCAGCGGAACACTCTCAGCCCGCAAACGGAAGGATACATTCGAGGCGAGAATCATCTCGCGAGCGTGGCCGATCAAGCCGAAGCCCGTCACATCCGTCATGGCGTGCACACGGAAGTTTCCCAACTGAATCACGTTAGCGGCGCGCTTGTTCAGGGTGGTCATCGATAGGACGGCAGCATCGATCCATTCCGGCTCGGCCTTACCCTTTTTTATGGCGGTCGAGATCACCCCGGTGCCTATCGCTTTAGTGAAGATGAGCACATCTCCGGGCTGGGCGCCGGCATTCTTGAGAACCTTCCTCGGATCGACCAGGCCGGTGACTGCATATCCGAATTTGGTTTCTTCATCGCGAATGCTGTGCCCGCCGATCACGGTGCAGCCAGCTTCGATCATTTTCGAAAGACCGCCCGCGAGGATACGTTCGAGAATTTCAAGGTCGGCTTTGTCGGGAAAGCAGACCAAAGCCAGCGATGTGAGCGGCCTTCCGCCCATGGCGTACACGTCACTCAGCGCGTTCGTCGCGGCAATCTGGCCGAACGTGTAGGGATCGTCGACAATGGGCGTGAAGAAGTCGACGGTCTGAACCAAAGCCTGATCGGGCGCGATTTGATACACTCCGGCGTCGTCGGCGTGATCGAAGCCGACTAGAACGTTCGGGTCGTGTTGCCGGGCTAATTTCCCAAGCACCTTGTCCAGCGCCGCCGGACTCAGTTTGGAAGCTCAACCCGCAGCTTTCACCGACTCGGTCAGACGGAATGGTTTTACTTCTG
>JBEKBW010000177.1:0-9778 GCA_050015215.1 Candidatus Sulfotelmatobacter sp.
GGCGCCGGGCGAATCCCCAAATCCAATCTCAGCGAGCATGACCGCCCTAGCCCTTTTCCCCTCCGTCGCGATACCATCGATACATCGCGCCTTCGCGCTATCTTAAATGGCAACAAAAAAGAAGAAATCTTCCGCAGTCAATTCTAAAAACGGAACCCGTCGGAGTAATGGTGCATTTCAATCCACTTCGAAGCCGACTGCTTCTGATCTCCGGACCTACTCCATCCCCGACTTCCGCCTAGAACACCCAAACTTCGCCGTCCGTCAATCCATAGAAAAAGACAAAGACGGAGCCGAGCGCGTCCGCTACGAAGTGGAAGGCGATCTGAGTGCTCCCGTCCCGCCGATTCGCGACTCGAAATATCTGGACAAGCAGCAGGCGATCGAGATTTACCGCTACATGCTGCTCAACCGCAAGATGGAGATCGCGCTCGAAAATCTCTACAAGCAGGGCAAGGTCGTGGGCGGAGTTTATTTCGGACTTGGCCAGGAAGCCTGCTCGTGCGCCTCTTCCTACGCGCTCGACAAAGACGACTGGTTCGCGCCCATGATCCGCAATCAGGGCTCACTGCTGGTGCGCGGGTTCCGCGCCAGCGACACCATGATGCAGTACATGGCCAAGGCCGATTCGCCTACCAAAGGCCGCGACGGCACCTCGCACTTCGGCGACATCGAAAAGCGCAACATGGTCTCGCCCATCTCGATGCTTGGCGATCTCATTCCCGTAATGTCAGGCGTGGCGCTGGGCGCGCGGTTGCAAGGGCGCAACATCGCGGTCATGACCTACATCGGCGACGGAGGCCAGTCCACCGGCGTCACCTACGAAGGCATCAACTTCGCCGCCGTGCAAAATCTCGGCCTCGTGCTTTTCGTCGAGAGCAACGAGTGGGCTTATTCGACGCCATCGGAGATGCAGTACCGCTGCAAAGATCTCGCTGAGCGCGCCATCGGATACGGCATTCCTGGCGTGATCGTCGACGGCACTGACGCCTGCCAGGTCTATGATGCGGCGCGGGAAGCCGTCGAACGCGCCCACCGCGGCGAAGGGCCGACCTTGATTGAAGCCAAAATGATGCGCATGAAGGGACACGCTATTCACGACGCCGCCGCTTACGTGCCTAAGGCGATGTTCGAGTACTGGAAGAAGCGCGACCCGATCGCGCGATTTGAAAATTATCTGGTGAAAGAAAAGAAGTGGCTGACGGCGAAAGAAAGCGCTGAGTTGATTTCAGATGTCGAGCGCGTGATCGAGGCCGAGCGCGAAATCGCGGTGAACTCGCCGATGCCGACGCCAGAGTCGGCCGAAGGTGGCGTGTTCTGCGAGGATGGCTGCCACGAGATCAAGCCGAAGTATGGGATGCCGAAAGTAAAGAAGGGGACGGGTGGGTTCAAGGAGACTGAGGCGGCCGTACACTTGAAATGAAAACTTTTCATACGCTTCGCTACCTTGTGGCCGGGTTTCTTCTGTTGGCTGTTTTGGCTTATTGGGCCGCTGGCGCTAAGAATCGTACGTACGACGGCGTCTTGCAGCATGGATTTGAGAAATCGGATTTTTATCCGCGCGGAAACTGTTCGGCGTCGCCATACTGGCTTGAACCTCAGGGAGAGGCCGCGATCGAATTGGGCAGGCGTTGGATTGAACTGGGACGTCCAAGTGCACTACACGTGCGATTTGTCGGCGCTGAGAGCCATCTGGGGATGTGGGGCCATTTGGGAAAATACCGACCCAGAATTCGGCCCTCGAAGATTTTACAGGTAGAACCGTCGCCCCTGTTGTGCGGCTGATTCTGCAAGGCTCATCTGGATTGAGGACGAATGAATTATTTGTCGAGGAACGTTATCGGTACACCTCTCTCCGATGCCCGATCCTCACAATGACAATCACTACCCGTTTGCCGTCGATTCGGTATATCACGCGATAGTCGCCGACTCGAATCCGAAAATGGTCTGGTTGCGCTTTGAGTTTCTTGAGGAAACGGATCCTCGCATAACGCGGTAACCTTCTCGGTGATGCGCCGTTGCAGTTGCTTGTCGAGATCCCGGAACTCGCGGCTGGCGGACGTCGTGAATTCAAGAACATAGCGCATGGGCGCTTAAACACTCTACAGGCCGAGGTCCTTCTTTATTTTCGTCCAGGGGATCGTGGGTTCATTCCGCCGCTTGCGCGCTTCCCGAACATCGATACGATCGTCGAGTTGCTCAAGAAAGTTGTAGTCTTCGATCGGGATGATTGCAGCCACGGCCTTTTTTCCACGATGGATGATCACTCTTTCCCGCCCAAATGCGGCACGGTTTAGAATATCGGAGAAGTTCTGCCGCGCTTCGCTGGCGGTAATCTTGTCGAGCATTTCGAGTCTCCTCCGCTTGATTATTGTACGTATCGTAACATAGTAACATTTTGTACAATTTGTAATCAAGCGCTATTATAAGGCAAACTGAACCCTATGCAACTCACCTATCTCGAAGCCATCCGCCAGGGAATCTGGGAAGAAATGGACCGCGACCCCTCCGTCTTCTGCCTCGGCGAAGACATCGGCATTTACGGCGGGGCTTTCAAAGTCACTGACGGTTTTATCGACCGCTTCGGCCCCGAGCGCGTCATCGACACGCCCATCGCCGAATCCGCCATTGTGGGCGCGGCCTTCGGAGCGTCGCTCACCGGCATGCGGCCGGTCGCTGAATTTCAGTTCATGGACTTCATCGGCTGCGCCTTCAACCAGATCAGCAACATGGTTGCTAAGACGCACTATCTTTGGGGCGCGCCCGCGCCGCTCGTCCTGCGCGGACCCAGCGGCGGATATGTCCACGGCGGTCCGTTCCACTCGCAGAATCCCGAGATGTGGTTCGTACACAATCCCGGCCTTAAAGTCATCTGCCCGGCGACGCCGTACGACGCCAAGGGACTGATCAAAGCCGCCATCCGCGACAACAATCCCTGTGTGTTTTTCGAACACAAATATTTGTACCGCCGAATCAAGGGTGAAGTTCCGGCGGAAGATTACGTCGTCCCAATCGGCAAAGCAAACCTCGCCCGCGAAGGCCGCGATCTTAGCGTGATCACTTATGCCGCCATGGTCCACTTCGCGCTCGAAGCCGCCGAGATCCTGAGCAAAGACGGAATCGAAATCGAGATCCTCGACCTGCGTACGGTTTCGCCGCTCGACCGTGAAGCCATCGCTCAGACTGTGAAGAAGACGAACAAGGTCATCATCCTGCACGAACACTCGCGAACCGGAGGCCTGGCCGGCGAAATTGCCGCCATCATCAACGAAGAAGCTTTCGACGATCTTGACGGCCCCATTGTCCGCATCGCGGGCCTCGACTCGGCGATTCCGTTTTCTCCGCCGCAGGAGGAACACTACCTGCCCAAAGTAAGCGACATCGTTCGGAAGGCTCGCAAACTCAAAGCTTATTGAAGGATCGAGAGGTCTTGGAAAAACGTCGGGGAACAGCCCCTCAGCTGTCCGTGCGGAGCGGCGTGCCCGGGCATATTCGTTGCCCAAAACTAGCGCCCTACCCGCTCCATCTGACACAATATCTCTTCGCGATCATTGAGGCCACAAATAGTAACCTCAAACGGAGGATTCATGGGTAAGTTCGTACTGGGCGTGATTGTCACTTTGGCGGTCCTTACACTCGGCGTTCTCGGCGCAGCCATGCTTGGTTTCTTACCGACATACGCGAACGTCGCTCCCCCACAGTGGGAGTTTCACATCGCCAACAGCGCCGTGGACGCATCTATGGAGCGTCACGCTCCGCGGGTCACAAACCCGCTGGCTGCCAGCGATCAGAATTATGAAGACGCGATGAAGATCTACACCATGAACTGTGCCGTTTGTCATGGAGGTCTCGATCGCAAACCCCCGAGCCTGGGAAAATCCTTCTATCCGCCGGCTCCCAACCTGGTTTCCCATCCGCCAGATGATCCCGAATGGCATACCTTCTTCACGATCCGCACAGGAGTTCGCTACACGGGAATGCCCGCATGGGACAAAACTTTGAGCGAGCAGGATATATGGAAGCTCACCAGCTTTCTATCGCACATGGAAAAACTTCCTCCCGCAGTACAGGATTATTGGAAAACGAATTTCGGCGTGCCCGCTCCGACCGGCGAAGAAGAGGAAGAGAAGCCGATGCCAAAACAGAACTAGTGGCCATACCTACCGCACGTCAGGGACGCGGAAAGCGTTGCTCCCAGCGCAGTTCATCGACGGCTCGTTATAATATCCGGTTGCGTCCCGCTTCGTGGGTGAACTGAGGACGCGTGGAAGGAACTCATGCCAACTGACATCGTTATGCCCCAGATGGGCGAATCCATCGTGGAAGGCACTATTACAAAGTGGTTGAAAAAGCCGGGTGACAAGGTTCAGCGCGACGAACCGCTCTTTGAGATCTCTACCGACAAGGTGGACGCCGAAATTCCCGCCCCGGCGTCCGGAGTTCTCCAGGAAATCAAGATTGCCGAAGGCACCACGGTTGGCGTTAATACGGTGGTGGGCACCATCGCTGCCGATGGAGAATCCGCCCCTAAATCAGCGGCTCCGCCCAAACCTTCTGCTCCTCCCGTCGCTCCGCAGCCATCAGCGCCCACTCAGGTCGCACCTGAGAAAATCGAAGACACGAAGGCCGCTGAGTCTGCGGCTGGCAGCGCTCCCACGCTTGAGTCTGCGGCTGCGGGGGACGAAGAAGCGCGCTCGTCGCCGCTGGTTCGCAAGATCGCCCGCGAACACGGAATCAATCTCTCGCAAGTCTCGGGCACGGGCCTTGGCGGCCGCATCACCAAACAGGACATTCTCTCTTTTGTTGAGCGCCAGTCCTCCGCTTCAAGCCCCGCCGTCCCCGCTTCGGCTCCGCCGGCGGAAACGACCGCAATTCCGTCCTCTCCGCCTTCCCGGCCGACTCCTCAGCCGACTCCCGCAGCCTACCCCGGCGATCTCGTCCCCATGACGAACATGCGCAAACTAATCGCGAAGCACATGATCGAGTCTCGCCGCACCAGTGCGCACGTTCACTGCATGTACGAGGTCGACTTCACGCGCATCGTGAACCTGCGCGCGAAACAAAAGAACGGCTTCGAGCAGCGCCATGGTGTCCGCCTCACCTTCATGCCGTTCTTCGTGCGCGCGGCGATTATCGGCCTGCAGCAGTGGCCTATTATCAATGCGGCGATCGAGGGAGAAAATATTCGCTATCACCGCCACATTAACGTAGGCATTGCCGTCGCTCTCGATTGGGGATTGATTGTTCCGGTCCTCAAGAATGCCGGAGACCTTAACTTCCTCGGCCTGCAGCGCGGCATCACCGACCTCGGCGAACGCGCGCGCAACAAGAAACTCAAGCCCGAGGACGTCGAAGGCTCAACCTTCACCGTCACCAACCCCGGCCAGTTCGGCGCGGTCTTCGGCCTGCCCATTATCAATCAGCCGAACTCCGCCATCATGGGCGTCGGCGGCATCACGAAGATGCCGCTCGTAGTCACGGACAAGGACGGCAACGATTCGATTGCGATCCGCTCCGTCGTTCACCTCACGCTCGGCTACGATCACCGCCTTATCGACGGCGCCGTGGCCGATCAGTTTATGGCCTTGGTGAAGAAGACTCTGGAGAATTGGAACGAAGAGGTGGGATAGTTTCCCGGAGAATCTGAATTCCCACACGAAGGGCATAGGAGACATCAGTTGCCATTCCTGTTTCTGAAAGCTTCAAGTCTCACGAGCACCCGACGCGGTTCCAGACCACATCGACTAAGGAAAACACGGCACCAACGGCTTGCAGAACGAATCCTATAAATATCAAATCGATGCCCACAAGTGAGACGGTTCCGCGCTCGGGATTTACCTCGCTGGCCCTTACGATGAGACGAAGTTCTTCGAGTCTCGGATCAGGCTGGGGGGCGGCCAAAGGTTCCTCGCCGGGCATCGAACTCTGTTTGTTAAAAAGAACCATCGCGAACATAGGCGAGTCGACAAGGTGCCGTAAATAGTCGGCAAATCGCCAGGGATGATATTTTTTGGTCAGCAAGTAAGTTCCCAAAACAGAAACAGCCACACCGATCAGGGTGATGACCGGGGCGCCAACGGAAAAGACGGTGTGGATCGTCTCAAGTCCGATCATTTCTTGTTCGGTTCTACATGAACCACTAAAATGAGATCGGGGACCCACGTGTAATAGGCGTCCCAAAGTTCGTTTACGCTCGTGCTGCGATATACGTACCCTTCAATCCCTTCTAGTTGCTCAACGAGCCTATGGTCAACGATCTCGCGGACACGCACGTCGCCGGGGTGGTCCCGCACGTACTCAAGACGAGAAAGGATCGAGTTCAAATCTTCCAGAGTAGGATGGAGATGGCGAATGAAATGCCTTAGGACCGGCTCAGCCCATCGAATTTCCGGTGCTTCGGGCGGCATGAACTAGGCACGTGCGTGCTTTTTACCATGGGCCCTCGCTGCATCTGCTACCGCTTTTCTAACGTCACTTACGCTCAGTGTTTTTCCGGCGCTTATTGCCCGCCCGGAGACTCGAATGCGAGATATGATGCGTTTCGGAACGGAAACAACTTCCTCAACTTGCACCGTGGCCAGAGAACTTTTGCCCATAATTCCTCTGCGGGCGGGTTTTAATTTTCGAACCACCATATCTTCAACTCGACGGCCTTGTCACGCGGAGAAAATTACGACAGCGTAAGCTGCCATAAGTCCCGTTGCAAGATTACTAATGTCACGGGCAAGTCCAATAGTAACCACTTAGATAACTCAAACTACGCCCCAACTACCAACGCGTCAGGTTCGCAGACCCATCCAAATGGTTGTCGGCAAGGAGGCACAGAACCTTAGGCCAAATCCGTTCTTCAACCATTGTACGTCAATCCCTGGTCAGGGGCTGAACGTACGGCCCTGGGTGCGATACTGATGTTTCCCACGTTCGACAGCCATGCGAGCCTTGACCGTTTCGGGAATGTGAGTGACTCTTTCTGTGATGCCGCACATGTATCTCGCGGAACTGATTTTTTTAACTTCGATCTTTAGCCCAGGAGGAAGCATTCAGGCACTGCACGGTCCCGTCTATGATTTGAGAAATCCCAATCTTGAATCTCTCGGGATCGACAATCTGCCGCGCCGCCACGGCATCGGTCATGGCCAGCGCACTCTGCAAAAACGACATTGCCGCATCCTTCTTCTCGGCTCCGGATTTGTTCGCGAATAAGCCCTCAATCCCATTGACCAGCGCGGGAACGAAGGCAATTCCCCGCAGCAATTCAGATACGAAGTTCATGACATTCCCCCTGTATTCGTCGTTCTACGAATGAAATATGCGACAGTCACACCATCTCAGGCCGGCTGCCGCACACCCGATTAGGTAAGGCTCGCTAACACATCGTTCAGCGTAGTCAAGTTGGGATCGGCGCTGTCTGTCTTTCCTACAATCAGCGTCAGGCATTGCTTCAGCTCGTACGCTTTGGCCAGCGCCAGAGCAAGCATGCCTGGCATGTCCGTTCCTCCGGCAGTGGCGTCGGCTAGAGTATTCGCCGTCGGAGGCGTTACGTTTTTTAGGTTGGTGACGATTGTCGTGCTCGGTACAGTGCTCATGGTTCTCCTTTAGTCTCGAATTGAAGTGCTTATTTGGCCCAGTATTTATGCAGTGCAATCGCTATGCTGATTCCGGCGCTGATCATCCCATTCACCAGCCGGTTGTGAAGAGTGTTACGCATATCATTTTTTTCCAGCATCGCAACCTTGTCCTCTACTATCTTCATTCGTCCCGGCTGGCCGTTCCCAATCAGGCTGTCCATCTTCGTCTCCAACCGGACCAACTTGTCCAACACTTCGCGCTGAAACTCAAAGTCGATAGTCCGCAGCGCGAGTTCTCTTTCGCTCGCCATGCCCACTGCTCCTTGAGAACAAAATTTCTAGAGAGGGTAGTCCACGTACAGCGCCGCGGAGTAGCGCGAATATTTTGGTGGAGAAGAGCTGTCGTAGAGCCTCAGGAAGTAGTTTTGCGTTTGAGCTAATCGTGTGAGGCTAAATGTCTGCGTATTGAATCTTCCGAACAGATTTCGGTCGTTCGCCTGACCCCAGCCATAGTCATTTTCCCGAACCTCTACCGCACATCCGCTGGGCAAGGCTATCCCGATATCAATCGCTACAGTGGTCGAGGACACCGAAGTGATCTGCGCCTCCGTCAGATCGATCTGGTAGTAGCTGCCAACCTGCGTGGTCTGCAGCAACGGAGGCATATCCTGAAGAGAAATGACGGTGGTAGTAGCTTCGAGTTCCAGTCCCAACGCGGCCGCCAGATCGTTGGCGAACCCGATCGTGTAGAGACCTCGATCGTCAGCGGGATCCGCGACCTCGATTTCCACCTGCCGTACGATCGCGGTGAATGACGCGGTGCGTGAAGGCACATTCAGCGTAATCGCATCCCCCGGAAAAATATCCGCAGCAGCGCCTGGGAGAAAATCGCTCCACGTTTCATATGTCCCTATCCACGCGGCTCCAACCGCGTCATTCAAAATCGCCAGAGCTGCATTCTCGCAGTCGAGATCGGTGCGAGCGGCCGGATTCTTCGCAACCCGTACTGCGCCCCTCGTGCCGTCGTCCGGACCGTTCTGCAGCGAGGTTACGCTTGCGGCGTTCTCCACTTCGGCCACCGCTGTTCCAGATCCCCGATAACTGGCGACGATCAGCTCATTGAGCGCCGGCACATATTGCGGATAAAAGTCCAGCGACGGATCGCTGGTGATTTCACACCCGGCGCCATCGGAAAGTGCTCCGACGAGTTGCGTGACGTAGGGCGCGTACTCTGGCGGCGAGGACGAAGTTTGCACTGCCGTTCTTACCTCCGCTAAAGAAATATGCGCCACATACGTGTACGCGATGCTGCACTCCATGCTCACGGCGTTCACCAGCGCGTAAGTGCAAAAGCCAGGCGCATCCGAAATCACGTCGTCGTATAGCACGGTAGCTGGCGCGACCATTGTCGCTGGATTATCAGGATTGATATCTTGAACCTCCAGCACAAAACGCACATCCGCCGCAACCGGAGCACCACCCAACCCGCTTCCTGCCGGATGCAACGACGAGTGATAAGTCTGTCCGCTGCGATAGACTTCCATCGAGTACAGATACGTCGTGAAGAAGTATTGATGTCCCGGCGTAGTTGCGACGACTGGTCCCGTCGGCGAACCAGTAATTAAGGCCTGAATCGTGGAACCGCTCCCTGATGGCGAGATTTGAAATCCGGCCAGGCATCCGGGGGCAGATATCGGCCCCGCATACAACCCGCCGAATACTCCATTAGAAGCCGCTGCGAAACTCACGTCTCCGTGCTGCAACTCCAGCGCGCCGCCGAGCTCGATCTGCTCAATGAAGCTGACAGTGGTTTGCCCGTCGATTCCCGTCCCGCCCGCAATTAGCAGTGTTTGCGCGCCCACGGAAACCACCGACGAGGGATCGTTCACCACCCATGTCGTCGGATCGAGGCCAGGTCCCAGATATTCTTCATCGATCATCGCCGGTTTCGTCTCGGCAAACGGCTTCTGGGAGAGATAAAACTTGAGGCTCAGGTTGTCTCCAACAAAGTAGTCTCGGACATAAGCTTGTGGTTCCTGCTGGCCAATCACCGTCACGTTATTCATCAGCTGGTTCGGACTGCTCAGCCACAGTCCCTGCGGTGAAAAGTTCGGGTCGCTTTCATTCAAGGTGTAGGCGGACGCCCCCACGGGCGCCAGGATCAGTGCTCCATTCATCGTCCGAAAGCTGCCGCGGCATGCCACCGCAAT
>JBEKBW010000178.1:0-7924 GCA_050015215.1 Candidatus Sulfotelmatobacter sp.
GGCTTCCAAGCCGTAGACAACAACCCTCCACCAAACGCCCCGCCATACAACGCCAACTGCGGACGCAAATTCTCGTCCGTCCGATCGTAAGTCAAAAAATTCCGCAAAATCGCATGCCGCATCCGATGCCGAAAATCTGAGCACTTGCACTTGTCATAACGAACTTCGTACCCCAGCTTCGCATTCCCCAAAGCCGCCAGAGAGTTCGATGTGAAAAACTGTCCCTCGCGCGAAGCAAACCGTTCCGCATATCCGCCAATCCCTCCCTGCCAATCAGGCACGCCGCGCGCCTGATCGACCCCGGCCGCAAACATCCTCTTCATATATGCTTCGGGAGTAGTAAAGGTCTGGTGCAGGTAGTAATCCCATCGCTGCTCACGATTCAACGGCACCAGTTTGCGGTTTTTTCCCACATAAATTCCCGCGATTAAGCCCGACTCCCAATCCCGCGCCTTCAGCAAAGTAGTCTTCGCCGTATCCGTGGTAGCCGAGACAATCTGCTTCGTCTTGTCCTGCAATTGCTGCACCGGACTCCCGCTATCATCTTTCTTGGTCTCGTCCGGTTTCGTTTCATCCGGCGCATTCGGAGCCTGCTGCTGCGTCGTCAAATCTGTCGGCGGATTCTGCTGCGACTGACCATTCGCAAATCCGCAAACCAGCGCCAGCCCACCCGCAACCAGCAACGCACACCGAACCTCAGCAGAAACCCGCATCCGCAATGTAGTAATTCGAAACCCCAAGCTAGCCCCCACAGGCTTTACCCCGTGATCCCCTGTGCCCTTTGTGTTTAAGCATCAAACTCGCCACCGGCAAACCCAATGCTAAACTCCCATTCGATGCCATCCCTCTACAACCGCGTTGCAGGACAAAGTGTAGGCCGCCTCGCCGCCCTAAGCGACGGCATCTTCGCCGTAGCCATGACCCTGCTAGTCTTGGACCTCCGCGTCCCCGCCGCCAACGCAATCCACTCCGAACACGATCTATGGCAGGCTCTGATCCTACTATCCCCGCGCCTCCTGATCTTCCTGATGAGTGTGATGACGCTGGGCATCTTCTGGGTAGGCCAGCAAACCCAACTTAACCACTTCGCCCGCTCCGACCGCAACCTGGCCTGGATCCACATCGCCTTCCTCTGCGCCGTGTGCCTCGTCCCCTTCACCACCTCGCTGCTAGCTGAATTCATCCACTACCGCATCGCGCTAATCGCGTATTGGTTCAACATTCTTCTGCTGGGTGTGATGCTCTATTGGAGCTGGAAGTACGCAACGCGAGCAAAACTTCTAGACGATAATCTCGCCGAAGAAATCCATCCCGCAGTAATCCGCCGCATAGTGATCGCCCAATCTCTCTACGCCGCTGGCGCAGCCCTCTGCTTCATCAACAACCACTACGCCATAGCAGCGATCGTCCTCGTACAGATAAACTACGCCATCGCCCCGAGATTCTGCTGGGGATTGTTTTCAAAAAGATCTTCAGAAGAATCGTAAGGAGTCCAAAGTAAAGGACAAAACCGGGAAGGGCACGACGTTCAGTCGTGCCAAATCAGAGACATCAGAAACAAACGGCTCCAGCCGCTGAGGCTTGATAAACGCCGCTGTACCCAAACGGACGCGATCCACTGAAATGTATGCAGAAAAGTCAAGACTCCGAACACCTAGAAAGCAAACGCAGCCCGCGGCCCACATGCACTGATCACGTCCAGGTCACCGAGGGACGATTGCACGACCCGAACTCTGCAAAACACACCGAAGACCTCGTTCGCGGCGGTTATCCCAAACAGAAGGAGCAGCAACAGTACAATTTGACGGATGTTCGCTACGCGGCGTTCGGCGCGCATCAAGGCTGGGCTTCTCGCGTAAATTGCCAAGACCCACGAACACGCGTGCAAGAGAATAGATGGCATAGCTGCCGAGGATGAGCAAGAGCGCAGCGTAAAGCCGGGCCGTCCCGGAGAGTAGCTTCCAAAGCATTATGACGTCCCAGCGGACGAAAAGAATGTTCATAAAGATGCAGACACCGGGCTAACGAAAAATCGCTCAGACTAACAACTAGCCCCTGCCTCCATGCCCCTACCCTCTCTCAAACGCATGCTTCTTCTCCAACTCCTCCAAAGCCGTCCGCGCCGCAGATTCAAACCGTTCCGCCTGCCCCATCAACGCAGAAGTAGCCTCCGCGAACTCCCCCTCCATCCGCACCAACCCATTCCCCGCCACCAACCGCGCAGCTACCTCAATCAAATGCGCCGGGGTGGTCTCCAAATACTGCGCCTCCGCCGGATCCCCAATCCAAATTTTCCTCCCTCCCATACCCTTATCATCCTCATTAACATTCTTGTCATCACTAACACTCTTGTCATTCCGAACGGAGTGAGGAACCTGACGTCCGCCGTCACCACCACCGCCGTCGACAAGCGTACCCCCGGCGCCAGCACTATGTGCCCACGCTGTCGTCTCCCAATAAACCTTCCGCGCAATAAACTCCTCAATCACCTCATCCGAAGCCTTCCCAAACACCCACTTCCCCCGCTTGAAATCATAGTGCCGGCTAGAAAACGCCACCGGCAGCAACTTCCCCGACTTAACAAACTCAATCTGCCTCTTGTCCACTTCCTTCCGCAGCGCATTCACCACCGGCGCCTCAGCATCCCCAGGCTCCAGTGACGCCAACACTTCCCGCACCGTAGCCGACAAATTCACCGCCACCAAAGCATGCAGCTCAGTCCCAACAATCCGAATATCCCCATGCAAAACCCAAAAATCCGCCCCCGACCCCGACCGATGAAACGGCCACGACAACGAAATCGATAGCGGCAACCCAGTCGAAGTCATCCAAATTTTCTTAGCCTCGCCAGACTCCACCATTTCCATATCCCCTAAAGTTGTCGCCAAAATAAAACCCTGTCATGCAGAGCGGAGAACGAGTCGCGAAGCGAACTCGTTCGCAGTCGAAGCATCCCTACCCGCTCAACGTACCCAGAAGCGTCACCAAGTCACTTCCGCTTCCCTGTAACCTTAGCCCCCATCCGCAAAAGCTTCCGCACAGTCCCCGTAGGCAAGCGTTTCATCTCATCATGCAACTCCGTAACCGCATCAAAAAATCCCGCCATAGCCGCAATCCTCTCCCGGGTAAACTCCGCCCCAGCGTCCCTCGGATCCAGCTCATCCAAACTCCGCCGCAGCATCTCCCGCGTCGGATCGATCTCCCGCCGCTTCCTCTGCTCCACCACCAGACGGAACATCTCCCAAACATCTTTCATCGACTCATAATGCTCCCGCCGGTCGCCCAGCACATGCACCGCCCGCACAATCCCCCAACCCTCGAGTTCGCGAATCGAAGTGCTCACATTCGACCGCGCCACGCTCAAAGTCTCCGCAATCTCCTCCGCCGGCAAAGCCCGCGGCGACAAATAGAGCAAAGCATGAATCTGCGCCACGGTCCGATTAATTCCCCATCGCGTCCCCATCTCGCCCCAATGCAAGATGTAAGCCTTCTGCACCCCAGTCAAAGCTGCCATATCAGTACTTTCAGTTCAAACAGAATGTACGGAACGAACGACCGCCTGTCAACCGGGCCTGCCCTACCCACCCGCTACTTAGGCCGAGAGTTACAAAATAGGCAAGAAACTGCAACCTAAGTCGAGATACCTCAACCACCCAAAAATTTGACAACTTTTCTATATCCGGGCAGGAGAAAACCGTAGTACTATGCCCACGCCAGAAAGCGTCCCAGCTGGAACCCCCGGACAACTTCCACAGACTTGCAGGCGGAAACTTCGCCCAATAATTAAGGAGAAAACCGTGATCCGAAAGCTAAATGTTTTGCTCGCGATCGTCGTGATCGTGTCGGCCGCGTCCGTCCTCTCCCAGGCCCAGCAGCCTCTGCTAACGCGCCATGGGCGTGACGTCGTTCTCAATCGGCAAGCGCCCTTGGTCGGCCACCTGCCCGCAACCCAATCCATGCGCCTGGTTCTGGTTCTCCCACACCGAAATCAGACTGAGTTACAGGACTTCCTGAAAGAAGTCTACGATCCCTACAGCCCGTCTTACCGCAAATTCCTAACGGTGGATGAGTTCACCGCGAGATTTGGCCCGACGCAGGAAGATTACGACTCTGTGATTCAATTCGCGAAGACAAACGGATTGACCGTGGTCAAGACCTCGCGCAATCGCATGAACATTGACGTCAGGGGATCCGTCTCCGACATCGAGCGCGCCTTGCACGTGACCATGGGCGTCTACCAGCATCCCACCGAAACCCGCACCTTCTTCGCTCCCGACCGCGAACCCACCACGGACACAGGCATGCAGCTGTGGGCCATCGGAGGCCTCGACAACTACTCCCGCCCGCAACCGATGTTTACCCGTCGCGACCCAAGCACAGTTTCCCAGGAAGGTGTGCACTCGAATGCCTCGATCGGCTCCGGTCCCAGCGCATCGTTTCTAGGCAGCGACATGCGCGCCGCCTACTACGTCGATGGAAACTCCTCCGCAACTCTAACCGGCGCCGGCCAGTCGCTCGGCTTGTTCGAGTTCCTCGGCACCGATCTGACTGACCTCACCACGTATTACAAGAACGTGAGCCAAACCAACAACGTGCCCATCACGCTTCACTCCGTCGACACGCAAAGCACGCTTTGCAAGGAACCGACCTGCGACGACACCGAGCAAACCCTCGACATGACGCAGGCGCTAGGCATGGCTCCGGGCATGTCCAGCTTAGTTATGTACATCGGCACCGGCGGCCTCTCGGGGCAAACCCTCGACGACCCCGGCATCCTCAATGCCATGGCCACCGCCAGCCCGCTGAACGCGCAACTGAGCTGCTCCTGGGCGTGGAAGCCTGCGGACAGCACAACCGACGACCCCTACTTCGAGGAGTTCGCTGCGCAAGGTCAGAACTTCTTCACTGCTGCCGGCGACGACGGCAGCTGGGCTAATGCTGAATTCGTTTGGCCGGCGGATAGCGTCTATGTCACTTCAGTCGGCGGAACTGACTTGGAGACCTCCAGCGCGGCCGGTCCCTGGAAATCGGAAACCGGTTGGGAGGACACCGGCGGCGGAATTTCGCCGGACGACTTTGCCATTCCCTCCTGGCAGGTGACCGCGGCTGCCGGCTGCTCCAAATGCTCCAAGAAGTATCGCAACGGCCCCGACGTTTCGGCCAATGCGAATTTCACCTTCTACGTCTGCGCCGACCAGACGACCTGCACCGCCAACCTCTACGGTGGAACCAGCTTTGCCACGCCCATGTGGGCCGGCTACCTGGCTCTAGCCAATGAGCAGTATCAAACCAACGGAGCAACCAGCACGCTAGGGTTCATCAATCCCCAGCTTTACGCGATCGGTGAAAGCTCAAGCTACGACACCGATTTCCACGACATCTCCAGTGGAGGCAACACCTACGGCAGCACCAAGGGCTACGATTTGTCAACTGGCTGGGGCAGCCCCAACGGCGATGCACTGGCCATCGCACTTGCCACGAACAGCTTCCTGCTCACGGCAAATCCCAAGTCGGTTACCGTTGCGCAAGGCGCCACGGGCAAATCCACCATCACGTCCACTCCGTTTGGTGGCTTCGACACAACCGTTACCTTGTCTGCTTCCGGGGAACCAACCGGCGTGACCGTAACCTTTAGTCCCAAAACCATCACCGGAGGCTCGGGGAGCACGACAGCGGAATTCAAGGTATCGAGCACCGCTGTAGCCGGAACCTACACAATCACCATCAAGGGTAAGGCCGGAACCGTGACCGAAAAGGCCACAGTCACTCTCAAAGTGACGACCTAGAGCAACGCTTCGGCATTCATCAAGGTAAACTTAGAAAGCGAGGGCCCGGATCAAACGATCCGGGCCGTTTTTTTTAGCCTAGGCAGATTCCTGTGGGGACATCCGCCCCGGCTGTCCTTCGAGCGAAGCGAGAAACCCTCTTCCTACTTGGTCAGACCTCGCTCGGCAGTCCGAGCTTCGGTAGAATTCGGCTGCGCCGTTGGACTGACCTTCGTGGATTCAACCACTTTCTTCCCCATCGGCTTCTTAGCCGCCTCCGCCCGCTTCCGCTCCTGATACCGCCGATCATGAAACGACTGGTCCGACGCTTGTTTCTTCATATACCTAAGCTTGACACACTCATCCCAACATATCCAGTCCAGGGGGACTGCGGCCTAGGCTGTCATCGAGCGAAGTGATATCGCTTTCCTATCATAGGCAAAAACGACAAGATAACCCTAATCCCGTGACGCCAAATATTCGCGCAAGCCTTTCCCTCACTGGTAATCCACTAAGCAGAAGCGCCGCGCCCCAGTTCCCTAGCCTTCAGCGCCAGCCCGCGAGCTACCGACGTAAACTCATCCCCGCCCCGAATGCGGACGCTTCCAAATCGATCCCCGAAAATCCGGCGCACCGCCGGCACAAACGAAGAACCTCCGGTGAGAAACACCATGTCCACATCCTTGCGATCCGCGCCAGAGCCGACGAGCAGAGAATCGACGCACCGTTCAATCTGCCCGGTCTCCTCCGCAATCCACTCCTCGAACGAATCCCGCCGCACCGTAGTCTTCAGATCGACATATCCATCCTCAAATCGGAACTCTGCAGTCTGATCATTCGACAAATCGCACTTCACCTTCTGCACCGCGCGATGCAGATAAAATCCCAAATCCTGTTTTATGAAGTGAAGCAGCGCCGCAATCTTCTCCGGCTCGAGCGATTGCGCACGCACGCCGCTCAGCATGTCCAGCACTTCCTTCGATCTCAACAACGAAAGATGATGCCAGCGCTCCAGCCGTATATAAACCCAGTTGGGAACCGACAGAATTTTTCCCAGCGACCGCATCTGCGATCCCATTCCAAGCTCGGGCGAAACCACGTGCCGGATGATTTTTGCATCGAAAGCATCCCCGGCAATGCCCACGCCAGCATTGCCGATAATGCCGCCGGCGTTTCTGCCCTCTCCACGAAAAGTCGGCCCCACGCGAATCAAAGAAAAATCGCTGGTGCCGCCTCCAAAATCTCCAATCAGGATGAGTTCGTCGTGATCGAGTGTCGATTCGTAGTAGTAAGCCGCGGCAACCGGCTCCATCTCGAACTGCACAGATTCGAAACCCGCAGACTGGAACGCCAACCTCAGCCGCTCCTCCGCGTAGCTGTCGTCTTCGCTCTTGTCAGCTCCGGCGAAGTGCACCGGACGCCCAGCCACGGCTGACCTTATGCGCACTCCGAACTGCCTCTCGGCTTTTTCCCGCAGGTCCCTGAGGATCCGCGCAACCAGATCCTCGATCATTTGGTGCCGTCCGAAAACATCCGTGCTACGCAGGCTTCGGCTGGTGAGAAATGTCTTCAGGGACTGGATGAGCCGACCCTTCGACTCGGCAGCCAGATAATGTTCAATCCCCTCCGGCCCAGTCCAAGACTTCAACGTCCTCGCGCCGCGCTCTTTGACTTGCTCAAGATAGAGCAGCGACCGATACGAGTCGGTGAAACTTTCCATGTAAGGGAAACTGGCGAGCTGCACGTCTCCCGATTTGTCAGCAAGGGCGATGGTACTGTTAGTCGTGCCAAAATCTACCCCGATCGCGTTACTTTTTATAAACCACCCCACCCTTCATCACGAATGAAACGTTGCCAAGCACGCCTACATCCTGCAACGGATCGCCGCCCACGGCAACGATGTCGGCAAAGTATCCAGGCTCGATCGAACCAATCTGCCCCTCCCAGCCGAGCAACTTCGCCCCATGCAACAAATCCCCCTGTAACACCGCCAGCGGAGTCATCCCGTACTTCACCATCAACACAAACTCCCGCGCCTGCGTTCCATGCGGAAATGGCCCCACATCCGATCCCACCGCCATCGGCACACCAGCGGCAACCTGCTTGCGAAAATCCGCCGCCTTCACCTCCAACATCTCGCGCTCATGCGCTGCCTGCGC
>JBEKBW010000179.1:0-7839 GCA_050015215.1 Candidatus Sulfotelmatobacter sp.
ACCATAGTTCGTCTGCACCAGCACGCCCACGGTATATCCGCCAAACGAATCGGGCAGCCGACGCGACGAAGTCCCAATCCCGCCTTTCCATTGAAACGCAACCGTCCCCGTCCCCGCTCCAACCACGCCCTCTTCCACCGGCCCGCCAGTCGCATTCTTGATCGCCGCAAAAACATCCTCGGCAGCAATCGGCCGCGAACGGATATCGCTCAACCATCCGTCGTTGGTCTCGCCGACCACAGGATTCACCGACAACAGATTCTCATTTCCCTGGAGACCGAACATGTACGTAATCACCGCATCCGCCACGCGCGGCACCGAATCAGTAGCAGTAAGCAGAATAGGCGCCTCAATCTCGCCCATCTCATTCACCTGCGTCGATCCCGCCAGTTTCCCGTAAGCATTGCCCAAAAACACCGCCGCTGGAACCCGCTCCTTATAAAGATTTCCCAAGTGAGGCACGATCGCCGTGACGCCAGTATGAATGTTGTCCCCGCGAATGATAGTAGTCTGCCCAACCTCGACCCCGGCAACGTCGGTAATCGCATTCAGTGGGCCAGGAGGCAAAACTCCAATCCGTATTCCAATGTCACGAGCCCGAGGACGCGCCTCACCTTGCGCAAACAATGCCGATGCAGTTGCCAGCAAGAAAACCGCACAGAAAAAAATCTGGAAAGAAAAATTCCCCTGTGCCCCTCTGTGTCCCCTGTGTTTATGTCTTTCCGTACTTCACCCCCGGATAAGTCCTGGAAAATACCAACCAAGCAACCCCAATCACCAAAAAGCAAAGCACACTGCCCTCAGGCCCAACCTTCCCGCCAGTAATCCACGTCGGCCCATGGAACGACGACTTCAGCAAATGCCCCGGGAAGAGCGTTCCACTATCCGGCACCGAATAAAAAAATGTCTCTCCCCAATCCCAAGCCATATGAAACCCCACGGCAAACCACAAATTGCCCGTCTGCCGCAAAGTCAGGCAAAAGAAAAATCCAATCGCCGCCGCCGCCAGCAATCCCGACCACTGCTCGCCTGCATTTTGCAAGTGAATGAGTCCAAACATGCTGGAAAGCAAAATCGCCGACGGCCAAAATCCCATTGCCCGGGTTAATGTGAACTGCGTATACCCGCGCAACAAAAATTCTTCAAAGAATCCCACCAGCAAAAAGAAAACCGCCCAGAACACCGCAAACCTGAAGATCCGCGCCCCATGCAAAACCAAATGTCCCAAATCAAAAACCCGCAGCCCAAACATCAAAGCCAAAAGTAAAGTGATCGCCGTAAATCCCCACACCGCACCCACCCAAAATAATTTCCCAAACGCCAAACGCCCCGGCAATCCGTAAGCGCCCCACGCCCGCCGCTCAACTCCCATCAACACCAATGCCGGGAAAACCGCAGCCGCCAGCATCGCCGCTTCCAGCAGCATTATCGACCAAAGCCCCTCCGCTCCCAACTCCAGTGACCCCGCCCAGCGCGCCGCCACAAACTGCAGCGGATAAAACATCGCCACATAAAACGCGAATCCCCATCCCGGCCTTAATCCATCCGGCCCAAGAAAAACAGTTCGCACATACGATGGCTGCACAGAAAAATCCGGCGCCGGACCAACCGGCCCCGGAATCTCAGCGCCCGGTCGCTCGCCAACGCTCGTCTCCGAAATGTTTCCGCCTTCGTGCACCTTCGTGTCCTCTATCGCAAATGTCGGAACTCTGGAAGGGCGTCATCCCGAGGCCCGCGTTTTCACCAGCGGGCTGAGGGATCTCCAGTAGCTACGCCGCCGTCTGCTGATCCAGTTCACCTCGGCGCGATTCTCATACCCAGGTGTGTGCGCTCTCTCGTGAATATCTTGGTGGTTAGTTTCTTCCTCAGTTTCCCTAAACCCCTCGCTCATGGTAAAACACTCGGCTCAGCCCTATGGCCAACTTTTTCACGCGCGAACGCTTCGGTCGCGCCCAATTCCTAGCCGGAGCTTTACTCTTGCTCTTACTAGCCCAAGCCCTCTGGCTCAATTACGCCGAACTGCACGACGCCGAAGCCCACGGCCTAAACGGCCTCGGCGCGGTAGAGCTTGTCAATCTAACCGCAGGCTGGCGTCAACTCCACGGCGGAGGCATCGCCGGCGCACCTTATCCCGACCCTCCAGCCACCCTGCCCACCGAAATCTCCGTCGACCGAGCCAACTACAACACCGACCACTCGCCTCTTCTTGCGCTAGTAACAACCGCGCCATTGATGCTGCTTCCAAAACGCACGGTCGACACCTCGAGTTCGACCTGGTGGCGCTGGCTAACGCGCATTCCATTCCTGGCCTTTGGTGTCTTCCTGGGCGCGTCTTTGTGGTACGTAGCCCGCCGCCTCTGCGGCAACCACGGGGGATTCCTCGCCCTCACGCTCTACTGTTTTTCTCCCGCCATGCTGCAAGCCGCCGCCGTCTGGCACACCGACCCCGACATCCTCGCCGCCTGGGGCTCGTTCGGCGCAATCTTCACCGCAATAGCCGTAGCCCACACACTCTACGCCCCACGCGAAGTAATTCTCTGGAACTGGCGCCGCATCGTCTTGCTGGGAGTTTCTCTAGCCATCGCCATCGGGTCCCAATTTTCCATGATCATCGTAGTTCCTCTGGCCCTGGCATTCATGCTCTATCTGGCGCCCATCCGCCGCCCGGCAGCGATCGCGATTTGGGCAGCGGCATGCGTGGTCGCTATCCTAATCCTGTTCGCCATCTACTTTTTTCATCTCTACACATTTTTAGAGGCCCTCCATCACGCTTCCTTCTGGGGAATAAACTGGCGCAGTTTCACCGTGGTGGCCGCCTATCGCCAACTCGCATCGCAACTCCTGCGCGCCTGTCCGGCATTCGTGTTTCTGCTGCCGGCAGCAATCGCAACCTATACCGCATGGCCCCGCGCGCGCTACTTCGGCAACACCGCGCCGCTGCTGGTAGCCGTCTTGTTCATCCTGTTGGCCATCGCTCATCCCGGTGCGCCCGGAGCCGGTTTCCTCTTAGCCTCCATTCCTTTCATCTTCATCTTTGTCTCCGGAATCGCAGCCGACCTGATGGAAACCCGCTTCCGGCCGCTAGTAACAGCCTGCGTCTGGGCACTGGTGGGTGCCTACATCCTCAGGAGCTTTTCGGCTCTGGTCAAAATTCCGCTTGGCTAGCGGCCAGGAAAACTGTGTCCAGGGTGATCGTAGCCCCCTCCGTCATGCTGAGCGGAGAACGAGTCGCGAAGCGAACTCGTTCGTAGTCGAAGCATCCCTACCCCCCCTAGAACCCTCGCTCGGGCCCGGTCCAGAAATGAGCTTGTTAGTTCGGGTCGAAGAGCGGCGTTTAGCGCCGCGTCAGCCGCACACAATAGACTGGGCTTTAGCCCCGGCGGCCCTCCCCATCACATTTCTCTACAATTTCCCGCGCATCTCCACCCCTTCTCTAACGATCTAACCCAAAGGGTTAGCTCCGCCACGGAGGTGCGCCATGCCGTTTCCCTTGGAGTATGATTGTAATGTGGTCCGCTCAATCCACCGCTCGCTTGCCGCTTCACTAGCGCTTTCTGGGCTGTTCCTGGTCCTCCTCGTTTCCGCCAGTTCAGCTCAATTCAACGCCGCAGGTGCAGGCCACGCCGTAAGCGTCGCGCCGCCGACTCGCTTCGCCGCAACCCCGCCCACCGGCGCAATAACTCCGCCGACCGGTCCGGTGGCTCCGCCCACCGCGGGATTCGCGCACAACTATCCGCAATCGACTGTGAGCGTCCATACCGGAAACGGTCCGCATTCTTCCGGCGTGTCTCACCATGGCAACGGAAACAATCACCCCCATCACACCGCGAACGGCACAGCTTACTACCCATACGTCTACGCGCTGCCCGTACCCTACGCAGTCGACCTGAGTGCCACGGATGATTCCACCGATGTAACAGACGACGATGACGCCGAATACCAGGGCGGCCCAACCATATTCGATCGTCGCGGCTCCGGCCAGGATTCCTATGTCGCTCCGATCTACGAAGGTCCAGCCCATGCGCCAGATCCATCGCAAGCCAGCTTCGCGTCAGACCCTGATCCTGAACCTCCACAACCTCCCACCACGCTGGTATTCAAGGACGGCCACCAAGTCGAAGTCAGCAACTACGCGATTGTCAGTCAAACGCTCTACGATCTGACGCCGGGCCACCAACGCAAAATTGCTCTGGCCGAACTCGACCTCCCGGCTACCGAAAAACAAAACGACGACCACGGCGTAGTCTTCCAACTCCCGCCGTCAGCCCAGGCCAACTGATATGCAAATCGCAAAAATGTGGAGCCGCCGCCCTCGGCCGCGAACGGAGTACAGCAAAACTCGAGCAGGAAGACGAACCCTCGCGCACTTCCTGGTCGTGTCAGCACTGCTGCTAACCTTAACCAGCGCATCCGCTGCCCAGCGAACCTCCGCCCCCGCCCACGTCAGCGCCCCTCACTCTCATCTGCCAACAGGCAACTACGCGATAGCCCGCCGCGCGCACTCCAGCTTCCGCCGCTCATCGCCGTATGGGCCAGGCTACAGCCCCGGATATCCCGGCTACGCCTCGCTACCATTCCCGTTCTTCGACGACAATTTCGACCCCAACGACGTCTACTCCACCGGCTATCCCGTAGCTTCGCGGCCGCCGCCATTCCTGATGCAAGCTCTGCAAGGCCTAACCAACCCCGCAGTCAATTCAATGGCGACGCTGATGAACACACCGGGCACGCAAGACTCTTCCTCGAATGGCCCGCTGATGATCGAACTGCAAAACGGCCGCTACGTCCGCGTCAACCACACCGCGAATGACGAAGCCCAACCCCTAGCCTTCGCCAACGATTCCCCGGCAGCAAAGCCGCATATAAAATTAGCGAAGCCGGCACCCGAAAATCCCACACCACAAACCGTAGCCGCAGCTCAGCTTCCCGCAGTAGTCCTGATCTTCCGCGACGGACACAGCGAACAAGTCCGCGACTACTCCATCGCCCAAGGCACCCTCTACGCCCGCGGCAACTACTACACCGACGGCTACTGGAACAAAAAAATCGACCTCGCCACTCTCAACGTCGCAGACACCCTGCAAGCCAACTCCGCCCACAACGTGAACTTCGTTCTCCCATCCTCGCCCAACGAAGTCATCACGCGTCCATAGCGCTCTAGGGGCTCTGATTTAATGATTCGCGGAGGGCCGGCCTTTCGGTCGCGCAGCGCAAGTGTAATCTTCGATTTGCATGGGGGGTAATAAGGGCAAGAACCGTATGTCCGTCGGGAGGCTCGACTGCCAGCCAGCGCCCGGCCGATTCATAGTTCTCTTCCATCACGAGGCCGAAGCCAAGCTGGTCGACATTAAAGACGCAGGCTTCGATCCTGATCGCGGACGAAGATGTTAATGCATAGCAGCGAAGGTAAGGACTATGCCGATCCTGGCGAATCCCCGGCGGTGAGGGAGTGTTTTCCATCGCAGAGATTACAAGTCCCGCGTAGCAGCCACTCTTCTCACCCGCCGGTTATCGCGAGGTTAAACATCTTTGAAATGCGTCGCGACATACCACGTGTTGCCGAACGAATCCGTCACTGCGGCACTGCGATCGCCGTAAGGCTGATCGGTAGGCTCGTGCAGCGATTTCGCTCCCGCGGCCAGCGCGCGACGGTAGAGTGCATCGCAATCCGGCACGTAGAGGTAGAACATCGCCGGTATCGGCTCATACTTACCGTGAGCCTCTCCCATCTCCACCACCGAATCGCCGATGCGGATCACCGCATGGTGCACCACTCCATCCGGCGAGGCATACTTCGCCACTTCCTGCGCCCCAAACGCGCGCTTCAAAAAGCCGATGAGCGGCTCAGCTCGCAGCGGATGCAGATACGGATTCACACTGTGCAACCCCTTCGGAATGTAGCTCTCGCCCTTATGCGTGGCGATATACCAGAAGTTGCCCGCCGCATCTTTCACCGTGGCCGAGCGCTCACCGTACTCCTGATCGCGAGGTTCATCCACCAACGTCGCGCCGGCCGCAACTGCATTCCTGCTAACCGCATCCGCATCTTGCACATAAACATGCAGCGCATTGGGATGCAGCGTAGCCGGGAACTCTTTCTGCGCAACGCCGCCGCCGATCATCATTATCGAGTCGCCAATGCGCACCTCGCCGTGCACGCCGGTCGGCGTCGGAATTCGCAACGTCTCTTCTGCGCCGAAGGACTTCAATACGAAATCGATCAGCGCATTGCCGTCCGCAGCCACCAGGTACGGCGTCACCATGCGGAACCCGCGCGGAACGGGGTTTACGCCGCCCTGTTTCCCCTGAGGCAATCGCCCACCCTCAGGACCGGTAGTAAGCTTCTTCATGCGCCGGTGCATCTCTTCCACCGGCATTTCTTCCGTTATCGTGGACACACTCCACGTATATCCAAACGGATCCTGTAGCATTCCTTCGCGGCGTCCGTAAAATTGATCGGCGATGGGCCGCACAGTCTTCGCCCCCGCCTCAATCGCATGGGCAAAAAACTTGTCCACATCAGGAACACTCAGCGACATGATGACGGGTGAATTTCCCAGCGTCTCCGGACTAAATCTTCCGCCCTCCGGCCACTCTTCCGCCAGCAGAATTGTCGAGTTGCCAATCGTGATCTCGGCATGCGGAATCCCGCTTTCAAGTTGGAACCGCATCGTTTCCTTCGCGCCAAATGCCTGCTCGTAGAACTCAATCGCCTTCGCGGCGTCTCTGAAAGTTAATCTTGGGGTTGCGCTCGTGGTTGTGCTTGTACGAACGGCAGCCATGGGTTCAGCAACGGTGGCCATAATCTTTTTCCCTTCGAGTTGTGATTTCAATCGTGCCTTGAAGCTTGCGCTCGGCAGATTGCGCAATTCTGCCGCGATGCGCACCAGTGGCTCGACTTCCGCCTCAACCCTCGGTCCCCGTCCGTCCGTTCGAGCCCGCATGGCTTCCACGGCTTTGTTCAGTTGCTCGATCTTCTTGTTGTCTCGGTTCCCAGAGTTCAGAGAGCGCTTAGGCATCGGCACCCTCCATTCTGGCGCGTAGCGTGGTCAGCGCCCGGAACTGCAACTGCTTCACCGCGCCTTCGGTCTTGCGAATCTCCCGCGCCACTTCCTTAATGCTTTTCTCCTCGACAAACCGCAGCACAACCACCCGCCGCTGCTCAGCCGGCAAGGTATCCACCATTCGATACAGAGTCGCCCGATGCTCGACTTCCTCAAACTCCTTACTGTTCGCTTGCACCGACTCGATCTGCTCAGGCTCATCCGCAACCTGCTCCCGATTCGTGCGCTGCCACCGATCGGAAATTAAGTTGGCAGCGATGCGATAAAGCCAAGCCGCAAACGGAATCCCGCGCCACTCGAAACGCTTCAAATTTGCCAGCGCCTGATGAAATACTTCGGAGGTGATGTCTTCCGTCTCGGCCCGATCTCCCACCCTCCGCACAATGTACGCATACACTCGCTCGAAATTGTTCTCGTAAAGCTCCGCGAAGCAGGCAGGGTCCTTCTGCGCCGCTTCGACAAGAAGCCGTTCGTCCGCCTCGCGTTCTTTGTTCCGAGCCGTCAGAGCCTTCAACGAATTCTCCGCGCGGAGTAGTGTTACACAGGGATAACCGCAGAAACGGCAGAAAAGTTACGCAAACATCTCACTCGGGACGGATCGGTTTTGTCAGTGCATTCGGGGAGGACCAGGGCTGACGCTTCTCCGCGACTGCGCCGTCCTGGATATTAACGAGCAAACAACCCAGCACTACGCCGAGATCACGCTCGATCTAAGCCGCAAGGCCAGGCCAATTCCCACCAACGATCTCTGGATCGCAGCCCTCTGCCGCCAGCA
>JBEKBW010000180.1:0-8104 GCA_050015215.1 Candidatus Sulfotelmatobacter sp.
TGCTATTTATCGTTCTCGACATCGTAAGCGCTGGAAATCGCAACATCGGCGTGTAACACCACATCCTCCGACGACCGGCCAACATTTACGGTGTATTTGCCGCCATCCGCGTGCCAGTGTTTACCGCCTACGTCGTAGTAGCTAAACGCACGCGGATTCAGCGGGACCGATACATGCTTCGTTTCGCCCGGAGCGAGTTCCACGCGGGAGAAGCCTTTCAGCTCCTGCGGCGGGCGCGGAACCTTGGGATCCGACTCCGACACGTAAACCTGCGCCACATCGGCTCCGGCCCGAGAGCCGGTGTTGGTGACATCGAACGTAATCGTATAGTTGCCCGGCGAGATGCCGGCGGCTGGAAGCACTTGAAGATGGCTGTATTGAAACGTTGTGTAGGACAAGCCATATCCAAACGGAAACAGCGGCTTCACATGATTGTGCTCGTATCCGCGATAGCCGACGAAGACGCCTTCCTTATAGACAACGCGCTTCGTCCCCGACTCAGGATAGTAGTTGTCCCCGCCGCGCTCGCCGGGATACCACAGCTCGAGATAAGCTGGAACGCGCTCAACCCAGTCCGAGGGATCGACATTCCCGCCGGAGGTGACGGCGACGATCGTGTTCTTGTTGACGGCCGCAACTTCGCGAATCAATTCTTCCTGGCCGAACGGAAGGCTGAACGTCCGGTCCGCTCCCTCCGCTTCGCTGGCCGAGTCGAATCCGGCGGCTACGACTACAACGTCGGCTTGCGATGCAAGAGCTTTCGCTTCGGCAGTGACGATCTTGCGCTTATCCGCGATGCCGACCAGCATGCGTCCGCCGAGAGCAGAATTCTGAAATGCCTCGACGACAATTTTGTGCGGTCCAGCCGAAAGAGTTAGAGTTGTATGGTTCTGTAGAGCGGTCGCGAGTGTCCATTCATCGAAGACGAGTTTGTCATCAACAAGCAGGCGGAATCCAGTGCCCTCGCCGGAATATTCAGCCGCGATCTCGTAAGCAGCAGTTTCGGGCGCAGTGTAATAGCCCGTCCAGCGCCGGGACACCGGCTTCGACGTCTTAAACAACTTGATGACTTCGTCGAAATCGGAATAGTCTTCCCACGCGACGCCAGCAAAATTGAGGTGCCGCACAATCTGCTTGGAGGATGGTCTGCCCGACAGATCCGCCTTCGAAAAAGTTTCCAGCTTCAGCCCCGGCTCGCCGTTTTTCGCGGCAGTAGAAAAGTCCGTAGAAGTGGCAAAGTCGATCATCTTGGGAAGGCCGCGCTCGTAGTAAACGGTTGCGCCCGTGCCAACATAACCCGCAATGCCTTCCAGAATGCTGACCGCGGAGAACGGAATCGATTTCCCGCTGCCTCCAGCAACAGGTTGCGCGGGATACGCGTCCGGGCCGACGACAAGAATGCTCTTGATCTTCTGCTTGTCGAGAGGAAGCAGCGAGCCTTCGTTCTTCAGCAGAACGGTTCCCTCACGCGCGGCGTCGAGAGCCACTCTGTGATTCTCTTCGTCGTAGGTCGAGATGGTGAGATCGGTTTGATCGCGATCGAGCCAGCCGAAGCGGATCGCAGTAGTCAGGATGCGGCGGACTTTCTCGTCAATAGTAGACTCTTTCACTCGGCCATCGCGGATCGCGGGAAGAAGTTGTTCCTTGTTCATGTGCGCGCCATCGGGCATTTCAAGATCGAGTCCGCCGTTGGCTGCGCCGATGGCGTCGTAGGTCGAGACCCAATCTGACATCATGATGCCCGGGAATCCCCACTGTTTTCGAACGACATCAGCGTTGAAATATCCATTCTGCGTAGAGTGCAGGCCGTTGACCAGGTTGTAAGAGTCCATCATCGCGCCGACGTGCGCTTGCTTCACAGCGGCTTCGAAGGCGGGCAGGTAGATTTCGCGGATAGTTCGTTCGTCGACAACCGAATCGCTATCGTGGCGGAGAAACTCGGAGTTATTCGCGAGGAAATGCTTCACCGTGGAACTCACGCCCTGTTTCTGCATACCGGTGATGTAGCCAGTTGCAATTGCTCCGGCGAGAAATGGATCTTCGCCGAAGTATTCGAAGTTGCGGCCGTTCATGGGCGCGCGGTAGATGTTGACGCCCGGCCCGAGCATAAAATGAATGCCGCGTGCCCGGGCATCCTTGCCGATTCCAGCGCCCACGCGTTCCGCCAGTTGAGGATCCCAGGAAGCAGCCAGGCCGATACCAGCCGCATAAGTAGTGGAGGGGAACTTCGCGTTGCTGCGAACGCCGAGAGGGCCGTCCGACATTTGCAGCGCGGGGATGCCAAGGTCGGGCATCGCGCGCACCCCGAAGCCAGTGCCGCCGATGTAGTCGATCTTCTGCTCCAGCGTCATCTTGCGAAGCAAGGCATCGACGCGGCGTTCGATCTCTGGACTGGAGGGAACTGGAGCTTGCGCGGAGGTAATGTCAGCGAGAAAAAGTGTAAAGATAAGTGCAACTGCACACCGGCTGAGCCGGGAATATCTCGACATGGAGAGGCCTCGTTTGTGTGCGAAATGCATCCGTAAAGATGGACGCAGCGAAACGAAATTCAAGCCCGATGCGCCGCGCAACAGTGTACACCGCGTTAAAAGGGATTTCTTAATCGTTTAGTCGCGGATGCAGAATCCTACGGGCTCAGGATCGCGTCCTGTAACTCTGGAGCAAGCCGAAGAAAATGCCGGAGATTGAAGGTATAGATTCGCTTGCAGTGGTTGCTGACCGCGGCGGCGAGGTGTAAGGCGTCGTAAACGAGGCCGCCCGTCCATCCATTTTCCGCCGCCTGTTTTAATACTGAACTGTATTGAGAGGCGTCGAGGGCGGCGATGTGAAAATACGGCAGAACATTTTGCGCCAACAGACGCCAAGCCTCACTCGGATAAACGGCCGGGGTCAGAGGCGCCCGGGTAAGAACTGCATAAAACTCGGCCGTGCCATGCGCACTGATCACCGCCTCCAACTTGCGGGCTCGAATCTGCTGCATCAGCGAAAGAGCCTGGGTGTGATGAGTATGTGCGGAGACTACAGCCGCAATTAGCACGGATGTATCACAATAGACTTTCACGCTTAATTACCGCCGACCAGAAGTTCGTGGAACCTCTCCTGCTCCAAATCCTCAGAGAGCTGCCGCCAGTCAATTGCATGAGTGGGCTGGCCGGTATGTACCAGAAAGCCTCTTGATTCCACGAGTGACGGTCGATTCGTGATAGGCCTTAGAAATAAGCCTTCGGCAGCCTCGGTGGCCTCGAGGGTTGCCCCGGCTCTCAATCCAAGTCGTTGGCGGAGCGGTTTCGGCAAAACGATCCGGCCCGACTTATCCAGATGCAGTTTCATGCCATTCATTATACCAAATGGCATTGAACATGGCAGAAGTTATTGTAGGCAGGTCAGCGCAGCAGTGCCAGAGGGTCATCCATTTTGATTCGCTGACAAACTTGCCCTTCCGCTGGAATGATTTCATACTCCAGTCATGCGAGGTCGCGGCGTTGGCATGAGATGGATTTTGTCGTCGGCGCTGGCGCTCTTGCTGGCTGTCTCATCTTCAGCCCAGACTTCAACTTCTCCCCCACAGCAAAGTTCTTCCGGGCGCTCGGGGGAACAGAAATTTACCGTCACCGTGACTGACGAAAACGGCGTCGCTGTTCAATCCGCACGCGTGCTGTTGCAGGCTCCTCCGCCGATGCAACCTCTTCGCTGCGAAACCGACTTCGCTGGACGCTGCGAGTTCGATGGGTTGCGGGCCGCAGAATATGAGCTGCGTGTCGAGAAGGAGGGTTACTACGCGATTAGTCAATCCAATGTGCGCACGGATGTAGCACCCAACGTGGACGTGACCCTCACGCATCAGCGGGAAGCGCATGAGACGGTAGACGTCACTGCGCCCGTTCCGGAGATCGATCCCGCACAAGTCTCATCGAAAGAAGAACTGAGCGGCGTGGAGGTGATCAACATTCCGTATCCCGGTTCGCATGATTATCGCAATGCCCTGTTCTTCATCCCCGGAGTCACGCCCGACGCTTTCGGCCAGGCGCACGTGGACGGCGCCGAAACCTATCAGACTCTCGTCCTGCTGGATGGCTTCAACGTTACGCAGCCAGCCAACGGCCAATTGTTAGTACGTACCAGCGTCGAGTCGTTTCGATCGATTGAGATCACCCCCAGCCGCGAGCCGGCCGAGTACGGCAAAGGTTCGGGCGGGGTCATGGCTTTGAACACGAAGATGGGCGACGATCACTTCCGCCTCAGCGCGACCGACTTTACTCCCTCGTTCCAAACCGTCAATGGACTGTCGCTTAGCCAGTGGGTTCCGATCGTTACGTTCTCCGGGCCGCTCCGCAAAGGCAAGACGTGGTTCATCGATGCCCTCGACGGCGAGTACGACAACACCATCATTAAGCAACTTCCATCGAATTCCGATAACGATCAGGTGTGGCGCGTCGACAATCTGGCCAAACTGCAATCGAACTTCACCACTCGCAACATCGTGACCGCTAGCTTTCTTCTGAACTTTTTTCACGATCTATACGACGGATTGTCGGTGTTGCAGCCTCAGCCGACCACACCCACCGATTCTGAAACCGCTTACATTGCGTCGTTGAAAGACCAATATTATTTTCGCGGCGGCGCATTGCTGGAGAGCGGGTTCGGAGTCGACCAATACAGTGTGGCGCTCACTCCGCAGGGAACCGGTCTGTACATCGAGACCACGAATGGCGCGGCAGGAAGCTATTACCTGTATGAAAACACCCTGGTGCGCAGGCTGCAGTGGATCGCGAATCTCAATCTCCCGCCGCACAAGTTTCATGGCCGCCATGACATCAAAATCGGAGCCGACGTCGACCACCTGAACTACGCTGCGCAATTCGCCCGCGAACCGATTTCGTTTTTGCAGCCGAATCAGCCTGCTTCCGGGGAACTCGCCCAGCCTTGCGCCACCGGCGCAAGCGGACTTCCAACATTTCCCTCCACCTGCGCGCGCTATTCGATTTTTTCCGGGGGAAATTACTCGACGACTTATAACTCCGAAGCCAGCGCCTACGCGGAAGATCGCTGGCTGATTACAAATCGCCTGCTGTTCGAGCCCGGCCTGCGCTTCGATTGGGATCAAATCGTCCGCACACCGCTGTTCTCGCCGCGCATGGCAGGCACATACATTTTCGACGACGAAGGCAATACGAAACTATCCGCGGGCATTGGGATTCTGTACGACGGGACGAGCCTGGGCATCATCGACCAGCCCTTCAACGGACAGAGGACCGATTATCTTTTCAATTCGAGCGGAGAACCGACGGACGTGAACGGAACCGCGACCAATCCGCCGGCGCTCTCGCCCGTTCCAACTTCTTTTTTCGTCAATCGAAACACCCTGGCGGTGCCCCGCTATTTGAACTGGAGTGTTGGGCTGGAAAAGAAGTTGCCGCACGACGTTTTTCTCAAGCTGGAATTCCTCCAAAAGCGCGGCTCGCGCGGCTTCGCTTACAACACGGTGAACGGCGCGGTGGATGGCAACTACTTTCTCGGCAATCGTCGCGACGACCGGTATGACGCCTTCCAAGTCAGCGCGCGGCACCGCTTTCAAAAGTATTACGAAATCTTCGGTGCGTACACACGATCGAGTTCGCATACGAACGAAGTCTTCGACTTCAGCCTGGATATTCCGCTGCTGAGTCCGCAGTTGCCCGGTCCGTATCCGTGGGATACGCCGAACCGATTCGTGGGTTGGGGGATCCTGCCATTTTTCAAACTGCCGATCCTGCACAAAGTGGACCTGGTTTATTCCGGCGAGGCGCGCACAGGTTTGCCCTTCAACGCGACCACCGATCAGGGCCAGATTTATCCCGGCGATCCGCCAGGCAAATTCCGGTTTCCCACTTACTACACAGCGAATGTGCAGCTGGAAAAACGATTTCATCTCTTTAAGCGCTACTGGGCTCTGCGCGGCGGCTTCGACGACATAACCAATCACGCCAACGTAGTTGCGGCCAACGGCGTGCTTGATGCGGCGCATCCTGTGCCGACTTACATTGATGGCAATGGGCGCGCCTTCACGGGACGGTTGCGGTACCTGGGGAAGCAGTAGGCATCCATCAGGATTTACGTTGTTTACGGAAGGCCAGCGCTGCGTATCCCAAGATGAGGCCGAGTGAGCCATACGCTGCCGCGTTCATGGGAGCAAGCATCAGAAAAGTCATTCGCGGCGAGGGATCGAAAGTCATCTTCACGAAATACAACGGGCACAGCGAAAACATCAGTTGGGGATCGAGATCCCAGCCACGCGGAGCGAGGTGGGCGACGAGCGCTATGAGATAGAAAATTGCCGCGAAGCTGCCGAGCCATTTTAGGGGTACTAAAAACAGCCGTCCATCGTCCCGATCTTTCCTGCACACCTTCGCGATCATCGAGCGGGGCAGCACGGCAAGGGTCACGCTGAAAAGGCCCACCAGTCCCAGCGCAGCTGCAAATATGGCCCATTCGCTCTGACGTGGCAGCTCGGCCCCGCGCAGCATCACAAAAGGAACGGCGGTGAAAAGCGAAGTCAGTCCACAGAGGAAAAACACGATGCGAGATACGGGCCGGATGGCACGCCCTGACATGACGTCGATTCTAACAGCGCCTTCGCTGTGGCTGGCCTAGCTTTGTTTTTGCGTGGTCAACCACAAAAGGCTGCCCAGCTCTCATTTTCCCTCAGAAAGCTGGGCTCCACGGACCTTGTCCTCGCACTACTTACTGATAAGTCACCACGACGGTGTCATCGGGGTATGTCACCGTGCCTCCTCCCTCGACCGTGGTGCTCGTAAACTCCCCGCTGAGCGAGCCGGAGGTCACGGCGGTGTAAATCGAGCCCGCCTTCGGCGGATGCTTGAGGTTAACGGTTACAGTGAAGGTGCCTGACAGTGTGGCCTTAGAATTGACGACGAGCGCCGGGGGATACGCCGTACTAAAAGTCACGCTCAGCTGGCCGCTCGATGTCTGGGTGTAGGTGTCCGTTACAGTTATCGTTTCCCCGTTAGTCGGGAGAACGTAGCCGTTGTTAGTGATCGACCCCTTGACGGTTCCACCACCCACCAAGGTTCCCGATTGGATATCGACTGAGGCGCTTAGAGTGGTCTCAAACAGAGTGAGGTATCCCTGGCTCGTCAGCGATTCCGCAACCGACACCGTCCCCGAGCCGAAGGCGAGCCCAACACCTGGGCCTACCTGAATCGAATTGACGGAGATCGAGGGCACTGCGGTTGCGTCAACGGATCCAGTGGATGGTGCAGTTAAGATGCAGACGTTGCTGGTCGGGCCTGGCACCTTGTTTGTGCTCCAGTTCCCGGCCGTGCCCCATGCATCGGTACCCGCATTCCCGGTCCAGTCTACGTTACAGCTCTGTGCTTGCGCCAGGTTGGCGCCACTGACAGCGATTGCCAGCAAGGCGATTGAAAGCAAGAGCGTTCTTGCTTTGTACGTTTTCATAACGCCTCCTTGTTGTGTGAATGTTTCAGGTGCGAATTTTCCTGAGGTTGGAGCGGGTGCAGAATACACCTGCCCTGGCGCAAACTATGTTACCCCCGCCGTTGATGTGCGACGGTCAAAGATTTGTAAACACTTTGTGAAATAGTAGGATACGAAGATAGGTTTACTTAGGTAGATGCTTATAACACGCTTCTTGACACTACTTATACTATAAAGTAGTATCCCTCCAGATCAGTAAGTCAGACTTAGTTTGCCGACTATCTCTGTCAACTGTACTTGTATATTTGTACATAGGCCGTTGGCTTAAGCGCATGGGTGTTAGTAAGACTAACTCATCACAACTGGCAATGCTCGCGCTGCTCAAGGCAGCACCTATCGTCATTTTGGTCGTTGGTTTTGGCAATCTGAGCGTGCTCGAAGCTGGACTGAAGTAGCAGACCAAGTAACTACAAGGAGAGCGTGATGAAGAAGAACTGGGATAAACTTTCTATCAAGAAAATAACACTGCGGGATTTAGATTTGAAATTGATTGTGGCTGGCACTGGACAAGATCCAACACGACCCGTGGGCTCGTGCCCATCAAAAGACGTCTGCACGGCTGAACCCAAGACTACCGGATACTAGTCGACTTGGGGCGGTCCCAGGCAAT
>JBEKBW010000181.1:0-7683 GCA_050015215.1 Candidatus Sulfotelmatobacter sp.
CGACACCGGATTTTAATCCCTTGTCGGTAGTGAACGAACCTTTTTACGGGGCGTGGTATACCGAGGCCCTATGTGAGAGGTCCTCATCTAGCGCACCTTGGTCGTGCCAATTTGGTCTTGCAGAAGGCACCACCAACTTGATAAAAGCGGGCGCGCCTTATGGTGGCCCGCCTTGTACCTACAATCCCCCGAATTAGCGATTCCCCTGAAATACTACGAGGTCAGCTCCGACGGAGTTGGCCTTGGTCTTTCCTAATGAGCTGTCGGCACAGATTCACCACGCTCGTGCCTCGATTGCAGGATTGCTCGAAGCACAATGGCCGCAACCTGGTCTTCCCGGCCCTTCAGCCGAGGCTCAAGAGCGATCAAATCATCGCACGCCCGGACAAAAGCATCTTTTCCGTCGTTCGGTTCGAGTAATGGATTGTGCATTTTGGTCGTAACCTCCCTTGCAGGGCACATGGTAGCATTTTCTGGTTGGCACCAGCAAAAATCACCTCGGCAACCTGTTGATTCTAAAGAGCCAAAAACGGCCCAAAATGCTTTCTACTTGGCTCAAGGTCTCTTTCGAACGCATCGCTAGAATCGCCTGTAATCGCAAACCCGGGTGGTCTTGTTAGGGGCCATCGTTCAGGCATTTCAGGACGCGCTGCAGAAGTCGGCGCAGACGCCCTACGAAATTCTCAAGAGCGCAGACGGTGCCGTGGGGAAAAGTCTAACCTCTAATCGCTAGCTGTTTCCCCTGAGACGAGCGTTACTCTCCGGCCCCACTCATGAGGACAGGAGTAGTTGGCACCGGCGATCCGGCTTCATTCTCCACCGTAATCGCAAACGCCTTGGCTTCAACTCCCGCCGGCAACGGAGGATTTACCACCGTCGCGCTCCCGTGTGCGTCGGGTTTGAACACGCCCGCAGGAATGGGATTGCCGTTAGTCGGAATCAACCATAGCTCATAAGCTTTTTGCGGCGGCAGCGCTGGCATGTTATTCGCCAGAAACACCAAGCTGTTGCGCTTCCGCAAATAGAAAGCCTTGCCTTGCGGCTGCGGCGGAGTCTTCGCCGCTACCAGCGTAATCCGCTGCGCCTCCGGTTCCAGAATCGGCGCAGCGATTTTTCGCAGAGCGTCCAACTGCCGCGCACTTTCGGCCGCCTGCGCGTCCACCGACGCCAACATCCGTTCGAGCGATGAGTTTTCCCGCCACAACGAAAACGCGAACACGAGCACAGCCGCAGTTGCCGCCCAACCCAGCCATCCCCACCAGGAGCGCGATGCAGTCTGCGTCCTCGCCACTTCGCTTCGCGAGGTCTGCGCTCGAGCTTCACGAGCTACCGCATCCAACAATCTCTGCCGCGCCCGCTGCGGAGGCCTCGGTCCCGCCGCCGCCATTGCCAGCAGCGCAGTGTCGCCGCGCAGTCGCTCCAGCTCCAGGCGGCAGGATGCGCACGTCGCCAGATGTTGGGCAATCTTGCTCCGATCTTCGCCCGCAAGCGCATCGAGAGCGTACAACGCAAGATCTTCGGCGTATTGTTCGTGTTCGATCATGCGCAACTTCAAACCTTCAAGTCTGAAAAGCCTTTCGCAACGCGATCAGCCCGGCACGAATCCTGGTTTTGATCGTGCCCAGCGGCTCTCCCGTCTTGTCTGCAATTTCGGAGTGGCTCATTCCTTCCCAATATGCCATCTCCAAAGCCTTGCGCTGGCCAGCCGCCATCGCTCCCAAAACCCCGCGCACTTTCTCGGCGACCCGCGCGCGCTCGGCGTCAGCCGCCAGGTCCGGCGCAACCGATAAAACAACATCTTCAATATCGGTTTCTGGACGCCGCTTTCGCAAGGAATCGATGGCCCGGTTGCGCGTGATCACCGCCAGCCAGCTCGCCAGACTGCCGCGCGCCGCATCGAACGCACCGGGGTTGCGCCATAACTGCAGAAACACCTCCTGCAGCACATCCTCCGCCGCTCCCGTATCCCCGAGCACACGCAAAGCCACTGCGTACACCACGGACGAGTAGCGATCATAAAGCTCCGCCATGGCCCCTTGATCTCCGGTCTTCAGTCCGGTCACGATCGCCAGATCTGCCGGAACGTCTTGTCTTTGCGCGCTCGACAAACGCTCTCGTTCCTTCAATAGATGTACGTATTTGCAGCCTCCGCGGATTGGCCGCAAAAGCCGTGGCGAAACGATAGCAGCCTAAAGGCGCGCAAAACAAGTGAGTGTGGGGAGGTGGTCAGCTCGGACTGGTGATCAGCTCTTAGATGACTGGAGGGCCGTGCCGAAGAGAACAATTGTTGAGGAGAGACCGGGGTCTTAGGGCAGTTGGGTTTTGAGTGTAACGGCGATGCTACGCCAACGATTCGCCGCAGAGCCCCAGTCACTGGGCCAATCTGAGTCGTTCTAAGACCGTTTGAGCGTCCTTGAGGGAACTCGTTGCGCTCTCTCGAATCCCGGGGCTAATGCCGGTGTCGTCTTTCACGCGGTTGAGCTGAGGAATCGCTTCTTCCATGGCAGGGACGCCTTCGGCGGTCTTACCGGGCTGGAATAGTGCAACCGCAGTCAGCAACTTTGTCTTCGCCTGATTCATGATCTGAATCATTGTGTACTCATGGAACTCGCTCGCCTTTTCCGCTTTGCTTAGCTTCTCAGCTTTCACGTAGGTCGCTTCGGCTTGCCGCAAGGATGCCAGTCCACCGCCAAAATCGCCCGCATGCATTTTCGCCATCCCAAGGTCCTGCTGCGCGCTAGCACAAGTCGAGACCGCAGTGGTCTCAGAGTCGCATTGTTTGCTCATGGCACCGACAAGCTTTTGAAAGGTCGCCACGGCATCACTGGGACGATTTGCCCCGATGTAGCCGTTTCCAGCCTTTCTGAGAACCTTCTGCTCCTGTTCGGCAAGGAGCGGTTCCCTATGAACCATAGCCAGCGCGGCCTCGTACTGCTGAACTGCGTCGGCAGCACGGCCAGCTATAAGAGCTTGGTCGGCGCGAGAGAGAACAGCAGCAAGCTGGGCTTCCAGTGCCAGTTGTTCCTTGGAAATACCTGCTGAGACCGTCACGGAATCTTTGCGTTGCACAGGCGTTTTGTCTTGTGCAACAAGCATGAAACAGCAGAAAAGAAGCAGCGAAAGAAGGGCGCTCAGTCGGCCTATAAATGGTTTGCTTTTCCGGTTGACCACAAGCCCATGGCATCAGGGTAGCAGAAGGCGTTTTGCAGAGCACGAGATTGTTGACGCAAGCAAGGCCATTACGCCCGTCGACGCTGAATACCGGTGCGAGCGACAGCAATCTACTGGCTCAGCTTAATCGCCAATTGCCGCTCCGGCTGCGTCATCTGTCCCCACAACTTTTGCAGATCATCTTGCAGCGCCTGATTGTCAGGTTGCTTGTGCAGCGCCATCGCGAACCAGCGGTACGCAGTGGGTAAATCGCGCGGCGTGCAGGTACCTGTGGAGTACAACGTGCCCATCGTTACCATCGCCTTCGGATTGCTCTGCGCCGTGGCCGATTTCAAAAGCCGCAACCCGCGTTCGCAATCCTGCCGGACACCGCGCCCGTAGACGTACCGCTCTGCCTCAGCCGTCGTATCGACGGGTGTCACCGGAGTCGGCTTTCGCAAAGGTTTTGTGGACGCCGAAGGTTTGGCAGTGACTTCACTCTCGGAATCTCCAGATGCAGCAGCGTCGGCGTCGACCGTTTCCCCTGACTTGTCCGTCGAAGGCTTGCCAGAGTTCGCCGTCGCGGCGGTTTCAGTGGGTGGAGCCTGGCCCAAATTTGTTGCCACAGGAGTCGCCGGCTCCGGGTTGGCAGGTGTAGTACTCGCATTCGAACCGGGGGCGGCCGGCGCTCCAGTTGCCGTCCCATCGTTAGAGGGAGCCTGATTGGAGGGACTTGCGTTCGCGGGATTCGTAGTCGCGGTAGGATTTGGCGCAGAATCCGGCGGACTCGAACTTGATGGCGCAACCGCTGGGGGAGCGCTCTGCGAACCATCCGCAGCGGGTGCGGCCTTCTTGCCGTTCATCACCCAATCAAACCCGCCCTGCCTCCAATGCAGATATCCAAACCCACCCGCCAAAACCAGCGCAAAAAGCACGAGCACCAGCTTGCCCCAACCACGCTTCGGTTCTTCGTCGTCTTCCAGCAGGTAATCGACGCTGCTGGAAGATTGCCCATACGAGTCACGACTTCGTTGCCCATCCCTCGGCTTGTTCAATCCGAGAAACGAGGGGCCAGTAATCGTCGGTTCGGGCGGTTCGACGCGCGCAGATCGAGGCGAAAAGCCTGGCTCAGACGAGCCTCGTTCACCTGAAGGCCGCCCCGCCGCAGACTCTGTATGCTTCTCGCCGCGCGCAGCCGCAGGCATCACCGTCGCGGGCCGCGCAGGCGCCGTCAACGTAGCCCCGCACATTCCGCAGAACCGATTACCTTCGGAATTCTCGTTACCGCATCTTGGGCAGCGCACGGACCCCTCCTTGCCCCAACCTAATAGATTAATCTCACACCTATTCGACTCGCGAGTTCGATGCCAGGAACACCCTATAGTGAAGCCGGAAATTTCCTCAGGATTCAACTCCAACTGAAACTGCCAGCCGGACCCCGGCAACTGGCAACGGCTTTTTCATGCTATGCTGCGCAAAACTTCGATCTCTATTCTAGGACACCTGTGCTGGTTGAACTGCGCCTCGAGAACTATGCGGTGATCGATAATGCGGCGATAGGATTCTCGTCTGGATTGAACCTTCTGACTGGAGAAACCGGCGCAGGGAAGTCTATTTTGATCGACGCCCTCGCGTTGCTTCTCGGCCAGAAGGCGTCCACCGACGTGATTCGTACCGGCACCGAGCGGGCCGTAGTGTCCGCCGTATTTGAAGACGAATCCAGTTCAGGAAGTTCAATCGACAAAATACTGGAGCGCAATGGCCTCGACGAGTCAGAAGATGGCTCGCTGATCGTCCGTCGCGAAGTTGCCCCCTCCGGCAAAGGCCGCGTGTTCGTTAACAATCAGCCCGCAACAGTGGCCGTGCTGCGGCAGTTGGCCCCTCATCTGGCGATCATCCACGCACAAAACGAATCGCTGCTGTCATTCGACGCAGCCGCCCGCCTCACACTGCTTGACACTTTCGCAGCCAGCCAGATTGAGCCTGTAACGGCAGCATTCGAATCCTGGAAGTTCATTCGCAGCCGCATTGAAGAACTCGAAAAAGGCGAACAAGACCGCCTGCGCCTCGTCGATCTCTGGACATTTCAAAGGCGCGAGATCGAAGAGGCGAAGTTACAGCCGAATGAAGACGAGGAACTGCAAACCGAAAAACGTGTGCTGGCTAATGCAGAGAAAATTTACAGCGCCGCCATGCAAGCCTTCGATCTTCTCTATGAAGGCGATGCGTCCACGTCATCGTCCCTGCGCTCGGCGCAGAAGCATATTGAAGAACTGGCCCGCTACGAGCCCAAGTTCCAGGAGGCTCTCGGGGCTCTCGAGGCAGCGCGCATCAGCATAGAAGATGTGGGCGTCACCCTGCGCGATTACGCCGGTGGAATCCATGCCTCGCCCGAACATCTGGCCGAAGTCGAAGACCGGTTGGCTTTGCTCGATCGCCTCAAGCGCAAGTACGGTCCCACGCTGGAAGATGTGATCGCCTTCGGTGCAGACGTCGCGACCGAACTCTCCGAGGTCGAAAACAAAGATGAAATTCTCCGCGAACTGCGCTCGGAGTTGGCGCAGGCTGCCACAGAGTATCTGCGCGCCGCTCGTACTCTCTCGAAAAAGCGTCACGAAGCCGCCCGCAAGCTGGAGAAGCTGGTGGAGTCCGAAATCAACGATCTGGCGATGAAATCGCATTTCCGCATCGAGCTGACGGCAAGTGAAGAAGAGGGGAATTGGACCGCAACCGGATTCGATCAAGCGGTGTACATGATTGCCACAAACCCCGGCGAACCCATGCGCCCCTTGGAAGACATCGCCTCCGGCGGAGAACTAGCCCGCGTGATGCTGGCTCTGAAAGTAAGCGTGGAATCGAACGTGGAGCGGCGGACGCCTTCGTCCGCCAAAGCCGGCAGCCGCCAACCCGCCCAACGCACCATGGTCTTCGACGAAGTCGACACCGGCATAGGAGGCCGCGCCGCTGAGGCCGTCGGCAAAAAGCTGAAATCGCTAGCCCGCACCAATCAAGTGCTCTGTATCACCCACCTCCCCCAAATCGCCACCTTTGCCGACTACCATTATGTAATCGAAAAGAAGGAGCGTAACGGACGCACTCGAACCTCGATCCGTCTTGTAACCGGCGAAGAGCGCACCGAAGAAGTCGCGCGCATGTTGAGTGGGGCAAAGCTGACCGATACCTCGCGCAAGCACGCCGAGCAGATGATTAAGGCGAATGGATAGATTGTCAATCTGCTGCCATGGGTCTTGACTGATGCGAGGCAGATTAGCTAATATTACTTAGCTAATCATGGAAACGATCACCATCCACAAAGCCAAGACCCAACTCTCCCGCCTCATCGAGAAGGCCTGCCGTGGAGAAGAGATCGTCATCGCACGCGGCAAAAAGCCAGTTGTAAAACTGGTAGCGATCGAGGATAAAGTCGGAGACCGCAAGCCCGGCGCCTGGAAGGGAAAAATCAAAATCGGCCCGGAGTTCTTTGAGCCGCTGCCTCCCGAAGAACTCGAAGGTTGGGAGTGAGCGCCGGTGCGATGTCTGCTTGATACTCACACGCTGATTTGGTGGATGAGCAGCGACTCGCATCTGTCCACGACCGCCAGCGCGACAATCAAGGATCGCAACAATGTCAGCATGGTTAGCGCGGTTTCTGCCTGGGAGATCGCGACCAAGGTTCGGCTTGGGAGATTGCCCGCCGCCGCTGGTCTGATCCAGGATTTTGTCGACGACCTGGCGAGGGAACGAATCGAGATTCTAAGCGTGACGGCCGAGCATGCCATTCGCGCGGGGTTGTTACCCGGTCCCCACAAAGATCCTTTCGACCGGATGCTGATCGCCCAAGCCCTGGCCGAAAACGTACCGATTGTGAGCAATGATCGCGCCCTGGATGGTTACGGGGTCAGGCGGCTGTGGTAACGATGCGGGATCGCCGCTCGCTTTAGATTTCCAGCCGTTCGCTGCTAATCCTAGCCCTTTCTTTGGCTTACATTGACCAGCACGGTTCCCTCCGGTAGCCTATTACTACGCGCTCAAACAGAATGGTGTAACCTTACTCAAACCTTGAAGCGCAGCATTTTTGCATCTTATATACTCTGGGCACTATCTCAAGAACAGGAGTTCGATGGCACCAAACAGCCAAAGCAAAACGTTACTCTTATTAAAGCCGCGAGGGTTCTGCGCCGGAGTGGTCCGTGCCATCGATGTTGTCCGCATCGCCCTCGAAGCGTTCGGTCCGCCCATTTATGTTCGGAAGGAAATCGTTCACAACAGCTTCGTGGTCGACGAACTCCGCGGCAAGGGCGCCATCTTCGTCGATAGCGAGGACGAGGTTCCGAATGGCGAGCGCGTTATCTACAGCGCTCATGGTGTTTCCCCTGAAGTGCGCGAGCACAGCGCCCGCCGCGGCCTGCGCGTGATCGATGCCACTTGCCCTCTAGTTACAAAGGTTCACGTTGAAGCTGTAAAGTTTGCCAAGGAGGGCTATTCGCTGATCCTGATCGGTCATCACGATCACGACGAAGTTATCGGAACTCT
>JBEKBW010000182.1:0-7521 GCA_050015215.1 Candidatus Sulfotelmatobacter sp.
CGCCGCATTTTCGCATCACCTCGAACCACTGCTGCGCGATGGCTCCCAATGCACCAGCATGATCTTTCATCCACGCGTCTATGGCGGGATCGCGCTCGACCGCGCCGTTGAATCGCAGCAATTCTGTTCGCATCGTCGCTCCGCTTTCTGCTTTCGAGATCTGTTGTTACGCAGCACCCTTACCCTCCCCTCCGGCAGAGTCCTACGTGCGGAACCGTCGTTCCTTGTGCGGGAGTGTCACTCCGGGCCGACGCTGCAGTCTCCCAGACCTCCGTGGGGATTATCGAGACCGTCGCGGGTGGCAACGAACACAACCGCGCCCATAACGGTCGACAGCGTGATCGTAAGCCAACCATAGAAAACAGGTCCATTCGTAGACGGCTTCAACGATTGAGGCCGGCCATAAAACGTCCATTCAAACCCCCACTTGGTTGCAAAATTCGTTCCGCCTTTCAACATGTATGTATCGAGGCTGAAAGCCACTCCGGCAATCCCTATCCAGGCAAGCGCTGCGCTCCTTCGAAAGCAAATGGCACCGAGCGCAGTCAACATAGCGCGTAGACGACAGTAATATCGAACGGGAGAGCTAAGAGTGAACGAATCACTGGTTCGCCGCAGCGTTCGCAGATGGGCTGTGGAAGATGTCCCAGATACATTTGGCGAACGATGTTAAATGGCGACCAGTCGGTAATCTGCAAAACCGGAGGATAAGTGCTGACTAGAGGTACAAAGAATGTAAGAATGCCTCCCGCAACGACTACGAGCGCCAGCGAACGCCTTTTCGGCCCCATGGCCAATCCATTTCCCGCGAGGATGTCCAAAAAACTGCTTCTTCTGAGTCCTTGTTCCCGCCGGTCGGCGTGTTTCATATCCTCTCGGTCGAAGTATAGCGCTCCCTGCAGTTGAGGGGCATACCACAGCACTTCGACTGTTGAGACTTCCCGATGGCAGCTGTGATCACGGTTGACTTCAACGGCGAAGGCCACATGGCGCGACGTTCTTTGAGTATGTGGGCGAGATGCTGCTCGCCCTTCTCGGAGCTGCAGTTTGGCTGACGCGACGCGCCGGATTACTGGGAGATCATTCGCTTCGGCTGGAAAATGCCTTCGCCCGTGTGACAGCGGCGTTTGGAAAATCAAAATGGATCATTGCTCGGGAATATTGCGGATTGACTTAATTCGGGTCGCAGAGATATAGTTCTCGCTCATTTGGGATCGCGGCCCTCCCCCAAGGCCACAGAATGCTCCCAAGCATAGGATGGTTCTATGATTCGTCCCGCTGTGCCCAGCAAGAACCTGTCGCGAAAACCCACCACTCTCAACACAAACCTGAACAAGGCCCTCATTTCTTATGTAGCGGCGGCTTGCGCCGCCGGTGGGGCAATTCTGGCGGAGGCCATGCCGGCCGAGGCCGAAATCGTTTACACGCCAACCAACACCCCGATTGTGAAAGGTTCGCCCGTTTCACTGGACTTGAATCATGATGGCGTAATCGATTTTGTACTAAGCATGTACGACAACGGAAACGCCGTGGCTCGACGTCCGAGCTGTTCGGTCTGTACGTTCGGCGCGCATGGATCCCTTAAGGTCAGCCCGGAGCAGGCGGGCAATGCCATCTGGGGGGTTTCAAGCAGCGTCTATCAGCTTGAGTCGAACGCGCAGCGCCGGAAGCTGCAGCAAAAGAAGCCGAATACCGTCAAGGAAGCCGCCGCACCGGTGGCATGGGGCGAGGTAGTGGGGAACGGTCCGGAGAGATCGTTTCAATCGCAGGCTTTACCCATGGATTCTTCGAATTCCTTCTATTACTTCGGCGGCGGCGGAACGGTTAATTCGTTGGGGGCATGGGGCAAAGGGCGCAGGTTTACCGGCCCCTATCTGGGCTTCAAGTTTTTGATCGACGGCGAGATCCACTATGGGTGGGCGCGCGTGAATGTCCATGCGAATTTCCTCGATCTTTCTGCGACCTTGACCGGTTATGCCTACGAGAGCGTCGCGAACCGCCCGATACTGACGGGCTTTACGCATGGGAGCGTGGAAGCAAGCAGCGAAGCTTCGCAGCAGGCGCAGCCTCCCGTGGCGGGAAGTCTAGGACGGTTGGCATCTGGCGCCAGTGCGGCAGGCCAGAGTCCGGCCGCGCAGCCCGCTCACTGATTCGCGGGCGCTGGTGGTCCATCCAAGCCATTCGTTGTGCTTTAAGTTTTATGGCTTGATTGGGCAGGGATAACGAAACACACACGACGCTTTGAGCCCAGGAGACTTTTATGAAAGCCAGGTTTCTTTCCTATGTCTGCGGCGCAGCCACATTGGTTTTGCTCGGTTTAACAATTTCACCCTCCGCCCGGGCGGCAACGGTAAAGGAAACTCGGGTCCACGAGTTTAACGAAGCTGTGGATCCAGAAGGTTTGGTCGCCGACAGCGCGGGAAACCTTTATGGAACGACCGGTTCGGATGGGTTCTATGGGTTCGGCACGGTGTTTCAGGTGCGTCCATCTCCCTACGGCGTATGGACGGAAAGCACGCTTTATTCTTTTACAGGAGGCAGCGACGGCGGCGCTCCAGAAGCTGTTTTGACCCTGGACGCGCAGGGGAATCTTTACGGCACAACGCAAGTCGGCGGGAGTGGATCTTGCAACTGCGGCACGGTGTTTGAGTTGAGTCCATCGGCCCACGGCGTGTGGACGGAGACCACGCTTTACTCTTTCGCCGGAGGCGCCGATGGGTCCAATCCCCGCTATACAAATCTTGTTTTTGACGCTGCCGGCAACCTCTACGGTGTCACGGAGTTTGGCGGCATCGCCCACGACGGCACGGTATTTGAGGTGAGCCCGCAGGAGGGCGGTGGCTGGACTGAATCCGTTTTGTATGCATTTGCCGGCGGCGCAACCGACGGAGCGAATCCTCTTGGCGGCCTGGTGTTTGATACCGCCGGGAACCTTTACGGTGCCGCTAGCGATGGCGGGTTGAACTTCGGAGGCGTATTTGAGTTGTCACCCCAAGCCGGCGGCGGGTGGAAGGAACAAATGATCTACTTCTTCAAAAGCGGCAGCGATGGGGCCGGGCCCGACTCATTGCTCATCATCGATCCCGCGGGCAATCTATACGGCATGACGCAGGGCGGCGGCGGAAGCGAAAGTTGCGGCATCGTGTTCAAGTTGTCGCCCGAAAGTGGGGGTGCGTGGAGCAAAAAGACCCTCCATGAATTCACCGGCGATCCCGACGGCTGTGCGCCGTTCCTAAATATGGTCCGCGATAGCGCCGGCAACCTTTATGGGGTCACGGAAGGCGGAGGTTCAATGGATGACGGAGCGATATTCCAGATTACTCCGGGTGGGAAGGAGCAAACGTTTTTTAGCTTTTCGGGAGGCAATGAGGGCTCCGATCCCAGAAGCCTGATTATCGGTCCATCTGGACGAGCGTTATTTGGCATGACTTTTGGGCTCGGCAGTAACTCGAGCGGGATCCTATTCGAGCTCTCAAAATAACCGGCGCAGCCGACGAGAGAAAAACTCTGAAGGAAGCGCACGAAGAGCGCAGGCGCGCGATGCGTGATCTCCTCTACCGGTCTCCCAAAATTGAACATGCGGTAATGGTAGCTGGGGCTGCGCAGTTGGCATAACATCGCCATTACACATGGAACCCCACCGGCGAAAGTGCCAGCAAAGGCTGTCGAGCAGAGTTATTGATGGTCAGCTGTAGCCTCGACTAATTCCATCTTTCCATTGCGGAGTTCATACGTGCTTTCAGTCACAGTGTCGCTATCCCTGTCCCAGACGGATATCTCCTGGCGAATCAAGCTGTAGTGACCATCCTCGTACCGGTAGGTGTCGCTCTCCCAATCAGAAGCGCTGCCATGGGAATGTGTTGTGACCTGCTTTTTGTCCGCATGAAATTCGGGAGTGCTTAAATTGCTCAAGAACTCGTTGCGAACGAATCGGTTTGTGGCCGGGTTATACAGATAAAACTCATACGCACAATTTCCTGTTCCTCCGCAATTGTTCAGGAGCTGCAGATCTTTGTAACCGTCGAAGTTCGCATCAACCGCGGTCAGCACGGTATCCGGAGTCATCGGCAGCAAGTCTGCAGCATCAGTTGTGTTTTCGATGGTTTGAACTATGGTAGTACTGGGTTCCTCGGTGATATCGATATCGCCAAGAGTATTGTCCGGCTTCCCCGCAAAGTGGAACGTGAAAAGGGGAAAAGCGGAACTGACTCGAAACCTGCAAGTCATTCCGCCCCGCAGATCCTTTGCGTCAGGGATGTAGTTTGGCACGTCGCGCAGAGGAATCGTCCCTGTGTAGATTTCCAGCTTGCATCCCTCATCCTTGCGAGCCGAGCTTGGCTCCTCAGCTGCCGAACTCGCATAGCCAGGCTGCGGACTCGTGGTGGAACGTGAAGCATCTTTCGCGGAGCACTGACCCACACCGGCGACTACGATGATCGCAAGCATGCTGAAGACCGTCGGTGAAGGCTTTCTGTGGTGCATGCAGCAAAATGTAACAGGGTTGTCACAGGTCCCACCCGCGGCCAACCTCCGGCGTGATAACCCCGGTAATGTCCTCGCGAAGCCCACCCAAGCCTCCTCAGTCGTAGCATAATATCTGCATGGCGTTTCCCATCCGAGTCTGCGCGGTTTGCTCAGAAGAGTTCGAGTTGAAGCCGGATAAGCCCGGCTTGGCCAACCGCTGTCCCAATTGCAGCGAGTCTGAATCCGCTGGCCCCACAGCAAAAAAGGGCATGGACGCCGATGAGCGCAAGACTCTGAAGGAAGCGAACGAAGAGCGCAGGCGGGCCATGCGCGACCTGCTCTACCGCAAGGATAGTTAATGGGTTGTGACGTTGCGGAAAACATGCCGTGGACCAGAAAGCGCATATCAGGCGCGAAAGCGCGGACTCATTTTCAGCGACCTACGGCACGAATGAAATTCGCGCCCTTCCCAAACCCCTCCGGAAGCACGAGTTTCTCAGACTCCCAACGACAACCAAGCGACAAGCGTGACTAGCGGGCAAATTGCCCCCACCCATCGCCCATTGCTCGCCGCTCATTGCTCACAGCTCACCGCTCACCGCTCACCGCTTTTTACAAATGTTTACACACCTAAGTCGCATCACGCTTGTCAGTTAGCAGAACGCCGCGAAAGATGCGAGAATAAAGATAACTTGGCCGCGAGTGCCCGCTGGGGTCATCCGATCGAACGTTATCCGGTTCGAACATGGATGCAACTGAGCGACTGGCATCTGTGTCTAAAGGTCAAGCCTCGCTCATGTCGCTCACGCAAATTCCATTCCAGGATCCGGTAGCCCCTCCCGAAAAGCATGAGCCGGAACAGCTTGACCTGTACGATGCCCGCAACTGGGAAACTGCGTATCGCGTTTCGGATGACGAGGCGCGTGTGCCGCACCTGCTCATCCAGTTGCAGGATGATCTAACACGCTCCCGGCGGCGCGAGGCGGCGTGGATTTCGATCATCGTCCACCTGCTGCTCATTATTTTTATCTTCAAGTTTGAGGCGCTGGAAAAATATTTTCCGTGGGTGCATTCCATTGCAGTAGCGGTGCGGCAAAATCCGCTGCAAGGCAAGGATGTGACTTTCCTCGAACTCCCGCCGGACTTGGAGAAAGTGCCGCAGAGGCCGAAGACGAACATCGCGTCCGACAAAAATCGCATTGCGATGACGCGCCACCCGCAACTTGACCCGAAGGAATTACGCAAGATTCTGGCGACTCCGCCTCCGGGAACTCCTGGGGGCAACGGGCAGCGAGCGGGGCAGCCGCCCGCCCAATCCGCTGGGGCACTCGCGCAGAATCAACCACCCGATCAAACGCAGCAGAGGCCGCAGCAGGCACCCAATCCTGAGACCGCGCAGTTGCAGATGCCGGCCAAGCCGAATGTCGCCGATGTATTCAAGAAATATGGAGCGCCGAGCTCGGCCGGTTCTCAGATCAATGAGGCCGCGGAGGCTGCGGCGGCTGCAAGAGGCGCCGGTCAAGGCCAGGGCGGCGACTTCGGATTAGGAACAGGCGCGCACGGGCGCCAGCTCGGCAATCTGGAAGTGCTCAGCGACACCATGGGTGTCGACTTCGGTCCGTACCTGCAGCGCGTGTTGCATGACGTCCGCCAGAACTGGTACACCGCGATTCCGGAGTCCGCGCAGTGGAAAAAAGGCAAGCTGGCGATCGAGTTTGCAATTACCAAGGATGGAAAAGTTGCTGGCATGAAGCTGGTGGCGAGTTCCGGCGATGTTCCACTGGATCGCGCAGCCTGGGCAGGGATCACGGCCTCCGATCCGTTCCCTCCACTGCCAAGCGAGTTTGGTGGGGAATATCTCGCCTTGCGGTTTATCTTCTTCTACAACCCTTCGAAGGAAGATCTGGAATAAGAGAAGTTCGTCTCGCCATCCCACACGGCATCTATCCCTTCCGCAGGTGGATCGATCCATCTCCCGTATGAATCACCAGCAAATTCCCGCCGCCGTTCAGCTTGCCGTGAACTTCGTTTTCCCGAAGCTTCCCTTCGGTAGTGACCGGCATGTCCAGATCGATGTGGCCATCGCCAGTATGCAACTCGACATCGGCGGCCAAACCATCGGGAAGTTCCAGGGAGACCGAGCCATCGCCGGTTTCCAGCCGCCAGCTTGTGGCAACTCGCGATCCGCCTAGCGCACGAGCTTCCACGCGGCCGTCGCCGGTCTTGAGCTCGAGTTCGTCAAAGCGTCCGTTGGCGCGAATGTGGCCGTCGCCGGTGGTGGCGTGCAGTTTGCCGTCTACGCTATCGATCTCCTGCGAGCCGTCTCCGCTGCGCAACTGCATCTCGCCCTGGAAGTTGGCCAACTCGATTTTGCCGTCGCCGGTGTGGAGATCGACCCTGCCTTCGCGTGGCATCTGGATTTCGATGTCGACGCGATGATTGCCGATGTCAATCGTGACGCCATGATGCGGATAACGGACGTCGATCTCGACGGAGTTTCCGTTTTGGTGCTCGTCGATATGGATTCCACCTTCGCCGATCTTGTAGCGCGTGGCCGTTACTTTTGCTTGAATCGTGTTCTGGTCCCAGGTAGTGACGCGAATGTTGGCGTCGGATGTGTCCACGCGCAGATCGGGTTTTCCGGTCAGGGTGTAGGTTTTGGACCAGTCGTCGGCGCGGGCCGTTGCGGACGACACGCAGACAAAGCCAGCGACGATCACAATTGCGAACAACCAACGTTGCATCCAGATTCGCTTCATAACGCTCCTTGGTGGACCGGGAAGGGCACGAGTTCACTCGTGCCGCTTAAGTTGCGCAGACCAGTCCGGCTTTAGCCGCTGAGGTGACGCCTTCTTCTCCGGACATGTCCTTGCCCAGCCTGTTAGACGTGAATACGCCTGTTCCGTCAGCATGGTTCCCGGAAAGCGAGGGCTTGTGCTATTTATCGTTCTCGACATCGTAAGCGCTGGAAATCGCAACATCGGCGTGTAACACCACATCCTCCGACGACCGGCCAACATTTACGGTGTATTTGCCGCCATCCGCGTGCCAGTGTTT
>JBEKBW010000183.1:0-7398 GCA_050015215.1 Candidatus Sulfotelmatobacter sp.
CGATTCGAACGACTTCAGCCAGATTTTCAAAGGCGTGCAACAGGACACCACGAGCTATTACCTGCTTGGATATCACAGCACCAATCCGGCTCGCGACGGCCGCTACCGACGCATCGCGGTCAAGTTGAACATTCCTGGCGTGCACGTCGACTTTCGCAAAGGCTATTACGCGCCCGCCGATTATCAACACTCGACAAAGGAAGACAAAGAACTTCAACTGCAGGACGAACTCGCCTCTGAGTTGCCCGTTACGGATTTGCCGCTTTATTTGGGCCTCGCGTATTTTCGTCTCCAGCCCAACAAGTTCTATATTCCGATCTCGTTAGTCGTGCCCGGTTCGGAAATTCCCTTCGTCCGCAGCAGCGATCGTGACAAGGCAACGCTGGACGTCATCGGCATGGTTCTAGATAACGAGCACCATCCCGTAACCAGGATTCGCGATACGGTCAAATTAGCCGTCGACACGACGTCGGAGGTGCGCAAGAAAAATGTTCAGTACGATACTGGGGTAAGCTTGCCACCGGGTAAATATCACTTGAAGTTCGTAGTGCGGGAGAATCAGACGGGGCGTATGGGTTCGTTCGAAACCGATCTCGCTGTGCCCGACCTAAGATCGCAGCCGCTGAAGATGAGCTCAATTGTGCTCGCCAGCCAATTGCAGGCTGCGAAGAAGGGCGCCGCTGCCAGTCCCCTCATTCGCGATGGGCAGGAAATTATCCCGAACGTGACTCACGTTTTCTCCGCGGCGCAGCGGTTGCATCTCTACTATGAGGTTTACGATCCGGGACGGGCGAAGGCACCGCAACCGGCGCAGGCAGGGCACGCCGCAGCCGGGATCGACCTTATAACGACTGTAGCGTTTTTCCGCGGCAAAGCGAAAGTGTTCGAGAGTTCGCCGGTCGAACTGACGGAACTGAACTCGCGCGACCGGAATGCAGGAGTTTTTCAGTTGGATCTGCCGCTTGGGTCATTAAAGCCCGGATTCTATACTTGCCAGGTAAACGTCATCGACGACGCGACTGGCGTGTTTCTTTTCCCGAGACTCGCGGTGCTCGTTCGCGCTAATAATCCCATTAGCGCTCCCTAGTCATGCGGAAGAGCAATTGGCGGCAAAGGAGAGACCATGACTGAAGTGCAGCTTCTTATCGGTAATCGTGACATGGCCGCAAGCAGTGCGGCAACTTTCGTGCGGCAAAATCCGATTTCGGGTGAAGTCGCGACGCGCGCAGCCGCGGCCGGCGCCGACGATGCGACGGCCGCCGCTGAGGCTGCCGCTGAAGCTTTTTCGGCATGGTCCGAACTGGGTCCTCACGAACGGCGCAAGAAACTTCTGCGCGCCGCGGACTTGCTCGAAGGCCGCACCGCCGATTTTGTTTCTGTCATGATGGATGAGACCGGTTCCACTGCCGGCTGGGCTGGCTTCAACGTTTATCTCGCGGCCCAGATGCTGCGGGAAGCAGCGTCGATGACCACGCAGGTCTCCGGCGAAGTGATTCCTTCTGAGATTCCCGGGAGCCTCGCATTCTCCATCCGGCAACCGGTTGGCGTGGTTCTCGGAATCGCTCCCTGGAATGCGCCGGTGATTTTGGGCGTGCGGGCGATTGCGGTGCCGCTAGCTTGCGGAAACACCGTGATCTTGAAAGCGTCGGAGGTTTGTCCAGCGACCCACCGCCTGATTGGAACGGTGCTGCGCGAAGCCGGGCTTGATCATGGCGTCGTCAACGTCCTGACTCACGATGCCGCCAGCGCCTCGGCGATTGTCGAAACGCTTATTGCTCATCGCGCCGTGCGCCGCGTGAATTTTACCGGGTCTACACGAGTTGGAAAGATTCTTGCGGTCATGGCGGCGAAACATCTTAAACCGATTCTTCTTGAGCTGGGAGGCAAAGCTCCGCTTGTCATTCTTGACGACGCCGACCTCGACGCCGCGGTCGACGCCGCCGCCTTTGGAGCATTCATGAATCAGGGACAGATCTGTATGTCGACCGAACGCATCATCGTTGACGAGAAGGTGGCCGACGCGTTCGCCCAGAAATTTGTAGCCAAAGTGAAGGCCCTGCCCTGCGGCGATCCACGGAAGGGAGAAGTCGTCCTCGGTGCCGTCGTGGGCATGCCCACGGTGGAGCGAGTTCGCGGGCTGGTGAAAGATGCGGTATCTCGAGGAGCGAAGGTTCTGCTGAATGGGGAACCGCAAGGCACGATCATGCCGGCAGTGATCGTTGACCATGTCACCCCCGAGATGCAAATTTTCCGGGAAGAGTCTTTTGGACCCTCGGTTTCGATCACGCGCTTCAAGACTGTTGAAGAAGCGATTGCTCTCGCCAATGATACCGAGTACGGACTTTCTTCCGCAGTTTTCGGTCGCGACATTGCCCGTGCAGTCGAGGTTGCCAAACGCATCGACTCGGGCATGTGCCATGTGAATGGGCCGACCGTGCACGATGAACCTCAAATGCCTTTCGGAGGCGTGAAGGCCAGCGGCTACGGGCGTTTTGGAGGGAAGGCAGCGGTGAACGAGTTTACCGAACTGCGCTGGATTACAATCCAGACAACGCCCCGGCATTATCCTTTCTAGAGCGAATTGCAGGAACGTCACGATCGCTCGCAGTCAGTGGACTTCGCGGTCCGCGGTTGCCCAATATGGTTTGCGCATCGCTTTGCGGTCAAACTTTCCGGCCAGAGTCTTGGGAATTTCCGGCACGAAGTCTACGGACTTGGGAGACTTCACGCCGCCCAATTGTGTCTTGCAATGAGCGATGACCTGGCTCTCCGTCAGCGATTCGCCGTTCTTTAGAACCACGAGAGCCTTGACCGCTTCGCCCCACTTGTCGTCGGGCACGCCGATGACGGCGCACTCCTGAACCTGCGGAAGCGCCATAATGCCGGTTTCAACTTCGACGCAGTAGACATTAAACCCTCCGCTGATAATCATGTCTTTCTTGCGGTCGACGATATAAACATATCTATGATCGTCGATGTATCCGATGTCGCCGGTATGGTGCCAGCCGTGGCTGCGGATTTCGGCGGTGGCTTGCGGGAGGTTATGGTAGCCCGCGGTAACAAGCGTACCGCGGGCGACGATTTCTCCGACCTGGTTCGGAGGAAGAATGTGGCCGGCATCGTTCATGATGGCGAGACGAACCGCCGCCGTGGGCTGGCCGCAACTGGCAAGGCGCTCCTGATGATCTCCGGCTGCGGCCGCGGCCAGAGTGCGCGCGTCGAGAAAGGTGAGGAGCATGGGCGCTTCGGTTTGTCCGTAGGATTGACATATGCAAGGGCCGAAGACTTCCACGCCCTTCTTCAGTTTGTCGGGCGACACGGGCGAACCCGCCAAGAGAAAAACCCGCAAACTTGAATAATTGAACGTATTCAGATCGGGATGAGCGAGCAAAGTATAGAACGCGGTTGGCGGAAGAAAGAGGTGGGTCACGCGATGTTGTTCAATCGCCTGCAACACCTGCGCTGCGTCGAATCCGGGTAGGACGATGTTGGTCCCGCCCAGCGCGAGCATAGTGAATGCGACGACACCGGCGGCATGTGAAAGCGGAGCAGTGCAGAGGCAAACCGGATCGGCGGTTTCACCTTTCCAATAGTGGATGGCCATCTCGGTCATCGTGCCCCAAGCCAGGTTAGTGACGCGGACACCGCGCGCCGGGCCGGTTGTGCCACCGGTAGGAACGAGACCCATGATCTGGTCCAGATTTCCGAAGGCATCGTCGGCGTGGGCGTCCATCGACTCGATATGGCTGTCGTCGTCGTGACCGGACGCGTTTGCGAATTCCATGAAGCTGGCGAGCGAGGGATGCTCGTCATCGGTGCGGAGGTCATATGTACGATCGATGCAAATCAGATGCTGGAGCGAGGGGACGCGTTTGCGAATCTCCTCCACCTGTTGCCGAAAACGGCTGTGATAAAAAAGCCAAGCCGTCTCGGAGTAGTTCAGGAACTCTACGTTGGCGTCGGTGGCATTGCGAAAGTTAATCGGGACCCAGGCCGCTCCGGCGCGCAGGATGCCCAACATGCAGAACAGAACCGCGGGATGATTATGGGAGTAGATCGCCGCGCGTTGTTCTCGCTCAACTCCACGGAGTCGCATCGCACGCGCGATACGCTCGCTGAAAGCGCGAGTTTCTGCATAGGAATAACGAGAGTCGCTATCGCGGATCGCGATTCGGTTGGGGTCGAGATCCGCACTCTTGTCGAAATAGTCGATGGCTCTCATGGTTGCGGAGACTTGCGTGGCGCATCGCCCCTAAAGGGGTATTTGCTTTTTGCGATATTTACGGTATCGCTAAAGCGATACCCTGATAAGAATCTCCCTAATACAAATTTCTCTAATACGAATTCCTTCTCCGCAGGCAGGTAAAATGTGCTCCGCGGATGTACCTGCAGGCGGCTAAGACGAGAGCTTCGCTTTGGAGAGACCGCGTGTTTCCAAAACACCCAGGATTTCGCGATAGCCGAAGGCTTCCGCCGCTGAGGCGAAGCCCACCTTCCGCGGAGCGCAACGCACGAGGTTGCACGCCGCGAACGCCTGAATTAGCGCCGTTTGGCGATAACAACACGTGCCAAACACTACACACTGCACGGAGCTTGTGCTGCCACGACCGGCGATTACATCTATGGTGCGATGCTCACGCGGGTTTTCTCGCGGCGGGGTACTCCCCGTAACCGCATTCGCCATCTCCGCGAGCTTGCGTTCCTGTTCGGCGGCGGGCAGCGGCCGGATTTGCTCTTCGAATAATTTCTCTGTGGCCGCAACGCCCTCCATAATCTGGCGATCCAGCAGACCACCAAATGCCCGGAGATTGGCAACTTGCGGATGATTCTTATACCAGACCGGTTGCGGGAAACCTCCCCAGGCCAGAGCTAGCTGAGTTTGGATACTTCCGGGCACAACGACGTCGTAGCGAGTGGCGCGCGGCCATGGTTTGTAAGCGTTCTGTTCCAGGTAATAGGCGTCGGTTTGAATGACGGCGAAGATGGTCTGGGTCGAGCCGAAAGTGGGATTGCCTTTGAACATCGTGAGTACTTCCAGAGTGTCAATGCCGGGGCCGTTCTCAAGGCACAATCGAATTGCGGCGTCGCTCACCGCCGACATAAAAGCGGTAGCTGGGGCGGCAAGCAAACCGCGCTGGGCAAATTTGCATCCCCACTTCTCGGCGACGGTGCGAATCCAAGCTTGTTCGCCGCCGATATCCAAATAGTGGCAGCCCGCATTTAACGCCGCTTCAATCACGGCGGGGCCGTTGTAGATAAAAGGCCCGGCGGTGTTGCAGACCACCGTGGCACCGGCGAAGAGCTGAGTGAGGTCGTCGACCGAGCCCTTTGTCTCGACGATTTCGTAGTCGGCAGATTCGATGCCGGGCACGTGGTTCATGACCCCTTCAAGCCGCGCCCGGCTGCGGCCCGCGGCGATGAAGGGCACGTTGTACTCACGCAGAAATTCCGCTATTAAGCGGCCAGAAAAACCATTGGCGCCATAGATCACCACCGGCTTTTTGTCGCCCATTGTTTCCTCGCGTTGCGATCGGCTCCAGTCGATATCGTACTCAATCGCTCGATCCAAACCCTTTTCAGTCAACCACGAATGCGGTATCCTCTGGGGACTGAGGGTTCATTCTAGGCAAAAGTATCTTTTTGGCTAGTAGGCACGTTTCGGTAACCTAATATCTGGGGGAGACTACCCTGTGGATCATTCCAATTGCTCTGTGAAGTTGACGGCCTCCATCATCGGCGGGAAGTGGAAACCAACGCTGCTGTTTCATCTCGAAGGCCGAACCCGGCGGTTCTGCGAACTGCAAAGGCTTATCCCTGGATTAACCAAGAAGATGTTGACCCAGCACCTGAGAGAATTGGAGCAAGACGGAATCGTGCATAGGAAGGTGTATGCCGAAGTGCCGCCGCGGGTAGAGTATTCGCTCACGCGCCATGGAGAAAGCCTAAAGCCTATCCTGAAGCTGATGTCTGCTTGGGGAACCCGGCATCGCGCCCGCTATGGTGTGCCGGCGGCGCACGCGCAAAAGCCAGAGGCGTCCGGCAATCCCGTTGAAACGATAGTGGCCGGTGCGCCCCTGAATTCGCACTTGTCGCGCCTCGGCGCTACCGGCCCGGAAATCGCAGCCAGCAAAGTACTGCCATGAGTTCCCAGGATAAAGCCAAGGCCCTGCTTTCGCGCTACGACGATGTCTTTGTGCTCGACGGAGTGCGTACTCCGTTTGTGGAATACAACACGGCGCTTGGACTGGCATCTCCCACCGACTTGGGGATCAAAGTCGCTCGAGACGTCTTTCGGAAGAGCAATGTACCGCCAGCCGATGTAGACATTGTAGTGGCCGGAAACATGGCCCAGGCCTCCTTCGACGCTTACCTGCTGCCCCGGCACATCGCGCTTTACTCGGGTGTTCCGGTCGAGGTGCCGGCGCATCTTGTGCAACGCGTTTGCGGGACGGGCATCGAGGCGATTCTTCAGGCGGGGGACAATATCAAGCTTGGGAAAGCCGATTTGGCTCTGGTGGTCGGAACCGAGTCAATGTCGCGCAATCCCATTGCCGCCTACACCCATCGCGGTGGATTTCGCATGGGCGAGGTGGAGTTCAAAGACTTCTTGTGGGAGGCGCTTCTCGATCCGTGTCCGAATGAAACCATGGGCGGAACGGCCGAGAAACTGGCGAAGCAGTATGGGATCAGTCGCGAAGATGTCGACCAATTCGCGGCTGAGAGTTTCGAGCGGGCGATTGCGGCACAAAAGGGCTGCTTCCTGAGCGGCGAAATCGCGGCGGTGTCGAGTGAGGTGTTCGAGCTTTCTGGGTATTCACCACGCGGAATCAGGCTGCCACGCGGGGTGGAGAGGCTGAGCCAGGATACACACATCCGGCCCTCGCCGTTGGAAGTTCTTTCCAAGCTGAAACCGGCGTTCGGGGGGGTGCAGACCGGAGGCAACAGCTCTGGAATTGTAGACGGCGCGGCCGCAACGTTGGTGGCTTCCGGCAAATATCTTAGCCAGCAAAACAGAGAACCGTTAGCGAGAGTTGTAGCCGGGGCCGTGGTTGGTGTGCGCCCGGAGATCATGGGCATTGGGCCGGTACCGGCGATCCGAACTCTGCTGGACGCGGCCGGTCTGAGCCCAGGGCAGATCGATCGCTTCGAAATCAATGAAGCCTTCGGCGCGCAGGTTCTTGCGTGTCAGCGTGAACTTAGCCTGGACCGCGACAAACTCAATGTCAATGGAGGGGCAATCGCGATCGGGCATCCGCTCGGAGCCACGGGAGTCCGGCTAGCGATAACGCTAGCCCGCGAGTTGAAGCGCTCGGGCGGATGTTATGGAGTAGCCTCGGCTTGCATTGGAGGCGGGCAAGGTGTCGCGCTGCTGATAGAGAACTCTGCAGCCCTCAAGTA
>JBEKBW010000184.1:0-7343 GCA_050015215.1 Candidatus Sulfotelmatobacter sp.
GCTCTGATCACAGGCGCCGAGGCCATCGCAATTGCTTGCAAACTGGCCAACGTGGATGTGGTCACGGCTTACCCAATCCGGCCTTACGACACGGTCATGCAATACATCAGCCAGCTGGTTGCGGATGGCGAAATGGATTGCGAATATATCGTGGCCGAGGGCGAGCATTCACAATTTGAAATCGTGAAACACGCATCAGTTTGCGGAGCACGCGTGTTCTGCGGTTCCAGCGGTGTGGGCTGGATGTACGCGATGGAATGTTTGACCGTAACTCCCGCGCTCCGAGTCCCCATGATTGCCATGGTGGGCAACCGAGCGTTGGACGATCCTGGCGCCTTCGGCGTGGAACACAATGACGCCCTGGCCGTCCGTGACCTGGGCTGGATGTTGACCTGGGTGGACAGCGCGCAGGAAGCACTGGACACAGCCCTCATCGCTTACCGTGTGGCGGAAGACCGCCGCATGTTCGTACCTCTGGCCATCAGCTGCGACGGTGCATTCCTCACTCACTCGCAGGGGTTGGTACAGATCCCGACGGCACAGCAGGTTAAGAAATTCCTGCCGCCTTACAACCGCGGCGACCTGCTCCTCCACCCCGACAACGTGATTTCAGTGGCCCCGCAGTGTAACGAGGATTGGGTTACGGAGATTCGGCGGCAGAACTACGCAGTCACGGAAGTCGCATGCGACGTGATTCGCGAAGTCTATGCCGACTTCGAAAAAACGTTTGGCAGAAAGTACGGCAACCCGTTCTTCGAAGAGTATATGACCGAAGATGCGGAAGTCGTTCTGCTGGGCATGGGCACACTTTCCACGCCGGTCAAGGTAGCCATCCGCAAGATGCGCGAACAAGGTAAGAAAGTCGGCTTCGTTCGCCTGCGCTGGTTCCGTCCGTTTGCCGGTAAGGAAATTGGCAAGTGCCTGGAGCGCTTCAAGGCCATCGGCGTGCTGGATCGCGATGTCTCGTTCGGTTCACCGGACCTGAGTGGCGTAGTGGCAACCGAAGTCCGGTCTGCCATGTACAGCCACAGCGCTACTCGCCCGCCAGTTATCGGCTTCATCGGCGGATTGGGTGGACGCGAAGTGACCGTGCCAGATGTTGAAGACATCACCGAGAAAATATTCCAGGCTGCAAAAGGTAAGGCGCAACCCCTGACGCAATGGATTGGGCTGCGGGGATAGCGCAGTTGACGCATGGCGCTATTCATAGCCGGAAAGGACAAACAATCATGAGCACATTTGTAGACGAAAAACCGACGCAAGAGCTGGAAGCCTTCAAGGGAGTAAAGAAGGTTCCACACGAGGAATACTACACGTCCGGCCACCGCACCTGTCAGGGCTGCGAGTCTGCGCAAATCATGAAATTGATGGCGAAGGCTGCAGGTCCCAGAACGATCGTTCTGGGGAGTACTGGGTGCATGTACGTGGCTAACACCTCTTACTACGCCACCCCCTGGGGCGTCCCCTGGATGCATACACAGCTGGGTAGTTCAGGCTCGAGCGCATTGGGAGCGGCCGCAGCATTCCGCGTCCAGATGCGCAAGGGCGTCATGAAAGACGAGGCCATCAACGTTATCGCCTTCTGCGGTGATGGCGGCGGCGCGGACATGGGTCTGGCAGCAATCTCAGCCACCATGTGCCATCCCGATTACAACCTGCTGATCCTGATGTACGACAACGAGTCCTATGCCAATACCGATGTCCAGATTTCCGGGACATCGCCCTATGGCGTCAACACCTCGTTCAGCACGCCAGGAAAAGTGAAGCGGATCATGAATCACCGCTGGAAGAAGAACGTGGCTCCGCTGATTGCGGCTGGCCATCCCACAGTGAAGTACGTAGGAACCATTTCTACCTCATACCCGCTGCAGGCGATGAACAGCGTTCGCAAGGCGCTGTCGGTCGGCGGCCCTACCTTCATTCATTGCTTGAATCCTTGCCCCAAGGGCTGGGATTTCGATCCAGTGCTCTCCTTTGAGCTGGGCGAACTGGCTGTGAACACCGGTATTTGGCCTCTTTATGAGATCGAAAACGGCAAGGTGAAGCTGTATGGCAAGACCGCGCAGATTGCCAACGGCAGATTCAAACGGCTGCCGGTTCGTGATTACTTGCTCAAGCAGGGAAGGTTCGCACATTTCGTCGAGGAAGATATCGATTACTTCCAAAGCAAGATCGATGATATGTGGAACAAGTGGCTGGTGCCGGGAATCATTCCGCTCCAGAGAGAAATCGAAGACGCTGAGTAAAATTTCCCGCCCCTGCCAAAGGGGGCGGGTTTTTTCTTTTGCCCGGATACTTTCCGGCTCGGAGTGTTTAGCGGAACCAATCGAGATCAATTCTTAACTTTCTCTCCCAGAAAGGTGCCTATGGCCGCGAACGTGAACACCTCTGTTCGTTTCGAACCCAAGATGGGCCGCATCTCCGGCAATCGCTGGATCCAGTTGATCTGCGGCGTCACCGCGATGATCCTCATCTCCAACTATCAATACGCCTTCACCTTATTTACTCCGGGGATGAAATTGAGCTTCCCGGGAGTTCCCTACGCGAAAATCGCTGCCATCTTCTCGGCATTCATTTTGTTTGAGACGTGGCCTATGCCTGTGGCAGGGTATTTTGTCGACAAGCTTGGCATCCGCAAGTTGATGTCGTTCGGTGCAGTCTGCATCGCACTTGGATGGGTGCTGGGTGGGACCGTCGCCCAGTCACCGCTTGAGTTGTACATCTACTACGGCGTGATTGCCGGCACGGGCGCAGGAATCATCTACATCTCCTGCGTAGCGAATGCCGTAAAATGGTTTCCCGATCGTCGCGGATTAGCCGTTGGCCTTACGGCTGCAGGTTTCGGCGGTGGCGCCGCTCTCGCCATCATGCCCATCGCGAGCACCATCCGCCACATCGGATGGGCACATGCTATGGCCGTGTGGGGCCTTGGCCAGGGCATTATCGCAATCGGTACCGCCATGGTGCTTCGCCATCCGCCCGCCGGCTGGGTTCCTGCCGGTTGGGACCAGAAGGCAGCGCAGGCGCGCAAAGCGGTCGTGCAATCGAAGGTGAATTTCACCTGGCTTCAAACTCTAGGGCGGCCTGAGTTCTATCTGCTTTACACGATGTTCTTTTTTGCGACTGCCGGCGGTCTGATCGCCACCGCAAACCTTTCGCAAATCGCCAAGTCCCTGCATGTGAGTGACGCCACGGTGTGGGGCTTCGCGATTGTTCCACTGGCCGCGACCCTAACGGCAGCTTGCAACGCTGTGTCCAGAATAGTGTGGGGATCCGTCTCAGACCGGCTAGGACGGGAATATACGATGTTTCTAACCTTTGGCGTAGAAGCGGTGCTGGTCTTCCTGGTCACGAAAATAGCTGGAGCCCCGATCGCATTTGTCGTGCTCTTCTCGTTTATCTTTCTTTTCTGGGGCGAAATCTATTCGCTCTTCTCCGCGACGACAGGCGATATCTTCGGGCCAAAGAACGCATCTGCCAACTACGGCATGGTGTATACGGCCAAGGGAGCGGCTTCAGTGTTTGCCGGTTTTGGCGCAGCCGCGCTGGCTGCGTATTTCGGCGGCTCGTTTGCGGTGCCGTTCTACATTTCGGCCGTCCTGTGTGCGATCGCGTCGCTCTGCTCGCTGCTGATCCTGAGGCCGCTAATCAGGCACAGAATTGCGAGTGAAGTCTCAGCGGCTAGGACTGAAGGGCTGGCTCTGTCAGCGGCGTTTGCGCAACACTCAACGGCAAAGAACAAGAAAGAGAAGCACCTCACAGGCGTCGCGTAGGTCTGTTGTTGCAACGTCGACTTGCTTTGTCGATTGAAAGGAGGAATCTTATGCCATTCGAAACACTCATCACTCAGGAAGAGGAACTCGCGTTCGAAAAAGAGGCTCCGAAGATCAGCGAGCCCAAGCCAGGGCCGGAGGTCAAGCAGTCGAAGCGGAGCGTGCTGGTTGAGATCTTTGCCGGACACGAAGATTTTCTCGGTTACACCCCCGACTGAAACGTGTGGACTCATGAGTGTGGTGCGGTTGCCCTGTCTTAACCTTCACAGCCGGGGTCCTTTTGGCGCTCCGGCGTTTTAGTCTGCGAAAATCGAATGTAATAGTTTCGTAATGTGTATTATGCATCACAGCGAAATCATCCCGCCCGGCGGTACTCTCCAAACAGAAATCACATGGAACCTCATCCCAAGGGAACCCGTGCTCGTATCTTGCTCAGTTCGGTCTTCGGTCCTTATGCCCAAGACGATGAATTCGGCAGCCGCTCCATCAACCCGATGGAGCTTTACCACAACCAGGTAACCCGCGCCCAGGGCAGCTTTTCGCTGCGCATGTTTCATCGCTCCTGGGGCATCATGCTGATTCAGGAAAATATCTCAGCACCCTGCAGCGTGCTGGATTTTCCCACTCGCAAAGCATTCGCCCAGGAATTGACCGCGAACCACTACGACATCGTTGGTATCTCTTCGATCATTGTTAACGTTCTAAAAGTTCGGGAGATGTGCCGGATGGTGCGGGAACTCTCTCCAGATTCGGTGATCGTGGTAGGTGGGCACGTCGCCGCCATACCCGGAGTAGAGGCGATGATCGATGCGGACCACATCGTGCGCGGAGAGGGGATATCCTGGATGCGGCGGTACCTGGGCGAAGACGAGCACGCTCCGATCCGCCATCCGGCGATTGTTTCAGGCCTGCAAACGCGAATTATGGGAGTACGCTTACCGCAGCGAAAAGGCGGGACGGCGGCAACCATCATTCCCTCGGTGGGCTGCCCGATGGGATGCAACTTCTGCACGACCTCTGCATTTTTCGGCGGCAAGGGAAAGTTCGTCAACTTCTACGAAACCGGAGACGAACTGTTCGACGTAATGTGCCGCATAGAATCTGAGCTCAAAGTAAGTTCCTTTTTTGTGATGGACGAGAATTTTCTGCTTCACCGTTCGCGCGCGATGAGTCTGTTGGAGCGCATGAAGCAGGCCGGTAAGAGTTGGGAGCTTTCTGTCTTCGCCTCCGCCAATGCGATCCGGAAATACACGATGGTCGAATTGGTCGAACTCGGCATCTCCTGGGTATGGATGGGATTGGAATCTCCCAAGGCCGGCTACAGCAAGTTGCAGGGCGAGAACATTCGGCAACTCACACAGGAACTTCGCGGACACGGTATTCGGGTGCAAGGCTCTACCATCATTGGGCTCGAGCATCACACGCCGGAGAACATCATTGGCGAAATCGAGTGGGCGGTTGCGCACGGCACCGACTTTCATCAGTTCATGCTTTACACGCCGGTTCCGGGAACGCCACTTCATAAGGAGATGGCCGAGCAGGGACGGATGCTGGCTGACGTAGACTTCGCCGACGTCCATGGACAATTCAAGTTCAATTTCCGGCACGCGGCAATTTCCCGCGAGGATTCGAAGAGGTTTCTGGATTGGGCATTCTGGCGAGATTTTGAGCTCAATGGACCGAGCCTGTATCGCATGTGCCGCACCATCCTGCAGGGTTGGAAGCGTTATAAAAACTATCCCGATCCCCGGGTTCGCGAGCGCTTTGCGCGGGAAGTGAAAAAGCTGAGCAGCGCCTACAACGCTGCGCTTTGGGCAATGGAACGGGAATTCAAGAAAGTCAATCGCACCGTAAGCGAGCGCATTCACGAGCTACGCCGCGAAGTTGAGAAGGAATTCCCCATCGTCGCTCGCCTGAGTGCAGCATCGCTCGGTCCGATCTTATTGTGGTCCACCCGCCGAGAAGAGCATCGCTTGGCCTCAGGATGCACCTACGAACCGCCAACCTTCATCGAGCGCCGCAACTGGATTGCAGCATCGTAGCACCGGCCAGTCCCGTGCATCCTGCGGGGAGGACCATACAGCGATAGGGATGAGCAAGCTGATCGAGAGAGCCCCCAAACTCCTCCTCCGTCAGAATGCGAGGCGGCTTCAAACGTTTGCTGACTCCCTTGAGTTAGACCCAAGCCATCGGATTGTGTTCCAACCCGCAGCGCTCGACGCTATAGTGTTATGACTCCACTATAGAATCGGTTGTGAGGAGAGGTTACGTGTCGGGAAAAAAGAAGACTCGCGGGATCCTGAGTTTGAGCGAAATTGGCCGCCGTGTGCGGGACGAACGAATTCGGCGAGGATTTTCACTGGAACAATTGAGTCAGCGATCACGGGTGAGCCGCAGCATGATTTCCGCCATCGAACGAGGGGCCAAGGCGCCCACTGTCGTCGTCCTCCACCGCATCGCGACCGGGCTTGACACAAGCCTCTCCCGCCTTGTCGAAGAAGAGACCAGCGCGCGAGTAATTGTTCTGCGCCACGGCCGGCAAAAGGTGGTGAGGGCAGCGGCAGGTTGGCATCGGCGAATCCTGTCCCCCGTCTTACCAGGAGTTGAATTCGAACTCATGCGCATCACGGTGGGCCCGCTGGTAAACGGGCCCATGTTCCTCCCTCACGCCCACGGCTCGCGCGAGTACGTAGCCGTGGAGAAAGGCACGCTGCTGTTCACGCTCGATGGCGAACCACATACTCTAAAGGCTGGTGACAGCATGTACTTTGATGGTGACTGCATGCACGGATTTCGAAATCCCAGTCGCGTTCCCTGCGTGTACTACCTGGCAATGGACGTCTCGGGTGATGTCGCCGGAACCAACCATCGTCCAGTTCCGGCAGAGGTTGAGTCCGCCAGTGAGCATCCGAGTAAGCGCGAAGTGGGTTCTGCGGGCACCAAAATGCCACGCCGTCGCCAAGTGCAGGAGGCGGTCCTGGATGAGTGATTCCGTGGCGGGAGGAAGCGACACAATCTCAACCTGCATCATGATCGTTGATTCAGTAGTTCCAGCAACAATCCGCATTTCCTCTTCAAGCACACGACCGTCCTAGCTCGCCCAGCCTCAGGGGCCTCCGCGGGCACAAGCCTTTTGCGACATTTGACTGCATCGCCTCCATTTTGTGTTGTGTTCTATAATGGAAATATGGCACTATAGTGCCGACTCAACGAAAGGTGGTTGAGTGAAAGATGTCTGCATTCGGCGTTACGAGCAGTACGAGTTGTTCAGACTGACGTAAAGGAGTTTCACATGAAGAAGATTCTGACTCAGTACGGAGCGCTTGCGCTGGCGGTCGCTCTGATGGTGCCGTCGGCACAGGCGCAGTCGGCAGGAATGCAGGCCGCATTCGGAAAAGATGCCGGAACGCTTTCCGACAAATTCACTGGGCTCGCGCGCGTTATGTCCGGCAAGTACGACTGGAAGCCCGGCCAGGGCGTTCGCTCCGTCAGCGACGTGTTCAACCTGATCGTTGAAGAGAATGGCCTGCTCGCCGATGCTCTCTCGGGCACACCGAATAAGGGGGCAGA
>JBEKBW010000185.1:0-7299 GCA_050015215.1 Candidatus Sulfotelmatobacter sp.
GATCTGGCGGCCGTGATATACAGCGAGACTATCGCGGTGGTGTTGGGAAACGGCGACGGAACTTTCCAGACACCTTCCACCTATACCGATAAACAGGGGCCGATGGCGCTCGTCCTCGCCGACTTCAACAAAGACGGCATCCTTGATCTGGGCGTGGCAGATGAGAACACCTATTTTGGTATTTTGCTGGGCAATGGTGACGGCACATTCAAACCGGAGAAGCACTATCCCGCTGGTGGCAGCGGGGTGAACTCTTTGGTCGCCGCGGATTTCGACGGCGACGGCAACCTCGACATCGGCCTCGTGGAGAGCGCGTTCCCGTGTAACTTCCTTGTCGTCCACGGCAAGGGCGATGGGACGTTTAAACCACCCGTGTCTTACTCCATACCCTACGATGCGATTACTTCGGCTGCGGCGGCGTTTACCAACAGCGGAGCTCCAGATGTGGCCATCGTGGGGCTTGATGTCTCGGTATATCTAAACGTGCGGGATTTTTGATCGTTGTGGATTGTTGGGACAGAGGATGGTGGGCCATCCACGGGTGGCCACCGCCTGCATTCCTCAAATCTGATAATCATCCTGAAACAACTCTTCCGGCGAAATATTGGGAGTCGAAGTTTCTTCGTCGATAGCTACGTGCGGCTCGGCTCCCATCGTATCGTGCGAGTGCTGCTGAAATTTTTCGCGCAGGTCATGCACTTCCGTCGCAAGTTTGATGATCACGTCTGAGAGCGGGTCGCGGATGTCTTTGGGGTCGGTGATTACTACGCGCTTGCCGTCGCGCAGAACGATGTGTCCGGGCACGCCTACGATTGTGGAGTTTGACGGAACGCTGCGCAGCACCACCGAGCCTGCGCCTACGCGGACGTTGTCTCCGATGGTGATGTTGCCGAGCAGCTTGGCGCCCGAGCCGATGGAGATGTTGTTGCCTAGCGTGGGATGGCGCTTGCCTTTTTCCTTGCCGGTGCCGCCCAGCGTGACTCCCTGATAGAGCGTGACGTCGTTGCCGACGATGGCGGTTTCGCCGATCACCGTGCCACTGCCGTGGTCGATGAAGAGGCGGCGGCCGATTTCTGCGCCGGGGTGGATTTCGATTCCGGTGAACAGGCGCGCGATTTGCGAGTTGAATCTAGCGAGGAAACGGAAATTATGGAGCCACAGCCAATGGCTTAGGTGATGCATCCAGACCGCGTGCAGGCCGGGATAGAGGAATAGAACTTCAATGTAGGAGCGCGCGGCCGGGTCGGATTCGAAGACTGCGGCGATATCCTCGCGAACGGATTTGACGAAGCTGATCATGGCAGGGAGGTGGTGAGCGTTCTCATGCCAATGAACGTAGCGTAGCGGGGGAAAGAGTGCAAGGGGCCTCAGCGGCTAAAGCCGCACCCTTTCAAAACTAGGCTGCGCCGGAGTGCCAACAAAATGCATAGGTCCTTCGCTTCGCGAAGGATGACAACGTTGTTGTGATGGACTTGCCGGACTAGCTTCCGGTTTGCAGGCCGCCGTTGTGGGCGATTGTGATGCGAAGGTATTTATAGGGATTGACTGGCGTGTCGTTGATGCGGACTTCGTAGTGTAGATGCGGGCCGGTGGAGCGTCCGCTGAGGCCTACGTAGCCGATGGTGTCGCCGCGGTGAACGTGCTGGCCGGAGGTGACGGCGAATCCAGAAAGATGGCCGTAGCGGGTGGTGATGCCGTGGCCGTGATCCATCATGAGGGCTTTGCCGTATCCGCCCATGAAATCGGCGAAGGTGATGACGCCGTCTGCCGGAGCGATGATGGGATGGCCGTAGTTGCTGCTAATATCAACGCCGCTGTGAAATGCGCCTTCCCCGTTAAAGGGATCAATGCGCTCGCCAAAGCTGCCGGTGACCTGGCCTTCTACGGGCCACAGATTCGGGGCGGCGTTGGCGCGGTACCAATCGGCAGTGGTGGCGTTGTGGGTCATCCCCAGGCTAATGCCAACCGTGGCATCGCCGGTCAGAGCCGAGTTGCGCAGGACACCCAGTTCGTCGAGCGAAGAGGTGACATCTACGTCATGAATCTCTTTGTCCGAAGCGGTAACCAGCGCGGGACGCGATTTCAGGCCGTAGAGTGCGGAAACTTCGCTGGCGATTGAGCCGAGCGACGCCACTTGCACGTCGCGCTCTTTTGCGACCTCTTCGAGCTTCGAATAGCGGTCTTTGAGCTGATCTTTTTCGGTGCGCAACTCGTTGTAGCGGGAAACCTTGAGCAGCATGCGGGTGTAGGAGCTGGCAATGCCGGTAAGGCTGAGGAAGCCAATAGCCGCGCCGACCACGAAGACATATAAATAATGGACGGGAATGGAGATTTTGCGAAGCTGGCCGTCGTCCCCGCGTGCCACGAAAAGGATGTAAAAGCGTTTCTGCAAATTCCTACCTTCCGCTTGGAATGATCAGGGGTCCGGAAAACCAGGCAAAGTTCTGAGGTTGCAGAGCGCCTGTACGGACTACCCGATGCTTCCGGGGTCACGCCTTCCCATCTTAGGAATGGAGACTTCTAACGTGCCCTTCCAGCTAACCGGAACCCATCGCCGAAACCGCTTAAAAAGACCATTGTCTGCAATGCCAACAATATGCAGAACTTAGAATCGGCCAAAGGTCTGTGTGAATGACTGGTAAAAGGTAGCAAACTGGGTTCCCCCCTGTCAACGGCAGCGGACTGTATTAATCGTTACTTAAGGCGGGTAATCGGAGGTCATCTTCGGACGTATTACCGCGGCGAATTTTCTTCAAAAAGGGAACTGGCCTAAGGGACATCCGCATCGGCCTCGGTCGCTTATAGTAGTTGCCGTGAGGATTGCAGAAAAAGAGTTGATCGCGCAGATACGCCGCATGGCGAAGGCGCCGAGAAGGCGCGGCAGTCATACTGTCCAGGCCGCCATCCAAATCGCCGTTCAAACCGGAATTGGAGACGACTGCGCCGTGCTGCGATTGCTGCCGCGCCGAAATCAGCAAACAGACGTTCTCGTGACTACAGACTTTACCTTAGAAGGAATCCACTTCCGGCGCGATTGGCATTCGGCACAGTCGGTTGGGCATCGGTGCCTGGCGCGGGGATTGAGCGACATTGCAGCCATGGGAGGCGAACCAGTGGCCGCGTTTCTTTCCCTGGCGCTGCCGCGCGATCTGGCGCAGAGTTGGGTTGGCCGATTTGCTCGCAGCCTGATCAGCTTGGCTAAGCGATATGGTGTGACGCTGGCCGGCGGAGATACGGCGGAGTCTCCCAATGGAGTTCTTGCGGACATTATTTTGGTGGGGTCTGTGCCAAAGGGTAAAGCCGTGCTGCGATCGGGAGCGCGGCCGGACGAGCTTATTTATGTGAGCGGGGAGCTGGGCGGCTCGGCGGCTGCGGTGAGGGAGATGCGGAAGAAGGCAAGGCGCAAACTGAACCCACGGGAATATGCGAGGCATTTTTTTCCAGAACCGCGAATCGAGCTGGCCCGGATTCTGCGCGAAAAGGGTTTGGCCACGGCGATGATCGACACCAGCGATGGGCTGTCCACCGATTTGGCTCATATTTGCGAGGAAAGCGGCGTGGGAGCAGAGTTGCAGGCGAAAGCCATTCCTCTCGCCCGCGTGGGCAAGCCTTCGCGGGAAGTCGATCTCGAACTGGCGCTGCATGGCGGCGAGGATTATGAGCTGTTGTTTACGGCGGCGGGCAACAAGCGGATTCCCTCTCGCATTGCGGGAGTTCCGATCACGCAAATCGGTCGAATCACGCGCGGTCGGAGAATTTTCCTTTTCAACCCCACAGGAATTGGCTACCAACTTGAGCCGCGCGGCTGGGAACATTTCCGGAAGTAACCGGTACTTTGGTTACCTGCGGTGGCCGATGTCTGTAGCGTTCGCCAAAAAATGAGGATTACAGTAAGGGCATGTCGTCCTCCCAACTTTCGATCTTCCGCAGTCTGCTCGTTCTCTCGATCATCGGCGTCGCGTCTTTGACCTCGTTCGCTACTAAGAAGCCTTTGCCTCCGCCGCCGGCTCCGGCGAAGTCACCATTGCCGGCCGTGACCGATGAGTACGTTCACAAGGAGTTCGGGGAGAATTGTTCGCTGCTGGGGGGGCCGGCGCAGTTCGTTGGCGATCTGGACGGCGATGGGGTCGACGATCTGGTGGTTGCCGGGCGATGCAAGAATCCGATGATCGACCAGGCCGACTTCGGTTTTACCGTGATCGACCCTTATGACAAATTCCTCGGCTTCGGCGATGTGAAGGTTACTTCGACGTTCGCCTCGGATGCGCCGGAGCGCAAAGGGGTGTGCCTGCTGGTGGTTCACGGCGTCGGGAAAGAAGCCTGGCGATCGGATAAGACCAAGCCCAAGTTCGTGATGATCAACCTGCCGTTCAAAACGCTTGCGGTGAAAAAACTGGAAGTGAAGAAGCGGACCATTCTCGGCGTTTATATGGAAGAGCGGGGCGAGGGCGAGAACACATCTTCGGTTGTGTTCTGGGACGGGAAGAAGTACCGCTACCAGATTGTTGGCTCGAACTTCGAGTAGGCGCCACACTTCCCCTCATTACTACCTATTTGGGAACAGCCGTTTTTCGGCTGTCCAGCGGCGACCGCGCAGTTCTCGTTGTGATCCCGCGCACGCCTGCCTGCCCGCCCACCCGCTATAATCCTTCCCGCCATGAATATCGAAGAAAAAATCGCAGAACTGAAAAAGCGCAACCAGCTGGCTGAAGAAGGCGGAGGCGCGAAGCGGCGCGAGCGCCAGCATAAAGAAGGAAAAATGTCGGCGCGGGAGCGCATTGAGTTTCTGCTCGACGAAGGCACGTTCGAGGAGACCGACAAGCTGGTCACGCACCGTTGCAACGATTTCGGAATGGCCGAGCAGAAAATCTATGGCGATGGCTTCATCACTGGCTATGGCCGCATCGAAGGCCGGCTGGTTTACGTGTTTGCGCAGGACTTTACCGTCTTCGGCGGATCGCTCTCGGAGACGAATGCCGGGAAGATCGTGAAGATTATGGATCTGGCGGCGAAGATGGGCGCGCCTGTGATCGGGTTGAACGACTCCGGTGGCGCGCGCATTCAGGAAGGCGTGATGTCGCTGGCTGGATACGCCGACATTTTTTTGCGCAATACCTTGTATAGCGGGGTGGTGCCGCAAATTTCCGCGATCATGGGGCCGTGCGCTGGTGGGGCGGTTTACTCGCCCGCCATTACGGATTTCGTGGTGATGGTCGACAAGACTTCGTACATGTTCATCACCGGTCCGGATGTGATCAAGACCGTTACGCATGAAGAAGTGACGAAAGAGCAACTGGGCGGCGCGATGACGCACAACGAAACTTCAGGCGTGGCGCACTTTTTGGCACACGATGACGCCGAATGTTTGTCGATGGTGCGCGAGCTGCTGAGCTTCGTGCCGTCGAACAATCTGGACGACCCTCCGCGCAAGCCGTGTCATGATCCGATCGACCGAGCCGATGCCGCGCTCGACAAAATCGTGCCCGCGCAATCGAATCAGCCGTATGACATGAAGGACGTAATTCACTCCGTTGTCGACGACGGATATTTTTTCGAGGTGCAGGAACACTACGCGAAAAATATCGTTGTCGGATTCGCGCGGCTGGATGGCCGCTCGGTAGGCATCGTCGCCAACCAGCCGGCCATGCTGGCGGGCACGCTGGATATCAATGCTTCGATCAAAGGAGCGCGCTTCGTCCGCTTCTGCGACTGCTTCAACATTCCTCTGGTCACGTTCGAAGATGTGCCGGGATTTCTGCCGGGCACGGCCCAGGAATACGGCGGCATCATCAAACATGGCGCAAAGCTGCTCTACGCCTTCGCGGAAGCCACGGTGCCCAAGGTTACGGTGATCACGCGCAAAGCCTATGGCGGCGCGTACTGCGTAATGGCGTCCAAGCACATTCGCACGGATGTGAACTACGCCTGGCCGACCGCAGAGATCGCGGTGATGGGCCCCGAGGGCGCGGTGGATATTGTTTATAAGCGCGAACTCGACCAAGTGAAGGATGCGCACGAACGGCAAGAGGTACGCCAGGCCAGAGTGGAAGAATTTCGCGACCGCTTCGCCAGCCCCTACGTAGCCGCCGACCGCGGATTTGTCGACGCCATCATCCAGCCGCACGAGACGCGTAAGAAGGTGATCCAAGCGCTCGCCATGCTGGAGACTAAGCGGGATAAGAACCCGCCTAAGAAACATGGGAATATACCACTGTAAAAACCACTATGGATGGGCGTTTTGTCGGCAGCGCGTGTGCTCGCTCCGTTGAATCCGCCGAATCCCTGCTCGGTGATCCAGTGTGTCGCGGGCATGGGGTTCTGATCTAAACTGTACTGTCGGTTATGCCCCTCACCAAGACCGAGCTAGAAATCACAAAGAGCGTGGTCACCACTTTTTTGGCTAAAGGCGAGGCTTCGCCACGCAGGGGCCTGGTCCACACGTTTGAAGACCCGACTTCGATCGACCGTCTTGTCAGCGTTCGTGTACTCAATTGTGCGGACACACCGCAATCCCTCCTACCGACCGTCCTTGCCTTTCACTATTGTGGCGACCAGGGCGTGCTAGAGAAGGCTAGGAATGCCACAGAGATGGTTCTTCATTCTCTTCAGAACGCCTTCCGCACTGACCCGGACGACCGCATGTACGCACCGGTGGCCGTCGATTGGTCTGGCATCGGGGTTCTGGAGCCCTCCATGCGTATTCCCCGTGACATAAGACTGGGACTGTTTCTGGCGCCGGAGTTTGGGGTCCTGTCACCATGGTCCACAAATGCCCAGCACACCGAGGTGACGCAGTTCCGAATTAGCGAGAACATCGTCACCTTGAAGGATATGCGCAAGGTCTGGGATGAATATGTGCGGCCACGTGCCGAGCAAATTGATGGCCCAGAGCAGCCGCTGGAAAGTGAGCAAGCGATGCCGGTAGAACTGGACTCGAAGAAGGTTTTTCTGGTGCATGGTCGCGACGAGGCCGTGAAGTTTGCGGTTGCTCGCTTTCTGGAGAAGCTCGGCCTGGAGCCGGTAATTCTGCACGAGCAGCCTAACAAGGGTCAGACGGTAATCGAGAAGTTTGAAGCAAACTCGGATGTCAGATTCGCCGTCGTGCTCCTAACCCCCGATGACGAGGGACGAGCCACAACAGGAAAAGATCTCAAACCAAGAGCGCGGCAGAACGTAATTCTGGAACTGGGTTACTTCATCGGGAAGCTGCGTCGGGCAAGGGTCTGTGCCCTGTACAAGGAGGGAGTCGATCTCCCGTCCGACATACATGGCGTTATTTACGTTCCTTACGACGGAGCC
>JBEKBW010000186.1:0-7285 GCA_050015215.1 Candidatus Sulfotelmatobacter sp.
AACGTTCTCACGCAGCCGAGCAATCCGACGCAGTTTTGCGCCGTAGTCAATGGATCGGGAACGGCCAACGGAAATGTCAGCAACGTCCAAGTCAACTGCGGTGCCAGCTACACCATCGGAGGCACCGTTTCCGGACTCACCGGCTCAGTGCTGTCCATAAACAATAACGGCGGCGATACCATCAGCACGAGCGCTAACGGAGCTTTCACCTTCGACCAGCCCCTCGGCACTGGCTCTACTTACTCCGTAACGGTGTCCGCGCAGCCCCCCGGACAAACTTGCCTGGTGACCAATGGCTCTGGGACTGTGGCGAACAGCAATGTCACTAACGTGCAGGTCACCTGTGCCGCGAACACCTACACCATCAGTGGCACAGTCTACGGTCTCTCCGGATCAGGCCTGACGCTTCAGGACAATGGAGGCGACAATCTCCCGGTCAGCGCCAGCGGCAGTTTCACCTTTGCTTCGCAAATCGACTATGGCAACCCCTATGCCGTCACGGTCGAAAGCCAGCCTTCGAATCCGGCTCAAACCTGCCGCGTGCCGAACGGTACCGGCATAGCCTATGCAGATGTTACCGGCATTCAGGTCGTCTGCACCAACGGCGCCCCCACTTCAAACCTCTGGACATGGGAGAGCGGCTCCGACCAGACAGAAAACGCTGGCTCATATGGATCGCTAGGCGTCTCGGCACCCTCCAACCTTCCGCCGTCACGGGGCAGTGCTGTTACTTGGAAAGACAGCGCCGGAAATTTCTGGTTTTTTGGCGGGACCGCAGGCGAGACTGTCGGCTATTTCAACGACCTTTGGGAATACAGCGGTGGCGAGTGGACGTGGATGAGCGGCTCTAATTCCCTAAGTCAAGCTGGATTCTATGGCATCCTGGGCGTGGGCTCCCCCTCGAACGTTCCCCAAGCCCGGGGACGGTCAGCCCACTGGACGGATTCCGCCGGAAATTTCTGGCTCTTCGGCGGCTTCGGATACATCGCATCCACTAACTTGTCAGGACGTCTTTCAGACCTCTGGAAATACAGCGGCGGTCAGTGGACGTGGGTCGGCGGCCCGCAGGGCTACAACCAGCCAGCAGTCTACGGAACAATGGGTACGGGCGCTCCAGCCAATATTCCCGGGGCGCGGCAGAATTCAGTCAGTTGGACCGACGCAACGGGAAATTTCTGGCTCTACGGCGGGATCGGAATCGACTCCGCTGGCATTACCGGAGACCTCAACGACACTTGGAAGTACGACGGTACGCAGTGGACTTGGGTGGGCGGATCGGACTTGTCCGGACAGCCCCCTGTCTACGGCACTCGCGGCACTCCTTCTTCCAGCAATACTCCTGGAGGCCGTGATGGTTCCGTCGTCTGGACCGACTCTTCCGGCAATATATGGCTCTTCGGCGGAGAAACCAATCTCATAAACGGAGTCTACAGTTACTACGACTTCAACGATCTCTGGGAGTACAGCGGCGGCGAATGGACCTGGATCGGTGGCTCGAACGTCACTAACCAAGCGGGTTCTTACGGAGTTCTGGGTACTGCCTCCTCCACCAATATCCCCGGCGCCCGTGATGGCGCGGCCTCGTGGACCGACACTGCCGGACATTTCTGGCTTCTCGGCGGCGAAGACAATGCCGGCAATCTTTACAACGATCTCTGGGAATACAGCGCCGCCGAGTGGACTTGGGTAAGCGGCTCAAGCGAGTGCTGCCAGCCGGGAGTATACGGAACTCTCGGAACTCCCGCCCCAACCAATGTTCCCGGGGCACGTTACCGAGCGTCTTCGTGGATCGATTCAAGCGGAATTTTTTGGCTCTTCGGCGGCACCGACAGCACGTCTCTGTATGCCGCCGGCGAATTCAACGACCTGTGGAAGTACCAGCCGTAGTCCTAACATCAAGATGGCCGGTCAGAGTTCTCTGAAGGGACCCGGCCCTTCAAATAGATCTCCAGTCGGATGACCATTTTGATCCCCACCCGCGTGAGCGCGAGTATGTGCTTCGTTGGCAGGCAGTTGCGCCAGGCTGAGTCCATATTTCGACAGCGAGTCCCCACCTCGACACACCAACTGCTCTAGTAGAACGACGTATGCCGCCAATCGTAATGAGAACAGGCCTCGTCGACGAATTCGCATGCGATTTGACGGTCGTCCTTCTTTGGAAGAGGACATGCACTCGAATTGAGCGGAGATTCAATATGTCCACAACAATTAAAGACGTGGCGGAGGGAATCTTGATTCCCGGGATTATGATTCCCGACAGCAAACTCACTCGAGAAGCCACGGAGTTGGTGCGCGACACCGAGCCTTCATTGCTCTTCAACCACTCGACTCGTGTGTATTGTTTCGCCTCACTCGCGGGAAAAAGGCGGGAACTGGAGTTCGATTCCGAACTGCTTTACGTCGCCGCGATGTTCCACGACATGGGATTGACTCCGAAGTACAGCAGTAAGTCGGATCGGTTCGAGGTGGACGGCGCCAATACCGCGCGAGCGTTCCTGCGCCAGCACAATATTCCTGAGCTGGAGATCGACACGGTCTGGACGGCAATAGCACTGCACACTACGCCGGGAATTCCACAGCACATGCATCCGGGGTTGCGCTGTTGACCAACGGCGTGGAAATGGATGTTCTCGGAATTTCCTACTCGGAATTTTCCGACGCCGATCGGGAAGCGATCGGCGTCGCGTACCCGCGCACCGAGCACTTTAAAGAGGACATCATCCAGGCCTTTTATGACGGCATCAAGCGCAAGCCGGAGACGACATTCGGCAATGTAAAAGCCGATGTGTTGGCCGACAAGGATCCAGAGTTCCAGCGCATCAATTTCTGCAGCGTCATCCGCGGTTCACCGTGGAAGGGCTAGCAAAGTCCTTAGCGGAGTTCAGAACGCCTGCATTCCATCAACTCATCGATGGAAATCTGGGGGCGACGACCAGTTACAATCCGAACAGCCAGAAGTTGTGGGACAACCAACCGGAATATGCCGATCTGCCGCTCGCACTCGAGGGCGAGGCTAATTACTATGACCACCGCTTAGTCGAGGATCACTGGGAGCAACCCGGCAATCTCTTCCGGTTGATGAGCTCTGAGCAAAAGCAGTTGCTCTTCGAGAACATGGCACCCGCTATCAATGGCGCATCTCAGGAAGTCCTGGAGCGCCATGTTGCGAACTGCCGAAGAGCCGATCCTGCCTATGGCGACGGTGTAGCGCAAGCATTGAAACTGAAAGTTCTAACGGCCGCCTAAGATGCCATTACTCAGAATCGATGTAATCGAGGGCCGCAACGAAGCAGAGCTAAAGGAATTACTTGATGCAATCCACTCTGCGGTGCTGGCCGCATTCAAAGTACCCGAACGGGACCGCTACCAGATTGTGCACGTGCACCCTGCGGCGGAAATGCGAATCGAAGACACGGGACTGAGCATACCGCGCACGGAACGGGTCGTCATGGTGCAAGTGACAACACGGCCGCGAAGCCGGCTTGAAAAGCAGAATTTCTACGAGCTGCTTTGTCAGGAACTAGCTCGGCGCTGTTACATGAAGCCCTCGGACGTAGTGGTTTCAATAACGCAGAACAATGATGAGGACTGGTCTTTCGGATACGGTCGAGCCCAGTTTATTACCGGAGAACTTTGACCTAGGAAAACGGCCTTCACATCAGGTATGGGTCTCAAAAAAAACCCTGAAAACAAAAATGCTGGCGGAGAGGGTGGGATTTGAACCCACGATACCCGTTAAGGTATGTCCGCTTTCGAGGCGGATCGTTTCAACCGCTCACGCACCTCTCCGCGTTGCGCTCAACAGCCAAGATTCCGCTCTTCGCGTTGCGAAGAATCGGAACGACAAGAGCATCGGGAGCCAATGACAAACGACCCAACGACTAACGACGGCTCTTAAAGAACGCCTGCATCATCTCGGCGCATCGGCCGGCCAGCACCCCGCCGCGAATTTCAAGTCTATGGTTCAATGCCGGATGATCCAGCAGTTGCATCACCGATCGCACAGCGCCGGCCTTCGCGTCATCGGCGCCGTAAATCAAACGCCTGATTCGCGCATGCACCATCGCTCCCGCGCACATCGCGCACGGTTCAATTGTAACAAACAGCTCGCAGTCGATCAGTCGATGATTACCAACGGCTGCCCCAGCCTCACGCAGGGCTACAACCTCGGCATGGGCGGAGGCGTCGTGGTCTGCGATGTTACGGTTCCATCCCCGCCCAACAATTTGCCCCGCGCACACCACCACAGCTCCCACGGGTACTTCTCCCGCTTCCAGCGCCCGCTGCGCGGCACGCAACGCTTCCTCCATCCATAGCTCGTCGTTAGGAGTAGTCACGGGGGAAAGGGTAACACCAATGCAAAAACCAGCGCCTGCAGGCAACTCCGGTCTGCCGCGCGGTACGGCATGTCTGAAGACCTGCCCTGATACGAACCTGTGCGCTCAGCGACGGTTCACATCAGGCTCAACACCGACCGCACCACGTTCGGCACAATCGCGCGCACCACACAAGGCAGAACGATCATCACCACCGGATAGGCCACCATAAGCAGAGGAATCGCCAGCGCCATTCGGGCGGTAGGGCTAAGTTTGGATAGGTAAGTTCGCATGGCGTCCTCCGTGTTCATTGGTACGCAAGCTCCTCCGGAAAAGTTCCATCCCGGCAACCGCCAAGTGGTATCCTAGGCACGTTATGGGCATGCCCGCCTTACTGCGCAAAATCTTCCTCGTCGATCTTCTGCAGGGACTGAAAGTTACCTTCCGCTATCAGGATCCCAAGGAGATCTATACCGAGCAGTATCCGCTGCAGCGGCCGCAAGTGGCCGAGCGCTATCGCGGCGCGCCTCGGCTTAACGTCAACCCCGATACCGACGAGACCATGTGCATCGCCTGCGATTTGTGCGCGCTGGCCTGCCCGGAGAATCTGATCGTAGTCTCCAGCGCCCGCAACGAGCAGACCCGCCGCAAGGAGTTGACGAATTTCACCTACGACTTGAGCCGCTGCATGTTCTGCGGCCTCTGTGAAGATGCCTGCCCGGTGGACGCGCTCGAACTCACTCAGGATTTCGAACTCGCTAGCTATACGCGCGAAGGCTGGATCTGGGATCGCGAGACACTGGAAAAAGGTCCGCAGCCCACGCTGTACAAAAAATAGTTTTCGATTTCCCATCTCCATTCTGTTCGGGAGCACTCGAAGTCAATATTCCAATACCATTCACGACAGTAAAATGTCGCAAGAAAAACTATGGGCATTTTCGATTCTTTCCGCAAAGAAGAAGTCATCGGAACCAAGGTTTTAGTCGGCCAGATGGGCACAGGGCAGGGAACCAGATTTGACGAAGAATTGAAGTCCGACCTGCGCGTTTACAAACGATTCTATCCTGCGGCTTCCAGCGCCACCTTCACCACGGTCGCCGAGCTCCGCGGCGCAATCGACCATAAATATGACGTGCTTCACCTCTTCTGCCAGCTAAGCACCGGCGGCGTGATTACTGACGCCTCCGGCGATCGCCTCACCGGAGCAGACCTGCTGAAATCAGCAGTCGATTCTGGAGTGAAATTGTTGTGGATCGGCAACGACAATCCGCAAGAAGCCTACGACGCAGGTTTCAAAACGAAAGGTCTTAAGCTCAACGCGGTGCTAACCCTCCGTCGCCTGGGTTCAAACACGTCGCTCTTTCTCGACAGCCTGCTGGCAAAAATGCAATCCGGCGAGACTCTCGCGAAAGCGTGGAGCATAGCGTCCCAACCAGAAGGCAAGTCGGTGCAACCAGACGTGCCGCACACGATTTCTTCGCTAGGCCGCGGCAGCGTAGTTCTTAAGTAGTCCTCCTCCTCGTCGTATTTTGAACTTGTCATTCCTCACCGGGCTAAAAGCCCGGTGAGGAAACTGATGTGACTTACGCAGTTCCACCGGTTCGGCCGGGACAACGCCAAAGTTCCGCGGGGAATTCACTTCGAAGACTCGACACCGCCATCCTGTACTGCTGCGCTACGGCATTGCTGTCCCCACCCTACCGCATCCGCCGGATATCCCCGGGATCGTTGCAGGCGCAGACTCTGAACATGGATTCCTCACCCCAGCGCACTCCCCGGGCCTTTGAAGGAATCAAAAATTCCAAGCCGGAGGCTTTTAAAATGTCAGCAAGAAAACTTACGTTCCTCTCCGTAGTTCTCCTTTGCGCAACCTGGGTGGTAGCGCAGCACGCAGGAGGATCCGGGTCCGCGGGCGGCAGCACCACCGGCGGCAGCGCCTCACAGCCGGGACAGACCACGCCGTCCACGCCGCCAACGGGCAGCACGGCTCAACCGCCGACGGCGGGCACGGGGCAGCCGCCCACCGGCAGCAGCGCTCAACCGCCAACGGGCAATACCGGCGCGCCCCCAACGGGTTCTGCGACGCCCTCCCCTAATGAGCCGGGATCGAATCCAACCAATCCCAATACGCCCAACACAACCCAGCCTCCGACCACAAATCCGGATAACACAACCCCAGGCACCAGCCCCAACGGATCGCCTAATCCGGGATCGACCAACCCTGGCATGTCGAATCCGGGATCGAATCCGGGAACGTCGAACCCAGGTTCCAACCCCGGCACATCCAATCCGGGATCGGGATCAGGCTCGGGTAGCAGTTCGCCCAGTGGCCCCGGCCGCGCCTGAAAATCGGGAAGGTCACGAGTTCACTCGTGCCGCTAGACGGCAAGAGAACTAACCGGCTTCAGCCGCTGAGGTAATTCAGGAAAGTGCGGGCCCAACTGCGGGCCCGCTTTTCATTGTGGCCTAATAAGGGAGACCGCAGGCTGCTGCTGCGTCATGCAATGCATGGTCCCCAACCCCCACACAAGATCCCCGGAATAAATCGGAACGATTTCGCGACCAGGGAAGAGGTCCGCCAAAATATTCAACGCGATGCGGTCGTGAGGATCGTTGAAGACCGGCACCAATACTATGCCGTTAGCCATATAAAAATTCGCATAGCTGGCAGGCAGCCGCCGCTTTTCAAAAATCACAGGGCGGGGCATAGGTAGCTCAACCACGTTCAGAGCCTTGCCGTCCTGATCGCGAGCCGCAGTAAGGCGTTTCAGATTTTCGCGCAAAGGCTTGCAGTTTGCGTCTCGAGAATTGTTCTCGACCATCGTAACAACGGTATTCGCAGAAACGAAGCGCGCAAGGTCATCCACGTGACCATGAGTGTCGTCTCCCACAATGCCCTTGCCCAGCCAAATCACATGCGGCGCCCCAAGGTACTCGGCAAAAACTTTTTCGTAATCCTTGCGCGACAT
>JBEKBW010000187.1:0-8363 GCA_050015215.1 Candidatus Sulfotelmatobacter sp.
GAAAAGCGGGCCGCCGTTGCCAAGGCCGGCGCCCAAGACCTACCTAGACTATCGAAACCCTCCCACGTTCAAGTTCTATCCGCAGTTCGTGGAGGACTGGGAAGGATTTTCTGCTAAAGAGAAAAGCGTAGTCGGCGAGTTTCTGGAGACTCTCCAGGCAAAATATGACGATCCCGAGCTTCAGCGGGAATGGGAGTGGAATGGCACATACTGGGGCGCAGCGGTCCCCGAAATAGGATTCAGGGTGTTTTGGCAAGTCGTGTACCCGAGCCATCCAAGCTTGCCGAAGGCCTCCGAACCCGCAGAAGATATTCGTATCCTTGCCTGCGAACGGATTCCGGGAGATCAGGAAAAGAAGCGCTGATCAGGTTTTCAGCTTTTCGGTTAGTGGAACAGACGAGGCCTCGTTTGGCCCTATGGGGCCTTTGGTAATCTATCGGATTCGCTTTATTCGTCAGATGATACTCATGGCTGATACTCCAGTACGGAGATACTGATAAAATATAGTTGAGTTAGCACAAGGAAATGAAAATGAGTTCTGCACCCGAGGTCTTCCGAATCAGAGTGGCAGCAAGGCGCCAGGTCACGCTGCCTGAGGAGCTTATGCGGTTGCTTCGAATTGACGAGGGCGACACGCTGGAGATTAGCGTAGAAAAGAATGCAATCTCTGGAGGGTATGGCCTGAAGCTTGCTCCCACCAGCTTGTTCGATGACGATCTTATAGCCCGGCTCCACGAACGGGAAAATCAAATCGAGCAAGGATTAAGCGTAAGAGGACGGGACAAGGAAGAGTTGGCAGCGAAGCTGTCGGTCGCAGTCGCCTAGAACTAGGGCGATCAGTGCCACTGTGCCTTGCGGACTCCTACCCTCACAGCGGTAATATCTTCTTCAATCCCTTTTTCTTCTTCTTTTTGCTGCTGGAAATATCCTTGTCGCTGGCCAGCGCGGAATTTGAATCCGCACTTGCAACGCTCGAACTGGCGGTCTGTCCTTGCTTAATTTCATTGAATTTGAATCCGCACTTGCAACGCTCGAACTGGCGGTCTGTCCTTGCTTAATTTCATTGATCTGAACCGGCGGAGGCAAGGGCTGATCGCCGGGAGCTTGCGCATCGGCGGTCGGGACCAATTCGTTGGCGTCCGGCTTGCCCGCTGGCTTCACAACACTCGCTTCAGTAGGCTTCAGTTCGTTCGGGTCAGGCGCAGCCGCGGTGCCCGCGTTGGCAAAAGGATTGGAGCTTCCAGCCGCAGCTGCTGTGTCTGAGCGAGGAGCAGGTTCGTTCGCCCCGGGAGCACCACCGTTGACGGTTTCCACCTGAAGGCCATGCTCTCCAGTTGGTATTCCCATAGCCTCGCGGGTAGTTCGCAAGGCTTCCTGATTGGCCGCAATGGGCGTGGGATCGACTAAAGTCGGCTCACCGAGTTTTGTGGCCTGGTCTACATCCGGGCCTTTTTTGACCACGCTCATCAACTTTGCCAGCGTAGTATTCTCGCGCCGGCTTTCATCCTCGGCGCGATTTTGCGCTACCGCCGCCTTGGTCGGGCGCGGGATGGGCTGATGCAAGGCCGCAAGGCGCTTCTTGGCGTCATCGGCGCGCTCCATGATCGGATAGCGCGTGAGGATCTCCGAATAAGCCTGGGCAGCCTCCTTGGTCAACTCCTGATTCATGTTGGCCTTCACCTGTTCGCCGACACAACCCGGCTGAGGGCTGGTTTTCACGCAAGTGGGCCGGGTGCGGAGCTGCGCCATCTGCCCTTCGTAGTTTTGCCCAAGAATGAACAGCGCCTCATCGGCCTGGCTGTAGAGCGGATATTTCTCCACCAGCGTCTTCAGTCGCGCGATCGATGCCGGATAAGATAGCCGCAGGTAATAAAACTTGCCGATTTCGAATTCACGTTCCGCCAGCACTTCCTGCACTTCCAGCAGACGCTCTTTGCCTTCTTTCACCAGCTTCGGATTATCCGGATACTGCATGATCAAATTGCGATACTCTTCCTCCGCGCGCTTCGCGTGAGTGTAGTCGCGGTCGGCCTTCTCCATCTGCTGATATTGGATGTTGGCGATTTTCAGCTGCGCCTCGGCCGCCTCGGGCATGTTTGGGAAGAAGGTCTCAAAGTCGCGATATTCCTGCTCCGCCTGCGCCAGCGAGGCGGTCCCACCCTCGGCGTACCACGAATCGCCGACCGCCAGTTTGGCGCGAGCGATGTACTCCGAGTCCGGATAAGTGTTGATCAATGTCTGCAGCGTCATGCGCGCTACGTCGAACCGATTGTGCTTCATCGCGTCCATGGCCTTGTCGAACAGCACTTTGTCAGGCTGCTTCGACCCAATGTTCGCCAACGGATTGGTGGACTTCTTATTGGAGCACGCCACTGTAAGCGCGAGGAGCACAGCTAGAATGGCAATCGATGAAGCTCGACGTGACATAAGACCTCAGAAAGAAAGAAGATCAGAATTCGCTATTGTAGCGCTTAAGCACGATTCACGTTCGGCTTGCGGCACGCTGAAACGGTGCCCCGACATGATGCACAATCGGCATTACCCGCTAGACCTTCACCAGCACTGCCTCGTTCGCCGCCTTCAGCAACGCTTCGGCATTCTTCTTTGGATCGCCGTGACCGAAGACCGCGTTGCCCGCCACCAGAATTTCCGCGCCCGCCCGCACCACGTCGGCCACGGTGTCGAGCGCCACCCCGCCATCTACTTCGATGCGGTAGGTCAGCCGGCGTTGGCTGCGAATCTCCGCTAAACGGCGAATTTTATGCAGCGCGCCGGGAATAAATTTCTGCGCGCCAAAACCGGGATTGACCGACATAACCAGAACATAATCCACAATATCAAGCACCTCGGTCAGCGTATCGACCGGCGTGGCCGGATTAATCACGACGCCGGCCAGGCAATCGTGGCTTTTGATCAAATGCAGCGTGCGATTCAAGTGCCGGGTCGCCTCCTGATGCACCGATATCCAATCCGCCCCGGCCTCGGCAAAGGCAGGAATGAACTCATCCGGATTCTCGATCATCAAATGGCAATCGAGCGGCAACTTGGCCACCGCATGCAGCGACTTTACGACCGGCGGGCCAATCGTGAGATTCGGCACGAAGTGCCCATCCATAATGTCAACATGGATCACCGCAGCTCCGCCCTCGCACGCAGACCGCACCTGATCGCCCAGACGGGCAAAGTCAGCCGAAAGAATCGAGGGTGCCAGTTCGATCAAGATGAGGCTCGCAGTGCAGTTTTACGGTAAAACGATCTTCAGGAGATATTACCACGCAAGGAACTACCTTTAGTCGCCCAACTCGTGAGCCAGAGGTGCCGTTCGAGGGCGAAGGAAAATCGGGGTGCCCACTTTTCGCTTTTCTTTTGCGAGAAGTGGGATTGTGCGAGCTAGTTCTTGTGCTCAGCCACTCCGAAATAAGTAGGCCAGATAGAGACTGTGTAGGATCCGTCCGGTCCGGTCACCTCAATTGCTTGTCCAGAGTAGTGGATGACATAACTTGAGCCGTTGGGAAGTTCAAGCCGGTCCGGCCTGCCTTCAGCATCGTAATGGATCAGCAATTGGTGGCCGTCTTCGTTCGCCCCTACGATTCGATGAGCGTCATCATAGTCGTAGTGAACATGGTGGCCGTCCGCATCCACGTCCGAAAGATATTCATCGCGATCATAGCGATACTGGGCCTTGCGCCCGTCGCTATCGTCAATCTCGCTGATTTTGTCGCCCTCGTAGAGCGGTGTTAAAGTGTGGTCATAAGCGGCGGCAGACGGCAAGTTCGGGTTCGTTTTCTGAAACACCCGTTCAATATGGCCGTCGGTCGTCTCGCGTTTTACCTGCACGCCGTCCCCAGCGTAATCGGTGTGCCCCATGTAATAACATTGCACGCGGGTTTTCGGACCGCAACCCAAATACTTCCACACCTCCCCGTCCCTCGTGTCGATTCTCCAACCGCCATTCGTGTCCCAGCTCAAGAGAGCGCCTGAAAAGATGCCTGCGTTCTGCCCGGCGCGATACTTGGCCAGCGCCGAAAATCCGGCGCCCGGCGTAATCCGCTCATATAGCGTGCCGTTAATGCTGATAGTCTGAATGCTGTTCGGGTCGGCCGACCACACCGTGTCGTCGATGTTGTGCCATGAGTTTTTGCCGAATGCCCGAACTTTATCGTCGTAGTGATACGCAAAATTCATTCGCTGCAACACCAGAGGAACCGGACCGCCCCGGTATAGATCGATTCGGGTCAACTGGAATCTTCCCCGAGCCAAATCAACCTGGTACTGGCTGGTTTCATTTTCGTCGATATGCTGCCAGCAAGGCAGAATCGGCTTGCGCAGCGGCATCCCCGCAACATTTGCGGAGTACAAAGTCAGGCAAGGGCTTCCATCTGCGTCTGCGGGCGCAAGCCGTGTCCGCACATCCGACGCAAGAAATACGCTTCCCATGCGATCGATATCCGCAATCGACGATTCAAGGGCATCCACGCTTTGCGCATCCGGTATTTCCTTGAAACCCAGGTGGGTTAAGCCAACCTGCTTCATGACTACCTTGCGCAGCCTTTCCATACGGATTCCGTCGCTCGGAGCAAATCCGTAGAACGAGGGATTGAGACGCGCCACAGGAACCACCGAATATCTTTCGCGGTCCCGATAGCTGAACGTATAGGCCCAACCGAAGCTGCGAATGTATGCGTCGTCTTCGGAAATGCCTATGATCCTGGCGTCAGGATCTCCCGCAACTTCCGGATAGCGTGCCGTCATTGCCTGCGTGAGCATCTCCGCCACCCACTGTTTGCGATCGTTGTCGTAAGCCTCCAGAGGCGGAGTCATCGCGGGCAGTGTTTTTATCGCAATCCCGAATTCCTGCTCGAAGAATCCGGCTAGGGCCGCAACGTCAGCCGTGGCGGAGTCTCCGAGTGGCACAAAGAAAACGCTGCCCGGTTGTTGCAAGTCCTCGCGCTTCGCCGCCGGTTCGGGCCGGGAAAGATCGATCAGGTGCCCTTCGCGGTCGTTGTAAACCACCAACTCCGAAAGCGTCCACTTGCCGTTGACATCCTCCAGATCGACCCTGACGTGTCCGTGACCATCCTTGCCGCTCAGAAACGCATAAATCCAGGCTTGGTTGCTCACGGCCCAGCCAACCGCAAACGGCGCGTGAATATCGCCACCGAACTCCGTACGCACCCGCTCATCCCCGCGAATCCGCTCCAGCGCCTCTTTCCCCGCGGTGGAGTTCACCAACCGCAACTCCAGAACGATCGCAAGAGCAACCAGAATAAGCAGAACAAAGACCCCGTAACGTAAAAAGGATCCGGAGCCTTGCTGCTGATCAATCGGCGGAGGCGGGAGCGGCGCGACGGTCTGCGACATCGGAATTCCTCACGGCATAGATACCCGTTCTCCAGCAAAAAAGCTATGACCTGAAAGCCCCATCACTAGTGCGGAGTAGTCGATGACGGCCCATCGGCGCCGCAGGGGCCCGTGTTACCCTCGACGATTGTGTCCACCGCGCCCCAATTCGCAACCGCTGCCTACGGCATGGCTGCCGTCTTCGCCTGGGGCACAAGCGACTTTCTCGGCGGCTATTTCGCCCGCAAGGTGAACGTTTTTCTCTTCACGGCGGTGTTCAACCTTGGCGGACTGGTTCTGATGGGCGCATTGGCGGGAGCCAGCCACGCGCCCGTGCCAACGAGAAACAGCGTTCTGTGGGCGCTGGCCGGAGGCATCACCGGCGGCCTCGGCGTAGCCATCTTTTTTCGCGCGCTCTCCACGGGAAGAATGGGCCTGACTGCTCCGGTGGCTGCCGTTCTCGGTGCAGCCATACCCGCCTTGGTTTCCATTTTTGTCGAAGGCCCGCCCGGCATCGTCCCCATCACCGGTTTCACGCTCGCGGCTGTCGGGCTCTGGCTCGTCACACGCGTGGAAGCCGGTGGCTCGCCTCAAGGCATCGGGCTGGCTGTCCTCGCTGGCCTCGGATTTGCCGGATTCTATCTCTGCATCCGCCAGGCAGGTTCCGGCTCAGTCCTGTGGTTCGCAACCCTAACGCGAACCGGCGGATTGCTCATCACCGGCTTCATCGTGTTGCTGCTGGGCAATTTTCGCGAGATCACTCTGCGCGGTTCAGCCGCGGCCGCACTTACCGGCTGCATCGATTCCCTCGGCACCGTGCTCTTCGTACTTGCCAGCCAATCCGGACGCCTCGACGAAGCGGTTGTCATTTCGTCGCTTTATCCCGCAGTCACTGTGCTGCTCGCCTGCATAGTTCTGAAAGAGCGACTAACGCGATGGCGATTAATTGGCCTGTTAGCGGCCCTGGCGGCTGTGCCGATGATCGCCGCGCAATAACTCATTCCATATTCTGGAATGTGGAATAATTTGGTTGGAACAAAGCGCGGGTTAATTCGCTGAAAGTGGAACGATGGCTCTGGTTGACGTCCGAAATCTAAGCAAAATCTATGCGCACCGCGCGTCTGCGCTAGCTGGAAAGCCGAGCGCAGGTGAAGTGCGCGCGGTCGATGACGTCTCCCTCGACATCCACGCCGGCGAGACCCTAGGCCTAGTGGGCGAGTCCGGTTCAGGCAAGAGCACGCTAGGACGGCTAATCTTGCGCCTGATCGAGCCGACATCCGGCAGCATCCGCTTCGAAGGTAAAGATCTCCTCGCCGCCGACCGCACCGAGATGCGCCGCCTCCGCCGCGACATGCAGATCATCTTCCAGGACCCCTTCGCCTCCCTCGATCCACGCTTCAGAGTGGAGGAAATCCTTGCCGAGCCGATGATCATTCATGCTGGTGGTACTGCGCGTGTGGGTGCCCCACTTCTCCCATCTTTTGGGAGAAGTGGGATTCACGACCGCGTGAGCGAGTTACTTCGCGCCGTCGGCCTCGACGAATCCATCCGTCGCCGCTTTCCGCACGAATTCAGCGGAGGCCAGCGCCAGCGCATCGGCATCGCAAGGGCCCTGGCGCTTCGTCCAAAATTCATCGTGGCCGACGAACCGGTCTCCGCCCTCGACGTGAGCGTAGGCGCGCAGATCGTTAACCTGCTGGCGCAGTTGCAGCGCGACTTTGGATTGACGTATTTATTTATCTCGCATTCCATGCCGGTGGTGCGCTATCTTTCGACGCGCATCGCGGTCATGTATCGCGGGAAGATTGTAGAGATAGGAGCCGCTGAGCAACTTACGGAACGGCCCCAGCATCCCTACACACGAAGTTTGCTGGAAGCCACGCCAGAGATTGCAGCGTTCTAAAATGATGACTGACCGTGTCTATGACCGCTGATTTATGACAACTAACGACCTGCCTCTTTACAGTGCCTTGTCGATGCCAAGCGTCGCCGCGCGCCGCAGGCCCGCCCGCGATGTGATTGAACTCGTCATCGGCTACGGCGCGATAGTAGGTGTGATCTGGACGCCCGAACACCTGCAGCGAATGCTCTCTCCGTTTGTACTTCTGCTCACTTTAGGCATAGTGCTGGCACGCCGGCCAAGCCGCGACCAGCTGGGCTTAGGCTGGCACGGCCTCGTGCGGTCGGCGTGGATTCTGCCCGCAGCAGTAGCGCTCGGAATCGTCAGCACATTCGTCGCGGCGAGAATGGGCACGCTGCATCCGCTCTATAAGGGCGACTTGACCCACATCGGCGGCTACGTCCTTTGGACGATCTACCAGCAGTTTCTTCTGCAGGACTACTTCATGGACCGCCTGCTAGTCCCTGGCTAACGGCCGCCACACTGCTGTGGGGCATAGTTTCCTGCACTCTGTTCCGCCGATATCGAAATATCTGGGCGCTAGGTCTGGCCCAGGGACTGCTCGGGATCTGCTTCGCCATCTGCATTCCAGACGCGCTGCATCATCACCTGCGCGTTGGGCTGGGATATTTGCGGTATCGGTCGGTGCAGCCGGTGCCGTAAGGCTTGAAATTGCAAGCGTTGTATTTATTCTTCAGCAGGATCCTGCCATAAACAAAATATCGCTCAATCTTCCACTGCCGGAAGCCGCGCAAACATAATCTGCTTTACTCGTTCGGCACTGATACCATGATGAAATTCTTGTGACAGCAGGTGGTCGCTCAGTTCCAGCCCAAAATCCGGATACTGACCCAAGTCTCGGGTGCGCGCATGCATTTTCAGGTTGAGCGTTTCCGGGTATTCCGGTATCCGGCTGCTCAGCCAAGAGAAGATCGGCGGCAGTTCCGCTCGTTTTGGATCGTCGTCCATCTTTATGAGAGTGTCGAAGTTCTGGCGACTGACGGAGCCCCAGACTCCCCAACGGAAGGTCTCGGCTGTGCCGAGGATGGGTAGGCGGATGATTCCGCGTACGAAGAAATCCTCGTCAATGGCGCAAAAGCTACGGGTAAGGAAGGTGTTAGGT
>JBEKBW010000188.1:0-6649 GCA_050015215.1 Candidatus Sulfotelmatobacter sp.
TTCGCCGGAATCGTCACCGGCGGAGCCATCGTTTTCTTTACCTACATCGGATTCGATTCCGTTTCCACCGCCGCCGAAGAATCGCGCAATCCGCAAAAAGATTTGCCCTTCGGCATCATTATGTCGCTGGTGGTCTGCACCCTGCTCTATGTCGGCGTGGCCGTAGTCCTGCTGGGCATGATGAAGTACACAACCTTCGTCTCCGGTGCCGCCGCCGAAGCGCCCGTGGCTTACGCGATGAAGTATCTGGGTGTGCACCCGCTCTTCCGCTCGGTCATCGTGATCGGAGCGCTTACGGGCATGATCTCGTCGTTGCTCGTGTTTCAGTATGGCCAGGCGCGCATCTGGTACGCCATGTCTCGCGACGGCCTGCTGCCCAAGCTGTTCTCCGCCGTGCACCCGAAATATAAAACGCCCTACTGGTCCACCTGGATCGCCTGCTTCGCCGTAGGGATTCCCGCCGGCCTCGTCGACATTGGAGATGCCGCCGACCTCGCCAACATCGGGACGCTGTTTGCCTTCGTTCTGGTTTCGCTGGGAGTGATCCTCCTCCGCCGTCGGCAGCCTGATCGCAAGCGCGCCTTCCGGGTCCCCTTTGTACCGTGGTTCCCGCTGATCTCGATCGTGCTCTGCGGCGGCCTTATGATGGGACTCACTGTCATTACCTGGCTGCGGTTTGTGATCTGGTTGGGCCTCGGCCTGCTGATTTATTGCTTCTACAGTAGGCACCGAAGCGAGTTCGCGAAGAGGTAGAATCGAGGCGTTGGCCATGTTAGGGGAGACCCCCATGATGAGCTACCAGGTCAGCTCGCCCCTTCGACCGATGAGGGGGCGTTTCCTCGGCGCTCTCGTTAGCGCTGCGGTTTGGGCGCTGCTATGCTCGACCATTCAGCGGCTCACTCGCGGGAGTTGGGACCTATTCGCGTGGGCGATTGGCGGGTTTGTCTTCTCCGTCGTAACCCTTTTTTCGCCGCACAACGCTCCGAGCTACGTCTTGGAGGTTGATGAGGATGAAATTCGCTTGGTCTCGGACGGACGGGTCCGGCGCACCGTGAGGAAAAACCATATCCGCTACGTCCACGAACGGGGAAGTGGGACCAGGCGGAGACTGGTTGTTTCGGAGCGGACTGCCCCCTTTACGCGCTGGGGTTGGGGCGGGATCGCTATACCCACGAACTTGTCCGACTATGAACGGATTAAAACCGAAGCGTTGAAGTTACTCTCACCGCCCGCCTGAGGCTGAGGTGCGGCGTGTTCCTCGCAAATCTTCCCCCAAAAATCTACAATGAAACATAATGCCAACAGCACCCGACCGTCCGCCAAGCAGCTTCCTTCGCCAACTCCCGAAGGCCGAGCTTCACCTGCATCTCGAAGGCGCAATCGAACCCGCCACGCTGCTCGAGCTCCGCAAGCGCCGCGGCGAACATGTAACGCAAAACGAAGTCAACGCCCTCTACCGCTACGAAGATTTTTCCGGCTTCCTGCTCGCCTTCAAAAACATAACGGAGCATCTGCGCACCCCGGAAGATTACGAACTCATCACCTACCGCCTAATGCAGCGCCTGAAAGAAGAAAGCGTGCTCCACGCCGAGGTGAATGTCTCGGTCGGCGTCTGCCTCTGGCGCAAGCAGGATTTCGCCGCCATCTTCGAAGGCCTGGACCGCGGCCGAGCCCGCGGCGAGCGCGACTTCGGCATCTCGCTCCTCTGGATTTTCGACTCAGTCCGCCAATTCGGCCCCGAAGCCGCGCAAAAAGTATTTGAACTCGCGGTTCAATATCACGACCGCAACGTAGTCGCCATCGGCATCGGCGGCGATGAGCAGAAAGCCCCACCCGAACTTTTTCGCGACGCCTATACCTGGGCCGCCGACCACGGCATGCGCCTGACCGCACATGCGGGCGAGAATGGCCCGCCGGAATCCATCTGGGGCGCGCTCAACCTCCGCGCCGAGCGCATCGGTCATGGCCTAACCGCGTTCCACGATCCAGATCTCGTTGAAGAGCTAGCCCAACGCCAAATTCCGGTCGAAATCTGCCTCACCAGCAATCTGCGCACCGGCCTGTGTCCCGGCCTCAGCGAGCATCCAGCAAAAAGCTACTTCGACCACGGCGTCATGATCACGCTCAACAGCGATGACCCCGGAATGTTTGGCACGACACTGGCTCGCGAATACCAGATCGCGCAGCAAACTTTCGGGTTCACCGACGAGCATCTGCGCGAATTGGCCCGCAACTCCTTCGAAGCCTCATTCCTGCCCGCAGAGAAGAAACTGGAGTTCCTGAATCTCTTCGACGCCGCCGCGGCAAGATAATTCCGAGCTACCGACCACGCAATGCCCCTCCACATCGGCATCGTCGCTTGCAGCACCGAAGGAGCCGCGCTCTGCTACCGCACCATCTCGCTCGAAGGCGCGGCTCTGCTTGGCCAACACGACCATCCCGAAGTGTCGCTGCACTCACATTCGCTGGCGAGGTACATGCGCTGCATCTCCGCTAATGATTGGGTGGGGGTCGCTGAACTCATGCTGTCGTCTGCGGAAAAGCTGGCGCGAGCGGGTGCGGACTTTCTCATCTGTCCCGACAATACGATCCACCAGGCTTTCGATCTGATCGAGCATCGTTCGCCACGGCCATGGCTGCACATCGCACGAGAAGTTGCGAAAGAGACGCAGCGCTGCCATTTCAAGCGCCTCGCGATTCTGGGCACGCGCTGCCTGATGGAAGGTCCCGTGTATCCGGAAGCGCTCGGGGCGGCTGGCATTGAGCACCGCATTCCCCGGCTCGAGCAGCGAGAGCGCATCAACTCAATCATCTTCGACGAACTAGTGAATGGACAGATGCTTCCCCGATCCCTGGCCTATTTTGTCGAAGTGATCCGCGCGATGCAAGACGAAGGCTGCGACGCGGTTATTCTCGGTTGTACGGAGATCCCGCTGCTGGTTTCGCCGGAATCCTCCCCGTTGCCAACACTGGATTCAACGCGCCTGCTGGCGAAAGCGGCTGTGCATAAGGCGGTCGAGGGCTAGTGGTGGTGTGCGTCGATTGGAAAGATTCTTATTTCTTCTCGGCCATCTTGCGGGAAATTTCAGCCATAAGCCGGGGACGAAGGTCGGCCAGCACGCTATCCACGATACTGGCAACGTCGGTTGGATTTTCAGCGCTGGGCGGCGTAACCTCCAGCGCCCGCTGTTCTGCGCCGGCAGCCACCGCCATGGCAGCAGCCTCGGCGTGCACCCCGGCCGGCATCGCCGACTCCGGCGGTTGAGCTTGCGGCGAAACAGGTTGCGGCTCGTTGCCATCGCGAATCTGTCGCCAACTCGCCCACGCTGCCGCAGTGCTCTTTACGTGCTCCCCTTCGTCGCTTTGCGATTCCACTTGGGCTTCATGATGTTCCTCGACTTGTCCAGCCGCGGAGACGAAGGAAGTGAAGCCGTGGGTCGAAGCTGCGTCCTCGGCTATTGCGGGCTGGGCTTCCGGCGCGGACGGCAATTCTTGCACTACGGCCGTGCCTTGTTCGTGCATGGGTTCGATAACCGCAGGGCCAGACTCGACCGTAGCCTCCGAGACTGGTTCGGTGAAATGCGACGCAACTGCTTCAACGTGCGACTCCACAGCTTCAGCTTGGGCGTGAGGGCTTGAAGATTCAGGCTCAGGCTGCGGCACGAACTCTGCGGGCTCTGAAACCGCCACCGGCTCCGCAGCCACTACCAAATGCGTCGCCACTTCTTCAGGCAGAACTGCCATAACAGATTCAGATCGAACCTCACCTTGAACTTCAATCGGACGTTCGATCTCGTGTTCAATCTGATGTTCAGCTGGATGAGCCTCGATCACGGCTGGCTCAGCCGGCTTCTCCGGCTCGGGCTGTGAATCTTGATTCGAAATAGTTGTAGCGACTGCTTGTTCTACCGCAATCTCGGCGGGCGCTGAGGAACCTTCGACGGCGAAGACTTGTTCAACGTTTGTTCCAGCCGAAGCGCTCTGCTCAGCCAGAAATGCGGTATAAGCCCGTTGCATCTCCTGTTCAAGCGAAACATTGGCTTCGTCCGCGTCCAGTGCAACCGCGACTGCCGTCCATCGCGGTCCGCCGACGCTGCTCGCCGCAACTTCGGCGCTGGCCGCAGCCATCGTCATCGGGATGTCCTCAACCTCGCCCGGCCTGGCGCCTTCCGTCGAGCCGAGCGCATTGGCGACAGCCACGTCCACAGGGACCTCTGCTGTCGCGGAACCCTCGGGAATACTCTGCGGAGCCGTAACATTCTCACTTGCCCGCCGCTCCTCATCGAGCGTGGCTTGCAGCGTCTGTATCTGTGCAGCAGCGGCGGCAATAGCGGCGACCTCTTCCGGGGTTACGTCCTGAGGCGTCCCCAGCGGGGCTACCGCTTCCACGTCCAGGCTCGGTTCAACCGCCATTTCGTGAAGCCGCTTCTCTTCCTTTTTTGCTTCCTTTTTCTCTTCGACCCGCTCGGCGGCACTTGCCACCACGGTCCTCAGGTCCCGGTTCATGGGGTTATAAATCGAAGCTTCGTCGGCGACCTTCTCTTCGGTTTCCTTTTTTTCGTGCGGGAATCCAATGCGGCTCTTCCAGCCATCCTCATCGTCGCCGCTGACCGGCTGAATTCGGCTGCGGCTGGATTCTTCTGCTGAAGCCATTGCGCGCGCGAAGCGTCCCGGCTTGGAAGGCTCGGAGCGAGGCACAACTTTATCTTCCAGCTTCGATAGAGCGCTGAGCAGTTCGCTGGCCTCGAACGGCTTCACGATGAAAGCTTCCGCGCGCACTCGCTGCGCCTCTTCCGGCTTGAAAGGTTCCAGCTTGCCGACCGTGAGCAGCACCGGAATCCGCGCTGAATCGGGGGACTCCTTCAATCGTTGGCACACTTCCAGGCCACTGTAGCCGGGCATGTAAACGTCAAGAATGACGAGGTCAGGCTTGATCTCGGCGATTTTTTTCAGCGCGGCGGAGCCGTTGTTGACAGTAACCACTTCGTAACCCGCATCCGCGAGGATTTTGCGCCCCATATTCTGGGCGGTCACGCTGTCATCGGCGAGCAGGATTTTGCGAGCCAAAGGAAATTTGTCCTCTTCTGAGGGGAGCTATGGCGAAGGTAACCTGAGAACGAACCTAAGTCAATGATCAGACGGCATGTTACCTGGTTACTACCGTTCAGCATCTAGTGCGTAAACATGGTGGAGGACTCGGCAATAGACGCGCCGGGGGAATCTGTACGCCTCTAACTTTTGGCTCCGAGCGACGTCGAATTAAGAGGTATAGTCATCGCCAGCGCACCGGAGGGCTCAAATGCCTGTGACCGCCGCTCGTCCCCGCACGGCGAGCTTGATAGCTCTCTGCTTCCTCTCATCCAGTTTTGTCGCTCAAGCCCCGCGAACCGATCCCGATCTCACCGTTCACGAATGGGGAACATTCACTTCTGTCGCTGGCCAGGACGGTCAGGCGGTTAAGTGGTCGACGCTGAATGGATCAGTCGATCTTCCCGCCTTCGTGGAACATATAAATAGCGCACAGTTTAAGGCCGGCCTGCGGGGCAGAGTGCGGATGGAAACGCCGGTGCTTTACTTCTACTCGCCGAAGGAAACCGAAGTATCGGTGAAAGTTGCATTCTCCAAAGGATTAATCACGGAATGGTATCCGCACGCCAATCGGGTCGAGCCTGATCCCCAGAACTTTATTGATGCCAACGGTCTTGATCACCGTCGCGTCAGGGGAACGATCATGTGGGACTCGTTGAAGGTGTCGCCGAATGCCATCCCCAGTTTCCCGCAGGATTCTAAGTCGCCCGATGATCGGAAAAACCAATACTATGCTGCACGCGAGACCTCAGCAGCGCCGCTGATAGTAAGGACCAGAGCTGGAGATCAGCAGGAAAAATTCCTCTTCTATCGCGGCGTCTCCGCAGTTTCCGTGCCCATCTCGGCGACCGTGACAGCTGGCGGGGAAGTCCGGCTCGCCCATCTCGGCGACGATGAGATTCCAAGCGTGATCCTCTTCGAGCGCCGCGGCGACAAAATGGGCTACCGCCTCGGTGGAGGCCTCGCAGGTGAACTGGCATTAGAGGCTCCTGAGCTGACGGCAACAATAGAGGCGCTGAACCGCGATCTCGAAGATGTCTTAACCGCCCATGGACTTTATCCCGACGAAGCCCGAGCCATGATCGCGACCTGGCGCCGCTCGTGGTTCGAAGAAGGCAGCCGCCTATTCTATATCGTGCCGCAAAGTTTCTTGAACGCGAAACTGCCTTTGACCATCAATCCTGAACCCGGGCAAACGGTGCGCGTTTTCGTGGGCAGGCTGGAGTTGGTGACTCCGGCCACCGAGCAGGCAGTACGGAAAGTTCTTGCCGACCACGACATAATGGGATTGCAAAAATACACCCGCTTTCTGGAGCCGATTCTCTCACGGATGAAGGCTGACGATCCGGCGGGTGCCAGGCAGATAGACGCGGATCTGGATCTGACCTACCGTTCGCCGCAGGCAGAAAAGTGAACTATGTTTTCACAGCGGCAGGATTTTCTTCAATCCCTTTTTCTTCTTCTTTTTGCTGCTGGAAATATCCTTGTCGCTGGCCAGCGCGGAATTTGAATCCGCACTTGCAACGCTCGAACTGGCGGTCTGTCCTTGCTTAATTTCATT
>JBEKBW010000189.1:0-6477 GCA_050015215.1 Candidatus Sulfotelmatobacter sp.
TCTCCGGCAAAGCGAGATAGTTCACCCTGCACAAAGTTGGCTTTAAACCGGCCCTTCCAGCCGTCGCACTGGATCACCACTTCCGCATCAAACCAACCTTCATTTGTATTGGCGGATATTCTTCGGAGAGAGATCCGTTCGGTAATTCGATCGCCGATCAAGACCTCGTCGAGAATGCTCATGTTTGCGCGGCCTGCGTGAAGGTAGGGACTGGTGCGCCCGGAGAGACTCGAACTCCCAACCCTCTGCTCCGAAGGCAGATGCTCTATCCAGTTGAGCTACGGGCGCACGAATAGTATTTTACGGCAAACGCGGTTTAGACGGCTCAGTTTGGTGGCATTTTCAGGCGTGTCCCCTGTCGTGCAGAGCGCAGCCGGGACGACCGAAGGGAGTTCCGCGCAGTCGAAGCATCCCTACCCCCGGCACACTCCCGCCCGCGGCTGCGGTGGCGACTATAGGGGTGCTTCGACTCCGGAATGAGGGCGCTCCGCGCCCTTCATTCCTCCGCTCTGCATGACAATAATTTCGCGTGTTCACTCCATTTCAAAGCTCAAATACGACAAGCCGTCGCTGCGCTCCACCTGCATGGCGACCGCCTCGCCGGTTTTCAACTTCTGCACGGCGGCGCGCAGGTCGTCCATGGATTCGATTGGAGTTGTATTGAGAGAATGAATCACATCGCCGGTTTGCAGGCCGGTTTCGGGTGTGATCAGGTCGGCGGCGCGGCCTAGCACGACTACTCCCGACTGAATCCGCAGCGATCCGACTTCGCTGCGCAGATCGCCGGTTAGGTCAGTGGCGAGTATGCCGAGTCGCGAAACCAGGCTCTTCTCGGGGTCGGCTGCGTCGAAGAGTTGGTCCATGGGATCGCGATGTTCGATTGCCGGAACGTAGAGAATTTTCCGCTGCTCGCCGCGCAGAATTTCCAGCTTCAATACTTGATCGAGCCGATGCAAGTAAAGAGCGGACGAAAGCTGCGGCAGAGTCTCAACGCGGCGTTCGTCGGCCATGAGCACGATGTCCTGAATCTGCAAGCCCGCAGCCGCAGCCGGGCCGTCGGGCTTTACGTCGGCGACGATCACCCCGAAGCGCTGCTGGAGATTAAGGCCTTCCGCCAGTGACGGCGTGATTTCCTGCGCCACCGCGCCGATCTCCACCTTGTGCACGTGGCCGTACTTGCGCAGGCTGTGATAAACGAAATCCACGATGCGCGCGGGAATCGCGAAGCCGAGTCCTTCGCTGCCGCCGCCTTCGGAAAGAATGAAGGTGTTGATGCCGAGCACCGAGCCGTTCATATCGACCAACGGTCCGCCGCTGTTGCCGGGATTGATGGGGGCGTCAGTCTGGATGTAAGTGAGCGCCTTCTCGGGATCGGGCTGCCGTGCCACCGCGCTGATCACTCCCATGGTCACCGAATTCTGCAATCCTTCCGGGCTGCCGATGGCGAAGACGAGCTGGCCGACGCGGGCGCGTTGTTGCGAGAGCAACGGCAGAGTGGGCAAGTCCTTCTCGTCGATCTTCAGCAGGGCAAGATCCGTGTCCTTGTGAACGCCGATCAGGCGCGCTTCCAAAATGTGGCGTTTGCCCACAGGCACGGGGCTTCCGTTATCGTTGGGCAGCGGTAAAGCCACGCGGATGCGCTGCGCGCCTTCGACCACGTGCGCGTTGGTCATGATGTAACCGTCGGAATCGACGATGACACCGGAGCCGACCGCGTGCTGGCGCACGATCAGCGCGGTCTGCGTGCGGTTTTCCTCGTGGGCCGGGGCGTAGCTGGTCACCAGAATTTGGACTACCGCCGACGAAACCTTCGCCGCGAGACCCTCGAGCGCATTATTAAGGTAGACCAGCGATGCCTGAGCGGCCGCGGATTCGTCCGGCTTGGACTGTGGCTTTTCCGCGGATTTTCCCGGTTGTGCTTTTGTGACCGGAGTTGCGTTGCTCGGCTTCTGATCCGCAGGTTGTTGAGACAACATGAAGGTTGATGCTGCCAGGACGAAGAAAACCGTTCGCGCGAGAAAGAGTTGGTGCCGGGCGCTATTAAACGATAACGGTGAACCGAGCATGAATGACTCCTGCTAAAAAAGCGATCCCTCATCAGACGGTAGCATGGCCGCGCCGGTTGCAACAGATCGCGCTAAAAAGAGGTTGAGGAGCTTCTGCAGGTGTTTTACGGCGCATTTAAAACCAATCCGGAAAAACCAGCTCGATCAGGCCGGGAACCCAGTAGGAGTAAAACTCGTCGTCGCAGATCTTGTAGTCGCCATATTTCTTGTGCGCATAGTCACCCCAGTGCGGCTGCGTGCCGTCAATGTCGGTGAATCCATATTCGCGCGCCAGGTTCCACGAGCTAAACACGCGGCCAGTCTTCTCCATTGCTTTGGGATCGCTAGCCAGGGCTGCTACGGCGCGGCCAATGTAGCGCGGAGATTCTGAAACCATAAAATCGCTGGGCGCATCGTTCTGGTCGTAGCTGTTCTTGTCTTTATCTTTGTTCTTGCGCTTCCCCACGTCCTTCCAATTGGCCTCGGTGACCTTGAAGTGTTCCAGGACTCGTTCGGAGCGCAGAAAGCCCGGCGTCAGCGCGACCGACACAATATCCCGCTTGCGCAACTCGCGGGACATGGCGAAGGCCAGCCGGATGACTGAAATCTTCACCAGATCGTAAAAAAGATTGCCGCGATAATAGAACGCGTCGCCATCGGTAATTTCGAAAATGATTCCTGGACAGCCGTTTCTCCGCTTTCTCTCCAGCATGAGCGGAACGGCATAATGGGAGGTGACGATGTGCGAATGGACCGCCTGCTTGAGCATTTGTAGGCCCTTGTCCAGATTCAGCTCCCAGAATCGTTTGCTCCATTCGGTGAGGGCATCGCCGCCCCAAACGTCGTTGACGAGGATGTCGAGTCCCTTGTGCTTGCGCTTGATCGCCGCGGCCAGCTTTTTCACTTCCGCGGGCACGGTGTGGTCGGTTCTTATGGCGATGCCTTCTCCGCCCGCCGCAGTGACAAGTTCCGCGGTCTCTTCGATGGTTTCAGACTGGCCGGGAGTACGAGTATTCCTGCGGCGGTTCGTTCTGGAACTGCGTCCAGTGCAATAAACTGTAGCTCCGGCCTCGCCCAAGGCGATGGCAATGCCGCGTCCAGCGCCGCGAGTGGCTCCGGCAACGAGTGCAACCTTTCCCTGCAACTTTTTGTGCGGAATGGTGTTGAGAACCTTCGTGCTCCCTTTTTTCGGCGCTTCTGCCATTTGCGTTCACCGCCGCAGATAATATCAAAGTACATGGGAAAGCGAAGATCGAATTCTACTCGCGGCGCGACAACCAAGCCAGGTGACTTGGGCTGCAAAGGCACTCGATGTGGTAAATGTAAAGACCGCACCTGATTGAATCATACTGAATCGTTCCCGGACTGGAGTTGGGCATGCTCTCGATTGAAATAACCGACCCTGGCTTGATTGGAAAGCGGCGGCGCAAAGTTCTCTCCATCGCTGTAGCCTTGGCTGTTCTTATGGGCGCCGCTTTGGTGATGATGTTGAACGGCTGCGGCGGCAGTTCTTCGCAACCTGCGAGTGTCAGCACTCCGCCGCCCGTGACGACTCCCAGCGTGGCGGTCGGCTCAACCATCGCGTGCTCGAGCGATTTTTTCTCGGATACGACCGTTCCGGCGGTGTGCCAATCGGCGAATGTTGCGGGATGTCCGAATGTTTCTAATCTCAATTTCACTTATAGCTACGATATTCCGTCGGGAACGATCAAGGGCACCATCGTATTTATCTCCGGCGGCAGTGGAACTGTAGACGCTGGTGACGCTAATTCCGCCGGCTATTATTTCTCCCAGGGATACGAAGTGATCCAAGTCGAGTGGGCCGACGATTGGGAGCTGGCCACGATTCCTGCCCAGTTTACGGGCAACAACAGCACCACGACATACACAGCAAATATCCAGTTGGCCGCCTGCCGCAACGCCACCCTCCTGAATTTCATTTTTAATACGAACAACTCCACGCTGTACAGCGGCGGGGGGCGGTGCGCAGAAGGAAGCAGCGCCGGCTCGGCTGCGATTGCGTACGCCCTCACATTCTACGGCGCGGGAAATTATCTCGACGCGGTTGAGTTGAAGTCGGGGCCGCCCCTGGGCGACATCGAGCAGGGCTGCGAAGTGCCCGCAGCGCCCAACCTCTTGGTGTGCCCCACAGGGCAGTTCGGTTGTCAACTTGGCGGCTCGTCTCCCTGGCAATTAAGCCCGCAATACACGGGCGCGAAGAGCGGGGTACAGAACTGGACGGGCGATCCTACTTGCGCCGCTGGCGCGACGACTTCGTCGGCATCGAATTCAGCCTGGCTGAAGCAGAGCATTGTGAACGATGGAACGAACAATCCGGTCTACAGTTATCCCAACACATCCATGAGTGCGTGGCTGTGCCAGAGCGTGGATCAATCCCCTACGGCATGCACAGGAGGATTCCCAGGAGATGGCGGACAGGGAGGAACGCCGCAAGATAGCTGTCCCAATAATTCCACATCGCAGGCGGAAATCTATTATGCGAAACTTACCAGCGATCCGACTAATTTGCCGAAGGCGCCTTACAACATTTACGCGGTGGCGAATTGCGATGGCCCCGAGGGCGTCACCAGTCTAAACAGTCAGGTGCCGGCGCTAAACAATTTGGATGGCCTGGACGCGATCCAACAGGATATGTTGCAGCGGTGTGTGCGACCCTAGGCTACTCGGCGCTCTTGCCCACACTGATGGAAAAGCCCCGTGGGAGTGCAATTCTTGAACGGAACAGCCCTTGCGGCCCAAAGGGGGAATCTAGTTGCTACCCTTAACTAACCCGTTATCTGGCTTTTATCCCGCTGCCATACGTGGTATAACCGCCCGTAAGCCGGAAAATGGCTGATTCCGCTTGGCAGGGAGAGTATCTTGATGGTATTGGCCTCATTTGCCGACAGAAGTAATGGAAGCCAGGAACGAGGAGGGACTGTGTCCGAAGAAGCACGGACCGGAAAGAGATTTCCGCTGGAATTGCCGATCAAGCTGCATACCGAACACGCCAGCGGCGACGCCAAAGGCACCACAGGGAATCTGAGCGCGGCGGGAGTTTACATCCGCGCTGACGCATCGCTGGAAGTAGGCTCGCCCGTGGAATTTGAAATTACACTTCCGCCGGATGTTACCGGCGGACAGGAAAACGTAATGATCCAGTGCAAGGGGCGCGTGGTGCGCACCGACCCAACGGGAGCCAGTGAAGAGGGCCGCGGTGTGGCCTGCGTGATTGACTCATATGAGTTCGTCAGAAACTCTTAACTCTTAGCAGATTTTACGACAGAACGACCTTACGACTTTTTTGGAGCGCCGATAAAATGCTCAAACTGATTCTGGCCGATAACCAGGCAATCTTCCGCGCCGGCATTGCCAAAGTTCTGGCTGTAGAAGACGAGATGCGCATCGTAGCGCAGGCTCAAACGCCGGAGCAGATGTTTATGGCTCTGGATAAATTCCGCGCCGCTGTGCTGGTAGTGGCGGCAGGCTTTCACAACGATTTTGCCGCCATTGTGCAGGCTGCAATGCGCGCCAAAACCCGCGTGGTGGTTCTGGCCGATACCGGCGAAAGCGCGCAGCGCCACATGGGCAACGGCTCCCACGGCGTGGTCTATCGCAACGTAACCAGCGCAGCGCTGGTTGACTGCGTGCGCAAAGTCGCACGCGGCGAAACCTGGGTGCAAGACGTTGCCGTGCCTAGCGAACTCACCGAAAACGATATGGTAGGTCTGCGCGTGCGTGATCGCCTCACGGCGAAAGAGCTGCGCATCGTCGCGCTGATCGTGCAGGGTTATAAGAATAAAGAGATCGCCACGCAGCTAGGGACGACCGAACAGGTAATCAAGAATTATCTGCGTAACGTTTATGACAAGATCGGCGTCTCGGATCGGTTGGAACTGGCGCTTTTCACCATTCATCACCGGATTCTGAACGAAGCCGCGGCCGCTACTACGGCTGGTCCCGCGCCGCAGGCGCCGGCGGGAGTTATGCCGTAAAGTCGACCTCAAGCCGACCAAAGACTGGCGCTACACCGTGCGCTTCCGGCGAAGCGCCAGGTTAGTAGAGCTACTTCCGGATCGCCGGGCTTATTCACGAGTGCCACGACGACCCCAAGGGCGAAGCCGCCGGAATAGCTTCAGGATTCCGGCAAGGGTGATTGCTCGGGTTGCGGTTGCGGCTTTCGCCTCAGGACCAACGCGGAGAACAGCGTGATGACGAGCCCAATCGGGAAGGGATGAATGAACGTGAGCGCTGCATTGAAGCATGGGTTTTTGTACAGCTCTTTGTATTTTCTGATCTGCTGAAGTTTTGCCTGGACGGTTGCCGGGCTAGCCCCCGACGCGGTGAGCTTCTGTACCGAATGAGCGCCATATGCGTCCCAGAAACCAGGCAGGAAGTTGTAGTAGATCACTTCCCAGGTTACGACATAGAA
>JBEKBW010000190.1:0-6232 GCA_050015215.1 Candidatus Sulfotelmatobacter sp.
CTGACAGAGAGGGCTTCCACTTCTCCCGGAAAAGCCTCCACCACCTCTGTTACGAAACGATGAGCCTCTTTTCGTTCGATGCGCACCTGGTTTTCCAAGACCGTAGTCTGGACATGGAAACGTGTGCGAATTCGCTCGGCCAGCACACCAGCATCGTGGGCCGCGGTGAGCAGCACCACGTCTCCGCCGATCTCACTTTTCAACTCTTCGGGTGTGCCCAGCGCGACCAGATTCCCCTCGCTCATAATGGCCAGCCGGTCGCAACGCTCGGCTTCCTCCATCAGGTGCGTCGTTACTAGCACGGAAACATGTTCCTCATCGCGCAGCATCTGCAAATACTGCCACAAATCGCGCCGCGCGCCGGGGTCAAGCCCGGTGGTGGGTTCGTCCAGCAGCAGCACTCCGGGATGATGAAGCAGTCCCTTAGCCAGTTCGATCCGCCGCTGCATACCACCCGAAAACTTCTCTACCTGTTCCGAGGCGCGGTCCGCCAGCCCCACGCGCGCGAGTATTTCGTTGATCCGCTTTTTCAACGAACCACCCCGCAGGCCGTAAAGATGCCCTTGATGCCAAAGATTCTCGTAAGCTGTCAATTTCGCATCGACGCTCTGCGCCTGGAAAACCACGCCAATCTGCCGCCGCACGCGCGCAGATTCTTGCGCCACGCTGCAGCCCATGATGGTCGCTCGTCCAGCGGTCGGAACCATTAACGTCGAAAGAATCCGAAAGAGGGTTGTCTTCCCGCTGCCGTTGGGACCCAGCAAGCCGAACAACTCCGCCGCGCGAACGTCGAACGAAACTCCGTTCAGCGCGGTCCGTTCGGCGTAGCGATGCACCAGATTTTGTACGGAAATTACAGCGGCCGCGGAAGGTCGACTCATTTCCGAGCCAGCATCAACGAGTGCGGAGACTTTCGAAGCCAATGGAATCCCCAATGGAATCCTAAGATAAGTTTGCCAAACAGTTTGTCACGCCGCGGAAGCATCGCGTTGCGCTTGAGGCACCCGCTCTTCAAATGCAACCGGAACTTGCCGCCATACCTGAATCGCCAGCACCACCGTGGTCGCCAGCAACAGCGCTCCCACCGCGACGTGAGCTACCGTGGAAACGACCATGGGCAACTCTGGCTGCAGCGAGTCACGGCCCCACGCCAGGCGGGTTAAAAAGGCCGTAAAGCCCAGGCAAAGCTGCGTGATCAGCAGCGAAATCATTATGATGGCCGGCCGGCGAATGGCTTCAATCTGCGAGTACACGGAGATCGCGCGAATCCCCGTCCATACCAGAACCAAAGATACCAGCACCGCATTCAGCACATGCGGCCACCAACTCATGCCGTGATGGCGGAACATAGCGCCCAGCAAAAGCTGGACGTACAGCACCAGAATCGAAAGCATCGTCAGTTGGAAGAGGCTCGGCTTTCGCGAATCCGCTTCAACCCGCGGTGCTTCTTCGATCCATCTGCGCCCGGTAAACAGCGCGACCGCCACCGCAATACAGAAAAACGTCTGCGCCAGCGCGGCATGCGCCGATGAAACCGCGGGAGGCAAATAAAACAAAACTGTAATCCCGCCCAGAATGCCCTGCAGAATGACGGTCCCGAGCGCTGCATAAGCCAAAACCCGCAGCCAGCGCCGCGTTTCCACGCGCCATGTCCAAACCGCGAGAATGATCGTGAGCAACCCAGCGCCCTGGGCAATCATGCGGTGCGTGTGCTCGAACTTCACACCGCCCACAAGGCGCGGAATTTTGTAAAGCGAACCAAACGATGTTGGCCAGTCCGGCACGGACAATCCCGCATCGTTACTAGTCACAAGTGCGCCCGCTACGATCAGAAGAAAAGTCCAGACAGCAAGCAACACCGCCAACCGGTGGTGGCCTTGGTTATATTTTGCTGGGATCGCCTTCAGAGTGTTCCCCTTGGGTCAGCAGGGACGAGATCCCCACACTGATATGTGCGGGCCAGTCCATGGGCTGACCCGCATTCTAGAAACAGGTTCATTTTAGCAGACGTTCTTATCTTCCAGACAAGCGGAAGGGCGAGAGTTCGGCGCTACAGTCCTATTCGGCCGCAGCTTTGAAGCTCTGATCGACTGTCTTCGTCTCTTTCGGGCCCACCGTTACTTTCTGGTCCTGCTCGCCCAGTTTTTCCTGCACGAACGCGATCGTGTAATCGCCCGGCGGCAGGCCTTTGATCTCATAGCCGCCACTCTTGTCGGTTACCGCATAGAACGGGCTCTTAACCACGTTGATATACATCTTCATCCAGGGGTGCTGGTTGCACTTCACCGGCAGCATGATCTCTTCGCGCGCAAAGTTCTTCTCGATCGGCGGGGAAGATGGCGGCTGCGATTCGTTCCACTCGCGATTGTCTTTCGGAGTGGGATGAATGTTGTGCGTGGTCTGATCATCATTCTTAATTTGAACCGTCTGCCCGGCCATGACGCCCAACACGTGTGGATGATACTTGCAGCCCTGCTGATCCAACATAACCGGATCTTTGGGAACGTCGAACGTGCGATTGTCGAGGCCCTCTTTCACATACACGAACACATTGGCCAGATCGCCGCCGCTTACGATGACGCTCTCCGCCTCATTCGCGCCTTTGCAAGCCGGATCCTGGCTCATGTCGATCTTGGCAGCCTTCGGAGCGGTGCCGTCGAACTTCACGGTGCCCTTAACACTACCCACCGTAGCGGGATCGATCGGCGCAGCCGCAGGAGCCGGCGCTGCCTGCTGCTGCGCCATGTTGTTATTCGATTGCTCCGTATTCTCTTTCTTATTGCACGCTGCGATAACCAGCAAGCCGCTCAACGCGAGCATGCTCATCATCGTCAAAGCTGTTTTCTTATTCATGATGTCGCCCTTTCTGTACGAGTTGAAAAACTGCCGTTTGTCTCAATCCAGTGCAACTGAAAATTCTATCTGGATCCCCCGCTCGCCGCCGCGTGCGATTGCACCGCAGCCCGCCGTTGATTCTTCTTCGGCTGAACCGCCGCCGTCGCATGCGGCATAGCCGCCGCCACTCTCTTTTGTTCCTCAGGCGTGAGCTGAAAAATGTAATCGGTCAACAGCTTCCGATGATCTCCCATATAGCCCTGGAACGTCGGCGGCGTCGGCCCTGCGAACACCCATTGGTTAGTCTGCTCCCTCACCAGCCCCGATGGCATGGAGGTTCCCGGGCTCACTGCCTGCGGATCGGTAATCCATCGCTCCACCCAGTCCGGCTTCAAGCGCTCTTTCGCCAGAAGGAAATTCGGCGCAGTCGCAATCTTGTCGTGATTCGGATCCCCGGTCGCATGACATTTCAGGCAAGGCGCAGCCGTGCTTGAGAACAGGCTGCGCGCCATGTCCGATTCCTTCGCAGTAAGCACCGGCACTTGCTCAGGAATATAAGGCATCGGCTGCTGCGACAGCGCCTGGAAGAAGCGCACGAGCTTTCTCAACTCATTATCCGAAAACGAGAACGTGGGCATGCGAACTTTCAAGTAAGGACGCACCCCGTTGCGGTTCGTATCGGTCGTATTCAACGCCGGATTCGACAGAAATTTGCGCAGCCACTCCGGATCGACGCGCGCGCCCTCAGTCAAAAGTTTCGGCGGCAACTGCTCCTGCGCATCCTGATACTGCGGCAGCCCCATCAGAATCGTTTTCTGCCCCGGAATAAATTGATGGCAGCCCATGCAGTTGTATTTCTTAATGACCCACCAGCCTTCTTGAATATCATGCCGCGCGTCGCCTGGCTTGTATTGGTAGCTCGAGGGCAGGGAAGTCTCCTCGCTTCCCATGAGGAATGTCGTCAGATCGAGTACCTGCTCTTTGGTGAGGTGCACATTCGGCATCCTCAGAGCTTCGGTCTCGCCTTTTACCATGCCTGCGTCGTAAACATTCGGCTCGGCGAGCTTGTGCTCGAAAAATCCTTTGTGGTCGTACCAAGGCTTAGTCGCCGGGCCATCAGGCAATCGCGCAAGATCTTCCGCATTTGTGATGGGCTCGGCGTCCCTACCGCCGCGCTGCGACTTTTCGGTGAACAGTGCAAAGTCGAGGCGCTCAATCGGCTTGCTGCCTTCAAACGTTAACTCCGTACCGATCCGCCCTTCGTCTTCGAAACCTGCAATCTCATGGCATCCCGAGCATCCAAAGTGTCGCACCCACTTCTTGCCTTCGTCTTTCAACGCCAGGTCGTCCATGTACGAGGCTTCAACATAGGATGACGGCTCCTGCTTCTTCTGCGTCATCAAAAAAGTTGCAATGTCCTCCGCATCTTCCGGAGCCAGACGCAGGCTCGGCATCACGGTCATGTTCTGCACTTGCAATTCGTGGCCGTCATTCGGGCACTGGCTGTGATCGAGATCGAACTCGTATGGAAGACCCTTTTTCGCATAGTCCTCTGGTCCGATATCTTTTTTCTCATACGGACAATAGGGACGCGTACGCTGACGCGCGTTATGAATCCACCGAACGAGATAATCGTAGTTGGCTTTTTCTCCCTCTCGCGTCAGATTCGCAGCAAATGTTCCACCGTGCATCTGGTCGCCCTCGCCAATCGAGTGGCAAGCCAAACACCCGCGCGATTCGAACAACTCCTTACCATGCTCCGCATTTCCTGGCTTATGTTTGGGAAGCGAATCCGTGAACCCTGACTGCCATATGAATGCCGAGATCGCCTGAATCTGATGATCGTTCAGCCGGAAGTTCGGCATCTTCGTCGTCGGACGAAAATCTGTCGGCTTCTTCAGCCACACCGGAATCCAATTCTTGTTCAGCTTCAGCCGCACATCCTTAAGGTTCGGGCCTACCTTCTTCATGTCCTGCATCAGGCTGTGTGACTGAAAATCAAGCTGCTGCAAACGCCCGTCCAGCTTGCTGTTCGCCACACGCAGGTCAACTGCCTGCGTGTTCAGCCGATTCGCCTCGTTGTTCGACTCCGCCGCATCGGCCTGCTTCATCAGATAGGCAGTCCGTTTCAGGTTATCTTTTTTCTCAGTCTCGATCTGCTTGATCTGCTGGCTGATCGCATTCAAATCATCGGGTTCAGCATCATAACCCTGGTACCGATGACAACCCATGCAGCCGCGCTGGCGGAACAGATCTTTTCCGTCGTTGATGGTTTGAAACTGCACATCTCCGCTGGCCAAAACCATATCGGCGGCATGGCAATTCTGGCATCCCGCCTGAGAATTCTCTTTAGGAAAGAGCGGCCACAGCCAATGCTCGTAATTTCCGTGAGCCTTTTCCATGCTGGTGGTCGCGCGACCGTTGCCCTGATGGCATGGTGAGCAACCAAACTTCTCGGGATCGTGAATCTGCAACAATTCCGGCTCTGTATGGCTGGCAAAGGCCTCAGCATATTCATCCGGCTTCTTTTCACCTTTGGCAGTCATCGCAGCCGCAGTGATCCTCAACGGCTCGCGCGTATTCAAGTGACAGGACTCACAGCGATCTACAATATTCGCATCGGCCACGTTGATCTGCACCAGCGCCGGATCCCATTCGGTTGCCCGCCGTTTCAATCCGTCGATTTGCTGCGGCGTAAGGTCCACCATGTGGTCGGAAATGTAATCATCCATCTTCGCCCGGGCTGCGGTCACCGGCTTCAATACGTCGCCCAATTCCAGGCTCAGCTTCGTACGTTCGTCGCGAATCTCGTTATAAGTTTCCTCCAGTTGTGGGAACGTATACTTTTTCTTGCTGCCGTCGGGAAATTCGACCGTCGCCTGCTCACTTTTGTACTTGTCAATTTCTTTCTGCTTGCTCGCCTTCGCTGACGCACTGCTACTGGTCTCGAGTTCGTAAGTCAAAGCATTCACATACGCACGGCGATCGGTAAAAACGCTCTGCACAGCGAGCAACCGCGCACTGGCGTCGTCGACCTTTTTCCGCACATCTTCGGCTTGCGGTCGAGTCTCCTCGTGAACCTTGTCATAGGCCTGCTTCAGCGCTGCGTAGTCCGGATTGTGCTCAATATCGTTTTCGGAAGTGACAGACTTCGACCGCGCCGTGTTCAGAAACGCCGAGTAGCGGTCCTTCCATTGTTCCTGGAAAGCCTTCCACGGACGCTGGCCCCAGGCCTCGTCCCACAAGGCCCAGAACAACGTCGCCATGAGAATTACCGTCGCGATCAGGTAGTACGCGGCGTACGATTTGCTTGTAATCGGGTCCTGCTCCGGTTGTTCAGGCACGGCCGATGTATCCTCCGAGAAACATCTACTTTGTCATTCCGAGCGAAGCGAGG
>JBEKBW010000191.1:0-6196 GCA_050015215.1 Candidatus Sulfotelmatobacter sp.
CTTCGGCGTTAACTGAGGGCTCGCATGAAAATCCGCTCGTTCATTCTATTTTTCCCGGTGCTGTCAGTAGTCGTGCTCAGTGTTCTGGTGAAGGAACATGCCGCCAAGGCAGCTTCGCCGCAGGCGGCGGCAGCCCCCGCGGCGGCCTCCATCGCTCCTCCGGCATCATCCGCTGCAGCCACACTCACCATCCCCGACACCACGCTGGCCATCAATTCTGCGCAGCCCATGTCGCAGCGCGTGGTGCATTATGAAATCGATGCGAAATACGACGCGGCCAAGCATACCGTCGATGCCACGGAAACCCTCACCTACCGCAACCTGACCGGCGTTGTTCTCGATCATTTTCCATTTCATCTTTATCAAAACGCGTTCCAGCCGAATTCCACCTGGGTGCGCGAGGCCAAAGTTGCCGGAAGCCGCGACATTGCATACGACAAGTGGGAATCCAAGGAATACGGATCGGAGGAAATCAAGAGCGTTGAAGTGGTTGGCCAGGGCGATCTTACTTCGCAGCTCCGCTACATTCAACCCGACGATGGGAACAAGGATGACAAGACCGTCGTCGATTTACCTGTACGCCAGCCAATTCCACCCGGCGCATACGTCCAGTTCAAGATCGCATTTCACGACCAGATGCCGGAGACTCAGGCCCGTTCCGGATGGAAGCGCGATTTCATGCTGGGCGGACAATGGTTCCCGAAGGTCGGCGTGTGGTGGCATGGAGCCTGGAGCTGCCATCAATATCACGCGACGACCGAGTTCTTCGCCGACTTCGGCGTCTACGACGTGAAACTCACCGTGCCGCAGTTCGAAGTGGTCGGGGCAAGTGGAGTAAAAGTCGGCGAGGTTAACAACTCCGACAACACTAAGACGCTCACTTATCACGGCGACGACATTCACGACTTCGCCTGGACCGTGAGCCCGCGCTACAAAGTGAAAGAAGACGGTGTGTATCAGGGCCAGATGGGACCGGTGCAGATGCGCATCCTGATGCAGCCCGCACATTGGAGCCAGGTGGACCGCCATGAAAAAATTCTGCGCGAATCGCTCGAGCAGTTCGAGAGCCGTTATGGGCCGTATCCGTACAAGACCATCACTCTGGTCGATCCTGAACCCGATTCCGCCGCCGGTGGCATGGAATATCCCACGTTCATCACCGGAGACAGCAGTTGGTTCATGCCCGAAGGGTTGCATATGCCTGAAATAGTGGTCGAGCACGAGTTCGGACATCAGTATTGGTACGGCATGGTTGCCACCAACGAGTTCGAAGATGCGTGGATGGATGAGGGCATCAATAGCTACAGCGAAGTAAAAGTGCTGGACGCGATCCTCGGCAAAAGAACGTCGGGCATCAACATGCTCGGCGCGACCCTCGGCGAACGCGAAATCCAACGGCTAATGTATGCCAGTGTCGCCGATCTCGATCCCATCGCGGAGAAGGCTTATGACTATTACAGCTTCAACTCTTACGGCGGAATCACTTACGGCAAGACTGCAAGCGTGCTGCTGACTCTGGAAGGCATCATGGGCGAAGAAACGATGGATAGGGCGATGCGTGCCTACTTCATGAAGTATCGTTTCACGCATCCGACGAAAGAAGATTTCCTGAAAACGATTGAAGAGGTCTCCGGCAAGGATTTGCGCTGGTATTTCAATCAGGCGGTGTACGGCTCGCAAGTGATGGATTACAAGTTGCTCAAGGTCGAGTCGTTTCCGGTGAATTGGTATGAAGAAAAGAAGGGCATGTTCCAGAAAGACGACAAAGACACGGTTTACCGCTCCTACGTGTGGGCGCAGCGTAAGGGAGACTTTGTAATGCCGGTCGACGTTGAGATTAAGTTCGAGAACGGCGAAAAAGTGCGCGAGCACTGGGACGGGGCGAGCCGCTGGACGAAGTTTGTCTACGAGAAGAAATCCAAAGTCGAGTCGGCGGAGCTTGATCCCGATCACAAGATCCAGATCGACCGCAACGACTTCAACAACAGCTTCAAGGTGGAACCGGATGGAAAGCCCGCGTTCAAACTGACGAATTACTGGCTGTTTGCGACGCAATGGCTGGCGCAGGCAATGGCGTGGTGGGCTGTTTAGGAGATCGTTTCCGCGGAGGTTCGCCGGAGGCAGGAAAAAGGATCGGGGAGAACGATGGCAGAGCATCAAGGTTTGATAAGCAGCGGCTGGGGCAGGGTCGTGCACAACAAGCGCTACATCGTTTGGTTTTACATATTGAACCTTGCGCTGGCGTGGTTCGGCGCTGCCGCCTTCAGCAATCAGGCACACGACTACCTCGACCATAGCCTGCAGGCGGAGCGTCTGGCGAACGGCTTCGACGTCGGTGTTCTGATCGAGATGTTTATGCGCCCAGAGTTTGGTCCGGTTCATCCCGCAACCGCCTCCGGCTTGCACTTTGCTCTGGCATTCTTCTTCCTGACCGCGCTGTTTTTACCTGGAGTCCTGCAAGGTTATGCCTCCACGTATCGATTGCCGCGAGCCGATTTTTTTCGCGCCTGCGGACGAAACTTGTGGCGGTTTATTCGCTTGCTGATTATTGCGGGCATCGTGATGGGAGCCGTTGCCGTTGCTCTTTTCAGCGCGCAAGGTGCACTCGTCAAAGCCGCCGAGGAAAGCACAAACGAAGTCCTACCGTTCGAATTGAGAATGCTCTGTTTGTTAGTGATTTTTCTCGTGATGACGGCCTTGCGCATCTGGTTCGATCTGGCGCAGGCCGACGTGGTCCTGAGCGACCAGAACGCAGTCCGGAAATCGATCGGGCTCGGTCTGCGGCATGCATGGAGAAATCTAGGCAGGCTGCTCGGAAGCTATGTTGTGGCCACGATTGTGGCGCTGATTATCCTGTCGCTCGGACTATGGTCCTGGCTGAGACTCGTTCCGCCTGCCAGCGTCCTCGGAGCGTTTGTGGTGACCCAGTTGACCCTTCTTTTACTGCTGATTCCGCGTTTCTGGCAGCGCGGCGTTGCGGTCAGCTATTACCTGCAGAACATGGTCGCACCGATCTCCGTGCATCCAGTCGCGCCTGCGCCAGTGGTCGAGCCTGTGACTCCGGTGGTTATCTCGAATCCTCCCGCGCAGCCGCAACCTTCATAGCGTGCTGAAGCGCTGCGGTTCATGCGTTGGCGGGATTGAGTCGAGCCGCGATTTTGTTTAGCAATTCTGCACCGGCTTCGCCAGCATCGCTGGTCGAGAATTCCGCACCCAATTCAATTACGGGCAGTTTTGCGCATGCGGTTTGGAAGGCTTGCCGCGTGGCAGGAGACGCGGAGACATCGGGACCCGCCAGCAGAAGCCCAAAGCGCGTGATGCGCATCAAAACCAACGCATCCCGCACATGGCTGGTGGTGTGAACGTCATATCCCGAGCCGCGCAACAGCTCGCGTAGGTAGGCAAGCACGTCCGTGTTGCAGTCCAGGCAAAGAACGCTGTGTCCGGTAGCAGCGGCAGCCTCGCGGCCGCTGCGCGGCTGATAGAAGGCCGCGATCGCATTCTCTTCCGATTCGTGGGTGTCAAACAGCTTTGTCAGATGCGAGAGCTGTAGAACTTTTCGGACATGTTCCGGGACATTGCAGAGCTTCAGATCTCCCCGCGCCTGGCGTGTGCTGGTCAAAGTACGCACGATCGTCCCGAGGCCGCTGCTGTCAATAAATCCAACCTCGCCCAGATGCAACACGATCGAGCGGCGGTCCCGCAGCAGCCAGGCCACGTGCTCGCGCAGTGATTCACTCTCGCCCCCGGCGACAATCCGTCCGTTGCACTGCACAACCGTGACGCGTCCAACGTCGCGAGTTTCGAGTGATAGACGCACAGGCCTCCTTGCGAGCAAGACCACGACTGCGAAATCGCAACATTATATGCCAGAACAGTGTGGAGCGCGGGCAGCCGTTTCTAGAGCAAGACGATCGTAATTCCGCGGTTGCGTCGGCCGAGATCAGAATCATTTTTGAGTTCGGGATGAGATTGCAGAAGCTTCCAGGATGTTTCGTCCGATTTAGACCAGTTCTCGCCAAAGATGCAGGCGCGAATCTGACCGTTCTCCGTCATCGCCATTAGCCGCTTCTGCACAGCGACGCAGATCTCGCCACCAACGCCGGTCGAGCCGTAGCCGTGCACCAGCTTGAGCAATGTCGCACTCTCGCGACGCGCCAGCGCCAGTTCGCGCTCCATCCGCTGCAAAGCTTCGCGGACCGGCGGCATGTCGGATTTCAGGTTGATGGTTTTGATGTGGGCACCGGAGCGACGCTCCATCATAACGGCCAGTCGATAGTGCCTATCTTCGCGGCAAGACTGTGAACTTCTTCCGTCCTGGCAGGCGATACGTTTCGAAATCCCGATAGTCGACGGTGAGAATCGTGCTGAGCCGTTCGCGAGCGGCAACGTGGACCAGGGTAGCGTCAGCGAAATCCATTGGTCGATCCGCGTAGACGTTCATCAAAGCCTGAATCTGCGGTAATTCCTCATGCGTAATTTCGGACATGCGAATCGCGCCTGAGCGCAGCAACCGCCAAATACCACGAGAATCAATGCCTGCCCGCGCGGCAAGATAAAATGCTTCGGTAAGGGCGGCTTCGGTTGTCAGCAGGGGCAGCCGCACATTATTGAAGGCACGAACGCAGGCCTCGTGCCGGAGGTCGCTGCGATGAACGAGCGCTACAATTACGCTGGTGTCAATCAGCCCGTTTGCGGCGGCTGGCGGCATTCATCTCCTGGAGATGCTTTTGATAGATTGCTTCGCGCACCAACTCTCCCGCTCGCTGGGAGGCGGTCGGATCGCCACCGGCTACGGCTCCGATGGCCGCTTTGGCACGCTTTCGAATCGCCGCTTGCTCGGCATCGTCATTCGAATGTCCGTTCCGGCGCTCTCGCAGCCACGTCGTGGTGAGGTCGTCGAGGAGTTCGGACAGGCGCTGGCCATCGCGTCGTAACTCGGCTTCGAGATCGGCCTTCTTTTCGGCTTCCAATCGCCAGCTGTAGACTTCGGTCTTCATGCACTACAGTGTAGTGCAATCCGAACCGCAAGATCAATCGTTATCTTGATTTCGAGTCGGACGCCTTCAGATCGCTGATCAGCCGCTGAAACGCTTCCTGATACGAGTCGTGGTCCTTCCAGTTGCTGAAGTCGGGGATGAAATACTCGCGAATCTCGCGGGCGACTTTTGAAAAGATTGCGGCAACTCCCAGTCGCGCAAGGTTTCGGAGGTCCTCTAATATCTACTGGTCACTGGTTGCAAATCCTGCGACAATTTCTAGAATGCTCGAAAAGGCGGCAAAAATATCGAGTATTGTTCAAGGGTTGGCAGCTCTGGCGTTTTTGTACTCCTATTTTTTTACCCTGGTTCTTCTTGTGAATGGGCAATACGTAGCGCTAAACCTGTAGGGTAACTTCCGATGAACTTAACCAGGACCTCAATCCGCCTCGACACCGACCTGGCCGACGAGGCCGTGAAGGTGCTCAAGGCGAAATCCCGCACCGATGCGGTGCACATCGCTCTGCGCGAAATTGTTGGGCTGAAGCGCTTCAAGAAGTTGATGAAGAAGAACTCCGGCAAACTCAAGTTTTCCGGACTCGATGAGTGACGTCGTAATCTTGACACGTCCGTCATTCTGGACGAGGTCCGCTCCGGTTGCCACCGCGAGCGTATCGAGTCTGTGGAGGGCTTGGTCCGCATGTCGTCGGTTGTCCTCGCGGAACTGCTGCGGGGCGTGAGCGGAGCGCTGGAACACAGATTCCTCCGCACTCTGGCGAGAAGCCACCCGATCCTGACCCCGACGCAAACCAATTGGCTGGAATCGGGCGAGATACTGGCCAAGATCCGTGCAGACCGGGGCTTTGAGCCGCATAAACCCCGTGACCTGCATTTTGACCTTCTCATCGCCCTCACCGCCTGCTCGAACGGCGCCCGTCTCATCACCACCAACCGAAGAGATTTTGAGCTTATCAATCGGTACCGTCGGATCAGGCTTGAGGTGTGGTGAATGGCCTAGGTCTGCGTATCTCAAAAGGATCGAGTGCATCTCGCTGTCAGTACAGAGGGCGGGGACGCCCGCTGGACAGCCGCCGGGACGGTGGCGCCACGCCGCTACTTCTTCCGGCTGCGGATGGCTTCTCTGGCTTCTTTGTCGGCGGTGCGGCGGCGTTCGGTTTCGCGCTTATCCCAAAGCTGCTTGCCCTTAGCCAAAGCCA
>JBEKBW010000192.1:0-9554 GCA_050015215.1 Candidatus Sulfotelmatobacter sp.
TCCTTTCCTAACGCGGCCTATGATCTTAAAATCGGTGGCGCTCGAGTGATGAATCTCTATCTCAGTTGCGGCTTCGCAGCGGAATAATCGTGCGCAATCGCGGCTCTCGAAGAAATAGTCCCAGCCAGATTGCGATTCCCACAAGAATCGGCAGAAAGAACGGCTCACTCACACGCACATGCGTGGCCGTTGCGCCGCCCAGATATCCAGTGAGCAAAATAGCTCCGAGAACGGAAGTCCGCGGGATCGCATACAATGCCACGCACGCAAGTTCGACGATTAGGATAGGCAGCAAAGCGCGATCGGGATAGTTGTAATGCGCGAAACCCTGCGCCGCCATGGCGGGTTTCAGCAGGCCAAACATCGCGGTGAATAGAAACAGCGATATAGCCAGCCCGCTGACTATGCGACCACTCCACACCATTTTCTTCGATGATGGACTGCTGCCGGCAGGCTCGTCCACGACGCCTGCTGCGGCAACAGAGACGTTACTGTTCATGGCAACACCCTTCTCCGGTTTTCGATTCACGATATCGCCCGGTCGAGTCGACATGACCGTCCGCTCCGTACTTATCGTGATGGCGAACCCAGTCCGCAAGCGAGAAGTTGGGGCCGTTTTCATTGCGCCCCTTCGGCGTCAGATCAAGCATCATGTAGGTGGTTAAGCGTTTCTCGTCGCCACGCCCGTAGCAGGAATACGTGTGAAAGATGTCGCCGGCCGCATCTTTGTAGAAGACGCTCAGCCCCGCTAGTTCCTCGCTGACAAAGTCTTGCATGTCGTAGTTGTAGAATACCTTGCCCTTCGCAGCATCCTCTTTAGTGAAAGACACGTTGTAGTCATGGTTGAAATCGTTATTGAAGGACGAAACCCATTTGAAGCGCCAGCCCATACGCTCCTTGAAAGTTTCGATCTCGGCAATTGGCGCCCGCGAAATCGATGCGTAGGAAACGTCGTGGTTTTCGAGATGCACCAACATGCCATCCACATGATCGGCGCCAAATGAGCAGCCGACGCACCCTTCCTTCCATCCCGGACCAAACATGAAATGGGCGATGATCAGTTGGCTGCGGCCTGCGAAAAGATCGGATAGAGTTTCCTTGCCGTTCGGTTTGTCGAACACATACGACTTCTCCACTTTCATCCACGGCAATTCGCGGCGTTGCCGCGCGACTTCATCGGACGCGCGGGTAATTTCCTTTTCTCTGGCCAAGAGCGCTCGGCGTGCTGCGAGCCACTCTGCCCGCGACACAACCTTGGGATGGTCAACTGTGCTGGTAGCCATTCTTTCTCCTTTGATCCTGGGTGAGATTTCTCAAAATCAGGCCCGTCCTACGAAAGCATCCATGGAATTTTCTTTGGAACGAACTGCCTCAGCGGCGAAGAGAAATGTACAATATATTACTTTCAAAATGCAAGTTACATTGCTAAAATATTTTCATGCCCAAAAAGGCTGCGCAAAAACGCCGCTCGGCGTGCCCCCTGAACGCTTCGGTCGAGATGCTCGGCGACCGCTGGTCGCTGTTGATTATCCGCGACATGATGCTGCGCGGCGTTCAGAGCTACAAAGAGTTCCTGGAGTGCTACGAGGGTATCGCAACGAACATCCTCGCCGACCGCCTGCGCAAACTGATTGAGTATGGAATTATCGCGACGGAACGGGACGAAACCGACGGACGAAAGGTGATTTACCGGCTCACTAGGAAAGGAATCGATTTGGCGCCTGTTCTCACCGAAATGGTGCTCTGGGCGGCCGCGCACGAGGAGACCGGAAATCAAGCGCTGGTTAAGTTAATGCGCGAAGATAAGCAGAAATTTCTCGTGAAAGTCCGGCAGCAGTGGGAAAAGCGAAGCTGAATCGCAGCGAGCAGTCATCGGGTAACATGGATTCGTGCCCAAGCGTGATTCCAAACAAACAAAACTGAGTATTATTTCTGCCGTACATTTCGCCAAACTCCGCTGGCTGGTTCACGGATTTTCCACCCGCGTTGGAGGATTTTCCCGGGCGTATGGGAAGGGCGCGCTGAACCTAGGATTTACCAAGGACGATTCGAAAGCCGCAGTCGAGCGCAATCGCGACGCCTTCCTCAAGAAACTCGGAGCCAGCAAGGGCCGATCCGGCCCGTGGCCCGTGATCACGTTACGACAGATTCATTCCGACATCATTCACGTCATCGATTCGCCGCCGGAATCGCCTATTGCCGGCGACGGACTGATTACTGTCGCTCCCGGCCTACTGCTTGCCATTCAAACCGCCGATTGCCTGCCGGTGATTCTTGTCGACCCGAAGCACAGGGCGGTCGGGGTATTTCACGCGGGTTGGCGCGGCACGCTCCGGAGAATCGTCGAGAAAGGAGTCGGCGAGATGCGCCGCTATTTCGGCAGCCGCCCGCGCGATCTGAAGGCCGCAATCGGTCCCGGCATTCACGGATGCTGCTATGAAGTGGGCGAAGAAGTTCGCGACAAATTTGAATCGCAATTTGCCTACGCTGGGAAGTTGTTCCGCGAGGTGAAGGAATCCGATCCGGTACGCGAGAAATATCCCCTGCTTTTTCTTACCGCCCGTGCCCCTGGCCATAGCGAATTGCCCAGGAAGATTTTCCTGGATCTGGTGGAAGCCAACCGTCGGCAGCTAATGTCGACCGGACTTCTGGGCAAAAACATCGAAGCGTCCGACTTGTGCACGAACTGCCGCACCGACCTGCTGTTTTCCTATCGCGCGGAGAAAGGCAAGACAGGCCGGATGATGGGCGTGGCGGGAATACGAAACGAATGACTACACTGCCGGTGGAACGCTTGGCGTAACCGGAGCCGCAGGGGCGGTCGGAGGTGTAACCGTCGCATCCGCAACCCCTTCATTCACCAAATCCTTCAATTCTTTGCTCGGTTTAAAGAACGGAATCTTTTTCGCCGGCACGTCGACCTTCTCCCCGGTTTTCGGATTCCGTCCCGTGCGAGGTTTGCGCTGCCGCGTGCGGAAGCTGCCAAAGCCTCTAATCTCGATCTTGTCTCCGGCGCGCAGCGAACGCACCACGCTGTCGAAAATCGTCTCTACGATCACCTCGCTGTCTTTGCGCGTAAGTTCTGCTAACCGCGAGACTTCATCGATCAGATCGGCTTTGGTCATGGTAACGAGTCGCTCCAGGTAACCATAACGTTCTCAAATTTCAGGAGTTAATGCAAGTTGCGTCGCGGAATTCCGGTGCCTTGGCGTGTACCCGTCTGTGCCAGGGACTTAGAAGTATTAGAAATAACGGGGCCGCACTGCTCTCATTCCAAGCCCCACAGTGTCAGACCCTACTTCCAAAGATAATAAAACCCGACATGCTGCTCCAGCATTTTCGCAGTATCCGGCAAATACTGGGAGATGTCGCCGGTCATGAGATCCAGCAGCGTCTTGCGATCCTTCTCCGGATGCACGATGGTCGGCTCGCCGGAAATACCGACTGACTTCGCCGTATCCTTAATCACGGCCTCAAAGTCGCCCACATTGTCGATCAGTTTCATGGAGAGCGCTTCTTCGCCAGTCCACACCTTGCCGTTGGCGATCGATTTCACGTCCTCGACCTTCATTCCGCGCCCGTCGGCGACAGCCTGTACAAACTGCCCAAACATGTTGTCGATCAGCGACTGCATATAAGCCTGCTCAGCCGGAGTCAAATCGCGTGCGGGATTGCCAGTATCCTTAAACTCCCCGGTCTTGAACACAATGCTCTTCAGCTCCGCAATCACGCCGATTGAACCAACGATGCTGCCCTTATCAGCGTAAATCTTATCTGAGGCCGAAGACACATAGTAGGCGCCGCTCGCCCCCACGGTCTCGATCGACACCACGATCTTCTTCTTTTTTTCTTCCTTGATTCGCTTGACTTCGCGGTAGATCTCCTCGGAGGCAGCCACGCCGCCGCCCGGCGAGTTCACGTGCAGAATGATCGCTTTGATCGAAGAATCGTCGCCAAATTTCTTCAGCTCGCCGACCACAGGCTGCGGCGACAAGATCACGCCATCAAGATCAACCACGCCGATGCGGTCGCCGAAGCCGCCGAACGCCGATTCATTGCCCCCGGCATGCAGCGTCAGATAAACGAGCGAAAATACGGCCAGCACGAAGAGGAAGAATGCTCCTCCTCCAATCAGAACCCAGAGCCAGGTGCGAGAGCGCCGTTCAGACATGAGGAGAGTTTAGCACTGGGGCGAGGGCGTGAGCACCTTGAGCGCGTCGCGCTGTGTGCGAATCTCGGCTGGCGTGCGGCAAACGTCCTCTCCGTCCGCGTAGATGTCGAGAGGTGTCTCGGTCTCGACGCGGATCCTTGCCGCCTGAAAATACGAGACTTCGCGAATGTTCAGATGCCGGCCGAAATAGACGGTGGGGAACAAGCAAAACAACTCAAATGGATTGATGCCGCCGACGATGCAAACGTCGAGTTGGCCATCGTCCACCTTTGCATGCGGCGCGATCTTCATGCCCCCGCCATAAATCGGCGTGTTGGCGAAGGCCGCCAGCAGAGTAGGCTGATCGCTGCGGATGCTCCACCGCCCAGCTTCGTCAGTCGTGCTTATTTTCATCGGAAGCGGAGCAAAGCGAAAAATTGTAGGTGCCGCAGTTAGCGCGTAGCCGCCATGTCCACGCAACCAGCGCGGCAAGCGATTAGCACGGCGAGTCACTTCGCCATCGAGTCCGACGCCAGCCACGCTGCAAAAATATCTGGACTCATGTGGAGCGGGCGCCGCGCCCGCGTCGGCGCTCAGAGGCGTGATCACTCCCAGGTCGATCGAGCGCACGTTGCATCGCGCAGCACCGAAGCGCCGCCATGCCGCCAGCGAATCCCGCACTCGACGCAACCCCAGCGCTCGCGCAAAGTCATTCCCGCTGCCTACGGGGACAACCAGCACGGGCAACCCAAGCTGCACCAGTTGGCTCAAATGACGATGAATCGTCCCATCGCCGCCGAAAACTAAAATTGCCTCCGCTTCGTCAGGCGTGGAAGGGATCCCCATGCGCCAATCGATTGATTTATCCCTCTGGAAAATTTTGAGGTCTTTCGGAGAACACCCCAGTCCGAGGATGGCGGCAGCGCGCATGTGCGCGGATGAGAGTAACAGAGTCGCCGGGCTTAAGGGACGGAACAGTCCGGTGGACCTGTCCGGCTGGCCAGCACCCTGACCTTCCCAAAACAGGACGCTTCCGACTATGGTAACCGCCGGCCCGCTCCCCAAAACCAGGAAGTGCTGGCATGATGAAGCCAGCGACAGGCTTCTCGGGAGGCCGATGGTGAAGGTAGAACGGCTGACGAATATATCGTGTTTTCTGGCGATTAGCTTGATCTTGGCAGGTTGTGGCGGCAGTTCGCAGCCAACCCCAACGGTCATCAGCGCGGCAGCTCCATCGATCATCACCCAGCCAGCCAATCAGACCGTCACACTCGGCCAAACCGCCACCTTCTCCGTAACGGTGCTCGGGACGAGTCCATTTACTTATCAATGGCAGAAGGGCACAACCGCAATTGCGGGTGCGACTTCCTCCAGCTACACCACCCCCGCGACGACGACAGCGGACAACGGCTCGCAATACAGCGTGGTCGTAACCAACGCCATCGCGAGCGTCACCAGCAACTCGGCCACTCTCACCGTGAACGCCGCAACCCCCGCCACCACCGATGTCCTGACCTACCACAACGACATTGCCCGCACCGGACAGAACCTGACTGAAACCACTCTGACAACCAGCAATGTCAATTCGTCCACCTTCGGCAAGCTAGGCTTCTACGCCGTCGACGGCCTGGTTGATGCCGAGCCGCTCTATGCCTCAAACGTTACCGTCCCGAGCAACGGCACGCACAACATTTTAATCGCCGCCACCGAGCACGGCTCCGTCTACGCCTTTGACGCCGATTCGGGCGCAGCGATGTGGCAGACCTCAATGTTGAAAAGCGGCGAGACGACTTCGGACGACCGCGGCTGCGGTCAGATCACTCCCGAAATCGGCGTAACGTCCACACCTGTGATTGATCGCTCCAGCGGCCCAAATGGCGCGGTTTATGTAGTCGCGATGTCGAAAGACGCAACGGGCAACTACCACCAGCGCCTGCACGCACTCGATCTCGCGCTCGGAACGGAATTGTTCGGTGGTCCCACCGACATTCAGGCCACGTATCCCGGAACGGGCGACAATAGCAGCAACGGAAACGTCGTCTTCGATCCGGGACAATATGCCGAGCGCGTCGCGCTGCTCTTGCTGAACGGTGTGATCTATACCGGCTGGACTTCGCACTGCGACGCCCGTCCATACACAGGATGGATCATGGGATACAGCGAATCCACGCTGGCGCAAACGAGTGTGCTGAACGTAACTCCCAATGGCAACGAAGGCTCAATCTGGATGGCCGGAGCCGGCCTCGCCGCCGACAGTTCGGGCAACATCTATTTTCTCGATGCCAACGGCGAGTTCGACACGACCTTAAACGCCAGCGGGTTTCCCAGCCAAGGCGACTACGGCAACGCCTTCATGAAGCTCTCCACCTCAGGCAATCAACTCGCGGTCGCCGATTACTTCGAGATGGACAATGGAGTCCAAGAAAGCGACAGCGACACCGATCTAGGCTCCGGCGGAACAATTGTTCTGCCCGACCTCACCGATGGCTCAGGCAACACCTGGCATCTGGCAGTCGGCGCCGGAAAAGATTCGAATCTGTATCTGGTGAATCGCGACTCGATGGGAAGGTTCAGCGCAAACAGCAACAACATTTACCAGGAACTAGCGGGCGCATTGCCCGGAGGCGTTTGGGCAATGCCCGCGTATTTCAACAGCACAATCTTCTACGGGTCAGTAAACGCTCCGATCCAGGCCTTCACCATCACCAACGCAAAGCTCTCCACTAGCGCGACCGCACAAACCGCGAACAGCTTCGCCTATCCCGGTGCGACGCCCAGCATCTCCGCCAACGGCACAGGCAGTGCCATCGTCTGGGCGGTCGAGAACAGCAGCCCGGCCGTTTTGCATGCCTACAACGCCGCCAACCTAACCGAACTTTACAACAGCAACCAGGCCGCCAACGGTCGCGATCAATTCGGAAATGGCAACAAGTTCATCACCCCGATGATCGTGAACGGAAAAGTGTTCGTGGGAACGCCGAATGGAGTCGCGGTGTTCGGACTTTTGCCGTGAGTGCACAGTTTTCCGGTTTAGCGCCTTCTTGATTTCCGCTTGTTGACCTCCCAGATTACCTGTGCCAAAAATTAGTTCTCAGATTTCAAATATTTCTTCCCAAAACGGGAATTGGCTTGCTATAGTCAATGGACTTTCTGGGAAAACACCTTCAGTAAATCCCCTAGGTGAAAACCCGTTAAGAAAACAACCTTCAGTAAACATTTCAAATAAAACCCTGTAGAGCTCGCAAAGCTCTCCCAGGGTGGAGTTGATGTTTTAGGGGCCGAACGAGCACAGGGGGAAATTGGGGATTTGCGACAGCTAAGGAGTTTATGGGGATGTCTTCTACTTAGTTTGATTTTAGAGGGCTGTGGTGGCGGAGGCGCAAACCGGCCCACAATCACAACCCAGCCCGCGAGCCAGAATGTTCTTGTCGGCCAAACGGCGACATTCTCGGTGACCGCGACGGGGCTAGGAACCTTAAGCTACCAGTGGCAAAAGGGCGGCACCGCGATTCAAGGCGCAACCTCGGCCAGTTATACCACCGGCACGACTGCAATTTCCGACAGCGGCTCGCAGTTTAGCGTGGTGGTAAGCGGCGGGGCGGGAGTTGTAACCAGCAATCCGGCATCGCTTACTGTAAGCCCTTTCACCGATGTGCTGACATGGCACAACGATAACGCGCGCACCGGACTGAACCTTACGGAAGCGTTGTTGACGACGGCCAATGTGAACTCGGCCGGGTTTGGCAAAATCACCTTCTTTCCGACCGACAACTACGTCGACGCCGAGCCGCTTTACGCGTCGAATGTCGCAATTCCGGGCCAAGGCACCCACAATCTCCTGATCGTGGCCTCGGAGAACAATTCCGTGTATGCATTCGATCCGGATTCCGGCGCGACCATCTGGCAGGTTTCGGTAAACCAATCTGGCGAAACCCCGTCGGAAGAACCGGGCTGCCCAACCTGCCCTCCAATCGGAATTAATGCCACGCCGGTGATTGATCGCGGCGAGGGGCCTAACGGGGCAATCTATCTGGTGGCCTCATCGACGACCTCGCAAAATGGGACAAGCATCACTTACCAGCGGCTGCACGCAATTGATCTGGCTCTCGGAACGGAATTGTTCGGAGGACCGGTCGCCATCCAGGCAAAGTATCCCGGAACCGGAGACAACAGCGATGGAACCAACGTAATATTTGATCCCGTTATGTACCGGGAACGCAGCGCGCTGCTGTTACAAGGGGGGGTTGTCTATACCACCTGGGCATCGCACTATGACGTGCGCCCCTACACGGGCTGGATTATCGGGTATAGCGAATCCACACTGGCGCAAGCCAGCGTTCTGAACGTGACCCCCAACGGCAACGAGGGCGCCATCTGGATGTCGGGGGCGGGTCCGGCCGCTGATTCATCGGGCAACATTTATTTGCTGGATGCCAATGGCATTTTCGATAGCACGATGAACGCACAGGGTTTTCCCGCCGAGGGCGATTACGGCAACGCGTTTCTAAAGCTTTCGACCGCAAACGGGCTTCAGGTGGCGGATTACTTCGAGATGAACAATCAGCTGGAAGAAAATGACGAGGATATAGACCTGGGCTCGGGGGGAGCGATGTTGCTGCCCGATCAGCAGGATCCAGCGGGGAACACTGTGCACATGGCCGTGGGCGCCGGCAAGGACGCGAATCTTTACGTGGTAAACCGGGATTCGATGGGTAAGCTCAGTGAGAACAACGCCGCCATCTACCAAGAACTTCCTTTGGCGCTGCCCGGCCTGGTTTTCTCGGCGCCAGCGTATTTTAACAACATGATTTATTACGGCCCGTGGGGCGCGCCCATTGTCGGCTACCCGGTCGCGAATGCGAAACTGTCGCCCGCAACCGTGGCAGGCGGTGGCGCCTTTGCCTATCCCGGTGCAACCCCAAGCATTTCGGCCAATGGAACTAGCAACGGAATTGTTTGGGCGCTCGAAACTGTCGCGAACGTCTGTCCAGGCGGTGGCACCGGTACGCTTCACGCTTACGATGCCACGAATCTGCAGGAGCTGTACAACAGCGCCCAGGCCAGCGGAGGACGAGATCAGTTCGTATGCGGCAAGTTCATCACACCGATGATCGTGAACGGCAAGGTGTTCGTGGGCACACCGACCGGAGTGGCAGTATTCGGGTTGTTGCCTTGAAGCTTAACTAGGGAAGCCGCCGTCCTCATTGCTGTGGCTTGAGATTTTCCGCCTTCCATGTCATGGCATCGTGGATTCGGTGCCTTCCGCTCGGGTGGTCGAAGAAGAGCCATTCTTCCACCCGTCCGGGACTCATCTTGCGGTACTCGCCCAGGTGAATCGCCGCCTGCGCAAAGCCATCGGGCTGGCGGCTGGCGTTCAGTCCGTACATATCGGCTTCATGCTCCA
>JBEKBW010000193.1:0-5754 GCA_050015215.1 Candidatus Sulfotelmatobacter sp.
CGGAAACAAAGGCGATGGCCGCCAGCCAATCCTTCCGCAAAACAACCTTCAGCCCAAGCAAGAGAAAGAAAAACTGCAGGGTTCCGATGATCGAGCCCGGGATTTGGAGCAGCCAAAGCCCAAGCGCTTCGCGGCCACCCATTAAATACCCGGTGGAAGGAAGCGCGGGCGCGGCGCCCATGTGCATCATTGGAATCGATCGGATCTGGAAGATCAGAATCCATACGACCCCGAGCATTGCGCCGAACAAAATGTCACGTCCCACCAGCGGATCGCGAAACTGTCCCGAAAGGAGCCGGCTCCACGATATGATCGCGTACGGCCAACGGCGCCTGACCCAAGGTTCGAGAGCCAGGTAAAGCAGCCAGGTTACGCCAGCCACAAACAATCCCGTGCTGACTGCGAGGACGAACATATAAAAGATACCGAGGCTGGCGACGAAGTGCCCGCGGCACAGCCACAGCAGCATCTCCAAAGCAAATATGATCCAGGCGAGGCGAAGTGCGCCCTCGCGATCCCCACGGCCCTGCCGATAGTTTCTCCGGGCCACAGTGACCGCACCGTAAAAGAAAGACAAGCCTACAATCACCGTGAGTATCTGGCGTGCTTTCTTTCCCGCCGAATCGTCCGTGCTTTTCATGCGCTCCGGTTTCGTCCACTCGCCGATCAAGGAAAAGAAAACGGGCTTGCCTTGCCATGCGGCGGCCTCCACCCGCAGCGGACGTGTTGTCCCGGGCCAGCTTCCGGTCCAAGCCATGCGCGTGTCAGGAGCGGCCAGCGAGTTCCATGAGGGGTCGGCCTTTTGAAATTTGGCTTCGTCGAGACCTGCGACGGCGAATAGACTGCTCCAGTCGAATGCTGTCGCCTGCGAGGTGGAATTCTCTTTCTGCGGTGGAATAGCCTGGAAATAGACCAGACGCCCCGCCGGATCCAGCTTTACATTGATCATTCCCGAAAGAATTGGCGGAGGTTCGTTCTGTGTCGCAATGCCCGGATTCAGCAACTGATCGCGAAATCCCTCCGCCACCATGTCATCGGGACTCTGCCGGTACCAAAATTCAAGGATCGAGGGACGCGCGGTAAGGATCGCATCCCAGTCCGGGCGTGGCTTGTCGTTCTTCTCCACATAATCCTGAAAGTCGCTGTCATACTGCATACCGGAGATGCTATCGGCCGGGCGCTCGGTGTATCCAAGCTTGGCAATGATCTCGCGCGCTTTCTGCCTGAGCACTTCGGGGGTCAACTCAGGCTGCATTATTCTTAGCCCACTGTAGTGAATGCCGAGGTACACCGTGAGCCCCAACCCAACAAGCAGTGCCACGAGGCAGAGGAGCGCCGTTCGCGGGCGCAGGCCTGCTGTCTCCCCCGATGCGGCCACCATTTGCGGAGAAGGAGTTTCGCCTGCAGCCAGGGCCGCGGCCAGCGGATCTCCTCCAGGCAGCGCTGCGGCAATGCTGAGAACGTTGGCTGGCCGGGCAGAAGGTTCAGTTTCCAGGCAGCGCAGGATGACGCGCTCGATTATTGGATTGAGATCTTTGAATGACGACGTTGGACGGCTCGCGGACCCGTCGGTGCGGGAGCGTTGCTTATCTCCCGGCGGCTCGAAGGCGCGTTTGCCGGTGAAAACCTCCCACAAGACCAGACCGAGAGAAAAAATGTCGCTGCGGGTGCTCACTTCTTTTCCCGCTAGTTGCTCCGGGGCCATGTACGCCGGAGTGCCGCTGCGGACTTCAGCGCCTTGGATCTGATCGGCCACGCCTGCCAAGCCGAAGTCAGTGATTACAACCTGCCCGCGCCCATCCAGCATGATGTTGGCCGGCTTGAGGTCACGATGCAGGACTCCCTTGGCATGAGCGGCGGCGAGTCCGGCGCAGAGCTGCCGCGCGATGTCTAAAGCTTTGTCTTCCGGGAGGCGGCCGATGCGGCGCAGAAGTGAGGCGAGGTCTTCGCCGTCGACGTACTCCATGGTGAAGAAAGTGTGGCTTTCGATCTCGCCGACATCGTAGACGCGGCAAACGTTGGGATGCGACACACGGCGCGCGATGCGAACTTCGTTCTTGAAGCGCTCGAGCAAGCCCTTATCTCGTGCGGCTTCATCGGGCAGGAATTTGAGCGCCACCGGTTGCCCCAGAGTCAGATCATCTGCCCGATAAACCTCACCCATTCCGCCTTTCCCGAGGAGCGCGATGATGCGATAACGGCCAGCAAGCAGGCGTCCAGGAAGAAAGCGGCCTTCGCTTGGGTATTCGGTGGATCCTGTGAGCCTTGAAGACGAAGCAGAAGCCGGCTTCGGCGGCAGCGGCGACGAAGACGTGGCGAAGTCGAGCGTGGCGAGATCGTCCGTATTACTGGCGGGCGACCCGCAGGCCGAACAAAAGCGTCCTGTCGCCGGGATGTCAGTACCACAAGATGAACAAGTAGGCATTAAGCTTTCCCGATACAGTTTACCGTTTCGAAACGGAACTCAATATTAACCGGAACTTTCGCACAATTCTTCGGGGAGGTAATTCGAAACCTGTCTGTAGGGGTTACTCAAGATTGGGTTGGAACGGTACCAAAAGACTCATGCCTTCTCTTGTCCAGCCGATTGCACTGGAGAGCGCCTCTGCGCTCCGGGAAACCCCCATGCCAATTCGTCTTACGATTTTGTTGGTCGCGGTTTGCTTGTTTGCGAGTTGCAGTTCCAGTCCCCGTACAACTCTGGCTACGCCTGCATCGCGTGTCTATCACGGCACGGCCTCGGTCGGCGACTTCATGACTATAACCGTTGACTCCGGCGCGCAAACCATCGCCTACACTGACCTTTCGAATAACACAAGCGCCACCGTCCCTTACACGACAAATTCAGATGGCATGTATGCGCTGAACGATCCAACGGGCAACCTCCTTGCCGCGTATGAAGTTCCAAACTACGCGTTGCTGATTGAGGCGGAGAAAACCGGCCCCAGCGCGAATACTCCGGCGCTGGTGACCGCGGTCGAGAGCGGTCAGATTTCGCTATCCACTTTCGAGGGCCAGGCGTACAACTACATGCAATTTCGCACGGCCTCGGGCGGATTGGAAGTAGGTTCGGTAAGCGTCGGTACAGGGGGAACTGGCTCGATCTCGTCGTTTTGGCCGTACGGCTCGTACAATCAAGGCAATCAAGGCGGGAGTCCATTCGACTCCGGCACCTTGGATATAAGTGCGGCGCAGGTTGATTCCTCCGGCACTTTTCTCAAGGTTCCGGATCCGGGCGACAATGGAACCTTTGATTATGTGTTCGGCACGGCAAACGGCATATTCGCAGTGGATACGCCGAACGGCGCTATTCTCGGCTTGAAGAAGGCATCCGGTGCCGCTTTCGACCCGACCGTCGCGGGAACCTACAAAGCCATTTACTACCAAAAAGCGAACGCCAGTACGGGCCAGGGCAATGTTGAGAGCGGAACTCCCAGCCTGGCCAATGCAACTTTGACGGTGACCAGCGGCGGCATTGTGACGGTGAGCGATTCTTCCGGGAATCAGATTGTGCAGGGAACGCTGAATCCGATTGCCAACACTTCGTATATGTACAACCAAGACTTGAGTGAGCTGCAGGATCCCTGCTATGGCCTGTTCACTTTTCGAATCACCACACCGAGCGTTAGCCAGCAGGATCTTTTTGTGACCTTCATGGGGCAGGCAATGTTGTTTGCCTCGTTCACGGCAAATCTGGCGCAGCAGGGCACGTACACTTATTTTTATGGCGTGGGGTTGAAGTGAGGGTGACGCCTCGAAGTACGAATTAGTTCCGCGCGGGATGAATCGATAGGGGCGGCTCGCGTGTATTACCATCCAATCGATGAACTCTCGCCTTCGGCGCTGGTTATCGGATCCCGTTGTATTGCTGTGTTTGACGGCGGGCCTGCTGGCCTTCGTGGTGCAGTCCGGCGAGTTGGGTACCGCCGATACCACCCATCGTCTGCAGACCACACACTGGCTATGGACTGGTGAGCCGCAGGTTTTTCCTGACGAGTATCCCGAATTCGGCCTGCATGGGCGCGGGGGGCGGATCTATAGCTGGTACGGAATTGGCCAGTCGTTGCTCATGCTGCCCGCCGACTTGCTAGGGACGTGGATTTCGCACTGGAGAATCTTTTCCCGATATCGTGACGATCCCGGCGTGCGCAGCATTGTGGTTAGCCACAGCACGAACATTCTGGTGAATGTTCTGACCGCGCTGATTGGTTTTCGACTGCTGCGACAATTGCGATTCAGCATCAGGGAGTCAGTGCTGGGAATGTTGGCATTGATGTTCTGTACTACTCACCTGCATTACACGCAGAACATGATGGAGAACAACTACATCATGCTGCTGACGCTGACCGGATTCTCCTTTCAATTCGAGTGGCTCAGAACAGGAAGTAAGAGGGCGCTGTTGGTGGGGTCCGCTGCACTGGGACTGAATTTACTTACGCGGGTCACGACATGCCTCGATCTGTTGGCTGGCGGGTTGCTTCTGATATTTGTCGTGGGATTTGAGCGTTGGCCATGGCGGGAGCGGTGGCGATCGCTGATTACGTATTGCAAGATTGCAGCGCCGGTGTATGCATTCTTCTTGCTGATCGATCGGCTCTACCAATTTTACCGGTTCGGGACATTTACCGGCACCTATCTCCCGCTGTTTGCGCAGGAGTTGCGATCTCAAGACCCAACGCTGCCGGCGAATTTTCCGTGGAACACTCCATTTCATGAGGGCTTTCTGGGCGCGCTGTTCAAACCGGAGAAGTCGATATTCTTGTTCGATCCGTTACTGGTGCTTGCCCTCGTGTTGCTGGTCGCATTGTGGAAACGGTTGTCGGCCGAAGTGCGCGCTTATTCGGTTACGTCGCTCCTACTGCTGCTGGCTTACATCAGTTTCTACGCGCGATATGCCTATTGGGCGGGGGATTTCGCGTGGGGTGACCGGTACGTATCTACCGCAGTCGAAATGGCGGCGTTGCTGGTAGTGCCTTTGTTGTTGAAGTATCGCGAGGATTTGAGCAGATGGATTTGGTGTGCCGCCGTGCTTGTGATCGGAGCCAGCTTGCTCATTCAACTCGCCTCGCTGGCGTTCTGGCTTCCGCTGGAGATTTATCAGATGGAGACGCTGGGCCATCCCACTTTTGTGACTGCACTGCGCTTCAAGAACATTCTTGCGTTCGCCCTGGGCAAGATGCAGGCGTGGGGATTGAACAACGAGTCAATGACGGAAGACCCATGGGATTATGTCCACATCACGACGTGGAATTTTCTGCCGTTTTTGCTGCGAAGGGTAGGGGCGGCGCCAAGGTGGGCGGTGGATGCGGTTTTCGTCGTGTGGGGAGTGGGACTCGCAGCCCTTCTGGTTGTGATGGCCAGATTGCGAAGTCTGGTGGACGACTATGATTATAAGGATAGAAGGTAGAACATGAGTTTGAATATCAGGAGCGAGAAAACCCTTCGTCTGGCGCGGGAATTAGCCCGGCTGACCGGGGATAGCATGACTGCCGCAGTGGACAAAGCTATCCAAGAGCCATTGGAGCGCGTGCGCAACACCAAGAACGGCGAGTTAGCCGAGCGGTTGCTGAAGATTGGGAGGGAATGCGCTCCCTTGTGGAATGAGCCTTACCGCTCGATGGACCATGGCGATTTGCTATACGACGAAAAAGGTCTGGCCAAGCGATGCGAGGCTGACCGATCCACTTTAGTCGCATTGACGCGACTTCCGCGTTCGGGTACGCTGCCGTCGAGTTTCTACCCGAGGTCCAAGTC
>JBEKBW010000194.1:0-5963 GCA_050015215.1 Candidatus Sulfotelmatobacter sp.
AAAATTGTTGTGCATGAAAGTAGGCGTGAACGCCATCGAGCGCAAGCGAGATGTAGTAACTCTGAAGTTCCAACAAAATGCCGCTGTCGATCCGGAGCAACTGGCCCGCTTCGTAAACGCCCAGCGAGGCGCCCAATTCACCCCCGACGGCCAGTTGAAATTTGTTTTGAAAGCGACAGCGCCAGAAGAAGTCCTCCGCTCCTTACGTACAACCCTCGAACAGCTCACCAGCACAGAAGCAGCCCAGACGGCGCGGCCAGCCATAGCGCAAAACTAATTTCAAGTGTGGAGAACCGTGGAAGAGCGGCGCTTCAGCGCCGCGTAGTATCCGCCCTGCGAACCAACCAGGCTTTAGCCCCTGTGTGCCTGTGTAGACCTTTCCCAGCCTGCTAGAATCGCAGGGCTATGCGTGCCTTCGAAGTTTCACTCGATGGCAAAAAGCTGTGCCTGGCCGGAATCCCGGAATCGGCGACGACGGAGTTCTAAGCGCGATCGTCAACTGGGTTCCTCAGAAAGGCAAGGGCGATCTCTTTATCCAAGTTGGCGGCTTGGTCAGCTCCAGCGACGAGCATGTCAGATGGGTAAATCAAAAGCGGCTTCGAGTCGGCGACACAATTGAGGTCAAAATAGTCGACGCCGAGCCGGTTGACGCACCTAAGAAACGGAAGCCTGTCGACCGTGGACAACGGTTGGAACAGCAGAAACGATACGTGCGCGAAATGGCAAAACAACTCGGGTGGACCATCCAAGCGAAACAACGAAGGACGAGCCCGAAAAGCTAACCCAACCCTGTACAATAACTCCGCAACTCATACGGAACTACTAACACCGCCTTCATGCCCATGAAAGTCCGTAAAGCCGTATTCCCCGCCGCAGGCCTGGGCACTCGTTTCTTGCCCGCCACTAAAGCCCAACCCAAAGAAATGCTCCCGCTGGTCGATAAGCCCATCATCCAGTACGGAGTCGAAGAAGCCATGGCCTCCGGCTGCGACCAGATCATCATCATCACTGGCCGCGGCAAGCAAGCCATCGAAGACCACTTCGACGTCAGCTACGAACTCGAAACCATGCTAGAGCAGCGCAAGAAGACCGACCTACTCCAAATCGTCCGCAACATCTCCGACATGATTCACGTAGCCTACGTTCGCCAGAAAGAAGCCCTGGGCCTGGGGCATGCGGTGCTGATGGCGCGCGAACTAGTAGGCAACGAACCGTTCGCAGTCCTCCTAGCCGACGACGTAATCGATGCCAACCCGCCCTGCCTAAAACAAATGGTCGACGTCTTCGAAGAAACCCAGTGCTCGGTGCTGGCCACGCAAATCATCGAAGGCAAAATGATCTCCTCCTACGGCGTGCTCGACGTAAAGTCGGTAGACAGCCGCTTCGGCGACCGCCTCTTCGAAATCAAAAACATGGTGGAGAAGCCGAAGGCAGAAGAAGCTCCGTCGAACCTGGCCATCATCGGCCGCTACATTCTCACCCCAGCGATCTTCGACTGCCTGGCCAACACTCCCACCGGCTCAGGCGGCGAACTCCAACTCACCGACGGCATGCGCAATCTGCTGCAAAAAGAAAAAATGTACGCCTACGTCTACGACGGCCGCCGCCACGACACCGGCGACAAACTAGGCTTCCTCAAAGCCACAGTAGAATTCGCCCTAAAACGCGAAGACCTGGGTGAACCCTTTCGCGAATACCTAAAAGGATTGAAACTCTAGCGGATCAGGATGGATTCAAGACTGGTTTCCTTGTTTCGGTCCAGAGGCAGGCTCATGTGGGGACAGCCGCCATCGGCTGTCCGCCGAGCGCAGCGAGGCATAGGTCAGATGCAAAGTGGAAGAGCGGCGCTTCAGCGCCGCGCAAGGAGCACAAAATAAATGCGGGCTTCAGCCCCTGTGGTCGCGTCTCTCGTCGGAGAGGAGCTTTCAGCAAAACCTTCAGCTCCCGAGGAACTTACCCGAGAGAACTCTTCAACTTCTTCGACTTCTCCTCCACTCCCCGCGCCAACTTCTCCTTATAGCCCACAAGCTTCTCAGCGACGACAGCATCCCCCAACCCAATCATCTGCGCCGCCAAAATCCCCGCGTTGGTAGCTCCGGCCTTCCCAATCGCCACAGTAGCCACCGGAATCCCCGCCGGCATCTGCACCGTTGCCAACAAGGAATCCATCCCGTTCAAAGGAGTAGAAGGAATCGGCACCCCAATCACCGGCAAAGTAGTATGCGCCGCAATCACCCCAGCCAAATGCGCGGCCCCGCCGGCTCCCGCAATAATCACGCGAATCCCACGCCCCGCGGCCCCGCGCGCAAACTCCGCCGTCCTCTCCGGCGACCGGTGCGCCGACGTAACGTCCATCTCAAACCCAATCCCAAACTCCTCGAGAGCCTTCCCAGCCTCCCGCATAATCTCCAAATCCGAATCACTCCCCATCACAACAGAAACCAGTACATTGCTCATCAGTCCCCTCGAACCTTCCTAAAATTGTCCTCCCGAACGAGAGCGATAGCTCTCGGAGGAACCCAACGAAACGCAAAAGCTAAACCGCAGCCGACAATCCAAGTGCCTCGTGTCCCGGACTCCGGATTTCCTAATCCCGCTTCAAAACCCTCCCAGCAATATCCCTCCGATAATGCGCCCCATCAAACCCGATCCGCCCGCAGGCCTCGTAAGCCCTATCCACGGCAGTCTTCAACTCCGCACCCCGAGCCGTAACTCCCAACAACCGTCCACCGGCAGTATAAAAATCCCGATTACTCCGGGAGGTCCCGGCGTGAAAAACCTTAACTCCCTCAACCCCCACAGCCTCATCCAATCCCGAAATCTTCTTCCCCACCGCAAACGTCCCCGGATATCCTCCCGAAGCCATCACTACGCAAACCGCCGCATCAGCAGACCACCGAAAATCCCCCTCACTCACGCGCCCAGCAATCGATGCCTCGATCGCGTCCACCAAATCGCTCTCCATTCGCATCAAAATCGGCTGCGTCTCCGGATCGCCAAAGCGGCAATTAAACTCAAGCACCATCGGGCCCCGCGCCGTCATCATCAGCCCGCAATAAAGCACTCCTTTATATTCCACGCCCTCCGCTTTCATGCCCGCCACCACCGGCCGCGCAATATGATTCACGAGCCAATCGCGCATTTTTTCATCAATAATGTCAGCCGTCGAATAAGCCCCCATCCCTCCAGTATTCGGCCCCGTATCCCCATCGCCCACGCGCTTGTGATCCTGAGCCGCCACCAAAGGAGCAACCCGCTCGCCATCGCTCAACACCAGAAACGAAAGCTCATCCCCCTTCAAACATTCTTCCAACACCACGCGAGCACCCGCCTCACCAACCATCCTTCCGCTCAACATCTCAGCAGCCGCGCCAGCCGCCTCTTCTTTGCTGGCCGCCATCACTACACCCTTGCCCGCCGCCAACCCATCCGCCTTCACCACGACCGGCGCATGAAAGTGTGCCAGTGCCTCGCGTACCTCATCGACGGAATCGCACACGGCATAAGCCGCCGTAGGAATGTGATGCCGCTGCAGAAACTCCTTGGCAAAACTCTTGCTGGCCTCCAACTGCGCCGCAGCTTTAGTCGGACCAAATACCGCCAGCCCGCGCCGATCGAACTCGTCCACGACTCCCAAAGTCAGCGGCAATTCCGGCCCCACAACGGTTAGATCCGGCCGCAGTTGCTCACCCAACGCAACCATCGCGTCCAGGCTCTTCAAATCCACCGGCAAACACTCCGCCTCCTCCGCAATCCCCCCATTCCCCGGCGCACAATAAACCTGCGAAACACGAGAAGACTGCCGCAGCTTCCAAACCAAAGCATGCTCCCGCCCGCCGCTTCCTAGAACCAAAATTTTCATATCGAAGAGAAGAAGAAAATCAAGGTTAGGTCAGCGGACAAAACCTGTCAAACTTGCCTGCTGCCATGACGCAGTGCTGTCATTCTGAGGGAGCGTGAGCGCAAGCGAACGCGAGTCGAAGAATCCCTACCCGCTGCAATCGAGTTGCGGACAATAAAGTGCAGCAAGGCAAAAAGCGGGGTGCCCCACCTCTCGCTTCTTTTGCGAGACGTGGGATTCTCCGCCGCGAGAAGTAAGGGATTTCCAATCCGACACTCATCTCCCACCCATACAGTTAACTCGCGTTAACCCGCGTCGTATAATCATCCCCAGATGATCACCGTCTCCAAAGAAGACTACCTAAAAGCCATCCTCGAAGCCGAAAGCGAAGGCGAATCCGTAATCTCCGCCCGTCTCGCTGATTGGCTAAAAGTCTCTCCACCCGCCGTAACCATGGCCCTCCGCCGCCTGAAAAAAGATGCCCTGGTCCGCGTCCAATCCGACGGCCACGTCCGCCTAACGGCAGGCGGCCGAAAAATCGCGCGTCGTCTAACTCTCCGTCATCACCTGATCGAGAGAATGCTCTCCGAACTCTTTGGCATGGAATGGTGGAAAGTCCACGACGAAGCCGAACGCCTCGAACACGCCGTCTCCGTGGACTTCGAAGCCAAACTCCTGGCAAAACTAGGCAAAGCCGGAGCCTGCCCTCACGGCAATCTAAGCGAAATGGAGAGCCCCGCCAGCCGCCGCCAACGAGGCTTAGTACTCCTATCCGACGCCGCACCCGGCACCACCTATTCCGTGAGCGGCATCTACGAACGTGATCGCCGTCTCCTCGAGTTCCTCGAAGCCCGCGGCATCCGCCCCGCCGCCAGGCTGCGCCTGCTCGAACGCAACTACGACCAAACGCTAACGCTTTCGACCACCGCCGGCACGGTCTCCCTAGGCCGCGCAGCAGCAGAACGCGTCTGGGTAGCCCCCATCTAATCTACGTAGACCCTTGTCATCCTGGGCGAAGCGAAGAGCCTATGCAACTTGCGCGGCAGATCGGCAGCCCGTTCTCTGTATAAGAATGTTGCCAGCAAATTAACCATAGTTTATCCGCTAGTGTATACTTGCGCTAATCTCCTCTGGTGCGGACTTCCCCGCCGAATCCACCAGCGGATTGATGCGCAACACTGCAAGTGTTCCAACCGATGAAGCCCCTCACCACCCAGTCCGAAACCGAAGCCGTAGTAATCACCCACGAAGATATCGACCGCGCCCACGACCGCGTTCGCGTCCTCTCCGCCCGAAATCGCCGTGGCTTCTTCTCCAACGCCCGCCTTCTCTGGCTCCTGGTGGGCCCGGGCGTCCTGGTCATGCTGGGCGAGAACGACGGCCCGAGCATGCTCTCCTACGCCGCCACCGGAGCCAAATTCGGCATCGGCTTCTTCCTGCCCTTCGTAGTGCTCACGTTCTGCATGGCGATCGTAGTCCAGGAAATGACCGTCCGCTTAGGCGCAGCCACCCATCGCGGCCACGCCGAACTAATCTTCGAGCGCTTCGGCCCCTTCTGGGGATGGTTCTCCATGATCGACCTGGGCGTGGGCAACTTCCTGACGCTGATCACCGAATTCATCGCAGTCCGCGCGGGTCTCGGCTTCTTCGGAGTTCCTCCTTGGGCCGCCGTCCTAGTAGCGCTGATCATTCTCTACGCCGCACTCATGAGTCACCGCTACTGGACCTGGGAGCGCATCACCCTAGCTGCCGCCATCTTCAACCTGATCTTCATTCCAGTAGCGCTAATGACTCACCCCAGTTGGCACTCGGTTGGTCACGCATTCATCACCTGGCAACCCGTTCCCGGTTTCAACAAAGACACTCTATTAATCGTCCTGGCCGACATCGGCGCAACAGTCACTCCCTGGATGCTCTTCTTCCAGCAAAGCGCGACGGTAGACAAAGGCCTGACCACCAAAGACATCCACTTCGGCCGCGCCGACACCGTAATCGGCGCCGCGCTAGCTTCAGCCGCTGCAGTAGCGACAATACTAGCAACCGCCCCGCTCTTCGCCCGTGTAATGTCCCCCGAGAACTTCCAAGCCGCCCAATTCGCCCAGGCCCTCGAGCCAATCATCGG
>JBEKBW010000195.1:0-5615 GCA_050015215.1 Candidatus Sulfotelmatobacter sp.
ACGGCTAGCCATCATCAATCGCTTTTGCAAATAAATTAAATAGTCTGGTCGGCACTCATGAAAGCAACGAACGAATGGGTTACATACCGCACGCGTTTTTTGGTCAAAGCCAAGCAACTCACCTCCAGCCTCACCTTCACCGACGCCCTCGGCCGCCAGCACTCTGGCCGCAAGGGCGATTACCTGGTCGAATCTTCCGATTGCGTTCTTCGCATCGCCCCACGCCAAATCTTCGAGGATATCTACGTGCCTCTGCTCGCCGAGGCAGAACCCGGTGTCGGGCAGGGCACCACGTCCTCGTCCAACAACAACTGGGAAGCAGTCGCCACCGCTCGGCAATTTCAAGCGCCCCGCGCACAAGCCCTCCCTCCGCATATGATTCGCAAGTCACCACAATCCGATCGTACCCGCCGAGGACCGATCTCACAGTCACTTTAGAGGGAACATCGCAGGAGATGGTTTCCATCAACGCTTTGGAAGGGCACGCCTTTGCAGGCCACGCGAAAATGAGGATCGCCGCCAGACCGGGAAGGGCACGCGTTCCACTCGTGCTGTTAAGTCCGGCAAGAATCGATTCGGCTTCAGCCGCTGAGGTCTGCTTTCTTTCGCCGAAGCGAGGCTGCGGTGATTGGCCCGATCACGCGGGCGAATCCGTAAGAACTCCCCTATTAGCGTTTGAGGTCCGCCCCTACGCGCAAGCGCGATTCGCCCACGGTCAACGTCGCACCGCGCAATCTTTCGCAGCCAAACGATCACTCCGAACCCGTCCCGCAACTTTTGTGAATACACAATGAATTCCCTTTGTGGAAAAAAAATCCGCACCCCAGCATCAAGCCCGTCATTGCTGGAGATACAACCTATTGTGTTTCCCTCTTGACAGGTACAATAAGGGGGAGTAACTTTGCAATCCCATAGCATCTTTGAAACCTTCTTCGCGGGAACGAGGCTGGTTTCGTAAACAAACAAACCGTCAACCACAATCGCGGGAGCGGCGTCAGGCCAGAGGTGACTTGGCATCACTCCCGCCTAACCAAAACTTTTTAGGAAGTGCGGTGGCCGTTCCCGGTTCCTCCCCCCGGCGAACGACAACAAACTGGAAGAGTTGCGCTTTAGTGAAGGGGCTGTGCTTTCGTGTGTGCGGCGCTTTAGCGCCGCGTGAAACTCGGCAACTTGACGTGGGCTTTAGCCCCTGTCATCGAATCTGCAAGCCTAACTTGTTTGAGGAGCCTCAATGGAAGCCCTAAACCGTCTCGTAACCGATTCCCTTGCCAGACACGGCTTCAATCGCCCGGTGGACCCGCACCGCCTGCAATGGTCGCGCTGGTTCCTCTGTGACTCGCTGCACAGTCTCCTGGTAGTCCCAAGCAAGCCCGGCATCTTCGCCATAGCAGAAGAGGTGATGGATCTAGCAGCACGTGGAGCGGCGGACGCATTCGTCCGCCCAGAGGACTCAGCGAACCGGGAAGGGCACGAGTTTACACGTGCCGTCAGGCCTGCTGAAAACTCGCCGGCTTTAGCCGCTGCGGGGGCTATTAATGGAAGCGACAGCTGTGTTCGCCGCATGCTAGCCGTCCTCCAATTCTCCGAGGACGACGATATGGCCTTCACCATGGATCGCATGTTCACCAAGCCGAACGCCATGCGCGACCGCCTGTCCTCGGGCCGCTGTTTCCTCCGCTTCGTAGTAATCGAAGACGAAGACCAGCGCCGCAGCATCTGCAGCGCCCTTAATCAATGGATGATGAACTCCTCCGAGAAAGCCACTGGCATCCCGGCCGGCTTTTCATCGTCGCTGGAATTGGCGGACCCGGCTCGTGTAGGGCGGACGCCCTCATCCGCCTCTGCCAACAGCGCCGAAAAGGTGGCCCAAGTACAGATCATGAAAGCTCACCCAGATTCTGGAGCCAACAAGAATCTCCACTGTCCCCAGCCATTCCCTTCCGGTTTCTAGGAAGGTTTTTGGGTGGCCCAGCTCTTCAGCGCTGCGATGACAGTTCGATCTTTGGTTTGTATCAGGGTACGGCTTTAGCCGTGCCGCTAGATGCGTTAAGCATTTGGGCTTTAGCCCCAGAGCAAGATCTTTACAAACACATGCAAGACCCCGAACAAATTCCCGTTCGGACCCCGGGGCCCCCAATTCCCTCCACCCCCCATGGACGCCGAATCGGACCCCGCTCGATAGAATCTAATTACTAATGGAGAAAGCAATGCCAGAAGTTAAAACGACAACCGTTGATTCCCCTGCGGCCGCTCCCGCGAACCTTGTTGCCGCCAGCAAGAAGACCACCCTGGGTCTATCCTTCCGCCGCCTCTTCACCAAGCCCGGAGTTTCTCCCTACGACGAACTCGAATGGGAGTTCCGCACCGCCGCCATCACAGACGCCCAAGGCAACGTGATTTTCGAGCAAAAAGACGTCGAGATTCCCAAAGACTGGTCAATGACCGCGACCAACATCGTCGCCAGCAAATATCTGCACGGCAAAATCGGCACGCCCGAGCGTGAAACCGGAGTCCGCCAGCTCGTAACCCGCGTGGCCGAAACCATTCGCGACTGGGGCCTCCAGCAGGACTATTTCAAAACACCCGAAGACGGAGCCACCTTCCACGACGAGCTGGCGCACATTCTCCTGCGCCAGTACGCCGCCTTCAACTCGCCGGTCTGGTTCAACGTAGGCTGCGACCGCATCGAGCCCAACTCCGACGGCCAGAACTGGCACTGGAATCCGCAGACGCAGCAGGTCGAATTCGGAATCACCGGCTACACGAAGCCGCAGTGTTCCGCATGCTTTATCAATTCCGTAAAAGATTCGCTCGATTCGATCCTGACTCTAGCGAAGACCGAGGGCATGCTCTTCAAGTGGGGATCAGGCACCGGCACAAATCTTTCTCCCCTGCGTTCCTCGACTGAAACACTCTCCGGCGGCGGCACAGCCAGCGGCCCGTTAAGCTTCATGAAAGGCTTCGATGCCTTCGCCGGTGTAATCAAGTCCGGAGGCAAAACCCGGCGCGCTGCAAAGATGGTCATCCTGAATATCGACCACCCCGATATCGAAGACTTCATCCTGTGCAAACAAAAAGAAGAAGCAAAAGCCCACGCTCTGGTAGCGCAGGGATACGACGGCTCGCATCCCGATTCTGACGCCTATTCGTCGATCTTCTTCCAGAATGCCAACAACAGCGTGCGCGTCACCGATGACTTCATGTACGCCGTAATCCGCGACACCGATTTCTCCACCAAGAAGGTGCAGGACGGCAGCGTAATGAAAACCTACAAAGCCAAAGAGTTGATGAAGGAACTTTCCGAAGCCACGTGGCACTGCGGCGATCCCGGCATGCAATACGACACTACAGTCAATCGCTGGCACACCTCGAAAAACACAGCCAGAATCAACGCCAGCAATCCCTGCAGTGAGTACATGTTCCTCGACGACTCAGCCTGCAACCTGGCCAGCCTGAATCTGCTGAAGTTCGCGCCCAACGGCACATTCGACGTAGAAGCGTATCGTCACGCAGTCGACATTCTGATCACAGCGCAAGAAATTCTAGTAGACAACGCCGGCTATCCAACGGAGATGATCATGCGCAACTCGCATGACTACCGCCCGCTGGGTTTAGGCTACGCAAATCTAGGCGCGTTGCTCATGGCCGCAGGTCTGCCGTACGATTCCGACGGAGGCCGCGACTACGCCGCTTGCGTGACCGCAATCATGTGCGGCGAAGCCTATCTGCAAAGCTCGCGAATAGCAGAACAATGCGCCCCACTTACCCCTGCAACCGATACAGTTACAACTCGCCTCGGCATCACCGATGCCGCCAAAATGCCCGGCGGAGCCTGCCCCGGCTGGTACATCAACCGCGAACCATTCCTAGACGTAATCCGAATGCACCGCGCATCGGTAAACAATATAAACAAAACCAACGTACCGACTTCGCTCTACGAAGCCAGCAAGGCCAGTTGGGACGAAGCCCTGTCCCACGGAGAAAAGCATGGCTACAGAAATTCCCAAGTAACAGTCCTAGCCCCCACCGGCACAATCGGTTTCATGATGGACTGCGATACTACTGGCGTGGAACCGGATTTGGCGCTTGTTAAATACAAGAAGCTGGTGGGCGGAGGGATGATCAAGATTGTGAATCAGACTGTGCCGGCGGCGTTGTTCAAGCTTGGATATAACCATGAGCAGGCTGACACCATCGTCAGTTACATCGATGCTACTGGAACCATCGAAGGCGCGCCGCATATTAAGGACGAACATCTTGCGGTGTTTGATTGTTCGTTCAAGCCGGCTAAGGGTACGCGGTCGATTGCCTACATGGGGCATCTGCGGATGATGGCGGCTACGCAGCCGTTTATTTCTGGAGCGATTTCGAAGACGGTTAATCTTCCGGAGAATGCTTCGGTCGAAGACATCATGGATGCTTATCTTCAGGCTTGGAAATTGGGCCTGAAAGCTGTTGCGATTTATCGCGATGGGTGCAAGAAGGCGCAGCCTTTGTCGGCGGCTGGAACTAAGACGGCTTCATCGGGAAATCAGGCGGCCGAGGGCGGCCGCCCTACACAACTGGAAGAAGTCAATCTCAACGCGCCGCCGCGCGCGGTGCGCCACAAGCTGCAGGAAGAGCGCGCGTCGATCACGCACAAGTTCAACATCGGCGGGCATGAGGGATACATCACGGTCGGGCTTTATCCGAATGGAGAGCCGGGCGAGTTGTTCATCACCATGGCGAAAGAAGGATCGACGGTGAGCGGGCTGATGGACAGCTTTGCGCTGGCGGTCTCGATCTCGCTGCAGCATGGCGTGCCCCTGAAATTGTTCTGCGAAAAATTTGCGCACACGCGCTTTGAGCCGAGCGGATGGAGCGGCAATCCGGATATTGGATTTGCCAAGTCGATCATGGACTACATTTTCCGCTGGCTGCAGATGCGGTTTCTGACCGGACAGCAGGGCATGCTGTTTGAAAACCTGAGACTGCGGCCGTCAGCTGTCAGCTCTCAGCCGTCGGAGATTGGCGATCTGAATGGTTCTGCGGAGCTGAAGCGCGAACCGCGTGGCGCGATGCCGAGTTCCATTCACGCGGCCGATGCGCTGGCGGGCATCGTCGACATGGGCGACGCTCCCACTTGCAGCTTCTGCGGCAGCATCATGACGCGGAATGGTTCGTGTTATCGCTGCGGGAGTTGTGGGAGCACGAGTGGGTGCTCGTAAGAGATTTTGTTCGCTGAGTTAGACGGTGCCAAATAAGTTGGCACCGGAACCAAGGGCCCTACAACCAAAATTTGATGACGTACTGTGAAGGGACACGGCACGCCGTGTCCCTTTTTCACTTTTACCGGTGAGGAACTGATAAATGAGGAAAACGTTTCCGGGCTACTACAGGCCGTCAGAGCCTGAGTTCCGCAGGCTATGGGATAGGTGCATTTTCGTGCTGGACGCAAATGTCCTTCTTAATCTCTATAGGTATTCGGACGTAACCCGGAAGAAGCTTCTGGATATTCTCCTCAAAATTCAGTCGCGCCTATGGGTACATCAAGCGGCATTAGAGTACCAGCGCAACCGCTTGGAAGTCATATCTGCGCAAAGGGAGGCGTACAAGCAGATCGAGCAACTGCTAAC
>JBEKBW010000196.1:0-5453 GCA_050015215.1 Candidatus Sulfotelmatobacter sp.
GGGAAGGCCATTGGTGAATCCCGAGCCGTAGTAGACGTTGGTTGAGGCGTAGGTGTGCCACGGCAGGTTCGTGTTGAAGCCGACATTCAATGTGTTTCGCTGATCGTGATCAACCGGCGACAAGCCCGGAGGAATGTCGAGCCCGCAGGCGGGCGTGACAGGGCTGGGGCAGATCAGGCCTCCGGTGATTGGTGAAGTTGCCTGCGCGATTTGGTTGGCATAGGCGAGGTGGAATTGTCCGTGATGCCAGACTTGGGGGGAACGAAGCGTGAGTTCCCAACCTTGAATCATGGCGTAGCTCCAAGTGATGGGCCAGAAGAGGTTGGATTCGCCGATGTTGTTGTGGTCGAGCCAATTTTCGGCGCGGGTCTCGTAGTTGTCGGCGCTCAAGGTCCAGCCTTGGATTGGAATCGTTACGCCGAACTGCCACTCGATGTCACGCTCGCCGTGTAAGGGAGAAAATGCGAAGCCCTGGCCGCTTGCCAAGGTCTGCAATTGGCTGGTCGCGGTGGAAAGCGGAGGTGCCTGATAGAAATATCCATAGAAGCCGCGGAAAACCCAGTTCAGGCGGGGAATTCGGAGTGCAACGCCGAGACGAGGGTCGGTTGCGTGCTCCGAAACCGACGGCAGTGATGATGACTGGGGAGGGGAGGAATTGAACTGGGTTTCTCGCAGGCCGGCAATGAAAGTCAGCCACGGAGTGACTTTGAATTTGTCGTTGACGAAGAACGCGGCCACCCCGCCATTGACGCCGATCGACGACGGGGAGACGTTGGGCGTGCCGTCCGTATATTCATTGAAGAAGTAGTTGTACTGGTGCTGGAAGAATCCGTAGGTGCCAGCTTGCAGATCGTTTTTCCAGAATGTCGCATTGAATGCGATTTGCGCGCCCGCGTAGTTGGCGTTTTGATTCACGGTCGAGATCACCGGAAAATCGTTCGCTCCGCCTCTATAATCGGCGCCATTGTAGTGGTAGAACGGGGAAACCGTCAGCAACTCGTTGGGATTGAACGTATGCACCCATGAGAACGTCGCGTAACCGTCAGGCTCACTCTCGGCGTCGTGCAAGCCGAAGCTGGGATAGTTGGCATTTGTGATCGAATTAGGATCGGGGTCGATGGGAATCTGGTAATAATCCCGGCGCAACGAACCGACGATACGAAGCTGATTCTTGGGATCGGGATTGAAGATGAGGGAAGTGAATCCACCATAGCCGTTATCGGCATCGTTAACCACCTGCGGAATTGGGGTTTGCAGACCATAGTTGCTGCGATTTCCGTTGAGGCTGGCATAGTAGGCGAAGCGCTGGGTATGTCCACCGCAACTGATCTGGTCGTTGGTTTGATAAAAATTTCCGGCGGCGATTACCAGATCGCACTCCCGGTCGCGTTCGAAACCCGTGCGCGGTGCGATGTTAAATACTCCGTAGGTGCGGTCTCCATAGTCGGCGTCGTAGCTGCCCCGTTGGACTTCCAGGTAATCAATATCCTTCGGGTCGATCTGCGGTCCGAGGTTAGTGGCGATATTCGTGTTGGGTATAGGGACGCCGTCGATCAGCCACTCGACCTGATGGCCTCCGCGCATGTGCAGCATGTCGTGCGTCACGTATGCGGCCGGCACGTAATCCGTGATCATCTCCATACCGTTGCTGCGGTCCGCTCCCGGAGTTAGCTGAATGTCTTCGCGGTCGAGCATTGTGGTCGGAGTCACGCTCTGGGTTATCACCTCCTCCGGCGTTTCCAAGACGGAGACGCTTTCCTTGACACCGGAAACAGCCAGCCTGAAATGGAGCACCGGGCTGGTGTCGGACTGAACCACGGCGCTTTGTTCGATCTGCTGGAATCCGCGCGATGTCACGGTGACGGTGTAGTCGCCGATGGGAACCGAAGTGAATCCGAACTCTCCGTTGTCATTGGAATCCTGGGACTGCGTCCAATCCGAGGTTTGGGCCTTCAGCGTAACGTGTGCGCCCTGCATGGGACGGTGCTGAGGATCGTGGATGATGCCTCGAACCGCGCCGAAGATTGTGGCAAATGCGGCCATGCAGAGAAATGTGCAGAGAAAGAAGGTGGCAGCGGTCAGACTGGTGGCTTGTTTCATAAATTGTCTCCGTAAGAACGTGCCGCGCTGCAGGCATCGAACGCTGTAAAGCGCGTCGATGGAATTGCGCACGCGGATTATCGATTGAGCGGCTTGAGCGCCGCCGGGCTGGAGACAGCTTTACGACGCAGGGGGAGCGCGGGAGGATTGGAATCCGGCAGCGTTCCCAACCGGAATGTTCGGTTCGGGTCCACTTAGGCGCAAACTGACAGTCGCGAGGCAGAAAAGTGCAGCCTTAGGTTGGGCGTGCGCCCATTGGCCGGTGGTGACTGCGCGGCAGCAATCCCCTTTGCAGCAAGAAGCGTCGCGAATGACCGGTTGACCAGTGTCCGAGTCCGATGATTCCTGACAGTGGTGTATGCCTTTTCGCAGGCAACAGGCATGTGGGGCTGCTGTAGCCGCGAAAACAATTGGGCCGAGATTGCCCACGAGTGCAAACAGCAGCAACACTCTGGCAATCATGCGATGCATGTCGAACCCCAAACCACGATTGTGGAAGCTTACCAACTCGGAGATGCCGAAAGCAACCGAGCTCGCGGGCGCCATTGCTTTTGAACTACCTCTATGGGATTACGTTTTTGCAGGAGAAAATGGATTGGAAATCGGCCATTGCCTCAGAATGACGCGGCGGATTAGGCTTTGCCGCGGATTTTGGCCCACCACCAGCGCACTCCGACGAACAAGAAACGCCAGTCGCTGAAAAACTCTGGCGGTTTGCCTTCGAATGCGTGACCAATGAATTGAAAGACCCATCCGACGATGAATAGAGCGAGCGCATAAGGCCACAAGCGATGAATGAAGATGCTGGAAATAACGACGGCCACCGAAAGAATAATGAGCGGAATGCCCAACGTGTGGCACGCCCGGTTTACGGGATGCTGATGGCTGGAGGCGTATTGCGCGATCCACTGCGAACTGGTGCGTCCGCCAAGCATGCGGGGATGATACAACGCATTGGCCGCGGAAAGATAGCTAACGCTCGGGTTTCGGGAGGTCTGCCGGCGAGGCAGGATCGGCAGCCTGCAATTTGCAGGTTCGCGAAATGCGATGCCGGTTGCGCGCGAACCAGCGATAAGAGAAGTTAAGTATCCACTTGAAGCCGGGCAGGCTGAACACACCGTAGAACGGCCAAGCCCACCAGATTCGCTGGGCGACCTGCAGATAGACATCGGCTCCCGAGACGACCGTGTCTTCTTTACTCAACAGACGTATGTCGTGCAACAGATCGTTTTCGGTGAGCTTCAGCCGTTCGACGACCCACGGTTCTTGCAAGCCGGCGATGTTGATATTCCGCTTGGCGAGCGTTGGTTGCCAGAACTGAACCCAACGCGAGCAGAATCCACATTGGTTGTCATAGAGGACCCATTCGCCGGAATGTCGGTCTCCTAACTCTCGGCTGGCCATGTTTCAGATCCTTCTGCCACGATAGACGATAACCGGCGAACCTTCGGCTAGAAAAGCTGAAGCCGGTTTCTCGGCTAGTTCTGCTGCGAATGCAGGGCCGTAGATTTCCTCGACGTTGCCTTCAAATGCCGCGTTGTGCGAGGTCCAAACCCTCCACTTCGGATGTTCTACCTGATACTCCGCACAACCGCCATCGAGTTGCGACGCGTAGCCCCAATAGTGTTCGGCGATGAATTCCTCTTGTGAGCCTGGAGCCGGCAGCGTTGGCGCGCCTTCTACAGGGGCGCGAATTCGATTCCATTTGTGGTTCGATTTCCAGGAATATTCAGCCGCCACAGGTGTGCCGCTTGCGCGATCAATGCGATGGGACATGGGGAGGGCCAGATAATTTTCGTTATAGAAAGTGCGGGCGACCTTGGCGATGGCCCAGCGTGGGACGATCTCGCGAATGAAGACCACGCCCCTCTTGATTTCATCTCCATCTTTGCGACGGACATAGAATCGCAGATTGACTTCCTCGAAGTTGCGATGGAACGGAACAGGAATGCCGAAAACTCTTGTGTTCAGAAATCGAAAACCCACCAGGCTGAGGAATACGCGATCCTGCCAACGATCCAGCTCCGTTCCCGCGGGCACGAGGGGGTGCAAAAGGCTGGCGTCGACTTGGTAGTTGAGCAAGACGAGTTCGCGCCACTCGGCCGTCAGGAAAACTCCGTTCACACAGTCAGGATATCGGGGCCGGGTTCCGAACCACAATCCAAACGTGAGTTGAGGCTTCCGCTGCCCGCGTGGTAGCATCCTAGGTTTTGGCGGGTGATGTTGGGCTGGCCTGTCTACTGCACTAATTTTCTTCTGGGCCTTGTCTGTCTCCACGCCTGCGAAGGAGCCTCAAGTGAAAATTTATTCCGGAGAAAACATTCGTAATGTTGCGATTGTAGGCCACGGCCATGCCGGCAAAACCACGCTGGTGTCGGCCATGCTGTACACGTCGGGGGCAACGCCGCGCCTGGGGCGGGTTGACGACGGATCTGCTACCACTGATTACGACGAAGAAGAAATCGCCCGCAAGATGTCGATTGCTATGTCACCGGCTTATGTGGAGTGGGGCAAAACCAAAATCAACTTTCTTGATACGCCTGGATTTAACATGTTCGTCCATGAGGCAAAGATGGTGCTGCCCGTGGTGGACGCGGCCATCGTGGTGGTTGACGGCGTGGCGGGAGTGGAAGTGGTAACGCAGCGCGTGTGGAACGACTGCGAAGAATATAAAACTCCACGGCTGATTGTGGTGGACCGGATGGATCGCGACCGCGCCAATGCGGAGCGGGTTTTGGAGTCGCTGATTGGCGCGTTTGGGCGGAACGTGATCCCGATCGAGTTGCCGATTGGCAGCGAGAAAAATTTGAGCGGCGTTGTCGACCTGGTGCGCATGAAGGCTTACACCTACGAACTCGGAGGGAACGGCAAGGGCAAGGAGACCGAGATCCCGGCCAACATGCGGGCGCAGGTGCAGGAGTCGCACGAGCAACTGGTCGAACTGGTGGCCGAGGGCGACGACAAACTGATGGAGAAGTATTTTGAAGCTGGCACGCTCGGCGAAGAAGATTTGATTCCCGCGCTGCACAATGCCATTCGCGAGGACAAGATTTTTCCTGTCATCTTCTCTTCCGGGCTGGGCAACATTGGCGCGGATCGGGTGATGGATTTTATTGTCGACTACACGCCCGCGCCTTCGGAGCACGAGTGGATTCAGGGCGAGGCGGCGGCTTCGGGCAATGGGGATGCGCCGAAGCGGCATGAGACGGACGCGGAGCCGGTGTCTTTATATGTTTTCAAGACTGTTTCGGACGCGTTTGCGGGGAGAATTTCTTATTTCAAAGTTTTTTCTGGAGTGCTGAAGAATGAGGCTTCGGTGCAGAATTTTTCGCGCGGGTCGACGGAAAAGCTGT
>JBEKBW010000197.1:0-5442 GCA_050015215.1 Candidatus Sulfotelmatobacter sp.
CGCAATTTGCGAGAAGACACCCCAACGCGCCTTTGTGCTCGCACTGGACGACACGGCGAACGACCGCGGGCTGGCCATGACCAGCTCTTTCACAAACATGGTGATTGCCGGCCATTGCCTGGCGCATATATTTTCTCCCGGCGATTACTCCGATACATTCGCTGTGCTGCAGCAAGCTGGGGAAGGTTTCCTAGAGCGCGCTGAGGAAGTTGCCACTGCCATCGCCCAGGAGGAATTCTTCAGGGCGTGTTTTGTGGGTTCCGGGGTGCTGCAGGCTGTAGCACGAGAGTCCGCCTTGAAGCTGCTGGAACTGACCGCCGGCAAAATAACCACCTTGTCGGAGTCCACGCTGGGACTCCGCCACGGCCCCATGTCGGCGCTGGACGAGAACACCGTATTCGTGAGTTTTCTTTCGCACGATCTCCGCCGCCGGAAGTATGAACTGGACTTGATCGAGGAAATCCGCAGAAAGCGGCTGGTAAAGCTTCTGGTGGCGATAGCACCGGAGCCAACAAGGCAGCTTGAGGGGCTGGCGGATTATGCGCTTTCCTTGAATACGCCCGACCTTGCCGACGCATACCGCGCGCCCTTGGACGTGATGCTGGCGCAGTTGTTGGGGCTGTTCAGCTCTTTGCGCCTGGGTCTCCAGCCCGATTGTCCCAGCCCAAATGGCGCGATCAGCCGAGTTGTGTCTCACGTGAATATCTACTAATCAGTAATTAGAACGATGCCGACTTTCAACTCTGCAATGGGATCGAATTTAAGAGCGGCGTCCCTCGTGGGTCTGGTCCTTATCTCCGTCTTTGCCGGATCCCTCGCCGCAGGACAGACTCCGGTGCTCTACGGAGTGTCTGCGGGAAAAGCAAATGCGCAGATAAGGGGGACAGTTCTCTCGTTGGAAAACCGGATGATCCAAGTGCAATGGTCGGTTGCCGAAGGTAAGCTAACCGCCCTTGCGCTGGTAGCGCGGGCTACTGGGGTGAAAACGTCTCTTCCGCGCGACCCTTTCAGCATTAGCTTCAACGACGGAACAACAGTCCACGCTTCCGACATGGTCATCACGGTGGTTCCGCAGATCGAGGATCTACCCTCGAACTCCGAAGCCTCGCGCGCGGCGGATCATTTCGCAGGCAAAGCCATTTCTCTGCGGCTGGAATACTCGGGCCAGGAGTCTGCGGAGAAACAAGACACGAAGCATGAGACGAAGAGATACGTTTCCATCGTGTGGCGCGCGGTGTTGCGCGACGATTCCAACTATATCCGGGAAGAAATCTCGCTCTCCGCTCCAGATGGCGATCAGCCGATTGCCGAAGTGCATTTATTCAACGGGAGTCTGCCTGGCGCGCGCGGCATCGGGACGGTCAAAGGTTCTCCGGTGACAGCCGGAGACTTATTTATCGGTTTCGAAAACCCTTTGGCCCAGTGCGAGGCGACAAACACTGTAACTTGCAAGATGAAGCGGGAACTACCCCTGAGGAAGGGGCAAACAGTCGACTATTCGCTGGTGATGGGAGTGTCGCCTCCCGGCCAAATGCGCCGCGGATTTCTGAACTACGTAGAGCGCGAACGAGCTCATCCCTACCGCACATTTCTCCACTACAACTCGTGGTATGACATTGGTTTTGGGAAGCCGTATGACGCGGTCGCGGTGCTCGATGTCATCAACGCTTTCGGAACCGAACTGGTTCGCAAACGTAACGTGAAGTTAGATTCCTTTCTCCTCGACGACGGATGGGATAATCCACATTCGACTTGGCAGATGAACGCAGGTTTTCCGGAGGGCCTTACTCCTTTGAATCAGGCCGCACACCAATACGGTGCGGCGATGGGGATATGGCTTTCCCCATGGGGCGGCTATGAAGAGGCCAAACAGCAACGGCTTGAGTTCGGCCAAAATCACGGTTTCGAAACCAATGCTGGCGGATTTGCTCTCTCCGGACCGAAATACTACTCCAGATTCCGCGAAGTCTCACTCGACTTCATTCAGAAGGATGGAATCAACCAATTCAAAATTGACGGCACGGGGAATGTCGACAGCGTGTTTCCAGACAGTAATTTCGACAGTGACTTTGCAGCGGCCATCCGTTTGATCGAGGACTGGCGCGCACAGAAGCCAGATCTCTTCGTCAACCTCACGACTGGAACTTATCCATCACCGTTCTGGCTGCGCTATGCGGATTCGATCTGGCGAGGAGGAGACGACCACAGCTTCGCCGGAGTCGGCACCTGGCGCGAGAAATGGATCACCTACAGAGACGCGCAAACCTATAAAAACGTCGTGCAAGCCGGACCGCTTTTTCCCTTGAACTCCCTGATGTTGCATGGGCTGATTTACGCCCGGCAGGCCGAACATTTGGACAGCGATCCCGAAAGCCACTTCCAAAATGAAGTCCATTCGTACTTCGGCAGCGGAACCCAACTGCAGGAGTTATACATTTCGCACTCACTCCTCTCAAAGAATGACTGGGATCAGCTGGCAGAAGCCGCGAACTGGTCACGGCAAAACGCAGAGGTTCTCCGGGACACACACTGGGTGGGCGGCGATCCGGCCAAACTGAAAATTTACGGCTGGGCTGCCTGGTCGCCGGCCAAAGGCATACTCACACTTCGCAATCCGAGCGACAAGAGCCAAAGTATCTCGATCGACGTCGGCCAGGCCTTAGAGCTACCCTCAGGCGTGCCCGGTCGATTTCTGGCACGTAATCGTTGGAAGGGACAAAGCACGGCTACGCCACTGGCGCTGTCAGCAGGACATCAACACACCTTCACCCTCGGACCGTTCGAGGTCCTGACCTTTGAAGCTCAGCCGACGCGTTAACATTTGGCCGGCGTCAGAGCGGCAAGGGTGAAAGGCGCTGTTTTATTTCGCGTAGCCGTTTCGCAGAGGCGCTGCGATCAGAATGCACCGCTACCGATGCGGAATTCTGTGAGGGGTTTGAGATTCTTCTTGTAACCACTAGTAACTGCGTATTCCTTCCCACCTTTAACGCGGAGACCACACTTTCCCGTCGAATACGGCTTGATCTCCACCACAAACGAGGTATTCACGAGCGCGGATCGGTGGATCCGAATGAATCCGTATGGCTTCAGCTTTTCTGCCACCATCGAGATCGACTCGCGGAGTAGATAGGAGTCCGATTCCCGCTGCAGGGACACATAATTGCCCTCGGCTTGAACTGCGACCACATCGCCAGGATTGATGAACAGAATCCTTCCTTTGGCTTTGATCGCGATCATCGGGTGACCTGGACGAGGCAGCTTCTGCAACTGCGGCAAAGCTTCGATCAATTTTGCAGCTCGCTCGCCCTTTGCTCTCCGCGAGGCCCGGTCCAAGGCTTCGTTGATGCTCTCGTTCGAAAAAGGCTTTAGCACGTAGTCTACGGTGTGCCTCTCGAAGGCTGCGACCGCGTGTTCAACGTGTGCCGTTACAAACACGATAGAAGGTAGCGGAAGGTTTCGTTCCCTAAGCCGGTCTACGAGTTCAGTGCCCGGCGGGTCCAGCATATTGATGTCGAGGAGCAAAACATCGTGAGAATCCGTGGCCAATTTCTCGAGCGCCTCGCTCGCATCGTTGGCCGAATCGAAATACTCCACGTCGCTCCTTGCCGACAGGATATTTGCCAGAGCCGTTTGGGCCAGGGGCTCATCATCCACCATCAGCACTCGCATGGTTTCCTCATCCACCTGTGTTCGGTCCGCTGTGCGCGACTTGCATGGCTGCTCCGGACCTGAACTTAAGGCCAGGCAAATCTGCGCCCCAACCCAGCCGTCCATGAGCGACGATCTGCACGCCCCGTTCCATTTCGTATCAGGCCACAATCTCGGCTTATTTCGGATCAACCTTTGCAAAGAACTTCCGCATATCGTCAAGCAAAAGATCGGGTTGTTCCAGAGCCGCGAAGTGTCCGCCTTTCGGCATTTCAGTTTTTTGTACTACGTTGTATGTTTGAGAAATCCAGCTAAACGGAGACGCAAATACCTCCTTTGGGAAATCGGCGTACGCCACGGGAGTCTCCAGCCGCGGAAGTCTCGCCATTTCTTCGCCGGTGAGCCGGTGCTCACGATAGATTCGCATGGCGGAGCCGACCGTGCCGGTTGCCCAATAGAGCGTGACATTGGTCAGAAATGTGTTGCGGTCCACCGCCGTAAGAAAATCTCCGTTGTTGTCAGTAAGCAGTTGAAATTTACTGATCATCCACGCCAACCACCCTACCGGGGAGTCCGTCAGGGCATAGGCGAGAGTCTGCGGTTCAGCCGCCTGAATTCTGAAAAAGCTGCTTTCTTCGCGGTCAAAGAACGAAAATCGTCTACGCTCCGAATCGCTCATTTGCGCAATTGCTTCCGGGTTCGGCGGGTCTGCATAAAGAAGGTTCAGATGAAGCCCGATCACGTGCGCGGGCGCTTCGTAAGCCATGTCGCGTGCGATTTCTGAACCCCAGTCGCCGCCCTGGATACCGTATTTGGAATACCCCAAACGATCCATCAGAACGACCAGGGCCTTCGCCATACGCTGTGGGCCCCAGCCGCGAGTTGTGGTGGGTCCGGAGAACCCAAAGCCAGGAAGCGAAGGAATAATGACGTGGAACGCCGGGAACATGCTGTCTTTAGGATGGGTAAGCGGCTCGATCAGTGCGAGGAATTCGAGAATGGAACCGGGCCAGCCGTGAATCAACAACAAGGGTATTGCGTCGGGGCGGGGCGAGCGCTGATGGATAAAATAAATCTGCTGTCCATCAATTTCTGTCGTGAACTGGTCGAACCGGTTGATCTTGGCTTCTTGGGCGCGCCAGTCGTAGCCGTTCTGCCAATAATCCGCGAGTTCCCGGACCTTCTTGATATCGGCGCCGTACTCCCAGGTCGTGCCCGGAAGTTGATCGGGCCATTTGGCTTCCCCCAAACGGTGCCTAAGATCGATTAGAACGCTGTCGGGAACATGCACTTTGAACGGTCGAATTGCTGCCGTTGTGGGGTCCGTTTTGGCCGTCAGTTGCACTTGGCCAAATGAAATTGAGGGGAACAAAAGCAACGCGGCCAGCAGAAGTCTCGCGCACCGCGAGGCTCTCGTTTCCGCTCTCTCGAACCCAGTTTTCATCACGCCCCTCACACTCCAGTGTTAACCGAATTGACGAGGAAAAAACTCGGGCACGACCCCAACAATTTCTTCCAAGCTGCGTCCTACATTGGAGCTGTCGTTCCATCCGACCACACGCCAGTGCCCATCAGGAACATATCGATCGGTTCCGGGTTGCCTTTGTACGATGGAGCCAGCAAGAGCGGAGATCCGGGGAACGGTTCCGACAGATGATTTGAGGAGTCCACCAGATTTGCGCCCCATACCGTACCGAGCGGCATGTAAAACATAAGATGGGCCATGTTGTGGCTGCCCGCGTCGGTAAGATACGCATCCTTGGACATCATGTAGCTCATCGCGCCGGCTTCGAG
>JBEKBW010000198.1:0-5245 GCA_050015215.1 Candidatus Sulfotelmatobacter sp.
AGGGCCGAAACCGACCTTATCATTGGGCGGTCAACGAAGAACGGGCTGGAACATGACAGCCGCATCATGTTCGGCTATGTTCAGCCGGTCTTGAAGGACGAGCTCGAAAGACAGATTGGGGAACTCGATGACCGGGAATGGGACAGTGTTATGGCTAAGATCGTCTGTAACTTCGATCGGTGAACTGAGCCACGAAATCCGCGCCTCGCGCGAGGGACCACCCACGGCCACCAAATGCCGACTTGGAGAAGGGCCCATCCCTAGCAGCCTCCGCGAATACACAATAATGTAATCCAAAATGACTCCAAATTGGAGTATTTTATGCTTGACAGATAATCCATTGATGGTCCATTATATATCCTTTAAGGCTCCCACATGTGGGTTTGACACCTTTATCCCAGGTAGCGCTTGCGTGGTAGGAGGAATCCAAATGGACAACTCGCGGGGCGTGGGCATGTCGCGAGACGGCGAGAACCTTCGTGAGATTACAAGCAATTTCGGGCCGGTTCTGGAAATCATCAAGCCGATTGAAGGACGACCGGCAGCGGGAGGCTCGTCCGAGGTACTTGTGCTTCTGGAAAAGGAGGAGACAGATGAATGTGAATGCGCCCGGAGAGTGGAGGTGCATTCGTTTCCTCCTGCTCACCTTAGGGTTCAGGTAGAGGAAAAAACACGTGGCATACATTTGGTGAAAAAAGAAGAGTTTTAAAGGTCGAGAGTCAATATGAGGATGAAGATAAGAACGATCAATGAAGAGGAGAATGAGGACATGGACAACCTGGTTCGCACTTTGATAGATAATCCGGCTCAAACCGCTGACACGTCGGCAAGGGATAAGCTGGACAGGCAACGTTTGCAATTGGATTTCACGCAAGAAGGATACAATCGATTGCTCCAAGTAAAAGAACTGGCGGACGCACGAAGCAATGCTGAGGTCGTGCGCAACGCCCTGCGCGTCTATGAGTGGTTCCTTCGACAGAAAAAGGACAACTATAGGCTTCAACTGGTGAGGGACGACAGGGTCAGGGACGTCGAGCTAGTCCTCTGAGCCTTCCGGATTAAGGGACGGTCGGAAAGGAGAAGCTAGCGTATGCCCGAAGATCAAGGGCAGCAAGAGCTGCAGCTGGCGAAATCCGGCGACGACAAGACCGACATGGAACTGGTCTCCGGATTCCCTCCTGCCCGTGCGGCCTTCACTTCGACAACCGAAAGGCTACAACTAACAATTGATCTCCCGGACAACGTCGACAAATTTCTGGAACCCCCGGCACTGGAAGCGCTCAAGCGTGTGGGACAGCAATTCCTGGCGAGGGTTCTGCAGGAAGCAAATCAAGTTGCTGTGGACGAGAGCCAGACGCCCTTGTCGATAGTTAAACAGGAGCACGTTCTCCAAGCACAGACCTTGGCACTCAGACGGCTACGAGCTCGAAAAAGTGGCTCTCTGAAAATGCTTCATTTCGTCAGGGATATTTTCATCGGCTGCCTCGGGGCCGCCGCCGGGCTGGCAATCGAGCACCAACGCCTTGCGACGGCCTTCGCGCTTGCTGCCGGTGTCGGACTGTACTTGTGCGCGCTCTGGTCCGACGAAGAGTAGCCCTGGAATACGGCGGGCGAGGGAACGCGCTTCCCAACTACACGATTACTGTTTCTACCGCGGGTTTCCCCGCCAGCAACTGCCGCAACACATACCGCAAAATCCCGCTGTTAGCCTAGTAGAGCGCCTCCTGCGGTGTGTCGATGCGAACAACCACGTCCACACTCGCAGATTTCGGCCTCGGGCGGCCGAAAAGCTTCGCTAAACAGCCCAAACCCCGGCAATGAGCCGGGGTTTGATGATACTAAACGCGGACCGCGAAACAACTATAGGATAACGCCACACTCGGCGATGTCAAGCCGAATCAGTATCGTCGAGTGACCCGAGGAGAGCGAGGGAGTCGAACCCTAGTGAATGGTAAGCCGCTCGGCGGTTTCGCGGACCGCGTCCAGTACCCCACTGGCAACACCCTCCTAAACGCCGCCCGCGACAAAGAAGGTTCTAAAGATTAAGGTCTGGCCGGGTAACGACCAGACTTGGATTATTTAGGTATGCGTTCCAATTCGGGATTATTTGTGCGCCGGAAGGACCGCCCTACGCTCCAACCGCCTCAGGCTTCCCCGCCAACAACTGCCGCAACACATACTGCAAAATCCCGCCGTTAGCATAGTAGAGCGCCTCCTGCGGCGTGTCGATGCGGACCAGGGCGGTGAACTCGATGGGCTTGTCTTTGCCGCCGCCGCTGGTGCTGACGGTCGACGTGGCGCGCACTTTTACTTTTTGTCCAGCGGCATAGTGGTCGATCAGATTTCGGATGCCAGCGATTTCGAAAGTCTCTTCTCCGGTTAGCTTCAGCGAGTCGGCGTTTTGTCCTGCCTCGAATTGCAGAGGAAGGATGCCCATGCCAACCAGATTCGATCGATGAATGCGCTCGTAGCTTTCGGCGATGACGGCGTGAACTCCAAGCAGGCGCGGCCCTTTGGCAGCCCAGTCGCGTGACGAACCGGAGCCGTATTCTTTGCCGGCAAGAATGATCAGCGGCGTGCCCTCGGCGATGTATTTCTGCGACGCATCGAAGATCGACATCTCCTGATTGGTGGGAAGGTGACGGGTGAATCCGCCTTCGGTTGCGACCAGCTTATTGCGCAGACGGACGTTCGCGAAAGTTCCGCGCACCATGACTTCGTGATTGCCGCGCCGCGAGCCGTAGGAGTTGAAGTCTGCAGGCTTGACGCCGTGCTCCTGCAAGTATTTTCCAGCAGGGCCGTCTTTCTTGATCGAGCCTGCGGGAGAAATGTGGTCGGTAGTAACGCTGTCTCCCAATACCGCTAGTACGCGGGCAGAGTGGATGTCGCCGACGGGCGAAGGCTGGAGCTTCATGTCGTCGAAGTACGGAGCGCGGCGGATATAGGTGGAATCCTCTTCCCAGGCGTAGGTTTGGCCTTTGGGAACGGCGAGGCCGCGCCAGCGCTCGTCGCCTTGAAAGACGTCGGCGTAACTTTTTGAGAACATCTCGGCGGTTACGGACTTTTCAACCGCTTCATCGACTTCGCGCTGCGTGGGCCAGATGTCGGCGAGATAGACGGGCTTGCCGTCTTTGCCTTTGCCGAGGGCGTCTTTGCGAAGGTCAGTGTCGATGCGTCCGGCGAGCGCGAAGGCGACGACCAACGGCGGCGACATGAGATAGTTGGCGCGCACTTCGGAGTTGATGCGGCCTTCGAAGTTGCGATTGCCGGAGAGAACGCTGGCCACGACGAGATCTTTTTCGTCGATGGCTTTCGAAACTTCTTCCGGCAGCGGTCCGGAGTTGCCGATGCAAGTTGTACAGCCGTAGCCGACGATGTGGAATTTCAGTTTTTCGAGATAGGGAGTGAGGCCGGCGTTCTCGAGATAATCGCGAACGACTTTGGAGCCCGGCGCGAGAGAAGTTTTCACCCATGCGGGAACTGAGAGGCCTTTCTCTACGGCTTTCTTTGCGACTAGGCCGGCGCCGATCATGACGGAGGGATTTGAAGTGTTCGTGCAAGAAGTGATCGCGGCGATAACCACGCTGCCGTGTTGGAGAGAGTCTTTTACGTTCGCGGAAACGTGTTCGTGAACGTTGGGATCTTCGACGCCAACGGCGGTATTGCCACCTTCTTGCTCCCAGCGTTGCTTCGCGGGGACGGCAGTCCCACTTCCCGCAACAGAAGCGGTAAGTGGGGCACCCCCGGCCTTCGCTGAGGATTTTGGTTTGATCAATGTTGGCAAGGCTTTGTTGAAAGAGTCGCCAGCCTGCGAGAGAACGACGCGATCCTGCGGACGCTTCGGTCCAGCAAGACTGGGTTCGACGGTCGCGAGATCGAGTGAAAGCAGTTCTGAGTATTCTGCTTCGGGAGTTTTTTCGTCGTGGAATAAGCCCTGCTCGCGGCAGTAAGCTTCGACGAGAGCAATTTGTTCCGCGCTGCGTCCGCTAAGTTTGAGATACTTCAAACTTTCTTTGTCGACAGGGAAGATGCCGCAAGTCGCGCCATATTCCGGAGACATATTCGCGATCGTTGCACGATCGGCGAGCGGAAGGTCGGCAAGCCCCGGACCGAAATACTCGACAAACTTTCCGACCACACCGTGCTTGCGCAACATTTCAGTAATTGTAAGAACGAGATCGGTCGCGGTCGCGCCTTCATGCAAGCGCCCCGTAAGCTTCACACCCACCACCAGCGGAATCAGCATCGACACCGGCTGCCCAAGCATCGCAGCCTCCGCTTCAATTCCACCCACGCCCCAACCAAGCACGCCCAACCCGTTGATCATTGTTGTGTGGCTGTCGGTGCCTACTAGGGTGTCGGGGTAGGCTGTGCGTTTGCCATTGGCGTCCTGTACGAAGACTACGCGCGCCAGGTATTCGAGATTGACTTGATGAACTATGCCTGTGTCTGGGGGAACAATCGCTAGATTGCGGAATGCGGTTTGGCCCCAGCGCAGGAATGAGTAGCGCTCTTTGTTGCGCTGGAATTCCAGCAGGGCATTCATGTCGAAGGCGGTAGCGGTGCCGAATTCGTCGACTTGGACTGAGTGGTCGATTACTAGTTCTACCGGTTGCAGGGGATTGATTAAGGCGGGGTCGCCTCCTAGTTGTTGCATGGCGTCGCGCATGGCGGCCAAATCTACTACGCACGGGACTCCAGTGAAATCTTGCAGCAGGACGCGGCTGGGGGTGAAGGCGATTTCTTTGTCGGGCTTCGAGTGTTTATTCCATGCGGCCAGGGAGCGGATGTCTTCTTTTTTTACGTTGCGGCCGTCTTCGGTGCGGAGGAGATTTTCCAGGAGTATGCGGAATGAATACGGAAGATGTTTGGTAGAGATGCCTTGCTTGTCCAGCGCGTCGAGGCGGTGGATTTCGTATTCTTTGCTGCCGACTTTTAGAAGAGAGCGGGAGTTGAAGCTGTTTAGAGACATGATTTCCTTCTTGGGCCGCGAATCCCACGTCTCGCAAAAGAGGCGACGTGGGGCAACCCATGCTGGATGGCGGAACCTATAAGTTTAGTCGTTTTGTAGGGGATTGCGTAGTGGGGACCGGCTCAGCGAAACGGACTCTTTCGCTCGCCAGCTAACGCTAGCGTCGTGCGCTCTTGTTCCGGTTTCGATGGGCTCACTACGAGGCGGCGGACGTAATGGCGAAGGGATCTCGGTGGGGCACGTCGAGATCCCAGTATTTGAAGCGTCTTAGGA
>JBEKBW010000199.1:0-5042 GCA_050015215.1 Candidatus Sulfotelmatobacter sp.
CTCGGGAAAAGTGGTGAGGCCGGCTCCAACGCAAATCGGCAGTGGCAAAAATCGACTCGCTCCTTTGATTGCGGCTCCCTACTTTGCTGTGGATATGTTTGAGATGAAGGAGACGCAGGAGTTGAGCACGCGCGACGATTCCGGCAAGAGTTCGGCGCAGATTCTCGTGGCGGTGGAGGGGTGCGGGGTTGTGGAAGCCTACGGCACGGAACCTGTAACTCTGGCAAAGGGGGATGCTGTTGTGATTCCTGCGTCGCTCGAAAAGTTCACGGTTCGCCCGCAGTGGACGCTCGAATTCATAAAAGCACGTGTACCGGGCGCCGCGCTGCCCGAACCCGAAACGAGAATGTAGCAGGTGGAATTCAAGAACGTGGCAAGCCAAAAGAACTTCTATCCCGTAATCCTCGCCGGTGGCCGCGGAACTCGCTTCTGGCCTCTGAGCAGAAAAAAACGCGCGAAGCAATTGCTGGCTCTTGACGGCAGGCAGACGATGATCCAGCAAACGGTGGCGAGGCTGCTGCCCTTGGCCGCACGGAAACAGTTTTGGATTATCGCAAATGACGATCTTCGTGCGGCGATTCTGAAGCAACTTCCCAAATTACCCAAGTCGCAAGTGCTTGCCGAACCGGTTGGGCGCAACACGGCGCCGGCAATCGGTCTTGCAGCGTTTCTACTTTTGCGCGAAGATCCAGATGCAGTGATCGGAATGTTCCCTTCCGATCATGTAATCGCCGACGAGAAACGGTATCGGGCGACGATCGAGCGCGGAATCGAACTCGCTGCGGCCGGCGAGAATATTGTGGCTCTGGGAGTCCGGCCAACGCGAGCCGAGACGGGTTACGGCTACATCGAAGCCGGCAGCGCGTTTAGTAACGATGCTCTCCGCGTGCGCCGCTTCACGGAGAAGCCTGATGGGCAGACGGCTGCATCTTTTGTCGCCGCTGGAAATTACTTCTGGAATAGCGGCATGTTTTTATGGAGCGCGCGAACGCTGAGCAATGCTCTACTTGAACATCTTCCCAAGACCGCTTCGCTGTTGGAACAGATCGCCGGCGCATTCGGCACGCGCAAGTTCGATGCAGCGCTTCGCAGGCTGTATCCCAAATGCGAAAACATCAGCATCGACTATGCTGTTCTCGAACCGCGATCGGCCAAGGGCGAGCAAGCGGGAAATATTTTTTGCCTGCCTGCCGATTTCGGATGGAACGACCTCGGATCATGGACCGCGCTGCATGAGCATCACTCCGCGAAAGACAGTCCGGCGGAGGGCAACATCATTCGGGGGGTTGGCGAGTACATCTTGAACGCTCGCGGCAATTATGTGCACGCTCCGGGAAAATTTGTTGCGGCAGTGGGTGTGAGCGATCTGGTCGTAGTTGAGACGGCGGATGCTTTGCTGATCACAACCCGGCAGCACGCGCAGGATGTCGGTAAGGTGGTGAAGTACCTGGATGAGAAAAAGCTGCACAAGCTTACGTAGTCTCAAGTTTCGTGTTTCCAGTTTCTAGTGTCTACTCTTGGCGGCTTGCATTGCCACGGACACTGGAAACCAGAAACGGGAAACCGATAATCCATGGCCCAAGAAATCAAGTTCGGAACTGACGGCTGGCGCGCCATCATCGCCGACGACTTTACGTTCGACAACGTTCGACGCGTGGCAGGCGCGATTGCCTCATATGTTTTGAAGTACGAGGACGCATCTCGGGGAGTGATTGTCGGATACGATACACGTTTTGCATCGCCAAATTTCGCGCGGGTTGCCGCGGAGACTATTGCCGCCGCCGGCGTTCCAGTAAAGCTAGCCAACGATTACACGCCCACGCCGGCTGTGTCGTTTGCGGTGAAAAACCAGAACGCTGCCGGCGGAGTAATGGTCACTTCCAGCCACAATCCCTGGAACTGGAATGGGGTGAAGTTCAAAGGCAAGTTCGGCGGCTCCGCCACGCCCGCCATTATGAAGAAAGTTGAAGACGAACTGCGGGCCGGGGCCATGCCGCAGGGCACGAAATCGCGACTCGAAGAAGTTGATCTTAAAGCGACCTATGTCGCCGCCGTATGCCGGTTTGCTGACATGGATCTCATCGCCAAAGCAAAGTTAAAGGTGGCGATCGATTCCATGTACGGTTCCGGCCGCGGAGTTCTGGCCGGGATCTTTCGAGAGTACGGGGTGCGTCACATTGCGATTCGCCAGGATGTGAACCCGCTGTTTCCTGGCATCAATCCCGAGCCCATCGAGCCGCACATCGCCCTTCTGCAGGAGACGGTTGTGAGAGAAAAGTGCGATGCAGGACTGGCAACGGACGGCGATGCCGACCGCATCGGCGCGGTCGCCGAAGATGGCAGCTTCGTGGATTCGCACAAAATTTTCTGCGTATTGCTGCGCTGGTTGCTGGAACGCAAAAAATGGCCGGGCGATGTGGTTCGCGCATTCAACACGACCCGAATGCTCGACCGCATCGCCGCCAAGTATGGGCGCAAGCTTTATGAAACGCCGATCGGCTTCAAGTACACAGCCGATCTAATGATGGAGCACGACATCCTGATCGGAGGGGAGGAATCCGGAGGAATTGGTTACTCGCGTTTTTTGCCGGAGCGCGACGGAATCCTGAATTGCCTCCTGCTTGCCAATGTGATGGCGGAGGAAGGCAAGCCGCTCGGCCAACTCGTCGCCGATCTGCAACGCGAGTTTGGTTCTCATTATTATGGGCGGCGCGATTTGCACATTCCAGAACAGGTGAAACAAGGCGCCATTCAGAGGGCACGGGCAGAAGACACGCAAACTCTGGGACGCTACCACGTGCTGAAGAAGGAGAATGTCGACGGCATCAAGTTTTTCCTCGATGCCCCGACAAACGGCAATGGCGCCGAAGCCTGGATTCTCTTCCGCGCCTCCGGGACCGAACCACTGCTGCGAGCTTATGCAGAAGCCGCCTCTCCGGAGTTAGTTACCGAAATCCTGACCGACGCCGAGAACTTTGTCAGGAACAGCGGCTAGCGGGTTCCGAGTTCTCCGGAACACTCCACTTGACCCCGGCCTTAATGCGATACTTGTACAAGTAAGCATGACCTTGGGAAGCCCAGCCTCGACTTCAGACGACTCGCCTGAGGCGCGCCGTTACAATCGCGTGCGTCGCTGGTTGAGTATGGCTGATTTCGTGATCGGCACCGTTTTCTTAATTGTTCTCCTCGGCACTGGATGGTCCGGCTGGTTACGTGATCTTGCGTTGCGCCGGGGATTTCAAAATTACGATCTCGCTGTCTTCTTGTATTTATTTTTTCTCCTGCTCATCAGCAAGATCCTCGGTTTTGGCCTCGACTACTACGGGTTCTGGCTGGAGCGCCGCTTCCAGCTTTCCACTCAGAAATTTCGATCCTGGTTCTGGGATGAGACCAAGGGATTTCTCGTAGGCCTTGTAATGGCTGCGATTGTGGTTGAGTTGCTGTACTACATGATCCGCCAGTTTCCGCAGCACTGGTGGGTTATCACTTGGGCGCTGTCCATCGGACTCTTCATCCTGCTCGCGCAGCTCGCACCAGTCGTGCTGTTCCCAATTTTCTACAAATTCGAACCGCTGGAGGACGAAGATCTGCGGCGCAGGCTGGTGGTATTGGGCGAGCGCGCGGGAACCCGAGTGCGCGGCGTTTACCGTTGGAAACTTTCGGAGAAGAGCAAGAAAGCCAACGCGGCTCTGACCGGACTCGGCAGCACGCGGCGAATTATCCTCGCGGATACTTTACTGGACAATTATGCTCCGGAGGAGATCGAAGCCGTTCTTGCCCACGAGCTTGGCCATCATGTGCACAAGCACATACTTAAAAGCATTTTTGTGCAGGCGGGAATCACTTTGCTTGGTTTCTGGCTGGCGAATTTCGTATTGCATTACGCAGTCGACCATCACATGTTCGAAGAGCTTTCCGATTTCGCCAATCTGCCGTTATTGGCGATTACCGCAACTGGGCTTTCGCTATTGCTGATGCCCGCGCTGAACGCTTACTCGCGTTATAACGAGCGGCAGGCGGATCGTTACGCTTTCGAATCGATCGCCAACGTTGAACCTTTTATCTCATCCATGAACAAGCTAGCCCAACAAAACCTAGCCGAACGAACCCCCGCCAGGTGGATTGAGGTTTTGTTTCATTCTCATCCTGCTATTTCCAGCCGGGTGGCGGCCGCTCAGGCTTGGGGCCGGCTGCAAAGCGCCGGGCAGCATACCTAGGGCCGTGTCCTTTTTTTTTCAGGGATTTGCTAGAAATCGAATTCAGCGCTGTCCCAGAATCGCAGCCACACGCTGCAAATCGTCTTCGGTATCCACGCCAATGGAATCGTGCGGAGTTTCCGCCACGTAGATCGATATGCCATTTTCCAGAAAGCGCAACTGTTCCAGCCGTTCACTCATCTCAAGCGACGATTCCTGCTGCTTGACGAAGAAATCTAGGGCTGGCTTGCGATAAGCGTATAGGCCGAGATGCTTGAAGTAGGCGGGCTGTTTCCCATCTCGATCGAAAGGAATCGTGGATCGGGAAAAGTAGAGAGCGCGTCCGTCGGCAGCCGTTACCACTTTCACCGCGTTTGGATTATGGATCTCTTCCGCCGGGCAAGGCGTTTTTAGGGTTCCCACCGAAACTGCTGAGTCCTGCATTATGCGGAACAACATATCTATGTGTTGGGGACGCACGAGCGGCTCATCTCCTTGCACATTGATGTAGACATCCGCGGTGACGGAGTTTGAGATTTCATGTACACGCCCAGTGCCGCTGCTGTGAGTCGGCGAAGTCAACTGCGCTTTCCACCCATTGTCGCGGCAGGCGTCCAAGATTTCCTGAGAATCGGTAGCCACGATAACGTCTGTGAGCAGCGGTGATGATCGCACCGCCTCGTAAGTCCATCCGATCAGCGGTTTGCCCACGATCTCGCGCAGCATTTTGCGCGGCAAACGAGTGGATGCCAGACGAGCGGGAATGACAGCAATGGTTTTCACGCCAACAAGTTTCCAGTTTCCCCCGCTCGCTGGCAAGTGCTGAACGGAACCCAGGCCAGAGAC
>JBEKBW010000200.1:0-4985 GCA_050015215.1 Candidatus Sulfotelmatobacter sp.
ATGATCGCAGCGGTTGCCTTACGCCCGCACCGCGCCGAAAACGAACAGAAATTCCGCGCCGGCACCTTTGATTTTCTTTTGCTTCTGGTGTGGTGGATTTTCTTATACGCCTTCGCAGTATTCCCCTCGCAGTATGTAATCGTGAATACGGCTCTCTATGACCGCAACTTCGGCGCGCTCTATCTGGTGGAGAGCGGATTCCTGGTTTTGATGCTGGGAATCGTCTCCCGCGGAGCAACTACGGGATGGAAGAAGGTGTACCTGAATTTGATGGCAGCCGGCGCCTTCTATGCAATCGCGTCGCAAGCCGTAAATCTGGCCGTCACAACCGGAAGCTACTACAGCGGAAGTCTATACGACATCCCGCTGATAGCAGCCGTTTGCTGGATGGCAGCGACAGCGCTGAGTGCCCGCGAATGGCAAATGGAAATTGCGCCGCCGATCACGGACGACAAGTGGGGCGCCATTTCTCTGCGCCTCGCCATGCTCGCCATTCTCTCCATGCCTGCGCTGGGGCTCTGGACGTTTCTTTGGGATCGCTCGCCCTCCTACACTCGCACCTTTCGCATGTTCACGGTTCTTACCGCGATGTTGGTGGTTGGCGCGTTCGTCTTCATGCGCCAGTATCTTCAGGACCAGGCCTTGATCCGTCTGCTGGAACATTCGCGCCGCAGTTTTGAAAAAGAGCAGCGGCTGCAAAGCCACCTAGTGCAGCGTGAGAAGTTGGCTTCCTTAGGCCAAATGGTCGCGGGTGCCGCACGGGAGATCGACCACCCCCTGACGGCAGTCATGGAAGATTCCGAAAAGCTCTGGTCGAATCAGCGGCTCACGCCGGAACAGGATTCGTTAGTGCGTAAGATTGTGCATCACGCGCAGCGCACCCGCGATTTGATCGCCAGCCTCCTCAGCTTCGCGCAGCAAAGCTCCGGCGCAAAAGCCATGGTGGATTTGAACCTGTTGCTGCAACGCAGCGTGCAAATGCGGCAGATGCAGCGCAGCGATCAGAAGATTCGCATCGAAACGGTGATGGAAGCGAACCTGCCCAAAATCTGGGGAGACGGCCATCAGCTCTTCCAAGCATTCGTTCAGATCGTCGAGAATGCTGTCGACGCGCTGGAAGAAACTGGCGGAGGCCTGCTTCGGGTCAGCGCTCAGCTTCGCGAGGAAGAAGTAATAGTCCAGTTTTCTGATACCGGCCCGGGTATAAAAGAGCCCAATCGCGTTTTCGATCCTTTCTATACCACCAAACCGATAGGCAAAGGTACGGGCTTGGGCTTGAGTGCCGTCTATGGTGTAGTACAGGACCACAGCGGGCAGATCACTTGCCAGAACAATCCTGAAGGCGGCGCAATGTTTACGCTGCGCCTGCCCGTTGCCGGCAACGGCGATTCGCAGGCGCTAGCCGCAGCGCAGGCCTAACCGCGACAAGTGTCTTAGCCACCATCCCTCCTGTAACATAATTCTGATGTCTCAGCTCATCCACAACTCCGCGCGGGTACTGGAATTCGACTCCCTGCGCGAGTTGCTGCGTGGATACGCCTCATCCCCTCTCGGCCGGGCGAGGATCGCTGCTCTTTCGCCATCGGTCGATCGCGCTTGGATTTCCGAGCAACAGGAATTGACTGAAGAAATTCGCGAGTTTCGCCGCGTAAGCGGCAACTTCGAGTTCTCCGGTTTGCTGGACGTCACCAAGCTGATCGAAAAGTCTCGAATTCGAGGAGCCGTGCTCGAAACGGAGGAGATTCGTGACGTGGTGCTGGTTGTAAACCGCGCGGCGGAGTGGCGTGAGATCGCGCTTCATCCTCCGGCAAACATGAGAAAGGAGTGGCGCCGCGCACGTTCGCTTTCCGAAAAGATCTCCGACTTCACCGAATTTACGCGCTTCTTCCGCAACAAGATTGAGCCTGACGGAACTCTGCAAGACAGTGCTTCTCCCGAACTCTCCCGCATTCGCCGTGAAATCGAAAAGCAAAGACGCGGCATTCAGGAATCGCTGCGGGGATATCTCCGCCGCCTGGCCGAAGGTGGAGCGGTGCAGGACGAACTGATCACCATCCGCGGCGAGCGCTTCGTAATCCCGGTAAAAATCGAGCAGAAGCGCCGCGTGCAGGGCGTGGTGCACGGCGCAAGCTCAAGCGGACAGACGGTCTTCGTCGAGCCGATGGAGACCATCGAGCAGAACAACGAACTCGTCCGCCTGCTGGATGAAGAGCAGGCGGAGATTCATCGCATTCTCCTGGAGATGACGAGCCGCATCGGGCAGAATGCGGACGCAATCCTGGCGTCGGCAGAAGTGCTGGCCGAACTAGAACTGGAATTCGCCAAAGCCCGCTTCGCCGAAGAATACAACTGTGTAGCCGTAAAGTTCGAGCAAGAAACATGTGGGGACGGGCGCCTCGCCCAGCCTGCCCTGAGCGGAACCGCGAAGGGTCCAGCGAGCGCAGCGAGCCTAATTCTCCACAATGCCCGCCATCCACTCTTAGAACGCAACCTGAAGCTAAAGAACCAGCAAATCATCCCGGTAACGGTAGAACTAGAAGGCGCAAGCCGCCAGCTAGTCATCACCGGCCCCAACACGGGCGGTAAAACCGTAACCCTAAAAATCGTTGGCCTTCTAGCGCTAATGGCCCAATCAGGAATCCCAGTTCCAGCCGACCGCGCGGAACTCCCCGTCTTCGACGCAATCCTGGCCGACATCGGCGACTATCAATCCATCGAACAAAATCTCTCCACTTTTTCTGCGCACGTCACCAACATCGATTTCATCTCGCGCACGGCAACATCGCAATCTCTAGTTCTGCTCGACGAACTCGGCTCGGCCACCGATCCCGAAGAAGGCGCTGCATTAGCCGTAGCCATCGCCTCGCACTTCGGCCAAATCGGCTGCATGACCATCATCTCCACCCATCACACCTCGCTGAAAATTTACGGCGCGAACACTTCTGGTGTGCTCAACGCGTCGGTTGGATTCAACGAAACCACTCTGCAGCCCACCTACGAATTGAAGATAGGAGTGCCCGGAGCGTCGGCGGGAATTAACATTGCGCAGCGTCTCGGACTCAACCCCGCGATCATCGGAGCCGCACGAGCAAAACTGGGCACGCAAGCGCGCGATGTAGGCGAATTCCTGGACAAGCTTCATGCCGACCTGCGAGCCGCAGACAACGAGCGCGCGCAACTGCGAAAGCGCGAAGAAGATCTCGACCAAGAAAAGAAGCGCCTAGCGGTTGAAGGAAAAAACGCCCAGCAGGCAAAAGTGCGCGAAATGGAGAAGAAGCTGGAAAGCGTTCTCCGCGACTTCGAATATCACGCGCGCGAGGCCGTGAACGCGATCCAGGACAAGGCCGCGTCCCAAAAAGCCGCCAAAGATGCCGAGCGCCGCATCTCAAAGTTGCGCCGCGAATTTCGCGAGCAGTTCGATTCCACCGTGGTGGCCCACGCCAGCGGAGCCGACCAGGGCGATCCGGACGCCCAGCCGCGAATTCTGAAACAGGTCGGCGAAGGCGACATGGTCAAGCTCAAATCGACAGGCCGAGCGGCAAGGGTCTCGCGCAAGATCGACGACGATCACTTCGAAGTCGAAATGGGTGCGATGAAAATGAAAGTCGCCCGCGACGAAATGGCCGAAGTGCTAACCAGCACCGCTTCCAGCGCGCGATCGGCTGATTCTCCGGTGAAAGCCGCGAGAGCCCGCGGGATTTCCGTATCCATCGCCAATGAAGGCGAAAACGCGCCCTCGGAGATCAACGTAATCGGCTACAACGTCGACGACGCCACGCGCGAAGTCGAAAAATTCGTCGACCGCGCATTCCTTGCCGGACTACCCCGCGTCCGCGTAGTCCACGGCAGCGGCATGGGCATCCTCCGCAAAGCCCTGCGCCAGGCGCTGCAACAGCACCCGCATGTGGAGTCGGTGGCCGAGCCGCCGCAGAAGGAGGGCGGGGGCGGGGCGACCGTGGTGGAGTTGCGGGTGTAGGTTGACGATAGGGAAGTATGAAATCGTCAAAAAAGAAGCGTTCAAAACAGCCAAAGAAACGCCGCCAGAATCGGCTGGAGCGCGACACCGCCGCCTACTACGAAAACATGACAGAAGAGGAGCTGAAGGCGGAGCGCGAACTCGAGGACGCAATCGCGGGCGCGGCCAAGGGGATTGATTTCGACAACGAGATGTAATTAGCTCGGGCCGCGAAAAATCTTGGTCTTCCGATCCGAGGCAAATTACACGAAGGAGGCAAATTTAATGGCGGAAGTTACCATCGTCGTCACACTTGAGCACGAAGACGGGAGCATTCTGCGGGAGCGGGCAGAGATTGTAACAGAGCACATCCGATCTGGGATGTTTGGCTGCGACGCACCCGATTCTCCGGATGCTTGGAGATTCCGGATCTTTCGCAGAGAAGGAACTGTGACCGTACAATAGCCAGTTATATCAGCCAAGAAGGAGCACGCGGTTGAGAGGGAGGTTATGCACGTTCTGCCCTATTTTCGCGTTGGAATTCTGCCAACGCAGTTTCCAATATGCTTTGCAGGTGCCGCGCCCTTTTAGAACGGTTGTCCCTCGCCAGTAGCCAGGAAATGAAGTGTTCTAGGAGGTCTTTAAGCTCGATTGTTTCGAGAACCTCTCCTTGGCATAGTTCGTTAATTGCCGGCGTCACCGTCGGCCTCACCAGCACCCGCTTCGTTCCCGGAGACTTCGCAAGATCCCTGCGAACCTTCTGAATACTTTCGTCAGTCGTAACCTGATAAATCGCTTCGCCCCCTACGAAATCCATGCCCCCATCGTTCGCATGGGTCGTTGAGAATCGCTGGAGGGCGAAGCCAAACGTGCGGAAGTACTCTCGGAGTACTGCAAAGGAGACAACCTCAAACATCTCACCACGATTGCCCGTTAGCTGCGATAAGTAGGAACCCACCAGCGCTCGCCGCTGTTCCACTTGCTCAACCGGAAGCGCGCACGTATCGAGCAACGTCCGTATAACAGCCTG
>JBEKBW010000201.1:0-4356 GCA_050015215.1 Candidatus Sulfotelmatobacter sp.
CTTACTCTCAGCTTGCCCGAGCCTAAGGAGTCTGGCGAGTTTCTGGAGGAGAGCGAAGCGCCTGAGATCGACGCCGACGTGCAAGTGGATTTAACGCCGGTGATGGATGAGCTTGCGAAACTGCGGCCGCAATTCGAACTCGCGAAGGAACAGGCAGGCAAGGCTTCCGAAGAGGCACTGAAATCGCTTTGCGCCCGGCAAAAACAGATGGTAGAGCAGGCGAAGAAGATGAAAGAGCAGTTTGAGCCGCAAATGAGGCAGGAACTTGAGAAAAGCCGGCAGAAGCTGCAGGAGCAGATGGAACGGATGCAGCGCGAGATGAAGGGGGAGTGGTTGGATATTTAGAAACCCTACCGTTTACTCGGCGGCGAGGCTTTGCTCGAAGAAACATTCCGGCAACTCAGCAGCCAAATACTTTGCAGAAAAGCTATTGCCTGGCGAGAAATACACCACGGGGGCTGAAGCCCGCACTAAGTTCGAAGCACCTTACGCGGCGCTGAAGCGCCGCTCTTCCACGGTGCGCCCCATCATTAGGAGTTTGAAAAGCGTAAAATTCGACTCTGATTTTGCCGTGCTTGCGGAGGCGCTGAAGCGATGCCCTGAGACGAATCGCGAGCTTTTCAGCGGGAGCTGGTGGCTTGCTTGTGAGTTAGCGTAGCCAGGCAGACTTGGTTTCGTCCACCCTGCTTGGCGGCGTACAGGGCAGAATCGGCGGCCTTCACGAGTGCGTCGCGGGTGGAACCGTGGTCGGGAAAAGCGGCGGCTCCGGAGCTGATCGTTACGGTTCTGGGGACGCCCGGGAATTGCCAGCCTGCGACTACCTTGCGAAGCTTTTCCGCTACACCCAGGGCCTGCTCGGCATTCACCTGGGTCAGTAGGACGGCAAATTCTTCTCCACCGTAGCGACAGACTACATCCACTTTGCGCAGTTGCTGGTGGAAGACGGAGGAGACCTGGCGCAGGACTTCGTCGCCTAGGACGTGGCCGAACTCGTCGTTTAGTTTCTTGAACTCGTCGATATCGGCCATGATTACGGCCATACCGGTTCCGAAGCGCTTGGCGCGTTCGATTTCTTCCATGATGCGCAATTCGAAAAAGCGGCGATTGAAGATGCCGGTCAGGCCGTCGAGGTAAGCGAGTTGCTTGACTCGCTCGACGTAGTGCGCATTCTGAATAGCGGTGGCGCAGATGTCGGCTACGGATTCCAGCGACTGCTGATCGCCGTCGTTGAAGTCATCGGCCTGGGTACTGTCCAACGCAAGAACGCCGAGCGTTTGTCCAAACGAGATCAGCGGGATGCATAAGCGGGAGGCGGACTCCATGAAGAATCTGGCGGCTGGAGTGCCGCAGAGATCTCTCTCGATCGAGGTGCAACTATCGGCGAGGATGCTGGCCCAGGGCTGCGTGGTTGCGGGAAAGCGTCCACCTTCCGGGATGCAAGGGGTGAGCGTACCGTGATGGGCACGCAGCACGAGATCGTGGTCCTCGCGCAGAAAAAGCGAGACGTGTGAGACGCGAAAAGCGCCCTGAATCAGAACGCAGACCTTGCCAAGAAGGTCTTCCAGGTCCAGAACCGCGGTGGTTTGCTGGGCGATGGCATTGATCGCCTGAAGTTGGCGCGCACGCTCGCGCTCCAGCGAGTACAGGTGCGCGTTTTGCAAGGCGATGGAGGCTTGCGTGGAAAACAGCGTCAAAAGATCGATGGTTTCGTAATCGAAGTGGTCTTGGCGGTCGCTTTGGCAGTCGAGGACACCGACTACTTCATCCCGCACCATCAGGGGTATTGCCAGCTCGGAACGCGTGGACTTGGCAGAGCAGAAATAACGCGCATCGGTGGTGACATTCGGCGAATACACGGGCTGTTTGTTATTCGCCGCTTCTCCGGTAATGCCCTGGCCAACGGACCAACGAATCTTGTCCTGGCCTTCATCCCAGCCGATTTGCGAACGGACGTAGAGCTGCTGCGAGGGTTTGTCGAGCAGCATAATGGCCACGTTGCGCAGGTGAAAATAATCGTGCGCAATCGCCAGAATGCGCTGCAACACCTCGTCCAGATCGAAGGTGGAGAGGACCGCCTGACCGGCGTCATACAAGACTGCGATTTTATTCATACGTCAGACATATGGTAGCCAGGAGGAGCAAGGTTACACAGGTACCCAAAGTAATCTGGGGTAGCTAATTGGTGGGATGCCTTACGGAGAGCTATTTCCATTTGCGGGCGGTGCGGATCAGGCCGTAAGCGACGAGGCAGAACCAGAAGTCGATCAGGAGGCCGATATCCATTTGAAAGGGCCGGTGGCGCGGCAGGGGCAGGGACGGGGCGAGCAGGAAGTAGGCCACATTGCCCAGGACGACGGCGGCGAAGGCTTGGATGAGATTGAGCAGCACCGAAGGGTTAGACACCAAAACGGCTGGTTTAGTTTTCTATAGCGTTTGCGCCGTCGTCCCAGCGAATGAGGCAAGCGTGTCTTACATTGGCTGCGGCGGCAAAATGCCGCCGCGACAGCCGGCGAGACGCCGGCGCTACGCTATTGCTAACATTCTCTGAGACTTCTTCATGCTTGAACTCACTACGCCGGTGCAGTACGTCAAAGGGATTGGCCCTAAGCTGGCGGAAGTGCTTGCCACCAAGGGCATTACGACGGTTGGCGATCTGCTTCGTTACCTGCCCTTTCGCTATGAGGACCGGCTGAACCCGCGGGGCATTGCCGAGTTGCGCGCGGGCGAGATGGCGACCGTGATTGCGGAAGTGCGCAACTCGGGGCTATTTCGCACGCGGCGCATGCCGATTTTTCAGCTCACCGTTGGGCAAGGACGAACGCGGCTGAAGTGCCTGTGGTTCAACGCAACTTATCTGCAGGATAAGTTCAAGGCTGGGCAGTTAATCGCGCTTTACGGGAAGGTGGAGCAGGATCGCAGCGGAGAGCTGCAGATTATTCAGCCGCAGTTCGAGTTGCTGGGCGAAGCTTCGGGGAATGGCGCGGAGAATCAGGCCGCGGCGTCGCTGGAAGTGGGCCGGATTGTGCCGATTTACGAGTCGGCGGGACAAGGGCGCGTGACGACGCGATGGTTTCGGCGGGTGATCCGCACCGCCCTCGAAGATCTGACTCCCGAGATTGCGGAGACGATTCCGGCGGCGGTGCGAGGGCGCCTGGCGCTGCTTTCCGAGCGCGAGGCGTTGTGGAAAGTGCATTGGCCGGAAGCGGGGGAAAGCTTTGAAAATTTGCTGTCGGCGCGGACGGCGGCGCATATACGGCTGATTTTTGAGGAGCTGTTTTTTACGGAATTGGGATTGGAGGTCAAGCGGCGTCAACTGAAGGCGGAAACTGGAATCGCTTTCCGCTTGGATGAGCGGGTGCGCGAAGCGATCAAGAAGATTTTGCCGTTTCATCCCACGGCGGCGCAGAAGCGGGTGCTCAAGGAGATAGCCGAGGATATGCAGAAACCGCATCCGATGCGGCGTTTGCTGCAGGGGGATGTGGGGTCGGGGAAGACGATTGTCAGCTTTCAGGCGGCGATTATTGCTATTGAAAACGGATATCAAGTGGCTTTGATGGCGCCTACGGAGATTCTGGCGCAGCAACATTATTTTTCCGCGCGGCGGATTTTGGAAAATGCGGGATATCGGATTGTGCTGCTTACCGGGTCGCTCGAGAATGACCGCAAGCGCGAGATTCGGCGGCATATTGCGCAGGGGAATGCGCAGCTGGTGATTGGCACGCATGCTTTGCTGGAGGAGAAAGTTGAGTTTGCCAAGCCGGGGCTGGTGATTGTCGATGAGCAGCATCGCTTCGGAGTTATGCAGCGACTAAAACTGATGAAGAAATCGGGCGATGGCAGCGCCAATACTCGTGGAGCGGCGGACGCCCCTTCGGCAAGCTCAGGGCAGGCTCTCGTCCGCCCCGAGCGAAGCGAGGCGACCCAAACCGCCGAACCCGACGTTCTAGTAATGACCGCAACCCCCATCCCGCGTACGTTGGCTCTTACGCTTTATGGCGATCTTGATCTTAGCGTGCTCGATGAGCTTCCTCCGGGGAGGACGCCGATTGTTACCCGAAGAGTGGGCGATGAACGATCGGCGGAGGTTTGGGATTTCATGCGCAAGCAGGTGGCTAAGGGGCATCAGGTTTATGTGGTGTATCCGGTGATTGCGGAGAGCGAAGAGAGTGAATTGAAGGCGGCGATCAAGATGTATCGCGAGTTGAGCGGGAAAATCTTTGCCGATTTGAAAGTTGGGTTGCTGCACGGGCGGCTGGATGCCGACTTGAAAGATCAAGTGATGCGGTTGTTCCAGAAAGGCGAATTGCAAATTCTGGTTGCGACTACCGTGATTGAAGTTGGCGTGGATGTGCCGAA
>JBEKBW010000202.1:0-4336 GCA_050015215.1 Candidatus Sulfotelmatobacter sp.
GTCAAATCCTCCACTCTGCCTACGCCGCGCAATTCGCCTTTGTGAATGATGGCGACACGGTCGCACAGCGCCTCGGCGTCGGAAAGTATGTGGGTCGAAAAAAATACCGTCTTGCCTTCTTGTTTGAGTTGCTCCATCAGGTCGCGAACTTCGCGGCGGCCGAGCGGGTCGAGTCCCGACATGGGTTCGTCGAAGAAAACCAGTTTCGGATTGTGCAGAATCGCCTGCGCGATTCCCGCCCGCTGCAGCATGCCTTTGGAAAACTTTCGCAACTGCACTCCCTTAATGTCGGTCAGGCCCACGCGATTGAGCACTTCTTCAATGCGGCGCTTGCGGTCTTTCGCGGGGACGCCCGAGAGCTGCCCGTAGTAGTCGAGCAATTCGTGCGCGGTCAGATAATCGTAAAAGTAGGGCTGTTCGGGCAGAAATCCGATCTGCGCTTTGACTTCCGGATCGGTCCAGTCGTGGCCCAGGATGCGCGCCGTTCCGGCTGTAGGGAACACCAGCCCCATCAGCATTTTCAGCGTAGTGGTTTTGCCCGCACCGTTCGGTCCAAGGAAGCCGAAAATCTCACCCTCTTCGACGGTTAGATGCAGCGGCTGCAAGGCCCGTTTCGGGTGCTTGCGCCAGAAGCCCACCATGTAGGTCTTTTCAAGTCCAAGAATTTCAATTGCGGCCATTGCAGTTCAGAACTTCCAAAAAGGTATTTTCGGAAATATTATAAGCACGGAGGGCGCTGGATGATCCCCCCTGCCAGTTACGACGGTCACTGCGATGGTGCGAACGAAAGTCGCGAATTTAAATTAAGGACCGCCCCGACGGCGTTCGAAAACGCGCAAGTCGCAGCCAGTTCTCAACTTGGCCCACCTTGGGTCACTTTGGGAATCGTTTCGTTACTGCGCCACGGGGAATGCCAGGCAGGCTGCCTGGGTGATAACTGGAGTGTCGCCTACAGTAGCCATTTGCGAGCGCAAAACCCCATCATTGGTCGAGCAGTAATCATGGTTCCCGGTGGAATTAACCAGAACCGGTGCCGCCCCGGCCACGAAGGCGGTGAAGTTGACGGAGCCGGCGGGAATAAGGCCGGTAGCCAGGTAAACAAAGCCGCTCTTGCCGCCGCTGCCAGGGGTCGACGTGGACAGAAAGCTGTCGAGCATGCACGCAGTGGAGGAAGACGGAGTGCACGGCGAAGCCCCGCCCAGCGTTCCGATGTCGGGCGCATAGCCGACCGTGGGATACGCGGTGGTGTAGGCGACCTCCGAGGTCTTGATGGCCGCAAGTGAACCTACGGCCGATGATTCGTTGGCCGCGATCCGCGCCTGCAGCAGGTTGGGGATCGCGATGGCCGCGATGATCAAAATAATCGCCACCACGATCAGCAACTCGATCAGTGAGAACCCCTTTGTAGAGCTCATCCGGCCTTCCCCTTTGAATTCTGGTCCTCGAAATCCCGGTCAATGTTCAGAGGCGACAGTCCCCGGATTAATTTGCAGTTTCGCCGCCAATTGTGCGGGCTCGGCCGAAACGTTAGTAATCTCTAATACTGCTGGGAAATCAACAAGTTAGCCGAATACGGCCAGTTGAGGCGGGAAACATCGCAGGTGGGCTGAGCAAGCTTTGACAGAAAGTGTCAGGGTGCCTGTGAAAAGACGGCAAAACCGCTATCGCAGCCCGGTGGATCGAAACAAGTAGCCGCGAAACAACCCGGCCTGAAACGACCGCGACCAAAACGGCTGGGACAATCGCCAGACCAACGCCTGGGCCAGCGGCCAGCCCAACGACAAAAGGAGCAGCGAGGGGGATCCTCGCTGCTCCTCGGAGCGAACCAAGTACTTCGTAAACGCACTTCGTAAACTGCTTTGCGTAACCCGGTGAATCCACTAATGGTTCGGCGCTACTGGTTCAGCGGATTAAAGCCCAGGATGCCCGCTTCGGTGCTGGAGCAAACCCCCGCCGGGTCGACGCGGATCACGGCGTCTTCCTCAGCGCAGAAGCCGCGGATGCCAGTCTGGTTTACAGACAGCGGAATCGCTTTGATGGTGTAGCCGACCAAGGCGCCGCCCGCTACGGTGCCCGCTCCGCTGCTGAAGGAATAGCCGCTCTTGCCCCCGCCCGCCGGGTTGCCGTTGTTGGCGAGCACGGAGTCAATCAGGCAGGCGGTGATCGAGGTGGGAATGCAAGCCACACTCAAAGCGCCACCCAGGTTCACCAGCGCTGGAGCATACCCAACCGTCGGATAAGCTGTCTGGTAGGTGATCTCTCCGGTGGTGACCGTACGAACGGAAGCCACAGCCGACGACTCGTTAGCGGCCATGCGGGCGCGCAACAAGTTCGGAATCGCGATGGCTGCAATGATCAGGATGATGGCCACAACGATCAGCAGCTCAATCAGGGAAAAACCCTTCTGTTGTTTCCGCATCTTTAATCCCCCACTTTGGTAACAGAATTGTTTGTCGGGTCACGAACGTTCTTAGTCGAAACCAATGTTGCATTCGCATGGCCGAAGCCGCGACTGGCACCGGTTCTGGCCGTTGCCCGGCAAGGCCTTTGCTTTCATCATCAACGCCAGAGTCCGACTCAATTCTAACTCTTTACGGGCGTCCGCGGCGCCAAATGTGGCGTCCCGCAGCCAATTCGTGTCAGTCCCTGGATTTAGAACGCGGCAGTGGTTCGGGCTTGCGGGTGTACTGCATTTTGGGCTAAAAAAAGCCGGCACCCAGGGCCGAAGCACTCGCGGCTCCGGCAGGAACACCTGGAAAAGACCCTCGAAGAAGGCTCGCGAGCGAGACTCGCGAAGGCGACCCGCGAAGAAGATCCGGCAAGCATTCTGGCAAAAAAGAGAGGGGCAGCGAGTGTTAACTCGCTGCCCTTGGCTTATACCCGCCCTGGGTATCGGCCATAATCGAACCAGCGTTACTGGTTCAAGGGGTTGAAGGGGAGGATGCCAGCTTCGGTGTTGGAGCAGACGCCCGCCGGATCGACACGGATGACTGCATCTTCCTCAGCGCAGAAAGCGCGAATGCCGGTCTGGTTGATGGAGAGCGGAATCGCCTTGACCGTAAAGCCTACGTTGACGGCGGCCACGACTGTGCCCGCGCCACTGGTGAAGGAGTAGCCGCTCTTGCCGCCGCCAGCGGGGTTACCGTTGTTGGCGAGCACGGAGTCAACCAAGCAGGCCGTGGTCGAACTGGGAACGCAGGCCGCGCCCAGGGCGCCGCCCAGGTTCACTAGAGCCGGAGCAAATCCGATGGTCGGATATGCGGTCTGGTAGGTGATTTCGCCCGTCGTAGTGGTACGAAGGGAAGCGACCGCAGACGACTCATTGGCCGCCATGCGCGCGCGCAGTAAGTTAGGAATCGCAATCGCTGCGATGATCAGGATGATGGCCACCACGATCAGCAGTTCAATTAGTGAAAAACCTTTTTGTTGTTTCCGCATCTGTTTTTATTCTCCCGAGCTTTTTGAATTTTGAAGTCTAACTGGCCACTACTGACTCAGTTGCCATCGATGTTGCATTTGCCTGGCCGTTGCCGCGAATGGCTCTGCTCTCGGCCCGAAAGGAGCGCAACTCCTATTGTTCTCACCAGCAACGTACACGTGAGTTCACCCGCTAATTACGCGCACGAAACTGCATGTAGTCAAAGCGCGGCATCCCGAATGACAAATGTTGACAGCGTTACCGAAATGGGAATGTTCCGAATTGGAATCGAGCGTTTGCGCGCGTGCGATTTGGCCCTGAGAAAAAGTGGACATTAGAAAATTCTAAGAGTGCAGACCGGCGCGGCCGCGACAATACTCGCGGAGCAGGAGAAGGAGAACTCAGGAACGAGTACTAACTCAATTTCAAAATTATTTCAGCGTGATGTCATTCTGTCTCTAACGACGCTGCCGTGGGTCGAGTGGTTTCGTTCGACACACACCCGTCGGCGCTTTTGGTTTTTCAAGAGCTCCATCTCGCTCTCTTGGAAAGGTTTTGACTTGTCAGAACAAGCCCACCACTCTTTCTTGATCGTGCAGCGAGACTCACCGGTCCCACCATCTCTCTCCGGGACTTGCGCCCATGATTCTCACGTCGAACTCCCCGCTCTTCAGGGAGGCCGGCCGCCCACTCAAGTGTTCGGCTCTTGCTTACCGGCCACAGAATGACTCCGGCTCACCAGCATGACCGCCTGATTCAGTTGCGCGTAGGTCCATCCCTCGCGAAACATCAGGTCCAACCGCGTGGCCAACTTTCTGGCTACCGCCACTTTCGCGACGCCGCGATTTTTGCGCGTCTCCAACCGGCGATAGAGGCGAGGGGCCATACGTCGGCTGAAGCTGTTTGATGCGGTAGAGG
>JBEKBW010000203.1:0-3903 GCA_050015215.1 Candidatus Sulfotelmatobacter sp.
GACGAAGGCCCGGATGCGATCTTCATCGCTGGCGACCTGTATGACGGCACCTTCATCGACGTGGTTCGCGCCGCCGAACCGCTCAGCAAGCTGACCGCTCCGCACGGGGTCTATTTTGTCGCAGGCAATCACGAGCAGTTTGGCGACGACAGCAAGTATCTACAGGCTGTGAAAGCCGCTGGCGTGCGCGTGCTGCACAACGAAAAAGTCGAAGCCGACGGATTGCAGATCGTCGGTGTTCCGTACAACCATGCCACGCGCGGCGAGCACCTGGCTTCCGCTCTCAAATCCGTCCGCCTCGATCGCGACCGCGCCAGCGTGCTGCTGGTGCATGCGCCCGATCATCCGGAAGTTGCAGAGGCCGCAGGCGTTTCGCTGCAGCTCTCCGGCCACACACATCTCGGACAATTCATCCCATGGAGCTGGTTCGCTCGCAAAATGTACCGGCAGTTCGTCTACGGCCTAAGCCGCATCGGCAAGATGCAGGTTTTTACTTCCAGCGGGGCTGGAACTTGGGGTCCTCCGTTGCGCCTGGGATCGAACCCAGAAATCGTGGTTCTGCAATTCGAGTAGACAACTCGGAACGGCCTCGATCAAAAACCCATCCTGTCATCCGCGCTCGGACCGTATGTCGCGGGCAGAGGCCTGTCGTTTAGCCGCAGATACACTCCCAACTGCGCGCGGTGATGCACGAGGTGATTCATAAACATTTCGCGGTAGGCCAAAAATCGCTGCCCGCTGAAAATGGGGCTGCCCTTAAAGCTGAGTTTCCACGTCTCCGTCCAGGCCTTATCGGGAATATCTTTCAGAGCGGCGCGAGTCTCTGCGGCTCCGTCGTCGAAGAACTTGAGCAGGGCAGCTTGCTCAAACGATGATCGCGGACGAGCAGGTCCAGAGCCGAAATCCAATTCCGGAGTGGTCAGTATCGTATAGCCAAAACCAGGCAACTCGGCCACGTGCGGAGCAAGCTTCCCCAACGGCATCGATTTTGTGTGCGGCGCAAAATCGGTTTTCTCAAATGGAACGCGTTCCAATGTAATGCGGGTGGTTTTCATCTCGGCATCGAATTCGGGCAATAAGAGTTCACTGATCGTCATAATTCCTCCTCGGCGATTTTAGAACAAGAGTTGGAGCCTACGCTGGGGCGGCGTTATATGCACGCAAAGGAAACTCCGGGCGAGAGTACAATGAGGTTGCTCGAACCGCCGGAGAGCCTGGCGGTAGAGCTCAACATTCGGGGTTTTGTAGGCTGCCGAGGCGACGATAACGAGGAATTGCTTATGACATTGAAGTTGTGGCTTTGCACCGGTCTACTCATCGCGTCGCTATGCGCTGGCCAGACGACTGTTTCTATCGCGCCGGATGCGGCTTCCAAAGAGGACGTCAAGAAGCTTTTCGATGTGATGGCCAGCCGCGAGCAGACCGAACAGATGATGAAGCAAGTGTTCGCCCAGATGCGGAGCCTGACGCGAGAGCAGACGAAGCAGCGCCGCCCCGACATTAGCGATGCCGAACTGGCGCGCATCGACCGCCAATCCGAGGACTTGCTCAAGCATTTTCCTCTGGACGACATGATGAACGACATGATTCCTGTCTACCAGAAGCACTTTACGAAATCCGATATCGACTCGTTGATCGCTTTCTACTCGTCGCCAGCAGGGCAGAAATTCCTGCACGAGATGCCCGCAGTGACCGCCGAAACCATGAAGGCCGTGTACCCAAAAATACAGGCCCAGGTGGAGGCTGCCATGAAGCGATCGGAACGAGACGAGACCCCGCAAAAAGATCCTGCTGCTAAGGATTGACTTAGTCCTTAGCTATAATGGTAGGGCATGGAAATCAACATCCATCAAGCTAAGACCCACTTTTCCAAACTGTTGGAGCGGGTTGCCTTGGGCGAAGAGGTGGTAATCGCCAACGCCGGAACTCCTTCGGCCAAGCTGGTGCCTATACTCGAAGACCGGCCACGGTTCAAGTTGGGATCGGCCCGAGGAGAGTTCGTTGTGCCCGACGACTTCAACGATCCGCTTCCGAAGGAAATCGAAGACCCTTTCTGGTAGCTCAGGGTCCCTCTCCCTAATGAAGATTCTCATCGACACGCACGTGTTCCTCTGGGGCATTCAGCACGAATCAAAGCTTTCGCCGCGCGTTCGAACGTTTTTACCGGTGTCGGATGTTTTGATCAGTGTGGCCAAGCTTTGGGAAATAATCGCTAAGGTGCAAACTGGCAAACTTGCACTGCCTGGACCCATCGCTTCATATCTGACAGCGAAGTTGAAATCGAATGGCGTTTCGGTTCTTCCGTTTACTTTCGATCATGTCAAGCGGCTGGAGGAGCTACCGCTACACCACCGCGATCCATTGGACCGCATTCTTATAGCGCAGGGATTAGAAGAGTCTCTGCCAATTGTCACTGCCGATCCTCAATTTGTGAAATATTCTGCCGAATTGATATGGTGATCGAAGAGAGCGCATATCTCTAGCTTAACGAGAACCGCAATCTTTCTTTTCCAAATTTATGACTCGCCCTAAACCTCTCGTCCTCGTCATTCTCGACGGCTGGGGATACCGCGCCGAAACCAAGGCCAATGCCATTGCGCTGGCGCGCAAGCCAACCTATGACCGTCTGCTCCGCGAATATCCCAACACGCTGATTCATACCAGCGGGCCGTTCGTCGGCCTGCCCGCAGGACAAATGGGAAATAGCGAAGTGGGACATCTGAACATTGGCGCCGGACGCATTGTTCACATGGATATCACGCGTATCGATCTGATGATCCAGAACGGCGAGTTCTTTTCCCATCCTGTGCTGCTTGGTGCAATGAAGCACGCGCGCGTGGGCGAACGGCGACTGCATCTCTTCGGCCTAGTCTCTGATGGTGGCGTGCACTCGCAGCAGGCCCATCTTTACGCGTTGCTCAGAATGGCGAAGGAGCAGGGTCTCGATCGTGTTTCTATTCACGCCTTCATGGACGGCCGCGACACGCTGCCGACCAACGGCGCGGGTTATCTGGAGCAGTTGCAGCAGAAGATGCGCGAGTACAGCTGCGGGCAAATCGCAACCGTTAACGGCCGCTACTACGCCATGGATCGTGACCGGCGCTGGGAGCGCATTGCGAAGGCCTATAACGCCATGGTTTTCGCCGATGCGGAGGGCGGCAAGTGCGCAGACCCGGTGCAGGGAATGAAGAATTCCTACAACAAAGATGTCACCGACGAGTTTGTCATTCCTTTCGTGTGCACGGATAGGAATGGCCAGCCGCTGGCAACGATTCGCGATGATGACGCCTGCATCTGCTTCAACTTCCGCGCCGATCGCGTCCGCCAGATCACGCGCACTTTGACGCGAAACAGTGGATTGAACGCGCAGGGCGGCAGCGATCTTCCGGGCGCAGCGGATCTTGATATGACGATTCCGCGCGACCGCGTGCCCAAAAATTTGCATTACGTGTGCATGACGCAATATGACAAGAACTTCAGCCTGCCCGTGGTGATTCCTCCGGAGTCGATGGCAAATATTCTGGCTAATGTAATGGGCGGCCTCAACATGCGCAATCTGCGCGTAGCGGAGACTGAGAAGTACGCGCACGTCACATACTTTTTCAACGGCGGAGTCGAGCAGCCGTTTCCTGGCGAGGACCGTGTGATGGTTCCGTCACCGAAAGTCGCCACCTACGATCTGAAGCCGGAGATGAGCGCCGCCGGCATTGCCGATGCGGTTGTGAAGGCTACCGAAGAAGGCACGTTCGATGTACTCATCGTCAATTTTGCAAATGCGGACATGGTTGGCCACTCGGGAAAGATCGAACCCACGATTAAAGCCGTGGAAACCGTGGATGCCTGCTTGAGCCGCATTGAAAGCGCAGTTCGGGCCAAAGGCGGTGCGATGCTGATCACCGCCGA
>JBEKBW010000204.1:0-3632 GCA_050015215.1 Candidatus Sulfotelmatobacter sp.
GAGAAAACAAAATATCCCGGGCTGGCCTCCCATCGCGCCGAGCATCAGGCGTTCATCAAGAAAGTCGAACAATTCCAGCAGGATATTGCGTCGGGAAAGGGCGGGCAGTCCATCTCTGTAGGCGTTTTTCTCAACGAATGGTTGACCAAGCACATAAAGAGTACTGACCAGAAATACTCTTCGCACTTGAATGCGAACGGCGTGTCGTAGTGACTGACGACTGACCACCCCCTCGGTCGCGACATACTGGCTACAAACCGGTGTGCGCTTTCGCGGCGCTGCTTTTCGGAGTCTTAAAGATGAACCCGTTATCCGGGTGTGACGCCGATCACAATTTTCCGTGACTGCAGTCACGGCTCTTCGATTAGTTCAATTTTATCGTTGCGGCGTGGGCAGGGCGGCATCGCCCCTTGTTCCGGTGGGAGAGAAGACGTACATGACAACGACAAATGGCAATGGGCATTCCAGTCATCTAGGTCAAAACAAGCCGCGGCTGGTTTTCTGGGAGCTGACCAAAGGCTGCAATCTTCGCTGCATCCACTGTCGCGCCAGCGCCACCGAACTGAGTTCTCCTACCGATCTTCCCACGCAAGCCGCCGAAGACATCATCGATCAGATCGCCGAGGTCTCGCATCCGATCCTCGTTCTCAGCGGCGGTGAACCGCTCTTCCGCAAAGACATTTTCGAGTTGGCTCGCTATGGCACGGAAAAAGGCTTGCGCGTCGCGCTGGCGACTAATGGCACACTCGTGACAAAGGCAGTCGCGCTTAAGATTGTCGATTCCGGCGTGCAGCGCGTGGCTATCAGCCTGGACGGCGCGGATGCCGCTACTCACGACTCATTCCGCGGCATTCCCGGAGCTTTCGATGCCGCCATCACGGGCTTTCGCAATCTGAAGGAACTCGGCATGTCGGTGCAGATCAATACCACCATCGCCCGCCACAATGCCCACCAACTTCCCAATGTGCTCGAACTTGCTCGATCGATCGGAGCAGATGCGCTGCATACCTTCCTGCTGGTGCCGGTGGGTTGCGGAGTCGATATCGCCAGCGAGCAGATGGTTCCACCGAAAGAGTACGAGAAGATGCTGAACTGGTTTTATGATCGGTCGCTCGAAGGCGGCATTGAGTTGAAGGCGACGTGCGCGCCTCATTACTTCCGCGTGGTTCGCCAGCGGCGGGCGGCGGAGCATCGTTCGGCTGCGGCAGCAGAAGCCGCACACACAATTCAGCCGGCACAGAGCGCTCCGGCTAATGGCCCGATCGGTTTGCCAATCCCGCGATCAACCGAGATCGGCCCGACTGAGATGACGATGCCGGGATCCACCGGGATCGAACTGAAGCCTCATGGCATCGGGAAAGCTGTAGGACATCCGGGATCTCATCCTTCCGACATGAATGCGATGACAAAAGGATGTCTAGCGGGAACCGCCGTGTGTTTCATCTCGCATCAAGGAGAAGTTTTTCCCTGCGGCTACCTGCCAGCGTTGGCGGGCGATCTGAAAAAGCAACCCTTCGCCGAGATCTGGGAAAACTCGGTCGTATTCAACCAGCTTCGCGACATCGACAACCTGAAGGGGAAGTGCGGCTGTTGCGAATTCCGCAACGTCTGTATGGGCTGCCGCGCCCGCGCCTTCGCCGCGACCGGCGACTATCTCGATGAAGAGCCGTTCTGCGTTTATCAACCCGGGACGAAGAATCCGGCCGCTAAGAACCGCGATACAGAAAACGTCCTGGTAACGGTCCGCAATTAAGAGGAGCCGAGTGGCCAGCCATACCCAGCCAACTCGTAGCCTTACCCAAACTCGGGTGTCGGTAACGGCCTAGGCCGGTACTGCACTCCTAACATCTCCTCCGCCAGTGGAATACGGCGCGGTAATCCGCTTCAAAACGAGTGATATCCCACAACCCATGCAACAAATCGACTTGCTGCAGAAATTAGCAGAATCTAACTACCTGAAAATACAAGCTTAATTCTCCACCGAAGATACCCGCCTTTTGGCCCACAAGATGCTTTTTAACAAGGCTGTGCACGGAGATAAAGCGTTGGAACCCACGTTAATGGTCATCGGCATGAACCACCGTTCAGCCCCGGTGGGCCTCCGCGAGCACTTTTTTATCAGCGAAACCCGGCGCTATGAGGTCGCGGGGCAACTGGCGCGATCCGAGGGAATTGACGAAGTTATTGTTCTGGCCACTTGCAATCGCACCGAATTCATCCTCTGGGCGAGCGATGTCACCCTCGCAGCCAACTCCGTGATGCGATTGCTGACTGCCGACTATGACCTGAAATTGGGCGAGTGGAATCACTTCTACCAACTGCTGGACCAGGCGGCGCTGCTTCACATCTTCCGAGTCGCCTCCAGCCTGGATTCATTGGTTCTGGGCGAACTGCAGATTATCTCCCAGGTCAAAGAAGCGTGGAAGCAGGCGCAGACTCTGGGAGCGTCGGACCGCTGCCTCGATGTAGTAATGCAAAAGGCGCTCACAGTTTCAAAACGCGTCCGCACCGAAACCGCCATCGGCAACTCGGCCGTTTCCATTCCCCACGCCGCGGTGGAACTCACCCGCGAGATCTTCGGCACACTGAACGATAAGCAGGTGCTCCTGATGGGCGCGGGCAAAATGAGTCAGCTTTCCGCGCGGGGTCTGCTCAATCATGGAGCAAGCTCGGTGAAAGTGATCAACCGCACGCTCGAGCACGCTGCCGAACTGGCCGCCAAGCTCGGCGGCACCGCGATCGCATTCGAGCAGCGCTGGCAGCACATGGCTCAGGCTGATGTCATCATCAGTTCGACTTCCTGCCCGCACACGATTCTCAGCCGCGACGAAGCGCAGCTTCTGGTACGTGACCGGAAAGAGCGGCCGCTGGTGATCGTCGATATCGCCATGCCGCGAGACATCGATCCCGACGTGCGCAACGTTAAAGGCGTCTTCCTGTACAACATTGACGATCTGGAAAACGTCGTCAGCCACAATGCGGGCGAGCGCGAAGTAGCGGCCCGCGAGGCCGAGAAGATTTTGCACGCCGAAGCGCAGGATTTCCGCCGCAGTATGGCGGCGCAGCGCGTAGTGCCCACTATCGTCGCACTGCGCACGCGATTAGACGAGATATGCCGGCAAGAACTGGAATCTTTCCGCCAACAAAACGGTCCGTTCACGCAAGACCAGGACGAAATGTTAAACGCAGTTATGTCCCGTATGACTCAGAGGATTACAGGGTCGCTAGCGCGTGAACTCAAGAAGCTTCCAGAGCAAATGGAGCAGGAGCAAATGGCCGCCGTTGTTCAGCGGCTGTTCCACTTGCAAACGCCAGAAAAGGCGCTTGCCGGCACCACTTTATAAAAGGGAGTTAGCAAACATGTCGAAGGAACAGACGAGCTCAGCCGATTGGACCAATGCTCAAGCTTATATCCTCGCCGTTTTCTGCCTGGCGCTGGGCGTAGCACTCGGCTATCTTTTCCGCGGCTCAACTTCTCCAGCCGCAGCGGCAACAGCCACATCTGCTCCTGCTCAGACGACGCAGGCGCAGCCGCAGGTGACCGCCGAACAGCAGAAGGCGATGATCGAGCAGGCCGTGGCGCCCTTTCTTGCGTCTTTGAAAGACAATCCCAACGATTTCGAAACGATAAC
>JBEKBW010000205.1:0-3595 GCA_050015215.1 Candidatus Sulfotelmatobacter sp.
GCTGGGCCACCCGCCATCGCTCGCAGGCAACAGCGTTATGAGGATAAGGCTGCGACTGTCCGACCGAAATGTGGCAGAGAAACGTGCCGAGCAAGCACGTGAGTGTGGGCCTACTCCAAGATTTGCGGTTTAGCATCTTCGAAATTTCGCGGGAGATGCAGCCGAAGGGTAGTCTCGGAGATGTGGTCTAAGCTCCGTCACGACGAGGTTTGATTACGCAATCCCACGTCCCTTTACACAATAAGCCAACAGGGTGCTGCCCTAACGGCTGACGGCTTTTTCACCGAAATATGTTAGGCTTGCCTACTTCCATCGCGTATTCATCCAACCAGTCACAGAAAACGGAGAAGGCGCTCCGCCCACACGTGTTGCAATCGCGAAACTGACTGTTGTACAGGATGATTTTGTGCCAGGAACGCGGCGATGCATGATTTTTCTCGTTTTCTACCCATCGTTCAAACTTTCTAAACTCGAGACGCTGCTCGTCCGGACTCAATTGTAAGTCCTCATGTGCACGAAAATCGCCCATAAGGTATGCGCAAAAACCGGTAAAAGTACGGACTTCCAAGTGATTGACTGGCAACTTCTTTATTGGATCCGGTCTAATGATATCGACCAGTCTCTTGAGTTTGGGGGCCTTGGCATCGGGTAATTCGGAGGCCCCGGGCAGAAGATCAGAGTGAGACCACAAATGATCTTTGTCATTCCGAAGCACCTCAGCGAACGCCTGCAAGGGCGATGGCGCCTCCCGTACTTTCTTGCGACTCTCTTCAGAAGGTTCGAGGGCTTGCAGGTCAAGCCTGTCAAATTCATCTAGCAATTCGAAATATCTGTAAAATGCATCTCGCTCATCGCCAGAGAAAGAAAGAATCACAGGCTCCGGCACTTCGATAGCACTTGGAGGCATCTGAAACCTCCTTCGAACCCAAGGACCAAACCGGTTAGCCCGTATTTCCCACCGGTGCGGATGCCCGTGCATCTTACATCTCTCGGAGTAGGCTCGACGGAAGAGAGCCAACTGCGAGAGAGACACCTGTGGTAAGTAAGAGAGAGGAGACTCACGTATAGCGGTCAAAAGCTTGTTCACAGCAAAACCTTCATTTCACCTCAGAATTTAGGGAAGAGCGGAGTAGTTCCCCCCGACAGCGGGTTGCCAGCACCATCGGTAAATGATGGCCCCCACTCCCCGGCTGGCACTCCACCAGGATTCGCCGCGTCGTACACTAACCCGTTGCTCTCCACTCCGACGTGAAAGCCCACTACATTCCCGTCCTCGCCTTCTACAGCGCTGACAACGTCATCTCCAGAGTATATAGGGGGGGCTGGCCCAGCCGATCTATTTAGTCCAGTCTACGACGAGATGGATGCCCCCGTTCGGGTTTCACGGGTGGGCCGCGATGCCGATGGGATCAGGAGGCTTGGCGGGGGCTGGCCCAGCCGTACTCTAGCACGACACGGGATGCCCCACCCGTGGCAGTTTCACGGGTGGGCTGCTGCGAACTCTCCCCGGCATGTTCATTCGTCACAGCCAAAATCCCAGCGTTCGTGTTAGATCGTTTTCATGCCAACAAATCTGCACCGCTACTACGGCGCTGGATACTCCCACTTTATTACCACAAGTTGTTATCAACGCCGTCCCCTTCTCGGGACACCCCGCTCTCGCGATCTCTTCCTCGAAGTTATGGAACAGATGCGCCAGCGGCATCAATTTGCAGTCGTCGGTTACGTAGTCATGCCTGAGCATGTGCACCTTCTCTTCTCCGAGCCGGTGCGCGGAGATCCTTCGTTGGTGTTGGCGGCTTTGAAACAGACCTTCGCCCATCGGCTGCTGCGCGAACTTCGCGCCAAAAGCGGTGCCCAGACCGACTCGCTTTGGAGTACACCCCTCGCCGTGGGACGCGTTTGGCAATGCCGATTCTACGATTTTGTCATATTCACCGAGAAGAAACGCGTGGAGAAGCTGCGCTACATGCACCGCAATCCCGTCCTGCGGGGTTTAGTTCTGAAGCCCGAGGAGTGGTTATGGAGCAGCTTCCGACATTACGCCTATGGCGAACGCGGGCCGGTTTTAGTCAATGAGACCCAAAAAGCGGAGCTTCACATCCGCAAAATCTCCTGATCCCATCCGCATCGCGGCCCACCCGTGAAACCGCCACGGGTGGGGCATCCAATTTCGTGGTGGCGCATGGAGCTAAAATGCGAACGTGTGGGCCAGCCCCCTACATGAGCCGGGGCATCCGCTATTTCTTTTTCTTTGCCTTGGCTTTCTTGGCGGGCGGTTTGGGGGCGGGCTTCTTCGCTGGCTTCGGGGCGGGTTTTGCGGGCTTGGGCTCGGGCTTTGCGGGCTTGGATTTTTCGGGCGTTTTGGCTGGTTGCTTCGCAGGAGGCGGTGCTGGTGGCGCGACGGGCACGACTGCGGCGGCAGCTTTTCCCTTCTTCCCTTTTGGACCGGGCTTCCCTGCCGGTGCGGCTGCGGGCGGGACCTCGGCTGCGCCTTTGGCAGCGCGTCCGCGCCTGGGGGCTGGAGGCGGAGGCGGTGGTGGCGGTGCGTACGGCTTCAGGAATTTCAGGGTCTCGGTACGCGAGCGCAGTTTGCCGTCGAGCAGGAGCAGGAAGACGTCGTGCGCGAGTTTTGCGTACTCGGGCAACTGCGGGGTGATGAGTAGCTCCGTCATTTCGGGCAACGGAATCTTCTGCTGCACTTGCCGCCATTTGGTCAGGTAGTTCTTGATTTTCTGTTCGACTGACTGCTGCTTAGCCGTCACGGCAAGGAACAACACCATTTCCGGACGGGCTGACGACAGCAGCTGCCAGGTGCGCGACGGAGTGGCGGCTTCTTTGCCCATCAGTCGCTTCGCCAATTCTTTCGCGTGATCTTCGATATCGCGCCAGGCTTCCACCAAATCCTTGCGCGGGATCAGTTTTTGAATGTCTGAAACATCTTTGTCGGAGAAGTGCGCGGTCAGGAAATACATCACCGCGGGGCCGGCGTCGGGGGCGTAGCCCATGTCGACCATTTGCTGGCGCGTTTTCATGAGCTGCGTGATGCCGTTGGTGTCGACCTTGGCGACGGTCCAGTGGTCGTGGAGAATCTCGAGCCAGCCTTCTTTCTCGAGCATCTTTACGACGTGCAGGGGATCGTCTTCGTGCGCGAGCGCGGCGATTTCGTGGCCGATCGAAGTGCGCAGAATGTGGTCGATATACTTGCCTTCTTTGGCGGCGTCGTAACGGGCCTGGGTGCGTTCTTCTAGCAGCCAGTGGAAACGGGCGGCGAAGCGCGTGGCGCGGATTAGGCGCGAAGGATCTTCGAGGAACGAATAGTTGTGCAGAATGCGGATGACTTTGGTCTCGATATCGGCGACGCCGTTGAAGGGATCGAGCAGCAAGCCGCGCGAACCCTCGTTGAGCGACAGCGCCATGGCGTTGACGGTGAAGTCGCGGCGGCGCAGGTCTTCGTGGATGGTGGCGGGGGCGACGATGGGCGGCTTGCCGGTTTTCTCGAAGCGCTCGGTGCGCGCCATGCTGATTTCGGCGCGGGCGTTGCCGGGCAGGGAGATGAAGATGGTGCGGTTGTCCTCTTCGACGGCGGAGATTT
>JBEKBW010000206.1:0-3465 GCA_050015215.1 Candidatus Sulfotelmatobacter sp.
TGGCCGCGCATCCCGTCAGCCATTCGCGACCATCTGGTCGAGCGCATGCACGACCGCAACATCAGCCTAGACGACCTCAACCGTCTTCGGGTTTGGCTGGAAGCAAGACCGGCTGTCCCCGAAGGACCCTGGTTCAAAGATTTCGGCTCGTTCAAACTCTGCGGCGAGGGCAAATACCCCAAGACATTTCTTCTGGCTGGCCAGGCTGCGACAGGCGAAAGGCTCTAACTCTCAAACCAACTCAATCACCACCCGCCGCCCCACCAAAGCCGCCGCCCGCTGCAAACTCGACAGCTTGATGTCGCGGCCTACCCGCTCCTTTTCTTCCGCTTGACCACCAGCTCCGCCGGCAGCTCATCTCCTGCCACTGGCGTATTTCCTTTGCCCACGCGCCTCAGAATCCGGGCGACCTTCGCCGGATTAGCCCGCTGCGCCCTCGCCGCAAAGTACTCCTCCGTCCGCAAGGCGGAGACCTTCTCCGCGACCGCCACGTTGATGAGCTGATTCAGCGCCACCCCTTCGGACTCGGCGAGCTTGCGCGCTTCGTCCAGCAAAGATGGCTGCAGCCGTAATGCAAAATTGCTTCGTCTCACACACCCCTCCTGCGCTCAGTCGCTCGCGAGCCGACGCAACAACTCCGCCGGACGCATCACGCGACAGCCAAACTTCGCAGCCACCGGATTGAAATCCCGTTCGTTGAAAGTCACAATCGCACCCGCCCGGCCGTTTACGGCAGTCTCCAGAACCATGTCGTCGTTCGGGTCCGGCAACGCAGGCCGCCAGCGAAAAGCAATCCTCACGCGCTTTCCCACGGCGGCCAAGCCATCCAGCACGTGCCCGACATCCTCAATGCTCGCCCGTGACGCCGCCAAATGCTCGGGGCGAGTCAGAACCGCCTCGTACTCAATCATCAACGGCACGGATAACAACAATTCAAACCGCCGGGCCAAGCCGTCCTCCAATACCCGACGAGAAGCGCCCGAGTCGCTCCGGAAAGCTGCGACCAGCACGTCGGTGTCAAGCACGACTGCTCGCATATCAAGATGCTATTGCTGGCAATATCACATGTCAAGCAAACAGTGGGTGTGAAACCAACTCACTACCCGATGCCCACCAAAGCCGCCGCCCCGGCGCAAAGTGAGGGCCTCACGCTATCCGCAGGGTTCCACAGCCGGAGTGTGACGTCTGAGCTTGCGTCCCTTACACAACCGCGCAATCATCATCGATGCGGACGCAATCTCCGCATGTTTTCAGCGAACTGGCTCTTTGACAACCTTAGCAACTTGTTTGCTATCAATATTGTGGAGGCGCTCAATAGCGTAACTACCTGATTCTAAATGACTTGAATTTGAGAGGCTCCTGTTAAGTTGCTGATTGTAAAGATTTTATCGTGAAATTCTTTAGAATCAATATTTTATGGTGTTTAGCTGCGGATCGAGTGCCATCCAAGTTATTGATCCCAGATACTTTATGGGGATCGATACCTTTTAATTTTTATCATCTGGGATCTAACGTCAGTGATTTGACTGACACGTTAAATACGTGGTACACGTAATTTACGTGCATAAAATGAATAAGCAAAATGTGACAGTTAGTCTGAATCAAGAGACGCTTCGCAAAGCCAAGATCCTGGCCGCGAGGCGAGGCTCCTCAATCAGCGGCCTGCTTGCCGAGCAAATCGAGATTCTGGTCGGGGAGGAAGAAGCCTACGAACGCGCCGAGCGGCAAGCTGCAGCATTACTAGATCACGGCTTTCATCTGGGCGGTGTAATTCGCGCCACCCGGGACGAATGGCATGAGCGATAAAACGTTCGTCGATACCAACGTCTTGATTTATGCTCACGATGTCGATGCAAAGGCCAAGCACCAGCTGGCAAAGAACGTTCTCCGCGAACTCTGGAGCCAGCGGTCAGGGGTGCTCAGTATGCAGGTGCTGCAGGAATTCTATGTGAATGTCACGCGGAAGATTGCCTCTCCTCTTCCCAAGGCGGATGCACGGCGGGTGGTGAACAGCTACTCGATCTGGTGCGTTGAAACTACTCCCACTGAAATTGCCGCTGCATTCCGAATCGAGGACGAATCCCGTATCGGTTTCTGGGACGCGCTGATCGTTGCCTCGGCGGCCAAAGCAGGAACAGTCCGCATCCTCTCCGAAGATTTGAACGCCGGGCAAATGATCGCGGGCATCCGCATCGAAAACCCATTTGCCGAACAACACTAAGAGTAAAGAGGCGGGGCATCTCCGCCCCGCCTCTAGTCCAAAACCTGACTACGCCGCCGTCATCATCTTCTTCATCCGCTCTTTCATGTCCTGTGGCGATACATCCTCCACATGCGTGGCAATGCCCCACAGATGCCCGAATGGATCTTGAATAAATCCATTGCGGTCTCCGTAGAACTGATCTTGCACAGGCTTCAAAATCTTCGCGCCCTCCGTCACCGCTTTCTCAACGACTTTATCGACGTCGGGAAGATATACATAGAGGCTCACCGGGCTCCCGCCGACCGTGGCGGGGCTGGTGTGTCCCTGGCCCATGCTGGGATTCTCGTCGGCCAGCATGATGTGCGAGTTGCCAATCTTTAATTCGGCGTGACCGACCTTTCCATCCGGGCCGTTCATGCGGACGGCTTCGGTGGCTCCGAAAACTTTCTTGTAATACTCAATGGCTTGGGCAGCGCCCTTGATAACCAGGTAAGGCGTGACCGAGTTGTAGTCTTTGGGAATGTACGAGACTTTACTCATGATTTTTCCTCCTAAGAATTTAGGCTAAAGGGCGGAGATTCATGGCGCACACGAAGGACGTGCGGTCGAGCAGACCCCTCTATCAGACCACAATTGGCGGCCGTTCACAACCGTACCTTAACGGAGAACCAGTTTTTTCGTGATTTTGCGCAGTTCTGGCGATACGTCTAAGATGAGTGCGTGTCGGCCAAAACAGTTACCTTCCATCGATCGGTAGCCGTAAACGCCCGCCGCAACCCACTCGCCGCAATTGGCACTATGTTGGTCATCATCTTCGTGCTCTTTGCCGTCTTCGCCCCGTGGATCGCCAGGCAGGACCCCGCTTCCATCAACCTGCCAACGCGGCTCAGCTCGCCCACGCATGCTCACTGGTTCGGCACCGACGAACTTGGCCGCGACATTCTCTCCCGCATCATCTATGGGGCGCGCATCTCCATGCTGGTGGGAAGCTCAGTCGTCGCCGCCTCGCTTGCCATCGGGCTCATCGTCGGCTCCATCGCTGGCTACTACGGCGGGCGTATCGATCGTTTCGTAAACATAGTCTTGATGAATGCATTCCTGTCTTTCCCGGGAATCCTTTTGGCGATCGCGTTCGTAGCTTTCCGCGGGCCGGGGATTTTCAACCTAGTGCTCGCGCTCTCGTTGGGCGGATGGGTCGGCTACGCTCGCCTGGTTCGCGGCCAGGTTCTTGCCGCGCGCGAACGCGAGTTTGTGGAAGCCGC
>JBEKBW010000207.1:0-3377 GCA_050015215.1 Candidatus Sulfotelmatobacter sp.
GTTATGGGCACGGGCCATGGAGCAGCCCCGTCACGCTTTCGAAGGATTAAAGTCGGCAGCGCCTATAAAGGAAGTTAGTTCACCACCGAGACACAGAAGCAGAGAGAAGAGCACGACTTGCTGACTCAGGAACAGGCCGGCGACATCTTTGACCGCATGAAAAAGTTTTCGTCTGCGGATGAGACGGAGGTTCTTTTCTCCGGGGGAAGATTTTCGCTCACCAGGTTTGCGAACAACACCATCCACCAGAACGTCGAGGACGAGAACCACGTAGTGTCGGTTCGTGCCGTCTTTGGCGGACGCACGGCACGCGCCAGCACCAACAAGTTCGACGACGAAAGCCTTCGCCGTGTGGTCGAATCCTCCGAAGCACTCGCTAAAGTGCAGCATCCTGACCCTGACCTCCTGCCGATGCCTGACTCACGCGAAGCTGCCGGCAACGCGGACGAGGGCGTCCGCGTCACACCAGTCCCATCCCGCCATTTCGCGGAAACCGCGTCCATCACGCCGCAGCTTCGTGCCCAAGGCGTAAGAAAAATCGTGGACGTAGCGAACGCCTATGCACTCACCACCGCCGGAATCTTCTCCAGTTCCGAATCCGTCGAAGGCGTTTTTAACTCGCGCGGCCTCAGCCGATGGCACACGCAAACGCTGGCAGAAGTTTCCATCACCATGCTCGCCGCCGATTCCTCCGGCTGGCAAAAAGCCGACTCGCCCAACATAGCCGATCTCGATCCTCTCGGCATAGCCGAAATCGCCGCGCAGAAGGCGATCGACTCCGCGCACCCAGCGGAGATTCCGGCAGGAAAGTACACCGTAATTCTCGAACCCTCCGCCGTACTCGACATAGTCGGCTTCATGTTCTGGGACTATTCCGGCATGGCGATTCTCGACCAGCGCTCGTTTCTCGCAGGCCGCATCGGCGCCAAGGTCTTCGGCGAAAACATCACCATAGAAGATAACGTCTCACATCCGCTGCAAACCGGCGCGTTCTTTGACGGCGAAGGAATGCGCCGTCAGCATGTCACGCTCGTGGAAAACGGTGTCGTGAAGCGCGTGGTTTACGCAAGATCGACGGCCGAGCGGATGAAACAATCCGAATACAAAGACAAAGTCGGGACCATCGAAGCCACCGGCCACGGCTTCGCCTTGCCCAACGAAATGGGCGAGATGCCGAGCAACATCGTTTTCTCTTCAGCAAAGAATCCGCACACAGTAGAAGAAATGATCGCATCCACCGAACGCGGAATTCTCGTGACTCGGCTCTGGTACATCCGCGAAGTCGATCCTTACGAAAAAATCGTTACTGGTATGACCCGCGATGGCACATTTCTAATAGAGAACGGCCGAGTGAAGCAAGGCCTGCGAAATTTCCGTTTCAATCAAAGCCTGATCCACATGCTCTCCAATGTCGAAAGCATGAGCCTGCCGGTTCGCGCCGCCGGAGAAGAATCCATGGACATGGTTGTGCCCGCGATGAAGGTTCGCGACTTCAACTTCACGGAAGTCACCAAGTTCTAGCTACCTTTTCTTCCCTTGTTTCACCTGGCAATCACCCTCCGCACTTTGGTTGTAATTCTCTCATGCTCAAGCAGTTAGCGCCCCACTGTTCAATGACTTCCGTAACTTTGCGAGGCTGATTCCCGGGTGTACGCTGCCCTTGGATTCCGAAGTATATGGAAGCAATCTCCGCTGCCGGAATGTGCGTGATCCGGAGGAAGGTCAGTTAACACACAGTGTTGGGTGAAGCGCCAGAGCAGCAACTATCGGCGGAATCGAGAGAGGCGAGCAAGCACTATGCCGAAATGCAAAGCGCTCCGCGATTTCCGCTGCATTTGCCCGTGGAGCTGAAATCGGCTGGAGGAGATTGCGTGGCGGAAACGCAAAACATCTCTGCCAACGGCGTTCTTTTCGCAATGGACCGGGATGTTCCGGTGGGATCTCTCGTTGACTTCACCATTCTGCTTCCCGGTGAGGTCGTCGGTGCCCGCAGTAACGTGCAGATCGACTGCCACGGCCGCGTGGTTCGCAGTTTCGAAGATCGAGGCCGAAGAGGAGTAGGCGTAGTAATCGACGAATACCACTTCGAGCGAGAGTAGACAGAACAGTAGAAAACGATGGCCAGCACAGCTAGCATCGGCGAAAATCACGGAGCCCAGAAAGAAAGCGGCTCGGCGCAACTCATTCGCGTCATCGTGGCCGATACCCAGGCTATCTTTCGCGCCGGGCTGCGCAAAATCTTCGCTCTCGAAGACGACATCCGCGTAGTAGGTCAGGCAGAGACTCTGCCGCAAACGCAATCCGCCGTTACAAAATTTTCCGCCGACATTTTGATTTTCGAATCCGCCCTCGCGCCCAATCCGGTCGAAGCCGTGGCCGAACTTCAGCGCCAGGCCCCGCATCTCAAAATCGTCGTGGTGACTCCCACGTCCGACGAACAATTAACACTGGATCTTTTCCGCCGCGGCGCTCACGGCATTCTCTCGCGCGAAGTCGAACCAGAGCTGCTGGTCGACTGCCTCCGCAAAGTTGCCGCTGGCGAGCCCTGGCTGGAAAATCAGGCAGTTCATTGGGTCATGGAAGCATTCCGCGGCCACAATCTGAGACCGAGCGGCGCACGTACCAAGGTTCAGCTCACGCCCAAGGAAGCGCTAATCGTCTCTTGTGTCACGCAAGGAATGAAGAACAAAGAGATCGCAACGCGTGTCGGGACCACCGAGCAGGTAGTGAAAAATTATCTGCGCAAAGTCTACGACAAGCTGGGCGTAGCCGACCGCCTGGAACTTGCTCTCTACTGCCTGAATCATCACGTAGTAGATGGTGTTAAGCCGCCGCCGATTCCAACCACCGTTCCCGTCGATGCTGCCGCTCCAACTCCTGCCGCTGCCAACGGAGCTGCCGCCGGGGCTTCCGCCAGCGCGACCTCGTCCCTCGCAATCAGCGCCCCCACCTTCGCATCGGCTGATCCCGGCAAAATCTCATAGGTCTGTGCCACGTCTTGATTCAGAGTAGAAATGTTTCCATCGGTCGATTTGCACCAATCGACCAATGCCCATAGAATGAATTGGACCCAGTCGGCCGCAACGACGGGCAAGGGGACCGCACAAAGGGCCTCGCAACGCGAATTTTCCTCCCTGAATGCGCCGGAGAGATGGCCGAGTGGCTGAAGGCGCACGCTTGGAAAGCGTGTTTACTCGAAAGGGTAACGTGGGTTCGAATCCCACTCTCTCCGCCAACTCATTGATAATCAATAAGTTACATGGATTTTATGGTCTACTCGTAACCCACTCTCGGCACTAGTTTTCATCTTTAGAATGAACGACATGCAGTTTCGCGCGGTCCGAAAACGTGCCGATAAGTCTGAAAGCGAGACAAGC
>JBEKBW010000208.1:0-4655 GCA_050015215.1 Candidatus Sulfotelmatobacter sp.
TCCCCAATCTGTCTTTCGAGCTCGTCCTTCAAGACCGGCTGAACATAGCCGAACATGATGCGGCTGTCATGTTCCAGCCCGTTCTTCGTTGACCGCCCAATGATAAGGTCGGTTTCGGCCCTCGGAACCAGCTTGGAAGAGAGAGGAGCGATCGTAACCACGGGGCTCGCAATTGAATTACAAATCGTTTGATTTGAAAGGAGGATTACCGCACGGAAGTCGTGCGCTTTTCGGTTTCCAGCTTTGTGACCATCTGGAGTGCTTACTGCTTCCCGAAGGATGTACACTCCGCCCGTGACTAATTTAGTTTTCTTTTCAGGGTTGTCCTGGCCGCTTACCGGGCTGGGCGCTCTCATCTTCAACAACTCTTGGCTGCGACATTGTTCGCCCTTCGTAGGGCAGGAATCAGAGCATGGAACATGGCCAGGCCGTCTTTGTACACTTCCTCGGGATCGCCGACCGCTTTGTGGTCCATGGCTGCCGACCTGGCCCGAATACGACGGTACCGCCAAGCTTCACCCCAACCGCGCCAACGCTCGCTATGAAATACCGTTCGCCTAATCGAAAGCCTCCCGGGAATTACCAAGTCCGCTTCCCGCGGAGCCGGCTCCCTTGGACTGGAAAGATGGCTTTCTTTGAGCAGCGCCTTCACGTATGTAGCTAGCGAACCCACCGCCGAAAGGACGGCGATGAAGCCAAATGCATACCCCGCGTGGCGCGAGTGCTGGGCGAAGTACGCGGACAGCGCCAGCAAGACCACTGCAATCGTACTTACAAGGTCGTAGGTTCCCTTCTTCATTCTGATCTTAGTCCGGCCTTCGCATCTTTGCGAAAGCACCCGTCCACGCAAAACCAGCTGTGACCGCCTGAGGAGCATTGATTGGCTGCAAGAGACCTATCCCAATGAAACAACCAAGGGCGGTAAATACCAGCACCTCAATTATACTCTTCCACAGGGCACTGACAGGCAGCAGGTCAACGATGGCGGAGAGCGCGAATGCCCTAAGTTTATTTGGCCCCCATTTGCACCAGTACACAATTGCCCCCGAGGCAGTGAAGGCGATTACCCATCCAAGGGGAAGCGGGTTCGGTAACATTGGCCTCCTCAGCAACGGGCGTTGTTTCCATCCGGTAACGATTAACTCGCGCGGCCCGGTTGGGGAATCCGCGGTACCCGGGCATCGCCCTTCTGAGCGCGGAAGTACAATTCTGTCTCGCAACCCGCCCCTGGTCAAGACATTTCCGCCTGTTATTCGAGTTTCGTAACATGGCGTGTCCCCAATCCGAACAAGTTCGCGACAGTCCCAGCCTAGGTAAGCCGTTGGTTAGCGGCGTGGGCGGACGAAGGCGGAGAGTCCTACCACCTGGTCACGAATGGGACGCGACTGATGGGAGCGATAAATCTCATCTCCTCACCGGTCCGCAGGGTTGCCTTATCCGCTCGAGCAGAGCCCTCCGGCTTTTATAGAGCAGGGGCCAGGCTTCTTTGTAGGCTTCGTAGCTGTAGCGGTCTTTCTTGAGCGGCTCGACGGGGTGGAGCATGATGCCGGATTTGCGTACTTCGCCGAGGAGCAGGGCGGCTGGGATTATGTACCAGGTTGCGACTGGGATGCACGCGGAGGAAGTTGGAGCCGTGGTCGATGCCTATGTCATAGGGGCGAGTGTCTCCCCAGGGCTTTAGGACGCAGAAGCCGCGCTCGGCGGCGGTGGCCATGAAGCGGAGTTCGACCCACTCTCCTCGCTGCTTGAAGCTTTTGAATTTTTTCCAGTGGTCCATGCCTGGTGGTTCTTGTCTCCAAAAGAAAAGGCGCGGCCTGGGGCCGCGCCTCGTTTTCCTAAAGTTTTATGCCTATACTTTCAGTATAGCAATTTGGAGTGGGGGAAAGGGACAGGTTTTGGGAAATATTTTGTGAGTGCTTTCAGTTAGTTGGGGAAATTGGCGGCTTTGGGGGTCTTGACACGGTTTCTGGGGCTGTCGTTTATCGGCCGGCTTCATCGTGGGAATCCCCGCTTCTCGCAAGAGGATGCGAGAAATGGGGCACCCCCATGCCCCCGGGCAACAGGCGACAGTGGCGCACGAGATCCCTCGCTTCGCCTGAAGAACGGCTCCGCTCGGGATGACGCCGGGCTTCGCGGCAGGGCATACGAGTCTTCATCTTTTGCACTGCTATAATCAAGAATTGCGCTCATGCCTACGAAACGTCTGATACGTTCCACCACAGTTCTATCCATTCGGCGCAACGGCAGCGTGGTGCTGGCCGGCGACGGCCAGGTTACGCTTGGCGAGTCCGTGATTAAACATACGGCGAAGAAGATTCGCCGGCTCTATAGCGACAAGATTCTTGCCGGCTTTGCCGGCTCGACCGCCGACGCGTTCACCTTGTTCAGCCGCTTCGAGGCGAAGCTGGAGCAGTATCACGGCAACTTGGGACGCTCCGCCGTGGAGTTGGCAAAAGATTGGCGCACGGATAAATATCTGCGGCATTTGGAAGCGCTGCTGCTGGTATGCGACAAGGAGCAGACGTTTCTGCTGAGTGGACAAGGCGACGTGATCGAGCCGGATGGCGGAGTGGCTGCGATCGGCAGCGGAGGTCCGTATGCGCAGGCCGCCGCGCAGGCGCTGGCCGCTCATACCGAACTTCCGGCGCGCAAAATTGCCGAAGAGGCGATGAAGATTGCCGGCCGGATGTGCATCTATACAAATGATGCGGTAACGATTGAGGAGTTGTAGCTCGTGGAGCGACGGACGCCTTCGTCCGTCCGCTAAATATTTATGGCTATCTATTTACCCAGCACCGCCGAAGAAGAACAGCTTGCGCTGGACGAACTCACTCCGCGTGAAATCGTAGCTGAGCTTGATAAACACGTCATCGGGCAGAAAGCCGCGAAGCGGGCTGTCGCCATTGCGCTGCGCAACCGCACGCGCCGTCAAAAGCTAACGCCAGAGCTCGCCGAAGAAGTGATGCCCAAGAATATTTTGATGATTGGGCCTACTGGGGTTGGCAAGACTGAGATTGCTCGGCGGTTGGCTAAGTTGGCGAATTCTCCGTTTTTGAAAGTTGAGGCTTCTAAGTTTACTGAGGTTGGTTATGTGGGGCGGGATGTGGAGTCGATGGTGCGGGATCTTGTCGAGATTGCTATCGATAATGTGCGTGAGGAGAAGTTGGAGGATGTTGCTGACAAGGCTGAGCTGAATGCGGAGGAACGGTTGCTGGATATTTTGTTGCCGCCTTCGCCGCCGCCGCGTCCGGCGGAGACTACTACTGCTGGCGGGGTTGTGATTGATGGGAATACTGCGTTGGTGGAGTCTTCTTCGCGGACGCGGGAAAAATTGCGGCAGCAGTTGCGGGAAGGCAAGCTTGACGAGAAGCAGGTTGAGATCGATGTGCGCGAGCGCAACTTTCCTACTTTTGAAATTATGAGCGCGCAGGGTGTTGAGGAGATGGACATCAACATCAAGGACATGCTGCCGAATATTTTTGGGGCGCGGACGAAGAAGCGAAAGATGAAGGTGAATGAGGCGTTCGAATATCTGATCCAGGAAGAAGAGCAGCGGTTGATCGATATGGATCAGGTGACGCGGACGGCGATTGATCGCGTGGAGAATGCGGGCATTGTGTTCCTGGATGAGATCGACAAGATTGCGGGGCGCGAGGGCGGGCACGGTCCGGATGTTTCGCGCGAGGGCGTGCAGCGCGACATTCTGCCGATTGTCGAAGGCACTACCGTGAACACGCGGTACGGCATGGTGCGCACGGATCATATCTTGTTTATTGCGGCGGGGGCGTTTCACGTTTCGAAACCCAGCGATCTGATTCCGGAGTTGCAGGGGCGATTTCCGATTCGGGTGGAGTTGCAGTCGCTGACGATGGAAGATTTTGTCCGGATTTTGACGGAGCCGAAATCGTCACTGGTGAAGCAGTACACGGCGCTGCTGGAGACCGAAGGCGTGAAGCTGGAGTTTACGCCGGAGGCGCTGGATGAGGTTGCGCACTTTGCGTTTCGCGTGAACGAAAATACGGAAAACATCGGCGCGCGGCGACTGCACACCATCATGGAGCGGGTGCTGGATGAGTTGAGCTTTGACGCTCCGGAGAAAAAGGGCGAGCACGTGATTATCGACGCGGATTATGTGCGGAAGATGCTTGCGGATATTGTTAAGGATCAGGATTTGTCGAGATATATTCTGTAGATTGTTAAATTCACCCGGGTCACTCGATACCAAAGGTGCTTGACAATTCAAGTGCCCCATTTATTGTGGTAAGTGTTTGGCGGACGTCGTCTAGTATCTCGAAGCCCCGAGCGGTGCTCGGGGCTTTGGCTTTTTTGAAGCGTTCGGTCGGTCCCAGAATTTTTCCTGGTCGTCACTTCAAAGCCCTCACCCAAGCGGAGCTTGGATGGGTGCCCTTTGGCCGTTTTTCCGCGGAATGGGAAGTTAGGCTGAGCCGCCGAAGCCGAGTATGCGTTACGCCGTGTGCTGTTCGACGTAGCGGTCCAGCAGCGCCCGCAACATCCGTTGATAGGGCACTTTAGCCTTCCTGGCTTCTTTCTTAAGGAAGTCGATACTGGAGCGGGTAAACTCCGATGTGACTTTCACCGTGTCCGCCTTCCTTACCAGTTGCGATGGCGCCGGCAGAAAATCCTCGATGACCGTG
>JBEKBW010000209.1:0-3060 GCA_050015215.1 Candidatus Sulfotelmatobacter sp.
AGCAATCAGCAGGCAGCATTTGCCCGGCAGCAGTCCATGCTTGCCAAGGAGCAGCGCTTCATCGATCGTTTCAGGACGCACGCCGCCAAAGCGGCCCAGGTGCAGAGCCGGATTAAGGCGCTGGACAAGATCGAGAAGATCGAACTGCCCAAAAAACGGCAGGTGGTGAAATTCGACTTTCGTGTCCCCCCACGATCCGGCGAACAGGTCGCGGTCCTTGAGAATCTGCACAAGAGTTACGGCCCGCGTGTGATTTACGAAGGATTCAATCTCACCATCCGCCGCGGAGAACGCTGGGCCGTCATGGGGAGAAACGGCGCTGGCAAGACTACGCTTCTTAAAATGATTGCCGGAGCCAGCGCTCCCGATGCCGGAAGCGTGCGGCTCGGCGCCAGCCTGTATATGGGCTACTTTGCGCAACAATCTTTGGAACTGCTCAATCCCGATCTCACCGTCAACGAACAGTTGCAACAGGATTTTCCCCAAGACAGTATCGGGGCGTTGCGGAACCTGGCAGGAGCATTCCAGTTCTCCGGCGACGACGTAGACAAAAAGATCCGCGCACTCTCCGGCGGAGAAAAGTCGCGGCTGGCCATAGCGCGCATGCTCAACAACCCGCCGAACTTCCTGGTGCTCGACGAACCGACGAATCACCTGGATCTGGCGACCAAGGAGATGCTGGTGGACGCCCTGAAAGATTTTGAAGGCACCATGATCTTCGTATCGCATGACCGCATGTTCCTGCGCGGCCTCGGCTCACGTGTGCTCGAACTGGGCGGTGAGAGCGGCACCGACCGCAATCCCACTGTGTATCCTGGCTCCTATGTTGAATATGTCCAGAAGCTTGGACACGAGGCGCCTGGAATCTATTCGTAGGCCTTACAGGGCTTTTGTGTAACGAGTAGGCGGGTCGATATCGAAGTTCTCGTCGGAGCAAGTAATGGCGGAGAGAGTGGGATTCGAACCCACGTTAGAGTTTCCCCTAAACACGCTTTCCAAGCGTGCGCCTTCAGCCACTCGGCCATCTCTCCGGCGTGAATCGGTTGGAAGGAACGACTCTTAAAAGAAGCTTCGCGCTCAGCCCAAAAATATTAGCGATCCGGCTACTGTTTCGTTCTTTTCAATTCTATGTGTGAAGTCATTGAAACCGCAACTTGGAACGAAAGCTGGGAGCGTGTTTTCTACTCGAGGCGTGCGTTCTAAGGGTGAAGGTGAGGCTTAGGAGGGTTTTCCGACAGCATCCGTGCCTGCGGCCGGGGCGGAACTAATTGAAGCCGACCCGCCGGGTGCTGACGCACCTGCCGCTGACGCACCTGCCGCTGCGGCATTCGCGGCATGACCGTTCGTGGGAGCAACCGGCAACGGAGGCACCTTCGTATTATCGACCACGTGATGATTCAGGCAATACAGCGCCAACTCCAGGCGGTCGGCCACTCCGAGCTTGTCGTACACTTTGCGCAGATAGTTCTTTACCACTTGCTCCGTGGTGCCCACGCGCAGCGCAATCTCTTTGTTCTTCATTCCTTGTGTCACACAGGAAACGATCAGGGTTTCTTTGGGCGTGAGTTGCACCTTCGGACGCGATCCCGAGGGCCGGTTATTCTGGTTGCGATAGGCCTCCATCACCCAATGCGTGCCCTGGCGATCAAGCCATGTTTCGCCGCCCGCTACTTTGCGCAGGCAATCCACCAGTAACTCAGGCTCCACTTCCCGCGATACGATGCCGTGCGCGCCCCGCCGGAACAAGTCCAACGTCAAATCCTCGTCGGCGCCGGGAGTCACCACTACAATGCGCAGTTGAGTGTTCTGGCGAAGCAGATCGGCTACGGCCTCCACCGGATTCGGCGTGAGGGCCGCTTCGAAAATCAGAACGTCCGCGGTAAACTTCGCCGCCGCGGTTTGGGTTTGCGCCAGCGTTTCCGCCTGCCCAACCACGCGAATATCATCTTCCAGCGCGAACACCTTACGCAACCCGGCGCGGAAGATAGCCTGCGTATCGGCCACGATCACTCGGACGAACTGGCCGTTACCGCCGTCTCCGCCTGCTCCGAAATTTTCTTCCGTGCTCACCGGAATGGTCGCCATAGTCCCTTGATACGTCGCTTGAAAGTCGCTTGCGCCTACGCCCGTTCGAAATGGTATTCGTCAATCACTACGCCCACGCCGCGGCGGCCTCGATCTTCGAAACTGCGCACGACCCGGCCCCGGCAGTCGATCTGCACATTCCGCCGCGCACCCACCACATCCGCCGGCAGCATAATCGTGAAGTCCACGATCGAGCCCACCGGGACATCGTTGTCCATGGCAAACAGCACTCCGTTGGCTGAGATGTTCTCCGTCTCCGCCGAGTACTTGCTGCCCTGGCTCTCGACCGACGCGGAGAGATGCAGCGGAAAGCGCGGTGCACTCTGCAAGTCTTCGTAGTGTCCCTTGCTCGCCTTCTCAGTCATCGTCATCGCTGCTGTGCCTTCGGCTGCCACGCTGAGAGAACCTTCCTTCCGGGCAGCGCCTTTTCCGCTTCCCGGACCTGCATCCAACTCAAGGGCAGCGTACACCCGCGAATGGTGCAAACAAAGTTACCGAAGTCATGGAACAAGCGGGGCGTAACTGCTTTTCTTTGAATGAATTAGGGGATATTTCAGGGCGCAGATTTAAGCCTGAAACAGACGGTTCGAACCCGTCATTTTCCGGTCAAATCGGGGTCAATTTCGGGTGATTATCGGAGAGAAACCGGAAGCAAAAAGAGGAGCGAAAGCCCCTTCGAAAATGTTGAATGCCGAGTGCGGAGCGCGGCTAAAATTTCGTCACTTCGGTGAAGTTGAACTCCTTGACCTTCATCGCCGGCACCACCATGTCGAACGATTCTTCTCCGCACGACCTCACTGGCACGCTCATAGCCTCGACGTTCGACAGCATGTGAATCAGGCTCTCATTCAGGCGGAAATTTCTGACTCCGCCTTGCACGCGCCCGTTCTCCACATAAAATGTGCCGTCGCGCGTCATTCCCGTCAGCATCTTTTCGAAAGGCTCGACCTCGCGGATGTACCACAACCGTGTCAC
>JBEKBW010000210.1:0-2939 GCA_050015215.1 Candidatus Sulfotelmatobacter sp.
CAACCAGATGGAAAGCCTCACGCTGGCGAACGTGGAATAGACTTGGACCGCGACGTGCGCATCCTCCAGCCTGGAACCGCGCCCAGGGGCGAGGGTGTCGCTGCCGGCGAATCGAGCGCGGCCAAACTCGGCGAGAACCGCGGAATTGTCGGACATGCGGCGGACCAACTCCCGATATACGCGCATGCGCCGCAGTTGCGCCTCGCGGAAGGCGCGCCGACTCAAACCCCACCGCAAGGAATAATCTGCCGCAGGATCAAGCAGCGATTCGACCATAGACGAGTCGACGGGATGCAGAAACGGAACCACGTCGAAGATGTCGCGCCGGGGAACCCGGGTCCAGGCGCGGTACAGAAGATAGGTATAGCCCACCGCGTTGGCCGCAATGAGCAACCACACAAAAATTAACGAAAGCATCTCCAGCGCATCCTCCGTAGCCAGGCCAAATATTGCTCCAACGTGGCTTGGTAACGCTCCAATTCCTCGGGGGTAGGGGCCGGTAATCCAGGATCTGGTTTTTGGGGAGCGCTGAAAAACCAAATCCAAGTCAGTACGGCCAAAGAGTATGCCACAATTAAGGTCCGGCCCCACAAAAATTTGAAACTTGTTCCAAAATCCGAAAATTTTGTGGTCATCAGCAAGGCCACGAGCGAGTAGCCTCCAAAGCCGATGGCAATGCCCAGCGGGTATTGACGCCAGCGCAGGTGGAGAATTGGAACGATCACCACCAGTTCGGTGAAGATGATCGACTGCACGCACCGGACTGCAATTTCTCCGACGACAATATAGTAGCGGAGGCCGCTAAACTGCGGTGGAGCGGCATGCGCACGGGCCAGGCTCAGGCCGACGCCCGCGACAAGTGACGCAGGGAAAATAAGCCGGCCCCACGACCTGCGGGCCAGACTTCCCAAGACGATGCGAATCAATTCGTACATTACCAGGATTCCGAGGATGTCGTAGCCGGCTTCGGTGGTCCAATAGGTCACGAAGTAGGCCTCCCGATGGTTGCGAATCACAAACCGCCCCGCGTCAGCAGCTACGGCAAATGCCACATATACAAAGAACCAGGGACACACGTTGTACGCCCGGTTCCGCAGCATTAGGAAGAGCAATAGCGCCAAGAGGCCCAAGGGGATGTACTGCACAAGCAGGTTCATATAGCCGGGAGCAGCTTATCGCATCTGCGCCCGGCTTTCGAGGGGTAATTTGATCAGGCTGCGATGCTCGCGATAGGCGGTTTGGTCTTCACGGAGGACGGCGGGTCGCCTGACCCGTCGGCCAGTGCAGCCGAAGCGAACGATAAAAGCAACAACGCCACTGCAAGTATCCGTTTCATGGTGTGGTTCTCCTTAAGTTGTAGTTATGGGGGAAAGCGCCAAAGCGCCCCATGGCGAACAGTTTAGTCGGAGACGCAAGCTCCCGGAGAATTCAGTTGCAGGCTAATCGAAGTCCGAAGCGGCTGGGGTTAAACAACCTGCGCGTGGGACGAGTCTGGCATGCGAGAAGCCGAACTACGCGCGTTCGCTGATTTCCACAGGGAACGTCGCCGCTGGCGCGGAATGCAAGAAGAATCTAAGCGAATGAATGGCGAATGAATCTAGAGCGTAAACCCAACATCTTGTGGTGACCTTCTTGATTAGCCACAAGCCCTCGTAGTTTGCCTAGCCCCTCCCATAGTGGGAAGCCAACCATCAACTTTCCTATTGACAATAAAAGACTTACAGGTAAGATGTGGTACAAAGTGGTACAGAGTGGTAAGCGCGGTACGATTCGTGGCAACGGAAGCTGATAAAGAGGAGCCGGTGGGAAACCGACCCAAAAGCACGACAAACAGCCCGAACCACCCGAATTTAGACCGACTCTGCGTCGCTTTTGCCTCCTTCGTGGCAGCGGTAGTGGTGAGGAGATCCTTCGGCGACACAGAACGTCGCCTCAGGATGACAGAACACGAACATGTTTCGCGGCAATCACCCAACTCGCGTCGACGAAAAAGGACGGCTCAAGGTGCCGGCCGAGTTCAAGCGGGTGATCGACGAGAAGTACGGCCAAAAATTCTACATCACCAGTTTGGACGGAACTATTGCCCAACTGTATCCCTTCGAGGAGTGGGAGCAGATCGAGCAGAAACTGGCGGGGCTTTCGACCTTCAACCCGACGAAGAAAAAGTTCTTGAGCGCGACCGGGTACTGGGGCCAGGAAGTGGAAATGGACGGGCAAGGCCGGTTGCTGCTGCCGCAGTTGCTGCGCGACGCGGCTCAACTGAAGGGCGATGTGGCCGTGGTGGGCTATCAGAAGTTTTTGGAAGTCCGCAACCTCGAGGCGTACCGCAAACAAGTTTTGGACGACAAGATTACGCCTGACGATGCGAAGACGCTCGACGAACTGGGCATCTAGTGGGCGAGGGTTCAACAGACACCCCTCAGGGGGTTGGGCATGGTGGCAAGGAAGTTGGCCATGTTCCGGTTCTTTTAAAAGAAGCGATCGACTTTTTAAACGTGCGGCGTGGCGGGTTTCGAAATCGCAAAACGCCTCGGCGCACCGGGACATTTGATTGGCCTCGATAAGGATCCGAAAGCGCTGGAGATTGCGGCGGCGAAGTTAGGTAGCGCCGGCGTCCCGCCGGCAAGCGACTGGCCGAAGATCACGTTGCTGCATAGATCCTTCGCAGAGATTGCGGAGGGCGAACAAGCAGCAACGGTCAACGGCATTCTTGCCGATCTCGGCGTAAGCAGCCTGCAACTCAACGATGCCGCACGCGGATTCAGTTTTCAGGCGGATGGACCGCTCGATATGCGGATGGACCCGCACAGCGAGCGCACCGCCGAACAAGTGGTAAACCACCTCGACGAGCGCGAGCTTGCCGATGTGATTTACGAATTCGGAGAGGAAAGGAGGTCGCGGAGAATCGCCAGAGCCATTTGCCGGTCGCGGCCGATACG